>JBAXVL010000099.1:0-1449 GCA_037129095.1 Actinomycetota bacterium | reverse complement strand
TCTTCTGCCATAGGTGCATTCTTACCTACTTCTTAGATTCATGGTCATGTTGCCGAGAGATAAGTGACCTATGGTCGTAAAGCCCCTAAGGAGGCTTTGTGTTTTTTACCTATTTACGCCGCGAACTGTTGAATCGCCGTCGCCAAACCGTCATTGTCTCGATTGGACTAGCAATTGGCATCGCACTTGTCACCACGGTGAGTGCTATTTCCAGTGGAGTTAAGGATTCCCAAGCGCAAGTGCTGCAGTCGCTGTATGGCATTGGTACTGATATCTCAATCACGCAACGAGCCGCGCCGGGCGATGGTCCTCCTCGCTTTGATATCGGTGCAGCCGATGGTCAGCAAACCGGAGGAGTGCAAACCATAAGTCGTACGCGACTGAGTACTGAACGTGGTGCTTCAACATTTGATGACGCAACTATTGCGAAGATCTCGGCAACAAAGGGAGTTGCGGCAGTTGCAACTGCATTGAAATTGACGAACACAACTTTCAATGGCCAGTTGCCTTCCTTTCTTCAACGTCGTCAAGGCAATGGCGGCGGTAACGGCGGCGGACAATTTGGTCAAGGCGGCGACAGCCAGCAAATTCCTGGTGCGCCTTCACAAGCAACGATTGCACCTGTGACAACAGTTGCTCTACCCACTGGTGGAGCAGATGGTAAAGGTGGATCTGCATTTTCTATCGTTTCTTTTTCGGTTTTGGGAGTGACATCAGAACATGTGGAAGTTGGACCGATGTCATCTGTCGCTTTAAAGAGTGGTCGGATGTTGACAACAGCCGATATCGGTAAGTACAACGCTGTCCTTGACGCGACGTATGCAACCACCGAATCCTTAACTCTGAAGAGTTCAATCACGGTTGCCGGAAAGAAATTCGCAGTCGTCGGACTTGTCGGGCCATCTGCAGGTGCTGCAGAAACTGCTGCAAATGTTTACATCCCAATTGATGTTGCTCGTACATTGGCCGGAGTCACGTCCGGGGTGACCAATGTGTATGTGAAAGCGAGTGGCGGCGACAGCGTGTCTGCTGCTTCGACGGCTTTAACGGCTCTCTTGCCTAATGCGACTATCAGCACATCTGCTGATTTAGCAAAAACTGTGTCAGGTTCATTGTCTACTGCGTCAGATCTTTTGTCATCATTCGGAAAATGGTTGTCAATCATTGTTCTTATCGTTGCGTTTGCACTTGCCATGTTGTTCACCATGTCTGGCGTTACTCGTCGAACGCGTGAATTCGGAACTTTGAAGGCGCTTGGTTGGAAGAGCAACAAGATTGTTCGCCAAGTAATGGCAGAAAGCGTTGTGCAGGGAGTTCTTGGCGGAATCATTGGCGCTGTCATTGCGTTTGGCGCCGTCATTGCCGTCAATGCATTTGCACCAACATTGAAAGCAGCAACTGGTGGTGGCTTCGGCGGTGGTGGCGGAGGTCGATTCGGCGGCGGGGGCG
>JBAXVL010000098.1:0-1480 GCA_037129095.1 Actinomycetota bacterium | reverse complement strand
CACCAAGGTCGCGCACCTGGTGCACCTGCTGGTGAAGCATCATCAATTATTGATCACCCAGACGTGAAGCGAATGCTTGTCACAATGAAGTCAACCATTGAGGCACTTCGTCGTCTGCTGTATTGGAACGCGGCGTGTATTGATATTGCATCCCATCATCCAGATGCAGCAGAACGTGAAAAAGCTTCTGACTTGGCTGCACTATTAACGCCGCTCTCTAAGGGCTGGGGCACCGACATGGGTGTTGCGCTCACAGGTATCGCAATTCAAATTCACGGCGGAATGGGATTCATTGAAGAGACCGGAGTTGCTCAGCATTATCGCGATGCTCGCATCACCACCATTTACGAAGGTACGAACGGCATACAAGCCATGGACTTAGTGGGACGCAAGATGGGTCTCAAGGGTGGAGCAGTTTTGAATGGATTACTTGACGACATTGATGCATTAGATGCAAAACTCATTAAACATCCTGAACTTGTGTCGCTTGCAGCTGCTTTGCAGTCAGCATCGAAGTCGGTACGGGGCACTACGGAATGGCTGCAACTAAACGGCACCAACCAAGTTGCTGTGCTGTCTGGTGCAACGCCGTATCTCACACAATTGTCAACACTGGTTGGTGGGTATGTCATGGCGCGTTCAGCGCATCTTGCAGTTCATTCAGAAATGGCACACGATGAAATTGCCGCAAAAGTTGCAACTGCGCGATTCTTCTGTGAACAACTACTTCCCGTTGTTCATGGTTTGAGTTCATCAGTCACCGGCGATGGTGATTTGCTGATGAGCTTTACTCACGACACATTGTCGCGCTAAAGGTCAATCGCGTGGGCGCGTAGCCCTTCGACATCACAAAACTCTGTAGCCGCCATGTGAGTTGAATGCAATTTCACTTGTGGTGCTTTGCCTTCTTCAAACGCTTCTTGCCACCGTGGAGCGCACAAGCACCATTGATCGCCGGCTTTCAGCCCTGCAAACCCGTATTGGGGCATTGGGGTGGACAGGTCATTTCCTGCAGCCTTCGAAAACTCAAGGAACTCATCGGTCATGATGGCGCACACTGCGTGAACCCCAACATCGTCACCGCCAACTTCGCAACATCCCGTGCGGTAAAACCCAGTTACTGGTGAAGTGCAGCACGTGCGTAGACGCTCGCCGAGCACATTGAGTTGTTCTGTCTCTGTAAAGCCATCCATCTCTTCAAACTACCGTTTACTGCTGTTCAATCGCTGTGGCACTAACCTTGCAGAGTCATGTCAGATTCTCCTCGCTATCGCTTTGCTCCCTCACCGACTGGGTTTTTCCACGTTGGGGGAGCGCGTACTGCTCTCTATAACTGGGCGCTTGCATTACGTACCGGCGGCACGTTTGTTTTGCGTATTGAAGACACTGACGAGTCTCGCAATAGCCCTGAGTGGACTCAAGGAATCATTGACGCATTGTCATGGCTCGGTATTGATTCACAGTCGCCCCGATTCGAAGG
>JBAXVL010000097.1:0-1518 GCA_037129095.1 Actinomycetota bacterium | reverse complement strand
GCTTTGCGAACTTTGCCAGTACACCAGTTGTGTAACGAGGTGGGTTTGGCACCCAGCCCTTGCGTCGCTTCTTGAGCTCTTTTTCACTGACCAAAAGGTCAAGAGATTTTGTCGGAACGTCAACCCGAATCAGGTCACCTTCACGCACGAATGCGATTGGGCCGCCATCAGTTGCTTCCGGTGCAACGTGGCCGATGCAGAATCCCCACGTGCCGCCAGAGAAACGGCCATCGGTAATAAGTGCAACTGTTGAGCCAAGACCTGCGCCTTTGAGTGCGCCAGTAATTGCGAGCATCTCGCGCATACCTGGGCCGCCCTTCGGGCCTTCGTAACGAATAACAATGACATCGCCATGGTTAATGGTGCCGGTCATGATTGCGTTCATTGCGCCATCTTCACCGTCGAACACGCGAGCAGGGCCTTCGAATTGCATTTGCTCTTTGCTGAGACCAGCAACTTTGACAACAGAACCCTTTGGCGCAAGTGAGCCAGTGAGGATGTTGATGCCACCTTCAGTATGAATTGGGTTACTGAGTGGGTGAATGACTTCACCATCTGGTGCAGGTGGGTTGATGTCTGCCAAGTTCTCTGCCATGGTCTTTCCGGTGCATGTCATCACGTCGCCATGTAACAAACCTGCGTCGAGAAGATGCTTCATGAGTACAGGAACGCCACCAATTCGGTGAATGTCTGACATGTGATACTTGCCGCCTGGCTTTGTGTCAGCAATGTGCGGCACTTTGTCTGCAATTCTGTTGAAGTCATCAAGGTCAAGTGCAACTCCTGCTTCGTTTGCAATGGCAAGAAGATGCAGAACAGCATTGGTGCTTCCGCCGAAAGCGTTTGTGACAGCAATGGCGTTTTCAAATGCTTTCTTTGTCATGATGTCGCGAGGACGAATGCCAAGTCGCAACATGTTCACCACTGCTTCACCGGCGCGATGAGCATCACCTTCGCGGCTTGCATCAATTGCAGGTGCTGATGCACTTCCAGGAAGGCTCATACCCAATGCTTCAGCAATAGAAGACATGGTGTTAGCCGTGAACATTCCGCCACATGCACCTTCGCCAGGGCATGCTGCTTTTTCAATGTCGGTGAGTTCACCTTCAGTGATTGTGCCAGCAGCACATGCACCCACTGCTTCAAACACAGTGGTGATATCGATGTTGTTGCCTTTGTAGACACCAGGCATTGTTGAACCGTTGTACACAAACACGCTGGCAAGATTCAGACGAGCTGCTGCCATGAGCATTGCGGGAATGCTCTTGTCGCATCCGGCGAGGCCGACAAAACCATCGAAACGTTCTCCATGAACCACGGTTTCAACACTGTCTGTAATGACTTCACGCGACACAAGCGATGCGCGCATTCCTTCATGACCCATGCTGATTCCGTCAGACACTGTGATGGTGCCGAACTCCATAGGCACTCCGCCGCCAGCACGCACTCCGGCTTTTGCATGTTCGCTGAGACGACGCAACGACATATTGCATGGTGTGATCTCATTCCATGCCGATG
>JBAXVL010000096.1:0-1528 GCA_037129095.1 Actinomycetota bacterium | reverse complement strand
CGCAGAGAGTTCCCGACGCAATTGCAACAATCCCACCAGCGAGACCATCAAGCCCATCAATGAGGTTCACCGCGTTTGTGAGAGCGAAGACCCACACAGCCGTGATGATCGGAAGGATCGCTGGGCCGAGCACAATGAATCCAGCGAGTGGCAGTTTCAGTTGATACATCGTGCATCCACTGAAGTAAAGAATTGATGCCGCAAGAATTTGTCCCGCAACTTTTGCTGGTGCGCTCATGTCTCTAAAGTCGTCAACAACACCGACAATGAAGATCACACCAACGGCAAGCAATACACCCATCATTTCGTGTGATGAATTGATCACACTTCGCAGTGAAGGGATTGCGTAACCAACTAGTAGCGCCACACAGAATCCAATGAGCATCGCAGCGCCGCCGCCGTAGGGAGTTACTTCAACGTGAACTTTTCGTTCATCAGGCTGTGCGGTGTAGCCAATGTTGAGTGAAATAGTTCTCGCTGGGCGGTTCGCCAGTAGCGTCACCACTGCTCCTACGAGGAACACTGCAACGTACGAGGCGACATTGCCCATGAAACCTATTTCGTAAAGTTCGCGTAGGGGTTGAACTGACCGCAGAGCGCAGCCACTTCCCCACGAACTGATGTAACAACTGCTTCATCTTCACGGCCTCGAAGAACACGGTCCATAAGATCAGCAATCTGAGCGAACTGTGCTTCTTTCATGCCAGCTGTTGTTTGTGCAGCGGTTCCCACTCGAATACCAGAAGTAATGAATGGACTGCGAGGGTCATCAGGAATTTGGTTGCGGTTTGTCGTAATGCCCGCACGGTCGAGAACTTCTTGCGCAACTTTTCCAGTGAGTTCTGCGTCGTACTCACGTAGGTCAAGCAACACCATGTGGTTTTCAGTTCCACCAGAAACCATACGAAAGCCCTTTGATTCAAGTGCTGTACCAAAGGCCTTGGCGTTAGTAACAATTTGGTTTGTGTACGTAGCGAACTCTGGCTGTGCAGCTTCCTTGAAGGCAACGGCACGAGCAGCAATTGCGTGCTCAAGTGGTCCACCCTGCATACCTGGGAATACGGCACTGTCAATCTTCTTCGCGTGCTCTTCACGACAAAGAATTGCAGCACCACGAGGGCCACGAAGTGTCTTGTGAGTTGTGAAAGTAACAACGTCGGCGTACGGAACTGGATTCGGGTGTGACCCACCAGCAATAAGTCCTGCCACGTGCGCTGAGTCGAACATCAACAGTGCGCCTACTTCGTCAGCGATTTCTCTAAAGGGCACTGGATCAATTGCGCGCGCGTAGGCAGTTGCTCCACCAATGATGAGCTTCGGGCGGTGCTTTAGTGCGAGCTCGCGCAAGTTATCAAAGTCAATGAGTTCACCAGGGTTAGCTGGGTCGTCTGACCTTGGAGTTAGTCCGTAGGAAACAAAGTTCCAAAATGTTGAAGTAAGTGATGCTGGTGAACCATGGGTTAAGTGTCCACCTTGGTCAAGGCGAAGACCAAGAATTGTGTCGCCTGGATTTAGTAACCCTGTGTAC
>JBAXVL010000095.1:0-1530 GCA_037129095.1 Actinomycetota bacterium | reverse complement strand
ATCTTCGACACGCTCGCAATGCTGGCTGATCCACAAAATGACTACCGCTCAATTCACATCACTGGAACGAACGGTAAGGGGACAACAACTACCGTCACCAGTGCGTTACTGGCGGGAACTGGGCTACGAGTTGGAACGTTTACTAGTCCTGATCTTCATGCTGTCAATGAGCGAATTGCTCTAAATGGTGAACCAATTGATGACGACACATTCATTGGACTTTTTAGTCGACTTAATGATGTTGAATCAGTTACGGGAATAAAGCTCACACGATTTGAATTACTGACCGTTGCCGCATTGCTGCATTTCTCTGACGAAGGTGTTGACGTTGCAGTCATGGAAGTTGGAATGGGTGGAACGTGGGACTCAACGAACGTAATCAATAGTGATGTTGCAGTCCTCACCAATGTTGACCTTGACCACACTGCAGTACTTGGAACAACTATTAGCGCCATTGCTTCAGACAAGGTTGGAATTTTTCGTCAAGATGGAATTTCAATTGTTGCAACAACGAACGCTGTTGTAGTTGATATTGCAACCAAGAAAGCCAATGAACTTGGTTCTACGCTGTGGACGCTTGAGTCTGACTTCTCACTTGAACGAAATGACCTTGCACTTGGTGGGCGGGCAATCACACTTCGAACTCCCTATGAGCATTACGAAGAGATTCTCGTTTCACTTCATGGCATCCATCAAGGAGTAAATGCGGCGACTGCAATTATTGCCACTGAAGCATTTTTAGGTCGTGCGCTCGGCGAGGAAGTTGTTCGCGAAACGCTTCGAACAGTTCGTATGCCGGGTCGAATGGAACTGATTTCTCGTAAGCCAATGATTGTTGTCGATGGTGCACACAACCCTGCTGGTGTTCGTGCACTTGTGTCAACACTCGATGGTGCATTTCACGTTGAAGGAACACGACGCTGCATTATTGGAATGCTCACTGGTCGAGAAATTGATGACATGGTTATGCCTCTCGTTGATCTCGGATTTACTGAATTTCACTGCTGTGCTCCTCATTCGCCAAGAGCCGTTAGCGCTCACGACGTGGCACAAGCTGTGAGAAATGCCGGGGGAGTTGCAATTGAACATCCGAGCGTCGCAGCAGCACTGGCCTATGCACGAGAGCACTCAACTGATGAGGATTTGATTGTTGTTGCAGGAAGTTTGTATTTGGTTGCTGAGGTTCGTGGTGATGTGATGCACGTGGCTTCTCGACACCTCTCCTAAGACTGTTAGATTTTCTGAATGGACAGAACCCTCATTATCCTTAAACCTGACGCAGTAGAGCGTGGACTTGTTGACGAAATCATTGGTCGAATTGAAGCAATCGGACTCAATATTGCTACTTCGAAGGAACTAACTATTGACCGAGCAACTGCAGAACGTCACTACGCCGAGCACGCTGGCAAGGACTACTACGCACCACTCGTTGACTTCATTACTCGCGGCCCTGTGGTGGTGGCGATTGTTGAGGGGCCATCAGATACGTGGCAGGCAGTTCGCACCCTTATGGGCGCTACTGACCCTAAG
>JBAXVL010000094.1:0-1550 GCA_037129095.1 Actinomycetota bacterium | reverse complement strand
CAAAGCAAATGGATCAGTCAATGTGGCCTGGGCTGAAGATTCGTTTGCAAGAAGTAATGAAAGCAAAAACTCGTGACGAGTGGTGCGCAATTATGGAAGCAACTGATGTGTGCTTTGCCCCAGTACTAACTATGAGCGAAGCAGCAGCACATCCACACAACGTTGAGCGCAAAACGTTTATCAATGTGAATGGCCACATGCAGCCAGCGCCAGCACCTCGTTTTTCTCGCACTACTCCGGAAATTTCGCGCCCATCAGCTCATGCTGGTCAGCACACTGCAGAAGTACTGCGTGACTGGGGTGTTGCCAATGTCGACGCTCTGCTCGCGAGCGGCGTAGCAAGGCAGGCATAAGTGTCAACTCTTGTTTGCTTTCATGCTCATCCGGATGACGAATGCATCGGCACAGGTGGCACCATCGCACGTGCATCTGCCGAAGGTCACCGTGTTGTTTTAGTTGTTGCCACAAACGGTGATCACGGCGAAATCCCTGCTGATATGCCTGCGGGCAAGACACTTGTTGAAGTTCGTCATGCAGAAACTCTGAAATCAGCAGAGACGCTCGGTGTGCACCGTGTGGTGTGGCTCGGATATGAAGACAGTGGAATGACTGGCTGGGAACAAAATACAAATGCAGGTGCATTTTGTAATGCATCACTTGACGAGGCAGCACAAAAGTTGGCAGATGTTTTGCGTGAAGAAAATGCAGATGTTCTCACCACGTATGACTGGCATGGTGGCTATGGTCACCCCGATCACATCATGGTGCACAAGGTGGGACATCGCGCCGCCGAGTTGTTCCCCGCCGTACGCGTATTAGAAGGCACGATGAATCGCGATCAAATCCGTCGCGGCATAGATGCAGCTCGTGCAGCAGGGTTGTTGAAAGAAGACGAAGGGTTTAACGCCGATGGTCCGGCAGATGATGGCAATCCGATGGGAACGCTTGAGTCTGAAATCAACTACAAATTCGATGTTGTGAAATACGCGCCACTGAAGCGTGCAGCAATGAAGTGCCATGCCAGCCAGCTCAGTGATTCAGGTTTCTTTATGGCAATGGACGACGAACGGTTCGCTGCACAGTTTGGCAACGAGTGGTTCATCGACCCTAAGAGCAACGAGCCAATGCGAGATGGATGGGTTTTCGAATGACACGTGTGTACATGGTGCGTCACGGACGCGCAGCAGCCGGATGGAACGTTGATCCAGACCCTGGTCTTGATGATCTTGGCCGTAGCCAGTCACTTGCTGTTGCATCAAAGTTGTCGTCGCTCGGGCCACTACCAGTGATGTCGAGCCCGTTGCTGCGTTGTCAGCAAACGGCCTTTCCGTTAGCAACAGCATGGAAACAAGATGTTGTTATTGAACCGCTTGTTGGAGAAATTCCGTCACCTGTTGAATACACGCTGGAAAACCGAGTTGACTGGTTGCGCGAAGCGATGGCCGGCACCTGGACTGAAGTCGCTGCACGTTCCGGATCGCATTACATCGACTACCGCAATGCAATTGGGCAACGAGTTGCAGAAATCACAACTGACACAGTGGTATTCA
>JBAXVL010000093.1:0-1550 GCA_037129095.1 Actinomycetota bacterium | reverse complement strand
CAAAGCAAATGGATCAGTCAATGTGGCCTGGGCTGAAGATTCGTTTGCAAGAAGTCATGAAAGCAAAAACTCGTGACGAGTGGTGCGCAATTATGGAAGCAACAGATGTGTGCTTTGCCCCGGTACTCACCATGAGCGAAGCAGCAGCACATCCACACAACGTTGAGCGCAAAACGTTCATCAATGTGAATGGGCACATGCAGCCAGCGCCAGCACCTCGCTTCTCACGTACAGTCCCTGAGATCGCACGTCCATCGGCTCATGCCGGACAACACACCGCAGAAGTGCTGCGCGACTGGGGTGTTGCCAATGTCGACGCTCTGCTTGCTAGCGGCGCAGCGAAGCAGGCATAAGTGTCAACACTTGTTTGCTTTCATGCCCACCCCGATGATGAATGCATCGGCACTGGTGGCACCATCGCTCGTGCATCCGCCGAAGGTCACCGCGTTGTTTTGGTTGTCGCTACAAATGGTGACCATGGTGAAATTCCTGCTGATATGCCAGCCGGTAAGACACTTGTCGAGGTTCGTCATGCAGAGACTCTGAAATCAGCAGAGACTCTCGGGGTACATCGTGTGGTGTGGCTCGGATACGAAGACAGTGGAATGACTGGCTGGGAACAAAATACAAATGCAGGTGCATTTTGTAATGCATCACTTGACGAGGCAGCACAAAAGTTGGCAGATGTTTTGCGTGAAGAAAATGCAGATGTTCTCACCACGTATGACTGGCATGGTGGCTATGGTCACCCCGATCACATCATGGTGCACAAGGTGGGACATCGCGCCGCCGAGTTGTTCCCCGCCGTACGCGTATTAGAAGGCACGATGAATCGCGATCAAATCCGTCGCGGCATAGATGCAGCTCGTGCAGCAGGGTTGTTGAAAGAAGACGAAGGGTTTAACGCCGATGGTCCGGCAGATGATGGCAATCCGATGGGAACGCTTGAGTCTGAAATCAACTACAAATTCGATGTTGTGAAATACGCGCCACTGAAGCGTGCAGCAATGAAGTGCCATGCCAGCCAGCTCAGTGATTCAGGTTTCTTTATGGCAATGGACGACGAACGGTTCGCTGCACAGTTTGGCAACGAGTGGTTCATCGACCCTAAGAGCAACGAGCCAATGCGAGATGGATGGATTTTCGAATGACGCGTGTGTACATGGTGCGTCACGGACGTGCCGCGGCCGGCTGGAATGTTGATCCAGATCCAAGTCTTGATGATCTTGGTCGCAGTCAGTCTCTTGCTGTTGCGTCAAGGTTGTCATCTCTCGGACCACTAGCGGTGATGTCGAGCCCTTTGCTTCGCTGTCAACAAACTGCGTTTCCATTAGCTACTGCATGGAAACAAGACGTTGTGATCGAACCGCTCGTCGGAGAAATTCCGTCACCAGCCGATTACACATTGGAAAACCGAGGCGAGTGGCTGCGCGAAGCGATGGCCGGCACGTGGACTGAAGTTGCTGCACGTTCCGGATCGCATTACATCGACTATCGCAATGCAATTGGGCAACGAGTTGCAGAAATCACAACTGACACAGTGGTATTCA
>JBAXVL010000092.1:0-1566 GCA_037129095.1 Actinomycetota bacterium | reverse complement strand
GTGTGTGTAGTGGAACGCGACCTTCGCGGTAGAACTCAGAACGTGACATTTCTGCACCACCGAGACGACCACCGCACTGAACACGAATGCCCTGTGCGCCTGCCTTCATCGCTGATTGCATTGACTTCTTCATTGCGCGACGGAATGAAACACGTGCAGCAAGCTGCTCGGCGATTCCTTGTGCAACAAGTTGCGCATCAATTTCTGGATTCTTCACTTCGAGAATGTTGAGCTGAACCTGCTTGCCGGTGAGCTTCTCAAGCTTCTGACGAAGAACGTCAGCTTCTTGTCCGCGACGACCGATTACGATTCCAGGACGAGCTGTGTGAAGGTCGATACGTACACGATCACGTGTGCGTTCGATTTCAATGCGTGAAACGCCTGCGCGCTCCATGCCCTTCTGCATAAGTCGGCGGATTTCGACATCTTCCTTGACGTAATCCTTGTACAACTTATCTGCATACCAACGTGACTTAAATTCAGTTGTGATGCCGAGGCGGAAGCCGTGTGGGTTTACTTTTTGACCCATTAGTTGGACGCTCCCTTCTCAGTTTGTGTTGCTGTATTTAACGGTGATTTCTCTGAACGCTTTGGGTTACGTGTCTGCGCACGAGATGATGTGCGAGAAAGTGACTTGGAAGTCGACTTTGTATCGCTGACAGCAACTGAGATGTGGCTTGAACGCTTGAGGATACGGAAACCGCGACCTTGAGCACGTGGACGGAAACGCTTCATTGTGCGTCCCTCATCTACAAGTGCTTCAACAACCCAGAGCTCGGAAGCATCGCGGATTGCTGGGTTCTTTGCCTTCGCATTTGCAATTGCTGAGTTAAGAAGTGTGTACACATCTGAACCTGCAGCCTGTGGTGCAAACTTGAGAACGTTAAGTGCTTCATCTGCACGCATTCCACGAACCAAGTCGACAACGCGACGAGCCTTCTGTGGTGTGTGGCGAATGTCGCGCAATACTGCGCGAGCTACGAGTGCGTCTTGTGTATTAGGCACGAGTTGCTCTCCGATCATCTTTAACGTGTCCGCGGAATGTACGTGTTGGTGCGAACTCACCAAGCTTGTGACCGATCATTGCGTCGGTAATAAATACTGGGACATGCTTGCGACCGTCGTGTACCGCAATTGTGTGTCCAATCATTGAAGGCGAGATCATCGAACGTCGTGACCATGTCTTAATGACATTCTTAGTATTGGCATCATTTTGAGCATCCACCTTTTTGGTGAGATGTCCATCAATGAATGGACCCTTCTTGAGACTACGTGGCATGAGGGCTCCTTAGCGCTTCTTGTTCGACTTACGACGACGGACGATCATTGAATCTGAAGCCTTCTTCTTACGAGTACGTGCTTCAGGCTTACCCCAAGGAGTCACTGGGTGACGTCCACCAGAGGTCTTACCTTCACCACCACCGTGAGGGTGGTCGACAGGGTTCATAACAACACCACGAACAGATGGACGAATGCCTAACCAGCGCTTACGTCCAGCTTTTCCGTAGTTAA
The DNA here is from genome assembly GCA_037129095.1 of Actinomycetota bacterium. Classification (GTDB taxonomy): domain Bacteria; phylum Actinomycetota; class Acidimicrobiia; order Acidimicrobiales; family Ilumatobacteraceae; genus UBA2093. The sequence continues at coordinate 54 of JBAXVL010000092.1, read as the reverse complement.
TATTTCCTTGTTCTGCGTTTCCAACTTCACCAACAGTTGCGCGGCAACGAACAT
>JBAXVL010000091.1:0-1603 GCA_037129095.1 Actinomycetota bacterium | reverse complement strand
CTGAACAAGCAACCGTTACGTCGCTTGCAAGCCAAATCAATATCTTGCAAGATTCCACAACGTCATTGCGTAACGCTCTGAAGTCACCAACAGCTCGTGGATCATGGGGTGAAAATCAACTCCGCACCATTATGAGACTGGCCGGAATGGAGAACTACTGCGATTACACCGAACAGTACACAGGTGGTGAATCAGAACGTAATCAACGTCCCGATGCTGTCGTGAATCTTCCTGCAGGGGGCAGCATCGCGGTTGACTCAAAATTCCCGTTCAACGCTTACTTACGAATGCAAGATGCCAAAGACGCAGCAGGGCAAGATGAAGAACTCAAGAATCATGCAAAAGACATTCGCGTTCATGTCAAAGCTCTTGCCGACAAAAAGTATTGGGAACAATTTGGTCACAACACTCCTGACTTTGTTGTCATGTTCATTCCAAACGAAGGCGCAGTTGCTGATGCCATGAAGTCGGATATCAATCTTTTGGCTGATGCCATGAAAGATCGTGTCCTCATCGCATCGCCGGTCAACCTTCTTGCACTGTTGCTCACGGTTGCGAAGGGTTGGCAATCTCACCAACTAGAGGAGAATGCCGCAAAGGTTGCAAAGCTGGCCAAAGAAATGCACGAACGTGTCGGCGTCGTTGTCAATCATGTTGTGAAAATGGGTGACGCATTAGGCACTGTTCTCACGACATATGACGCAATGGTTGGCTCCATGGAAACTCGACTGCTTGTAACAATGCGTAACTTCAAGGACTTAGGTGTAGTTCAGGAAAATGAACCAATGAAGAACATCACTGCAATCGGGAAATCACCTCGCGAAATCAAAGCTCCGGAAGCAAGTTTTGAAGGTCTTCCCTTTGGAGAAATCGAACCGTAGAAACGGCTTACGGGACCCACATTTGCTGGGCTTCAACCACCGTATTGTTCTTGATTCGTGAAATAAATGGGAACGGAACCCAATGATATTTCGAGATTGGGCTGGTAGCGGTGCCTGCCATCAACATCTTCAATAGTGATGTATTGATTTCATAACTAGTCCCTGGACCATCTTGAAATGCAACAGTCACCCGCGCGGCGTCAGATATTCCCACTAACGCAGTTTGGAATTGGTCAACTGCGTAGTCATCCATACAGCCTTCTTGCATGCGATTTTCCTTTGCCCATGCTTCACACGTGGCGCCGAACCGAGCCATGGCTACGTGAAACACAATGGTCTCCGTGCCCAGAAGACGTTCGGCCCATGTCCAATATGTTCCATCAGCAATGCGCGAGTTAGTGACAATAACTTCATCGGTCTCGTCTGTGACGACGGGTGCTGGGACTTTGTGCCAGAGGGTGTGAGTATCTGTTGATTCTGTGCCAGTCGAACATCCTGCGATCACAACAAGAATGGTGACTGCAATAACTCGACGAAACATCATAAGCGCCTGAGATGAACGTTGGTCACGCGGTGATCAGCACCTTTAGCAACAATCAATGACGCGCGCGACTTTGTGGGTTCAATGTTGTCCACCAAGTTCTTACCGTTGATTTCACGCCAGATGTCGCGGGCAATGTTGATGCCTTCTTCATCGGTTAAGTGAGCAAAGTTCTGGAAGA
>JBAXVL010000090.1:0-1611 GCA_037129095.1 Actinomycetota bacterium | reverse complement strand
CCTGGAAGAGTCATTGATCTATGGACTGCTCCACGCTTCGGCGTAGAGTTTCAGTACATGTCAGCTCCCCGCTTTTCTCCAGTTCCTCCGGTTGAGCCGGTTCGCTACTACGAATCCCCTGATTCAGTTCCTGAATCGTGGTCACCAGGTCGTCCCGGAGAAATTCAAGGCCGCCAGCCAGAAGGCGAGCGCCTTGGGTATCAAGGTCCTGACCAGGGATACATCATTGGTTTAGCCAAGCATGCACGCTCTCGCGTTCGTATTGCTGCAGGCGAAGACATGGACGATGTGTTGCGCGGGTGTTCTCTTATCGCATTGCGTCGTGCTTCGTTGTTTGGTCGTGCACCTGTTGTTCATGATTTGAATGTTGCGCTTGGAATGTGGGGCTACTTGTCTGATTCTCCGCCCGCAGATTTGGTGTCTGTGCGTCGTGAATTATTTGTTGGGGTTGGCAATGTTGCTCATCATTACAAAGAGGGCCGCGCAATTGCAGATATGGCTCCGAACGAAACCTTGAGGATGTCGCCATCAGATGTTGTGGCGCAATTTTCCGCTCAGTGGCGCACACTCACGGGTTTTGCTGCATGACCATTTACTCAGCTCCACTTTCTGATATCGAGTTTTCACTGAACTCTTTCGTTGATCTTCCATCAATAATGAAGTACGAACACTTTGGTGAAGCAGATCACAGCATGGTGTCGGACTTGCTTGCTGAAGCAGGTCGCTTTATGACTGACATCTTTGCTCCACTGAATAAATCAGGGGACAATGAAGGTGCGAAGCGAAACGTGGATGGCACGGTGTCCACCCCACAGGGTTTCATTGAGGCGTATCACGCATATGTTGAAGCCGGTTGGGGCGCCGTTTCTTTTGATACGGGTTTCGGCGGTGGAGGTTTTCCTTTTGTTGTCGGAATCGCGATTCAAGAAATGATGAACTCAGCAAACATGGCGCTCAGCATGGCGCCTTTGTTGACGCAAGGTGCCATTGACGCCATTCGTCATCATGGTGACGAGATTCAAAAGATGACCTACTTGCCAAAGATGATTACAGGCGAGTGGACCGGCACTATGAACCTCACCGAGCCAGATGCTGGCAGCGATGTTGGTTCAGTTCGCACGAAGGCCGTGCCGCAGCCTGACGGTACATATCGCATTCACGGCACAAAGATCTACATCACATTTGGTGAACATGACATGGCAGACAACATCATTCACTTGGTGTTGGCGCGTACGCCAGATGCTCCTGCCGGCACTAAGGGCATCTCGTGCTTCATTGTTCCTAAGTACCTTGTAGGAGCCGACGGTTCTCTTGGCGCAAAGAACGATGTTTCGTGTGTATCTATTGAGCACAAGCTTGGTATCAAAGCCAGCCCAACGTGTGTGTTGTCGTTTGGTGACAATGACGGGGCCATTGGCTATCTCATCGGTGAAGAAAACCATGGCATGCAGTACATGTTCACCATGATGAATCAGGCTCGACTCTCGGTTGGTCTAGAAGGGCTCGCACTTGCCGAGCGTGCATACCAACAGGCACTTGAATATTCAGTACTTCGTCACCAAGGTCGCGCACCTGGTGCACCTGCTGGTGAAGCATCATCAATTATTGATC
>JBAXVL010000009.1:0-57380 GCA_037129095.1 Actinomycetota bacterium | reverse complement strand
CCGCGTAATTGTCCTTGTCCGTAGCGGACTGTGACGCAGGGCGCATGCGCCCATAGACTTTCCTCTTCGTAACTCTCGGGGGATTTTCACATGGCACTTTCATGGACAGACGCACAAACAAAAGTTTTGGCCGCAGGGTCTGGTACTCCATTTGAACTAATGGATGCTGTCGTTGGTGGCGTGAAGATGGATGTCTTCAAGAACAGCCCACCGAACCTTGCACTCGTGCTTCAAAATGCGCGTAACTTCGGTGACGCCACATTCATTATCTATGAAGGCGAGAAGTGGACCTTTGCTGAGACCATGGATCAAGTTGATGGTCTGTGCCACTTGCTAGTGAATACCTATGGCATCAAGAAGGGCGATCGCGTTGCAGTTGCAATGCGTAATTTCCCTGAATGGATCATGGCATTTGCTGCCATTATCTCAGTCGGTGCAATCAACGTGTCGTTCAATGCATGGTGGACCGAAGACGAGATGGACTTTGCATTGCAAGACTCTGGCGCAAAAGTTCTCATTGGTGACCAACAGCGCATCGATACTGCTCACGCATCATGCAGTAAGCACGGCATCAAGATGTTGTGTGTTCGCCCAGAGCGCGAACTGGGGGCTGATGTTGATGACTGGGGTGCGGTTGTAAAAACCGGACTCGGACCATTGGTTGCAGATATCTCACTTGATGACGATGCAACAATTCTTTACACCTCAGGTACTACTGGTCGCCCGAAAGGTGCCGTATCAACGCATCGTGCAGTTCTTAGTGCACTCATGGCGTTCTCTGCGCGTAACGCAGTATTGAAGTTGGCATCTGATGAGCCAGAAGCTCCTGCAGACCCATTCCCACCATCGTTCATTTTGATCGTACCTCTGTTCCATGTCACCGGTTGTGTGCCAGTGATGCTGAGCTGTTTCATGGGCGGACTCAAACTCGTCATCATGTACAAGTGGGATGCAGGCAAGGCGTTACCAATCATCGCTGAAGAGAACATCACGAACTTCGTTGGTGTACCAACTCAGTCATGGGACCTCGTGAACCATCCTGATTTCGACAAGTACGACACCAGCAGCCTTCGTGCTGTTGGCGGCGGCGGCGCACCTGCACCTGCAGCGCTCGTTGACAAGGTTGATAAGGCCATCAAAAAGGGAAGTCCTCAGTTGGGCTACGGCATGACTGAAACAAACGCGTATGGTCCTGGCAACGTTGGCAAGTTCTATACCGATCGTCCTACCAGTACTGGCCGTGCAACATGGCCAATGCGTTTAGAGATTCGTGACCCAGAAACTTTCAAAACTCTCGGACCAAATGAGATGGGCGAGATCTGCATGTTCGGCCCAATGTTGATTCGTGGTTACTGGAATCGCCCTGATGCAACTGCTGAGACAATTGTTGACGGTTGGTTGCGCACCGGAGACGGTGGATACATCGATGATGAAGGTTTCTTGTTCATCAAGGACCGCATCAAAGACATGATCCTTCGTGGTGGCGAAAACATTTACTGCGTTGAAGTTGAAGGTGCAATTTACGAGCACCCAGCTGTGTATGAAGCTGCGGTCTTTGGTATTCCTCATGAGCGTCTTGGTGAAGAAGTTGGCGTTGCCATCTTTCCGAAGGAAGGCGTTTCACTGACTGCTGATGATTTGTGGAAGTTCCTTGACGGAAAGATTTCGTCATTCAAGGTTCCGAATCATGTTGTCATCATGAATGAACCCCTGCCGCGTAACGCTGCTGGAAAGTTCTTGAAGACCGAATTGCGTGACCTTGTGGGCAAGGGCACTCTCAAAGCCGAGACTCGCTAGCTCTTCGCGGTTTCTTCTGGGGGCCGCACATTGCGAAACATCATCAACAAAAGCAAGTCGTATGAAATTTTGCATGCTGCACAAATCAGTAGTGGCCATGCAAAGTTTGACTGATCAAGCATCCAACCAGCGGCTAGCGGGGGCAATGCTGATGCAAGGCTGCGCGGAACATTCGTAATGCTGGCTGCTGCTGCACGTTCGTGTGGTTGCACAACCGCCATGACGTAACTGGTCCGTACCGGCACGTCCATCTGCGATAACAAACCACGAAGAATGAATAATCCCATTGCCCACCACACGTTTGGCGCAAGCACAACAGCGGCTAACAAGACACTGGCGGGGATATGCGTGAACACCATGGTGCGCACAAGACCAATACGGCGCGACACTCGCACTGCGAGCAGAGATGAGAACGCAGACAGAATTCCTGCAGAGAAAAAGATGATGCCAAGAGTTCCTGGAGTCAGATCAAACCGTCGATACACCCACAACGCAAAGATTGCTTGCGTGGCAAAACCGCCGCCGAACGAATCAAGACTGAATAGTGCGGCAAGCGTGTAGACGGTCTTGCGGGATTCGGTGCCGAGAGCAGAGTCTGCCTTCGTGGGGCGCGTACGACTTGCCGGCGACAGTCGCGAATAGATGGCAAGGAGTAACAGCCCCGCAATGCCGTACAAAACAAACGCAGCGCGACGGCCGACTTCTGCATCATGTCCCGTTGACGTAGCAAGCCAGATGGGAATTCCTGCACATAATGCACCGAGGGCCCCAACAAGTGACCCCACCAAGTTGAAGACCGCAAAAACACCTGTGCGATCAGAATCGGTCACCGTGGCAGACAGCGTTGCTTGTTCGAGCGGCAAGAAGACACTGACATCACCTGCACTGGGGTTCATGGTGCCAATGGCGGCCACGATGAGCAACACGATGAATGGCGTGCTGAGACCAAAGGCTATGCCCGTGACCACCATCAACCATGACGAATATGCAAGTAAACGTTCGATGGAAAAACGATGAGATGTAACACCCACAGCCAAAGTGAGGGCGGCAGAACCTAACAGTGATGCGGTGACAACGGCGCCCACTTGCACGCCAGAGAACCCGAGGTGCAAGAGAAATGCTGGCAACACCACATATGCAATGCCATCAACAAACGCACGTACGCCACGCGTAGCGATAATGAGCTTTGCATCAGAGCTTGCAGAGGCGGGAAGAAAAGCGATGTTATGCCTTCAGTGCTTCTGCGATGACGTCTGCTTCGCGGCGGCGAAGTTCGGTGTTTACCCGTTGACGTTCAAGTACTTGATCAAGCATCTTGCCAGCCTGTGCGATGGGGTGTTCTGAAAAGAACGATTGAATATCTGCTTCTAATGCATCTGAGTTCAACGTAGACGTTGCGCTTGCCATACGAATGATTGTGTTGCCAGGGAAGACATCATTGGCGTGTTGCCAATTGTGGCGTACAAAGTTCCATGCTTGTTCACCGTGTTTTCGGTTAGCAATACAACGGTTCAACAAGAACGGTGCATTCTGTGTCTTTACTTCACCGGCAAGTGCAAATTCACATGTTCGCGCAATTAGTTCTGCATTGTCGAACTCTGCCAGCGCATACAACATGCGGATTTGTTCTTGTGGCGTTGATGGGTCACGGTATTTTCTGAGAAACCATTCGTAATCCGTGACATCGCCAGTAGACGCCACCACATTTGTTGCTGCAGCGACTAGTTCTGGTTCAGTCACTGTGTTGTTAAACAATATGTCGCGGCATTGGCGTTGAGCCTCGGCATCTTTTCCGTGAATAGCAAGTAGTTGCACAATGAGGCCGCGCAGTTTTGCAACCAGATCTTCTTCTCCAGCAACAGGATTCCATCCGAAGTGGGCCAATGCAGGCGTCACTAATGTCGTGATGAATGAAGCAAATGCTGGTTCTGACTCTGTTGGCACGATGCGCGAGAGAGACTTGAGCGACGCTGCAATTGTTTGCCACACAGCGAGGTCACGTTCGTTGGAAAAGCCGTGCAGGAATGTGATGTATGCATCTGAGCTCATTGCGCCAGCAACCACGGCGTTCCAGGCATCATCTACCAAGTTGTAGCGCTCGAGAGTGTCAAGTGTTGACAATGTTGCACCAGTGATGCGCAACAGAAGTTCAGCAGAGTATTCAACACGGAAGAATCCGGGGCCGTTGGCATTGACCACAATGGTGGCTGCTGTGTCTGAGAGCGGAATACGAATCTCGTCTGTCTCAAGCAGAACCTTGCTTGTGGTCTTTCCGATGCGCACATGGATGGGCACAACCCACAATGTGGCATCGGGCTTGTTGTCAAAGGTGAACTGTCGCTGCGACAGCACCAGTTCCGCTCCGTCAATGCGTACTGAAATCAATGGGTATCCGGCTTGCCAGATCCATGAGTCCATGAGTCGTCGCACAGGCACGATAGGGCCGCCATCAGTACTGACCACATGCTCAATTGCATCCCACAGGTCGTTGGTCTCTGTGTTGCCGTAGGCGTGAGTCTTTAAGTAGTGGCTAACACCGGCGCGGAAACGGTCAGGGCCGATGTATTGCTCGAGCATGCGCAAGATAGCGCCGCCCTTTTGGTACGTGAGCACATCGAACATGCCGTCAGCATCGGCAGGGGAATTAACAGGAAATTCAATGGTGCGCGTTGAATGCAGTGAGTCAACATCGAATGCGGCACTGCGGTCAAGACCAAATGATGTCCATAGTTTCCACTGCGGCATGAATGCATCACATGCTGCGTATTCCATAAATGTTGCAAATGCTTCGTTCAGCCAGATGCCATTCCACCAACGCATGGTGACAAGGTCTCCGAACCACATGTGTGCAAGTTCGTGCGCCACAACAAGTGCAACAAGCTCTTGTTCAATTTGTGTTGATGTTTCAGGGTCAACAAGGAGCAGCACTTCGCGGAAGGTGATGCATCCGACGTTCTCCATTGCGCCAGCTGCAAAGTCTGGCAATGCAAGAAGATCAACTTTGTCGCTGGGGTAGGGAACACCGTAATAAGTCTGGAACCAATCAAGAGCAAAGGTGCCAGCGCGCATGCCGAATTCAGTGAGGTGAGATTTTCCAGGTACGTGAATGATACGTACCGCGATGTCGCCTACCATCTCGGTCTCAGTTGCTTCGAGTGGCCCAACAACAAAGGCCACCAAATAGGTGGACATAATCATGGTGTCTGCGAACCAGATGCGAGTCAGTCCGTTTGTTAATACCTCGCGGCGAGTTTCGCTGCTGTTTGAAACAGCCAGGAACTCACTTTTGATGGTGAGGTCAATAGCAAACACGGCCTTGAAATCTGGTTCGTCGAAGCAGGGAAATGCGCGTCGACAATCTGTTGATTGCATTTGTGTTGTTGCTATGGTGTGCACCACACCAGAATCGTCAGTGAATGTTGAGCGGTAAAAGCCACGCAACTTGTCATTCAGAATGCCAGTGAATGAAATAGCAATTTCACATGGGCCGTGTGCAACATCGGCACTAATAATGAGGCGTTCTGATTCTTCATGCAATGCGAATGTGGCAGCAGTGCCATTAACAGTGACCGATGCAATATCGAGTTCAATTGCGTTGACAACAATCTCTGAAACTGCTTGTGTTGCCTGAGCCGAGATCAGCACTGTGCCGGTAAAGGACGCGGCGTCAAGATCGGGGGTCAGCGAGACCTCGTATCGCGAAGGCAAAACGGTGCGGGGAAGGCGAAAGGGGTTATCGAGGTGGCTCACGCAATAAAGGCTAGTGGGGCAGGCAGTGCGACTACCGTAGAGAATCGTGCCACGTAGTCATCCATTCACCGCCCATGTTCCATCTCTGACGAATAAAGAGGGCATTCTCTATGACGTTGTAGGGGTCGGCAATGCTCTTGTCGACATGATTGCCATGGTGGATGACGCTTTTCTTGCTTCTCACGACATGGTGAAAGGCTCCATGGCTCTTATTGAGACAGATCGCGCTGTTCAGTTGTCTACCGCAGTCGGTGCCAGCACGCGAACCAGTGGTGGTTCTGGAGCAAACACAATTGCTGGTATTGCAAGCCTTGGCGGAGATGTTGCGTTCATTGGCAAAGTTGCAGCTGATGAATTCGGAGACGTTTTTGCGGCCGACATGAAAACAGTTGGTGTTGATTTCCGCAGTGGTGCGCCAGATTCGTCCGTGCCAACTGGTCGTTGCATCATTGCTGTCACACCCGATGCTCAGCGCACTATGAATACATTTCTTGGTATCTCAACTCAGTTGTCGTTCTCAGACCTCGATGCCGACATTATTTCTGCTGGCGCTGTGCTGTATCTCGAGGGGTACTTGTTTGACCGTGATGAAGCAAAAGATGCATTTCGCCAAGCCGCTGCCGTAGCTCATGCCCATGGCCGTGTGGTATCGCTCACATTGTCCGATTCGTTCTGTGTTGATCGTCACCGTGCAGATTTTCAATCACTAGTGCGCAATGACATTGATGTCTTGTTCGCAAACGAAGACGAACTGAAATCTCTCTACGAAACTGCGGACTTTGATGAAGCAGTCGAACTCTTGCGCCGTGATTGCCACATTGCTGCTGTCACGCGCAGTGAAAAAGGTTCTGTAGTAGTCACCCGCGATGACATTCACACTGTTCCGGCTGTGCCTATCTCCGTTGTGGTCGACACCACAGGTGCTGGCGACCTCTTTGCTGCTGGTTTCTTACGTGGGTTGACGCAAGGCAAAGACCTCACCAGCTGTGCTCGTATCGGCGCTATCGCAGCGGCAGAAGTCATCTCGCACGTTGGCCCACGGCCTTTGGTGTCATTGACAACTTTGCTGCCAGCCGATTTGCAGTAACCCCCGTAGCCTTTACGACATGAGCGATACTTCAGCACTCACCGTCCTTGGCCAAACAGTTCACCATGCAATAGCGCATGTCGAAGTGTTCCCGGCACCTGCACATGTTTCCTCTGTCACGTTTACCACTGATGAATTGTCGTCAATCTGTCCAGTGACACAACAGCCAGATATTGCAACAGTTGTTATTGAGTATGAACCAAACGAGTTTTGTATTGAGTCAAAGAGCCTCAAGTTGTACTTGTGGGGCTTTCGTGATCGTGCAGTTTTTGCTGAAGCACTAGCTGCAGAAATTGCCGCTGAAGTAATGGAGACCGCCCAACCGTATGCCGTGCGTGTTCACCTTACGCAACGTCCACGTGGCGGAATTGAAGTGAGTGCTGTTGCTGAAATGTTCAGCGACGCCGACTAGCAATTATTGCTTGCGACCGCGTTCCATAATTTTGGCGCGACGCTCTTCAACCTTTTTCGGATCAAATTGAGCCTTGCGCCACGCGCGACCATCTTCTGATTCGCGTTCCCATTTCTTTTTCTCTGCGGCATGACCGGCATATGTCGAACGAATCTGACGAACGCCATCTTGTTCGTTACCAATGATGTCAAGAGCAATGGATCTAGTGAACGGCATGAGATCAACATGAGGTACTACGTGGTTCACGAGTCCGAATGCCAAAGCTTCTTCGGCCAACATGAAGTTGCCTGTGAAACTCATCTCGCGAGCACGACGAACGCCGATTGCTTGCGGCAACAACACAGTGAGGCCCCAACCAGGCATGACGCCAACACGTGAATGCGTGTCACCAAATTTTGCGTTCTCCGAAGCGATGAGGAAATCACAGTTCAGTGCAAGTTCAAAGCCGCCAGTAATTGCCACACCGTTGATTGCACCAATCAGTGGTTTCTTCACGTGAGGGAAAGGGCCACGCGCTCCCGATGCATTCTTTGAACCATCTGCACCCGTACCGCGCAAGTTGCCGCCGGTGTCGCCGAGTTCTTTGAGATCAAGACCTGCACAAAACGCAGGGTCTGTGCCCGTGAGGATGATGACATCAACGGAGTCGTCTTTGTCGGCTGTTTTCATCAGTGCCGGCAGCATTTTCAGCACCTCACTGCTGAGGGCATTGCGGGCCGCGGGCCGATTGATGGTGATGGTGGCGATGCGTTCGCTCACCTCGTATAAAACAACGTCTGTACTCATGGCTTCACCGTAGGCGACCGAAGGGGAAATTACCTAAGCCAGTGTGCGAAACTAGCAACCATGAGCCTTGTATTACTGACCATTACAGACGGTGTCGCAACCCTGACCCTGAACAATCCTGATGAGCGAAACACATTGACAGCACCGATGGTGGCTGACATTCTCGCCGCAATGGACACCATAGAAGGCGACCCTTCCATTGGCGCCATTGTTGTCACCGGAACTGCACCAGCATTTTGTGCCGGCGCAAACCTAGGCAACCTTGCAACAGCATCAGGACAGAGCCTTGGCACGATCTATGAAGGTTTCTTGCGCATCGCCCGCAGTCCGCTTCCAACAATTGCAGCAGTGAACGGTGCGGCAGTTGGAGCAGGGATGAACTTGGCACTTGGTTGTGATGTGCGTATTGCAGCTCGCCGTGCAAAGTTTGATACGCGTTTCTTGCAAATTGGTATTCACCCAGGTGGCGGACACACATGGATGTTGCGCCGCTTCGTCGGACCGCAAAATGCTTTTGCAACTGTGGTGTTTGGCGAAGTGCTTGATGGTGCCGAAGCAGAGCGCATTGGTCTTGTCTGGAAGTGCGTTGATGATGATCAATTGCTCATCGAAGCACAAAAGATGGCTGCTCGCGCCGCAAGTGTTCCGCGCCCGTTACTAGAGAGCGTGAAGAAAACTATTCAAGACATGGCAGACGTGGTGACACACCCTGAAGCCGTTGAACGTGAATTAGTTCCTCAGTTGTGGAGCACGAAGCAACCGTGGTTTGCAGAGAAAATTGCCGCTATGCAGGCAAAGATCTCAGGAACCGGGAAGAAGCTGTAGAAAGAGCTTCTGAGCGGAGTTTCCGCCAGGTCCTGTTGGCAAAACCTGGATATCTACATCGAGATATCCGCCACCGCTCGGCCACGTCAGAATGGTTCGGAAACAATCCTTTATTTTCCACTTCAGAGTCAACACTGGTTTTGTTGAGGTATTTACTCGTGAGTCGTTTGACAGTTCACTGTCAGTTACTTTGAGGGCATCACACTTGCCTGGACCTGCACTTGACCCACCACCTGAGGGGTTGAGTGTTGTTCTGATCTGATTAGGAAGATCTGGGGAGTAACTAAATCCAGCTAAGTCGTAGTACGCACCCTCTGCGAATCCTGGTTCGCCGTCAAAAGCGAGTCGTTGAGGGCGATACAAAGTAAGAGTCAGGTCGTTGGTGCTCGTCACTGGGATTGGCGCAAGATTGGTTTGACCATAGGCGATTGAACCCGTTGCACCAGCACCGTTGTTGTAACTCACAAGCATCGGGTGAGTTACAAAGACGAATCCTGGACTTGATGTGAACTCGTAGTTTTTCCCATCTACTGTCTCGACTTTCATGGTGAAAGTGTCTTGTCCGCTCGGAAGATTATTTCCAGTAAAAGTAAAAGGTGAACCGAAAGAAAACCCTGAGGCATTTCCTGCTTGTGTTGGACACATGTGCCCAGCACCAATTTCCCACTGATAATCCTTGGTGCTATCGCATGGTGCGGGCAGTTTCTGGTAGTCAAGTGGCGCATACGCAACGCCATTACCTTTGAGATATGTTGCGGTGACGGCACTGCCGCAGACCGATGTAATTGGTTGAAACACCATTGTCATAGTGCTTCCAATTACTTCACCAGAGCGCGCAGGAGTGGCTTCAAATTTTGTGCCGGCGTTTCCGTACGCGTTGATTGTGCTAACGAAGTCACGTTCAGTTGCTTTGAAGTTTGTGAAGATTCGGAAATCAATAGTGGCGCATGAACTTGCACCGTCAACGGCGACCTTTGGAGAAGGGGTGTCACTGTCTGCTGAATCGACTGTGCCATCGCCGTCGTCATTGACGTCAAATGCATTCGGTATACCGTCATCATCTAAGTCGCCGCCGAGTGTTTGATCTTTGTTTACAGGAGAATTTGCACCTGGCTGGCCGCTCGGTGGTGTCCCTGGTTGACCGCTTGGTGGGACAGTTGTCGCTGTTCCTGGTTGACCACTTGGTGTTGTTCCTGGTTGACCACCTGGTGGCGGGGTTCCTGGTGCAATCTCATGACCGTTATCGTCACATGTCGCGGTCTTTTTGGGCGAGCACGGATCACCAACAGCAGTTTTGGAAACGCCGTATGACTGAATAGAAACTCCAGCAGTTTTGCCGTACGTTCCGACACCAAGTGGTCGGCCTTTTGATGCCTTCACTTGTGCCGATGTAGATGTATCAGCAGCTGAAGATTTTGTACTTGTGACCGCGTATCCCTGTTGAGTTGTGCCAGGCACAGTTTTTATGGTGATGGTTCCAAGTTTTATTGAAGAAGGCGCAGTTGATTTAAACTTTGTATAGACAATTGAAGATTTCGCTGCAGTGGAGCTCTTGTTGCCAAGTACAACCGGGCCGTAGTAACGGCCTTTGGCTCCAGCGTCTTTGCCGCTCACTAATTGCAACGTGCTGCCACCGATTGCACTAGTGCCCTTGGAAACGAGTTTGATTGACTGTGGTGACTTTGTCATTGTCTGAGATGCAAGAAGTTGGCCAGTGCTCGACATAAGAAGAACTGTGAGGTTCTTTCCACCTTTTACGGTGGCGGTGACCGTGTATGCCTTTGCAAATGAATGCACTGCTGCTACTGCGGGCGAGGTGAGTCCGAGAGAGCCAATAACTGCAGATGCAGCTATCACTGATCTGAAACGGTGTGAGAAAGCGGTCATGGGTCATCCTTATTTCGAAGGCACTTGGAACTGAGAATCCTCGCTAAAGGTAGCATTGCGAGTTGTGAATAGTAAGCGATTGATTGCCATGTGTGTCATCGCAGCGGGGGCGGCAGCAATACTTCCGTCCACAATGGCTTTTACAGCCCCGGTGGGCACGCAGTGGCACCTAGATCGCATCAACCAGGCTCAATTGCCTCTCGACGGAAATAGCGCCCACGGCCCGCTAACCGGCGCTGGAATAGATATTTATGTGGTGGATACAGGAACTCGGTCGACACACGAACAACTCATCGGACGAGTTCTGCCGGGAATAGATATTCCGACTAACCACGGCACATCAGTAGTGGATCCCGCCACGTCAGATTGTGATGGCCACGGAACTCATGTGGCTGCACTGGCTGCTGGGTCGACAGTAGGTGTAGCAACTCAGGCACATGTGATTTCTGTTCGTGTTCTTGACTGCAATGGTGACGGTGAAGTTTCAGATGTTGTGTATGCATTGCAGTGGGTACGAGCGCATCATCGCTCCGGTGTTGCTGCTGTTGTGAATTTAAGTTTCGGTGTTGACATTGGTGATGACGGAACCTCAATCGATCAAGAAGTACAGGCATTGATTGACGAAGGCGTCGTGGTAACCGTGGCCTCAGGAAATGGTGATGCTGGTGGGCATCCGATTGATGCATGCAAAATTGCACCGGGAGATGTTCCCGATGCGCTCACGGTGGGCGCAGTCGGCATTTCTGATGCTGTGTCTTATTTTTCTAATAATGGACCGTGCGTTGACATCTATGCCCCAGGTGGCGATCGCATGCGTGGACTTCAGTCAGCATGGAAAGGCTCAGACACTGATTATCAATTTGATGTGGGTACATCGATGGCGTCACCACTAGTTGCTGGATATGCAGCGTTGCTGGCACAACAACAGCCGGGCTTATGTGCCACATCAATTTCGCAAGCAATTGTTGAACGTTCAACAAAAGATGTCATCACTGGATTGTCAACAGACTCACCCAACCGACTGTTGTTTCTTAATACATCTCCGATTGCAGTAACGGCTCCTGGTAAAGCATCACACATACTTATTTCAACTGATTCAAACACATTGGTCGTTAGTTGGGATTCGCCATGTAATGGTGGTTCTATATTAAAAGGTACGAGAGTTTCTCTTTTACGCAATGGCAAAGTGGTACGGCGAGTTGAAGTTGGTGCATCTTCCAATGCAGTTCGGTTCACTGGATTAATCGCGGGCAGTAGATATCAAGTTGTTATCAAAGCACGTAATGAAATCGGTGACGGCGTGGCCACATCACGCATGACGACAATGGCTGTCAGAAAAATACTGGTGGGCCAGTCGGTGGCACTAGATGCGCTTGGTTCTCTAACAAGTGAATTGCCATTGCTTTGGTCGGTGTCTCAATCGTCCCGAAAAATTTGTCGGTTGCAGGCAGAGCCACTTCACTTGGTTGCCCTACGAAAGGGACTATGCCGCGTCGGGCTTCGCGGCATAGTTGGCCAAGACCCTGTTATCCGAACCTTACGTATCGACTAATTGTCCCAACAAAAAATAGGGATAAAAGTGGTATTCCTCACGTCTGACGAGGTGTACATTTCGAGCAGGGAACCACTGTGATTCCCTCTTGGACTCCTTAAGGAGGCAGCGGTGAGTAATCGAAATCGCAACCAGGATCGTGCACCAGCGCCGCGTCAGGAATTGCGGGCACATGCCCACAATGAACGTCACCGCGTACATAGCGAACTTCATTTAGCTGAAGAAGCGTTACGTCATGGTGTCGAGCCACTAGATGTGGAAGAGCCAGGTCCTGAATGGAAACCGCTTCATCACCACGATCCAATTGTTGGCATTGAAAAAAGCCGCAAGCATGTGTTGAAGCATTGGAAGACGAAGGAATGGAAGCGTCGAAAAACTGTTCGTCGCGAGCGCGCAATTGCGCTCAATTCTCCGCTCTAAGAAGTAATCCAACCTTCAAGAAATTCATCACGCCGTTCGTTCCATTCTTCGATGGTGATGCCGTATCGCACATGGTCTTCCCATGTGCCGTTAATTTCAAGGAATCGTTCGGCTACGCCTTCGGTGCGGATATCTAGCTTTTCCATTACGCGACGTGAATTGCTATTGCGCGGAATGATG
The DNA here is from genome assembly GCA_037129095.1 of Actinomycetota bacterium. Lineage (GTDB taxonomy): Bacteria > Actinomycetota > Acidimicrobiia > Acidimicrobiales > Ilumatobacteraceae > UBA2093. Next base: position 44,684 of record JBAXVL010000009.1, on the reverse strand, counting down.
CAAATCTCAAGTCGATGCAAATGAAGATTTTCAAATGCATATTGTGCAAGAACTACTAAGGCCTCTGACATCAGTGAACGACCTGCGCGTGACTTGTCGATCCAGTAGCCGATAGTGGCCGATTGAAATGCGCCGCGAACAACATTATTCAGGTTTATTTCTCCGGCAAACGCACCATCGACAAAAATGCCGAATGCATATTGTGAACCAGCAAGACGTTCACGGTCGCGTGCACCACACCGAGCTGCAAAGACGTCACGATTTTGTTCAGGGTCTGGATGATGCACCAATCGCATTGGCTCCCACACAGTGAGCCACTCACCGTTGCGGCGTCGCACTTCGCTCCAGCCATTGAAATCTTGAGGCACTAACGGACGCAACACCACGCGTCTGCCATACAAACGAAGACCAACGTTGGAAGGTCGTGCTGGATGGACCGCGGTCATGGGTTCAGTCTGACACGATGAGCGACCCCATCGAGAAGTCCGCGGGTTGACACGGTGATCTCTGCGAGATGCAGGCGACGCATGGTGGCAACGAGAATGCAACAGCCGGCCACAATGATGTCTGCACGGTCTGGGCCAAGGCCTGGGTTCTGCACTCGTAGTGTCAGTGGTTCAGTTGCCATCGTACGAAACACGTCTTCTACAGCGTCGCGAGACAGTGTCATTGCGTGCAGCGCGGCATCATCAAATTCGTGCAGCCCTAACTCGACAGCTGCAATGGTGACGATGGTGCCCGCAACGCCCACTGTGCGCATGGGGGTGCTAACGATGGGGTGGTCACGAGTGATGTCTTCAATTTCGTCAGCCACTGCACCAATGAGGTTCGTGAGATCTTCGGGGCGTGGCGGGTCTGAGGAAATGTGAGAGTCAGTTGACGTAACCGCGCCAAATGGAATGCTGGCAAACACATCAATCGATTGTGTTCCGACTGTGTATTCAGTGCTGCCTCCACCGATATCAATCACCAATGTCGGCGTATCAAAGATGGGCAGTCCGATGAGTGCGCCAGAAAATGTCAGTGCGGCTTCGTCTGATTCAGACAGCACGTCGAGAGTGAGTTGAGTCTTGTCTCGCAGTAATTCAATGAAGGCTGCAGTGTTTCGTGCTCGACGACATGCAGCCGTACCAACGATCTGAATTGTGGTGGCGCCATGCGACCGTGCAGTAGCTGCGTATGACGCAATTACGTCAACAGTTCGTGTCATGGCTTCGAGAGAGAGTTCGCCAGTTGACTGCAGACCTTCACCCAGTCGTGTTGACGTAATGACTCGTGTGAGTTCCGCGCCGTGGTGATCAACAACGAGAAGGTTTGTAGAATTAGTCCCTACGTCAATTGCTGCGAACGTTGTCATAACGGTTGTGCGTAGGTAACGCCACGTTCGTCGAGTTGTTGAGCAACCCATTGGCCAACTGAATCATCGCCACCAGCAAGCCAATGCGCAAAATGAGCATGCAAACATTTCACACCGCGTCGTGTGCCACCAACACCAGCAGAGGGACGTGGTCCGCTATGAGAAGTGGGAATCATTTCATCACGTCGTTCCTGATATCGCACATGAATGGCATCAATGGCATCAAGTCCGATAATGGCTTCAACAGTGTTAACGCCACCATCGGCCTCAAGCATGCTGACTGCATGAACTTCGGTATCACCCACGAGCCAGTACAGCGTGGGCATGGGCGTGCCATCTTCCAGTAGCGGCGCATTCATGAGAACAACGGGTGCACCACCAAGTGAACGCACCACAACACGAAAATCGCCTTGAGGAATTCGCCCTATTAATTCTGTGACTGCGGCGAGATCTTCAGGTGTTGGGGAAGCGCCGGGTAGTTGCATGAATTAGCGAACGATAAGCCACACAAGAACAGCTGCGACAACAACGACTACAGGGATGGCACGCTTCAAAATTGGGCTGCCAGCTGCGCTGAGAAGGTCGAGCGGTGCAACTTCGGCACTGTCAATTGTGCGGACACCTTCAGTTGGAGCTGCTTGCGCAACAGGTGCAGCAGTTGCTGGTTGTTCTGCAATAAGAGCGTTCAGATTGACAACAAACTGTGCGAGCAGCTTGTCGCTGATGTCTGCCATAGCGCCGCGACCAAACTGCGCAACTTTGCCTGTGACAGAAAGATCTGTATTGACGGTCACGGCAGTGTTTGATGCATCAACTGCGGTCATTTCTGCGGTGATGACAGCTGCCGCATTTCCTTTACCTGTTGTGTCGCGTCCTTCGCCCTTCAGTACCACCTTGTGTGCAGCGTCATCACGTTCGATAAAACTTGCTTGGCCCTTGAACTGCGCTTGAATTGGTCCGACTTTGACCTTGACGATTCCGCGGTACGTGTCGCCTTCAACTTCTTGCAGTTGTGCTCCGGGGAGGCATGGTGCGATGCGCTCTACATCGGTGAGAATGCGCCATGCATCCTCAACGGGAACTGCAACAGTGAATTGATGATTTAGGTCCATGTGTCGAGATCCTCTGTGGTGTCGATGTCTGCTGAATTGCCTTCACAGGCTACTTCCCGAACCAGTTCAGGATGCAGGTGAATCAGACTTCGTGCTCCGGCATCAGGGTCTGCATCAAGGTCCTCAAATGCTGCCCACACGCTGGAATGAAGTCTCACAGGGTTTCCACGAACGCCGTTATAGGTAGCAATTGCAATGGGGGAAACTGATGACGCAACAGCCACCCACGCCTCAGTTGAAATAAAAGGTTGATCTGCAAGCCCGACTACAAGTGCGTCAAAACCATGGGCACGTGCGTAATGAATTGCTGTAAGTACAGAACTGCGTTGGCCAGTTTTCCATTGCGCGTTGTGAACCACTTCAACATCAGCGAGGTGTGCGCTGAGATCAATTGCGCCAGTTACAACGATGTACCCGTCAAGTCCAGAGCCAGTCATCGCAGAAAGTGAGTGAGAAATGATTGGTTGACCACTGATTGGGGCCAATAATTTGTGCTGTTCACCCGAAAATCTGGTGCCTGAGCCTCCAGCGAGAAGGACTCCTAAGGCGGTGATGCGGGTCGCTTCCATTGGTAATAGCCTGCCTGAAATGGTTCGGGTTGGCACACTTCTGCGCGGGATAGCCGCACTTGGCTTGTTCAGTGCTTTCCTGGCAGTTGGGCCGGTCAGTGCTGCCAGCAATTCCAGCAAGGATCACACGTCGCATCGCCTGCAGATGCCCGGAGAGCCCGTTCGTCATCGCCCTCAAATTTCCATGGATGCAATTCGTGCGCTGAACCTGATCGTGCGCACAGAGAACAAAGATGATCCCGTATATCTCGAAGCACGTCGCGTTGTATCTGATGGTGTTGCTGCACGACTGATACTCGATCCTGTTCAGTTAGACCGCAATTGGTCACGTGCACCACGAGATCATCAGATTGCAGTGTTGTCTGCGTTGACTCAACTTGGTGTTCCGTATATCGAAGGCAAAGAAGATTCATACGTGAAGATGGATTGCTCTGGATTGATGTGGTTCGCGTGGCGTACTGCGGGCGTAGATATGCCACGCCAAGCTGTGTCACAACTAGATATTCGTATGCGGGTTGATCGTAAAGATGCGATTATGGGTGACGTTGTTGGTGAAGGAACTCATGTGCAGATGTATCTCGGCGTTGGTCTTGCGATGATTCATGCGCCATTTGATGGGAAGTTTGTACAGTTCAAAATTATGTCAGCTGAACAAGCGGCACGTGTGATTTGGACAAACCCCAGTCATATTGCAACGTATCGGTTATAGCGAATTAGTGAATTGCGCCGTCGCTGGCACCAAGAGGCGATGCATTGCGCCCTGTACGAGTTGCGATAATTTCGCCCACTATTGAAATTGCAGTTTCTTCAGGGGTGCGACCGCCAAGATCAAGCCCAATTGGTGAATGAACACGGGCTAAATCTGCTGCACTGGTGATGCCGACTTCGGCCATTCGCTCGAGGCGCTTTGCATGAGTTTTGCGGCTGCCCATGACGCCGATGTATCCGGCCGACGTTGCAAGCGCACCTTGAATTGCCGGCACATCGAACTTGGGGTCATGCGTCAAGATGCACACAGCATCACGCGAAGATAAACGGTGACCATTCTCTGTGAACATCGGTGTTGGCCATGTGACTTTAACTTCGTCGGCCATAGGGAAGCGGCGGCGTGTTGCAAACACTTCGCGTGCATCACACACAGTGACGTGGTAACCAAGAACTTTTGCAACGCGAGCTAACGCCGCTGTGAAATCAACGGCACCAAAAATCCACATGAGTGGTGGTGGAGAAAAACTTTCGATGAAGATGCGCACTGTTTCTGTATCAATGAGATCTTCAGGTGTCGACTCACCGTGAGGTCCGTAATGACGTACCAGTGTGCGACCTGCTTCAAGTTCCCCGAGCGCATCGCGTGCCACAATGCGATCAATATCTGGATTGCCAAGTGAGCCGCCAACTATGCCAGCCGGTGTAACCACCAAGGTTGCGCCAACATGGGGCCCATCAACAACCGTGACAAGAGCAACGGGTGAATTGTCACGTACTAGTGCTGAAAACGTTTGATACGGGCTCATGGTTACCACTCGAGAGGCTGAATGAATAAGTGGATGATTCCACCACACGTCAGACCAACAGCAAACGCTTCGTCGTCGGAATATCCGAACGTGACAATGCGACTTGGTTGCTCACCGGAAAGAATTGCTAACGCTTCGGTCACCACGGCGCTCTCGACGCAGCCTCCACTGACTGAACCACTGACTTCTCCGTCTTGGCTAACGGCCATTGCTGCGCCTGCGCCGCGAGGCCCAGAGCCTTCAATATCAACAACACGGGCTACGGCAACTCGTTTACCGTCGGCTTGCCAACGGTCGATGTCATTCAGTAGTTCACGCATGATTAATGACCTTAGTGAGTTGTTCGAGTGCGTCGAGAGAATGCCCCTCTACGAAGTCATCAACATACGGCAGTGCAGCTGCCATTCCACGTGCAAGAGGCGCATACCCCGGTGTGACCTTGAGTGGGTTCACCCACACAATACGAAATGACACACGATGCAGCCGCTCCATTTGTTCGGCAAGCACAACGGGGTCTCCACGATCCCAACCATCTGACAGGACAACCACGATGGCTCCACGCGCCATGCCTCGTACGCCCCATTCGTTATTGAACAAACGCAATGTTTCACCCAGGCGAGTTCCACCGCTCCAGTCGCGCACATTTTCACCCGCAGCACGTAATGCTCTGTCGGGGTCTTTTGATGACAGTTCGCGCGTGATGCGTGTGAGTCGAGTGCCCAGTGTGAATGCTTCAACTCGTTGACGGCCAGCAACCCCTGCATGAACGAACCGGACGAGAGCGCGTGCGTACGGTTCCATAGAACCACTGACGTCGAGAAGAAAAACGATGCGACGTGGTTTGTCGCCTTTTTCTACCCAATGCCGTCGCATTGGTTCACCACTTGCCGCAAGAGATGCTCGCACGGTTGCACGCATATCGGGGCGCTTGCCACGCGTGCGTGTTGGTTTCATGCGCAGAGATGGACGAGGGGGGCCGGCTACTCGCAATGACTGCATGAAATGTTGTGCCTGCTGCATCTCTTCATTTGAGTAGTCAGCAAAATCTTTGTCGCGTAATGTTTCAACGCCAGAGAATCGCAATGTGATAGTGGGTTCGTCGGATGCATCAGCGTTTCCATCTGCACTGCCTTCCTCTTCTTCACTATCAAGCGCTAGAGTGACCTTTAGTTGTTCCTCATCATCAGCTACCACTGATTCACGATGTTCCCAAAAAACATTAAATGCTTTGTCGAACATTGCAAAATCTTCAGGACGGCGTACCAGCGTGGCACGACCTGCCCAGTACACCGATTGACGATCTTCAATTCCCACCAACGACAGTGCATTGATAAATGTGAGAACAGAATCAAGTGGCGTTGCTATGTCGAGACGGCGAAGTACACGCGCGAATCCGACTGCTAGTCGGTCTGGGTTTGACTCAACCGTGAAGGAGGCCACGATCAAATGCCTGTTGAACAATGCCAGCAATGCCGTGATCACGCACACGACTGTGATCTTCGCGGTATTTCAGCACTGTGCCAAGTGTGCGGTCAAGAACTGTTTCGTCGATTTCTGTAATTCCGAGTCGACCAAGAGCAGCAGCCCAATCAATTGTTTCGGCGACCCCTGGTGGCTTGTACAAGTTGATGGCACGCAATGCCTCGACTGCGCCGGCTACTTGACGAGCAAGAACGTCGCTTGCTTCTGGAACTCGCATACGAACAATTTCGACTTCACGATCAAACGATGGATGTTCTACCCAGTGATACAAACAACGACGCTTCAGCGCGTCGTGAACGTCACGGGTGCGGTTTGACGTGAGAATCACGATGGGTGGGTTGTCTGTGCGAAACGTGCCAATTTCGGGAATTGTTACTTGAAAGTCTGACAACACTTCCAAGAGATATGCCTCGAACTCATCATCGGCGCGGTCAATTTCGTCGATCAGTAATACGGGAGGGGTTGCGTGCCCATGATCAATTGCGCGAAGTAAAGCGCGCTTCAGCAGAAACTTTTCGTCGTACAACTGGCCTTCAAGTTCGGCTGTGCCAGATTGTGCAGCTTCACCAGATGCTTCTGCAGCGCGAAGATGCAACAATTGACGTGAGTAATCCCAGTCGTAGACCGCTTGAGATGCATCAATACCTTCGTAACATTGCAAACGAATGAGTTCGGCATTTTGCCAGCGTGCGATGCTCTTTGCTAATTCAGTTTTACCCACTCCGGCTTCACCTTCGAGAAAAAGTGGACGATGCAAGGTAAGTGCGAGAAAGACGGCAGTAACGAGACCTTCGTCGGCAAGGTATCCGTGTGCGGATAGCCCGTCAGCGACTTCTTGAGTGGTTTTTGGCTCGTATGACACAGATAGAGCGTAGGGGATAGAGCTCTATGAGTCCCATCCGAGACCGAATCGGTCAAGGGTGCGTAGCCACGTATTGCGTGTTCCGGTCTTGTCCTCATGATCAAGCGACCACTTAGTGGCCTGAATGCCGATGAAGCGAAATGGCTCTGGTGGAAACGGAACGGGTTTTGTGCGTACAAATTCAGTTGCGGTGGCTCGCGTGCGTCGACCATCAATGAGATCAAGCATCACTTCTGCACCGAATCGAGACGCTGCGACTCCGAGACCGGTGTAGCCAAGCGCATAAGACACGCGGCCACCCATGGCTTTGCCCCAGAACACGCAGTAGCGACTGCATGTATCAATAACGCCGCCCCACATGTGAGAAAAGCGAACGCCTTCGAGTTGAGGAAATGTCTCAAAGAAATGTTTCGCTAACCGCGCCCATGATTCAGGACGCGATTCATTTTCTTGGCGAACTTTTCCTGCAAAGAAATACACCGCGTCGTACCCGCCCCACAAGATGCGATTATCTTCAGTGAGTCGGTAGTAATGGAATTGGTTGGGAATATCACTGAGACCTTGACGGTTTTTCCAGCCAATTGATTCAAGTTGCGCAGGCGTGAGTGGTTCAGTGACCATGCAATAGTCATAGACAGGGGCAACGTAATTACCAAGACGTTTGAGAATCGGTTTAAATGCATTGGTTGCGAGCGCAACTTTTCCGGCACGAATAGCGCCAAGCGGTGTAGTAACTAATACGCCCACTCCGTCTTTTTCCATGGACAAGGCTTTTGAATCTTCATAGATGCGAACACCGAGTGATTCAGCGGCAGCTTTTAAGCCCCACACCAAACGCGCTGGGTCAATTAGTGCAACACCGTCATGACGCCAGAGTCCACCGGTATACAGCGGTGAATGAACTTGATCTTGCACTGCGTCGCGGTCAAGCCATGTCACTTTTTGTCCAAGCTTGCGTAAGTGTGCGTAATCGTCGCGCAGTTCATCAAGATAAGACGGTGGATGAGATGTCATTGCGACATCGATTGAGCCAGTACGTTCCCAATCGCAATCGATGTTGTATTTCGTGATTGCGCTTTCAATGTCATCAAGATTTTTCAATCCCAACTCTTCAAGAATCGCTACTTCATCAGGGAATCGCGCTTGGGCATTTGCAATACCGTGCGTCAGTGATGCATCGACAAACCCACCGTTACGACCACTGGCAGCAGAACCCACTTCGTGAGCTTCAATGAGAATGACGTCGCGCGATGGATCGCGTTCTTTGGCAAGGATGGCTGTCCAGAGGCCTGTGTAACCGCCGCCAATAATGCAGAGGTCACAACTTTCAGTGCGCACCAGGGTGGGGTTCGAATCGGGTTCGTCTACGTCTTCATACCAGTAGGGATATGTATCTGCGTCGGCGATCGCGTCGAGATGACGCTCGTCCATGGTTTCACCACCTTGTGAGAGTCAGGCTAGCCGAGCCCCGTGGCTACTGTGGGCGTATGGAACTTGGATTAACAGGGAAAACCGCAGCGGTGGCTGCCGGAACAGCTGGATTGGGCCTTGGGACCGCCAAGGCGCTCGCTACTGAAGGGGTCCGTGTCGTTGTATGTGGGCGCGATGAGAATCGCTTAGAAAAGGCGCTCGTCGCAATTGGGCATGGGGCTATCGGGTTTGTGTGCGATGTATCAACAGATGTCGGCGGCCGTGAATTCGCAGAACGCGCCATTGAGAGCCTCGGGTCAATTGACATCCTTGTTGCCAATGGTGGTGGCCCGCCTCCTGGTGGTTTTGCTCAGACTCCGGAAGAGCAATATTTGGAAGCTCTGCAAAAGAACTTATTAAGCGTTGTTGCAATGTGTCAGGTGGCAGTTCCGCCGATGCGTGCGCGCAGTTGGGGTCGTGTGCTTGCCATTACGTCTGTTGCTGTGCGTCAGCCAATGAACAATCTGATCTTGTCGAATACGGCTCGTGCTGGAGTCACCGGGTTCTTGAAAACTCTCGCGCGCGAAGTTGCAGGTGATGGTGTGACTGTCAATTCCATTCAGCCAGGAACACATGCCACTGATCGCATCACGCAGTTGTACGGGGCAAACCCGGACATCAAATCAATGGGTATTCCTGCAGGCATCATGGGCGACGCGGATGATTTCGGTCGTATCGGCGCCTTCATGTGTAGCGACTCTGCAAAATTCATGACTGGTGTGCAGTTGCACGTTGATGGCGGTTCGTACGTCGGATTGCTATAGGTTCAACTCATGCTTCATCACATCGTGTTATTTACGTGGAACGACAAAGTTCCTGCAGGTCATCCAGAAGTTGCGGCCAACGTGCTGCGCAAGTATGCAGCAACCCTTGATGGTCTCGTGTCGTACAACTGTGGGCCAAATGCTGGACATACATCTACGGCAGCTGACTTTGCAGTGTCAGCAGTATTTGAAGATGTTGCTGCGTGGCATGCATATGACACCGCAGATGAGCACAACAGAATTCGCGCTGAAGTATTCGGCCCGTACGTTGCTAATCGCGCTGTTATCCAATTTGAGAGTTAAGACTGTCCGCGGGTAATCCGTGTGAACTATTTGCTGGTTGACTCAAGTGCTCTGCGCACCAAGACCTCAGCGAGGTGAACGCGGTATTGCGCACTTGCATTGAGGTCTGATTGTGGCTCTGCTTCAGCGCCTGCAAGTTTTGCTGCATCACCGATGCTTGCGCCGCCTGCAATTGCTTGTGCAACGCTTGTTGCTAACACGGGAACTGATCCCATATTGACAAGACCAACGCCGGACTCAGTGCCGCGCTTCCATGCAGCGACTCCGACAATTGCCCAGTCTTGAGCACGGCGGTTGAACTTCTGGAAACCCCACGTAGCGCCCTTCATTTTTGGCACGCGAATCTCTGTGAGCATCTCGTCAGGAGCAAGTGCTGATTCAAGGAAGCCGATATAGAAATCAGCTGCGGCGATTTCGCGAGTTCCGTTTGGGCCTTGCACAACATATGTTGCACCAAGTGCCAACGTTGTTGCTGGCAAGTCAGATGCTGAGTCGGCATGTGCAATAGAACCACCGATTGTTCCGCGATGGCGTACCTGTGGGTCACCAACATGGCTAGCAGCGAATGACAAAAGAGGTGCATGCTCGGCAAGGATTGGTGACTTTTCGACATCCATGTGACGTGTGAGTGCGCCAATTGCGATGTGGTCGCCCGCATCACGGATGTATGACAAGTCTTGAATACGTGCGATGTCAATCAGCACTGCTGGTTGAGCAAGGCGCAACTTCATCAGTGGCAACAAGCTGTGGCCACCAGCTAGGAATTTGGCGTCTTCGCCGTATTCACTAACAAGTGAGATTGCTTCAGCGGCAGAAGATGCGCGCTTGTAATCGAATGGTGCAGGAATCATGTGAGTGTCTCCGACTTACTTATTGTTGGCGCATGCGAGCACCGACTTGACGATGTTGTGATATCCGGTGCAACGGCACAGGTTGCCTTCAAGGCCGATGCGTACTTGCTCTTCTGTTGGAGAAGGGTTCTCGTTCAAAAGGCCAATAGCTGCCATGACCATGCCAGGTGTGCAATAGCCGCACTGCAAGCCATGGTTCTCCATGAATGCTTGCTGCATTGGGTGCATGACACCATCTTTGGCAAGACCTTCGATGGTTGTGACTGTGCCACCATCAGCTTGTGCAGCAAGAACTGTGCAGCTCTTTACTGATTCGCCGTTGAGGTGCAATGAGCATGCACCGCAGCTTGAGGTGTCGCAACCGATATTGGTACCGGTAAGGCCGAGTGATTCGCGCACGTACTGAACGAGCAGGGTGCGTGGTTCAACGTCACTTTCGTGTGTTGTTCCGTTAACGGTGATGGTGACCTTCATGATGGCTTCCTTTGTGTGTAGTTCTGAGTAAGTAGTAGTTGGTTATCGTGCGGACTGAATTGCAGCCCACACCTTTTCTGCGGTGGTTGGCATGTCGATGTGCTTGACGCCGAATTGTGAAACGGCATCAACAACAGCTGACTGCACTGATGGCGTAGATCCGATGGTGCCAGACTCGCCAATTCCCTTGGCGCCAATCAAGTTGATAGGAGTTGGTGTTTCCATGTGCACAACAGTGACGCTTGGAAGTTCTGCAGCCGAGATGAATGCATAGTCAGCAAGGTTTGACGTGATGGGGTTGCCGTCTGGGTCGTAGCACACCTCTTCGAGAAGTGCTTGTGCCACACCTTGTGCAACGCCGCCATGAATTTGTCCTTCAAGCAACATTGGATTCAATACTTTTCCGGCATCGTCACATGCGGTGTGAGCAATGTGGGTTACTTTGCCTGTCTCAACGTCAACTTCGACAACTGCAACGTGTGCACCAAATGGGAACGTAGCGCCGGAAACGTTGATGACGTCAGAGTGGACAAGTCCACCTGATTGTTTTTCAGCTAGTGCGAGATCAGCCCATGTCTTTGCGACTGCTGGAGTACCTGCAACGTGGAAACTTCCGGCATCTTTGTCTAGAACAATGTCTTCTTCACTTGCTTCTAACAAACGAGCAGCAACTGACTTTGCTTTGTTCACCAATTCAGCAGCGACTGCGAATACCGCGTTACCACCTTGTTGCAATGAACGTGATCCCATGGTTCCGGTACCGATTGGCACAAGGTCTGTGTCGCCCCATACCAATTCGATGTTCTCAATGGGGATACCAGTTTGCTCGTTAGCAAGCATGGCCCATGATGTTGCATGGCCTTGTCCGTGTGGCGAAGTGCCGGTGTAAATCAGCGCGTGACCATTGTCTTGAATTTCAACCTTTGCTGATTCTCCATTGCCAACGCCGCCGGTGATCTCAACATAGACACTGACGCCGATACCGATTTGCTTAGTTGCGCCGCTGTCGCGAGCCGCTTTCTGCTTTGCGCGCCAGCCCTTGTAGTCAGCTGCCTCAAGAACCTTATTCAATGATGTTTCGTAGTCGCCCACGTCGTATGTCTGACCAACAACTGTGGTGTGTGGTGTCATGAACTTCGGAATGAGGTTCTTACGACGAACTTCAACGGCATCCATGCCGATTTCCAAAGCGAAAATATCCATCGCGCGTTCAATTGCTGCTGTTGCCTCTGGTCGACCAGCGCCGCGGTAAGCAACGGTTGGTGTTGTATTTGTAACAACAGATGTTGTGCGGCATTCGATGTTTGGAATTGCGTACACACCAGAAGACATTGGGCGTGTCATGAACGGAGCAAGGATTGTTCCCATGTCTACCCATGAACCTGAATCTTGAATGGCCCAGAGTTGGTAATGGGTGACTGTGCCGTCGCGCTTGCCACCAATTGTGACGTATTGCAACTGCGCACGACCATGACCGAGGCCAACCATTGACTCGCTGCGAGTTTCACGCCACCGCACTGCTTTGCCAACGCGTTTTGCAATGACACCCAAGAGAAGTTCTTCAGGGTATGCACCGATCTTTGCACCGAAACCGCCACCAACATCAGGTGTCTTTACATGAACCATGCTTGCGTCGATACCGTTCGCAGCGGCAATTGGTGCAACTGCACCTTGTGCGTGCTGTGTTGAAAGCCATTCAGTGAGGCGACCATCGTTGCCCCATGAAGCAGCAGCGCCGCGAACTTCGAGCGGGCAAGGAGCCACGCGCTGATTCAAGAAACGACCTTTGGCAACTACTTCACAATCGGCGAAGTAGGCATCACCGGTGTTGTCAGGTAGTCCGAGAACCATGGAGTCAAAAACAACATTGCTTCCGCATGCTTCATAGAGCAATGTTGAACTTGCCATTGCCTCTTCAAGATCGATGAGCGCTGGAAGCACGTCGTAATCGATGATGACTGCATCTATTGCGTCTTCACCTTGTTCGCGAGTTTTGCTGACAATGGCTGCAATTGGCTCACCAACGAAGCGCACTTTGTCTGTTGCAAGAAGTGTGCGTGTTGCGGCTGGGTTGTATGCAGATGGAACTTGCTCAAGTCCGAGATCTTTTCCGGTGAGCACCGACACAATGCCTGGCATGGCAAGAGCATCAGAAGTGTCAATAGATGTGATGACACCATGTGCAACTGTGCTGCGTACATATGTGACATGTAGTGCGCCCACCAATGCTGGCTCGGCCAGAAGATCGTCAACGTAGACGCCGCCTGTTGTGAGAAATTTTGGATCTTCTTTACGAAGAACACGATTTCCTAGAATGCTTCCACCCATTTCAAAACCCCCGTAGTCGGTTAGACAATAAAAGGAACACTACCTATTCATCTTGAGTGGGCTCGCATGGAGCCGATGGGGCAAAGCCCTAAGGAGCAAGCGGCGCGAGAGGGCTAGTCGGCGCTCCAGAGTGAGCGTTTCGCACGGTCAAAATATCGGTCACCATTGTGTATGGCCATCTGGCTGGCAGAACGGTCGGCAATTTCGGCATCGGAACAAGTGAGAGTCGTTGCTCGCCAGGCAGGACGTAGCCCAATTGAGCACGGGCGGCATTACGAATGCCCTCGGGTGTTTGCAGAGAATTCACTTCGGTTTGGAGTTGTTCATTTGCGTCAGCCAGGGAGTTGAACTCGGAGTTCTTTTCCGCAATGGCAGAACGTTGTGTCACAAAGTCCATTAAGGGAAAGAAAAATAACGAGGTGCCGCCGGCCACGACTACGGTGGCAAGGGCAAGCCTGGCAATCCAGCGAAAGAACGGGCTGCGAACGATTCGTTGATCGACTGGAGTCGGACGTACGAGTGAACTAGTGACATCGCGAGTGCGAGAGCCAAGGCGCGAGAGAGAGTTCAAAATACGCGGAGCCACGTCTCTATTGTGCCGTGTTGCACGGACCGAACCGTGGCACACGAACAGATGTTCGTTACTTCAGGGGCGCAAGTGCACTTCGGCCACGGAAGCGGGCAGTGTCTCCGAGCATTTCTTCAATGCGTAGTAATTGGTTGTACTTAGCGACACGGTCGCTTCGGGCAGGCGCACCGGTTTTGATTTGGCCACAGTTTGTGGCAACCGCAAGATCAGCAATGGTTGAATCTTCGGTTTCGCCACTGCGATGGCTCATAACACTTGTATACGAATGACGAGTAGCGAGTTCAACTGTGTCGAGAGTTTCGCTGAGAGTTCCGATTTGGTTGACCTTGATCAGCACACTGTTTGCAACTGACTGGTCGATTCCCATTTGTAAGCGACGTGTGTTTGTAACAAAGAGGTCATCGCCGACAAGTTGAATTCGTGAACCAAGTGCAGCAGTCATCTGTGCCCATCCGGTCCAGTCGTTTTCCGCCATGCCGTCTTCAATGCTGACAATGGGGTAGCGATCCACAAGTGACGTCCACCACTCAACCATTTGAGGAGCTGACAACACTTTTCCTTCACCAGTGAGGTGATACGCGCCATCGCGATAGAGCTCGCTCATTGCAGGGTCAAGAGCAATTGCAATGTCAGTGCCTGGTGCATAACCGGCTTTTTCGATTGCCTCTACAAGAATTGCAACAGCAGCCTCATTGCTTGACAAGTTCGGTGCAAAACCACCTTCGTCACCAACTGCAGTTGATAAGCCGCGGTCAGCAAGAACTTTTTTCAGGGTGTGGTATGTCTCAACACCCCAACGCACTGCTTCGTGGAAGCTGGGGGCACCGATTGGCATAATCATGAACTCTTGAAGGTCGACGTTGTTGTCAGCATGAGCACCACCATTGATGACGTTCATCATGGGAACAGGTAGCACGTGTGCATGTGGTCCACCAACGGCGCGATAGAGCGGAAGTTCGAGTTCGCTTGCTGCGGCGTGAGCGACAGACAGACTGACTCCGAGCATTGCATTTGCACCGAGCCGTGATTTGTTTTCTGTTCCGTCAAGATCGATAAGTGCATTGTCAAGAGCGCGCTGGTTTGTGGCGTCCATGCCAATGACAACGTGAGCGATGTGGCTATTTACGTTGTCGACTGCGCGAAGTACGCCCTTGCCTAAGTAACGAGAACCGCCATCGCGCAATTCGACTGCTTCGTATTCACCCGTTGATGCACCTGATGGCACGATGGCTCGACCAGTGGCACCACTGTCAAGGACAACTTCTACTTCGACTGTTGGGTTACCGCGAGAATCTAAAACTTCGCGGCCGACTACTTCGACGATTTCACTCATAGGTAGAACGCTAGTGAGTTGGGTGGGACTTAACCACTTCCCATAATTCGTCAAGTTCATCAGCAGATAATGAGGCCATGTCAAGCCCTTGGCTGGCTGCCAAATGAGTCACACCTTCCACCCGTGCACGAAACTTGAAGACCGCTGAACGCAAGGCGCTCTCTGGATCAATGTCGAGATGACGAGCCACATTGACCACGGCGAAGAAGAGGTCTCCCACTTCTACCGTGCTGGATTCTGGGTCTCCACTTGCAATTGCGTGGTGGACCTCTTGAAGTTCTTCTGACACCTTCTCTAACGGTCCGTCAGAATTTGCCCAATCAAATCCGATACGAGATGCACGCTGTTGCACTTTGGTTGCAAAAGACAAGGCGGGTGCTGCTTCGACAACGCCATCGAACGGACCAGAACGTTCTGGTTTTTCTGCCTTCTTAATTTCTTCCCAATTGTTTTCAACATCTTGCGAAGACGTGACGACTACGTCAGAAAAAATATGTGGATGTCGTGACACCAATTTGTCATGCACTGTGCGTGCAACATCGGCCATGGTGAAGCGGCCTTGCTCTTCTGCAATTGCGGCATGGAATTCAACTTGATACAACAAATCGCCGAGTTCTTCAATGAGATCAATATCGGTAGATGGGTCGTTCTCATTCAGTCGCGAAATTGCGTCAACTACTTCGTAAGTCTCTTCAATGAGATAGCGCACTAGCGATTGATGGGTTTGTTCGCTGTCCCAAGGGCATTCTTTACGCAAGGTACGCGCCAGTTCATGAAACTGTGCCATCTCTTGACCGACCGGGGTTTCGAGGTGGGGAATGTAGAGAGATGTGAGATGGTCTGCTTCAAGGGTGCGATCCATGTTGCTCCACGTTGTGTGTGCGACTTGTTCATCAGCAAGACCGAGATGATGCAAAAGGATTACTTCAGTTTCTGGGTCTGGATTATCAACAGACAATTTGATGTCAGATAACACCCAGTTCGCGTGAGTGTGCGCAACCAACATTGGCCCTGAAATCCCGGCGGCAGCTTCGGCAAAGACGTGCCCATCAATTAACCGGACACCTGTTTCGATGGGGTCGATGTTTAATGCGCGCCACACATCTTCAAGAAATGAAACTGCAGGAAGAATGACAAGATCAATGTCGGTTCGTGCACGTAAATGGGCAACGGATTTCTCGAGAACTGTGGGCGACCCTGGAACTGCATACAGCACTTCACCGTGTTGAACAGCTGCATCAACCAAAGTAAGTGCAATGTCTCGGTACACGTCATCAAACGATGGCGCGCTGTCGTACAAATGATCAAACGACTTCGCATCAGTGACTAGATGTGCAGATGGGTGATGAATAGTGCGCAAGTAGCGCACAGAGATTGTGTTTATTGCAGCGAGTGTCTCGGTTGTGATGAGACCGGGATTTCCTGGCCCAAGACCGACGACAACAATGCGCGGCATTAGCTAATGGTGGCGGTAGCGCCGATCCAGATTCCGTATGTTGAACTGACTTTGATATCAGCAGTTGACATGTATCCGGCAAGAAGAGTGGTGCCTGGGTTCTCGGCAACGACTGTGGCAACAGAATCTTTTACGTCAACAAACGGTGCGCTGAGAATGATGTGATATCCAAATGAGCTTTTTACTGGTCCGGTTGGCACACCAGGCTTTGCTGCAACTGCCCCAATCATGAAGTCTTTGTCGAAAGACGTTTGCAGGTCTGCGAGTGCTTGGCATGGTTCTTTGCCGTTAGCCAATGATCCACCAGACTTGTCAGCGCCTGGCTCGATTGATTTCTTTGCTGCTTCAGCGGCGAACTTTGTTCCTGACTTCAGATCCGCAAGGACAGTCTGAGCTTCTGCCTCTGTTTTCACGAGGATGTGGCTAAGGCACAAGACACCCGCAGTGGCTGGTGATGACGAATACAGTTTTTCAAGGTCACCAATAGCTGGTGGAGCCATTTTCTTCAATGTGATGTCTGCAACGTTGAAGTTAATCAAGATGTCTTGGAGTTCTTTGGGGTACGTAGGAAACTTCGCGTCGGCGTTTGCGTTCTTCAGGACATCTGCTTTGTCTGATTCAAGAATTGTGAGCTTGTGCTCTTTCATAAATTGAAGGAAGGCTTCGTATCGAATCAGAGTTTGCAAAACCACATTTGCATCTGCTGCTTTGATTTTGCCGTTCACCGCTGTGAACTGACCAGCAGAAACAAGAATGTCAGACAATTTGTTGAAATCTGTTTGCGAATATCCGGTGCCATTAACGCTGAATGCATTTGACGTTGAGGACACACTGCCGCAGGCAGACAGGCCGAGGAGGCAGGTGGCTGCAAATGCGGCGGCGAAACGGGAAGGACGGAGGCTCTTAATCACACAGAAACCCTAGTCGTCAGAGGGGTCAAAAAGCCCCTGCAACAGAGCGATCACTGTCACGGCGGGGTTTGAGCCGCGCTGCAATGGCAGAGAAATGAAACCGGGCTCGTCCTTATAGACAGCTAGAGAGGCAAGACGTCGCAGGGTCATAGTTTGGCTTGCGCGCAGGCGAATCGGCGAAATCCGAATGGTGTTTCCGTTGGTGACAATCTCTGTAATTCCGAGACGAAGGCATTCAACACGTAAAGCACCGACCGAAATAAGTGCTTGAGCTGGTTCTGGTAGCGGTCCAAAGCGGTCTCGCCATTCAATTTCGATGTCAGCCAATTCTTCTGTGGTGCGCACGGTGGCAAGACGGCGGTACGCCTCGAGGCGCAGATCTTGGCTTGGCACGTAGTCATCAGGAAGATGGGCATCCATCGTGATGTCAACTTTGATCTCGACATCTTCTGCAACGGATTCGCCCTTCATTTCTGAGACTGCTTCGGTGACAAGTTGGCAGTACAGGTCGTAACCGACTGCAGCAATGTGTCCACTTTGTGATTCTCCAAGAAGGTTTCCGGCGCCGCGAATTTCTAGATCACGCATGGCGATTTTGAATCCACTTCCCAAGTCGGTTGATTCGCCAATGGTGCGCAGGCGTTCGTATGCATCGTGTGACAAGACTTTGTCGCGCGGATGAAAGAGATATGCATACGCACGCTGTCCGCTTCGACCTACACGTCCACGTAATTGATGCATTTGCCCGAGACCCAGTAGGTCGGCACGTTCTACGACTAACGTGTTCACCGTCGGCATGTCGATGCCGCTTTCGATAATGGTGGTGCACACCAACACATCGAAGTTTCCTTCCCAGAAGTCAAGAACAATTTGCTCGAGACTTGCTTCATCCATTTGTCCGTGAGCAACTGCGACTCGTGCTTCTGGAACCCACTCACGAATTTCAGCAGCGCGTTCTTCAATTGACTGCACACGGTTATGAACCCAGAACACTTGACCTTCGCGCAGTAGTTCGCGTCGAATTGCTTCAACGGCAACTTGCTCACTTTGCTCGCCCACAAAAGTAAGAATCGGTTGGCGATCTGCTGGGGGTGTTTGCAGGAGAGACAAGTCTCGAATACCAACAAGGCTCATCTCGAGAGTTCGTGGAATTGGCGTTGCCGACATTGACAACACGTCCACGTTTGTTTTCATGCGTTTCATGGCTTCTTTGTGTTGCACGCCGAAACGTTGTTCTTCGTCCACAATGAGCAAACCTAAGTTTTTGAATTCGATGCTTTCTTGCAACAGGCGGTGTGTCCCGATGACACAATCAATTTCTCCGGTCTTCAAACCGGCAATGACCTTCTTTGCTTCTGCATTGGTGAGGAATCGTGACAGCACTTCCACTTTGATGGGATAGCCAGCGAATCGTTCCGAGAAAGTATTGCCATGTTGGGTGGCAAGCAATGTGGTGGGGACCAGCACGGCAACTTGTTTGCCGTCTTGAATTGCCTTAAATGTTGCACGCACCGCTACTTCAGTTTTTCCAAAACCCACATCACCGCATAACAAGCGGTCCATTGGGACTTCGCTTTCCATGTCGGTCTTGATTGCTGCAATTGCGTCAAGTTGATCCGGAGTTTCAACGAAGGGGAATGCATTTTCCATTTCTGATTGCCATGGGGTATCTGGTGGATATGCATGACCTACTGCAGAAACGCGTCGCTGATACAGCAGAACCAATTCCTGTGCCACTTCGCGTACAGCAGAACGCACCCGAGATTTTGCGCGGGCGAAGTCGGAACCACCCATGCGGTGCAGTGTGGGTGCTTCGCCGCCCACATACTGGCGAATGACGCCGATCTGTTCGGTGGGCACATACAGCTTGTCGCCGCCCTTGTACGCAATCAACAAGTAGTCACGTTCGACGCCACCAATAGAGCGCTTCACCATGCCTTCGTATTTGCCCACACCGTGGTGTGCATGCACTACGTAACCGCCGGGTTGCAAGTCTTCAAAGACAGTGCCAGATGATCGTGCTTTTGTATGTCGCGATGAACGCGTGCGGCGTCGTCCGCTGAGATCAGCTTCGCAAATAATTGCAACACGAGAGTTAGGAAGTGATGCGCCGCGTGTTTGCGGTGCATACGTCACCCATGCGCCTGGCTTTGCAATCTTGTCTGCGTCATTAGTTGCAGTGAAATCAATGCCGTGACTGCGCATCATCTCAACCAGGCGAGGAATTGATTCCTCTGTCTCTGCTGTCACGACAATGCTCCACTTTTCACTGAGCATTTCGTTGATGCGCCGAACAAAGGACGCAGGGTCGTGAATGATCGGACCCCAACCAGAAGCAGGTATTGCAGGGCCATCAACCGATTCGGCTGTGGGAATTAGTGAGATTGTCGGTGTGCGGTTACTGCTAGAAAAAATACGGTCGGCTTCAACATGTAGCCGAGGGAAAGAAACATTTTCATCACGTGCCCACGAGGCTGCCAATGCTTTTGCTAGGTCGTCTTCTTCAGCTAATAAGTCACGTGCGCGTTCACCCATGCGGCGCGGTTCCACCATGATGACAAGAGCATCTT
Organism: Actinomycetota bacterium; assembly: GCA_037129095.1. GTDB lineage: Bacteria > Actinomycetota > Acidimicrobiia > Acidimicrobiales > Ilumatobacteraceae > UBA2093. The sequence goes on along the minus strand of JBAXVL010000009.1, from coordinate 24,739 downwards.
CACCAAGATGATCGGTCAGTACATCATCGGACTCAGTGAGCCACGGGAGCCAACTTTCCATGCCATCAAATATTTGACCCTCTGACAAACGCTCCCACTGCTCGCGGCCCCATGGTTCTGATGCAATGAGTTCTCGTGCTCGGTCTTGCACGCCATCGACGTATAGCAATTCACGAGCAGGGAAAATATTTACAGCCGTGATGTCGTCAGTACTGCGCTGGTCAGAAACGGTGAAGTGCGTCAGACGATCAACATCGTCTCCCCACATATCAATACGAATTGGTTCGTCATCAGTGCTAGGAAAAATGTCAACAATGGCGCCACGACGAGCAAACTCACCACGATGTTCAACAATGGTTTCGCGACGATATCCGCAATGCACCAATTGCTCACACAGTGCATCAATATTCATGGTGCTGCCGACTGAGACGTGAATTGGTTCAAGTGTTGTAGAACCTGGAGCAAGTTTCTGTAGCAATGCTCGCGTTCCGGCAACAATCACTGCAGGTGCAGTGTCTCGTTGGCGCATTCGCCACATGGTGCGCATGCGTGAACCCATAGTGAGAACAGCCGGACTCACGCGCTCAAACGGCAATGTTTCCCACGAAGGGAAGAATTCAACTGCATCGGAACCAAGAAAAGCAATGAGATCTTCTGCGATGGACTGAGCCATTGTTCCGGTTGGTGTGGCAATAACTATGGGGCGTCGCGTTGTGTTGTTGACAAGAGCTGCAAGCACGGTTGCGCGTGCAACCTCTGGCACGGCAAGAACCGCATCACGTTGACCTGCAATCGCATCAATTCCTGGTTCGTTCGCCACTATCGACGAAAGAATGCCAAGAGGTCGTGACCTAAGTGGGAGAGTGCTCACCGTCCGTTGAAGTCCTGCATTGCAGCTGCAAGCCCACCAGAAATGATGCTTTCAACTGCATCAACAGCAATTTCTACTGCCACATCAAGAACGCGACGTTCTGCAGCTGGAATAGATGACAGCACATGGTCTGCACCGACATCTTTTGATGAAGGCTTACCAACTCCGATACGTACTCGCACGTAATCGTCCGTGTGCAGATGCGCTGAAATTGACTTCAATCCGTTGTGGCCAGCAAGTCCGCCACCAATTTTGAGACGAAGAACGCCTGGTTCTAGATCAAGTTCGTCGTGGACAATGATGATGTTTGCTGGGTCTTCAATTTTGTAACGACGCGCAAGCGGGCCGACTGCCTCACCAGAGTCATTCATGTATGTAGTGGGAATCGCTAGCACCACTGCCTGGCCGTTCATTCGGGTTTCTACAATTTGTGCGCGGTCGCGACCGACTTTGAGTGAGACTCCAAGGCGCTTGGCAAGAACTTCAATTGCATCGGTACCAACGTTGTGACGAGTGCGTGCGTATTTTTTGCCTGGATTACCAAGACCGACAATAAGCGTGCGTTCCATGTCGCCTTGTCGGGGAGCCGAACGGCGCAACATGATGTGAAAAAAGAGGCGACCCGCGAGTCGCGACTTAGTTGCTGGTTTCGGCTGCTGCGTCACCAGCTGCCGCATCACCAGCTGCTGCTGCCGCTGCGTCAGCAGTTGAACCGCGTGACATCAGAACTGTTGCAATGAGCATGTCTGGATCGCCAACTGCGACAACGCCTGCAGGCAACTTGAGGTCTGCCAAGTGAATGACGGATTCAGGAGTGAGGTCTGTGATGTCAATAACGATTTCGTTTGGAATGTTTGCAGGAGTTGTACGAACTTCAATTGTTTCAACAGCTGCGTCAACAAGTCCGCCAGCAGCAACTACCTGCTTAGCAACACCAGTGAGGTGTACTGGAACGTGCATGACGATTTCTTCTGACAAGTTGATTTGTACAAAGTCGACGTGGCTGACGTTGCGGCGCACTGGGTGACGCTGCATCTCTTTCACCACTGCGTTATATGACGAACCGTCAACAGAGAGAGTCAAGATGGTGTTCTGGCCAGCAGGACCTGACAATGCAACGCGAAGGTCACGACGAGCAACCGACAAGATGACGGGGGTCATGCCGTGGCCATAGAGGATGCCAGGGATGCGATCGGCGGCGCGCAGACGACGCGATGCTGGGCTTCCGGTTACACGACCGGCTTCGGCTGAGAGAGTTGCTGTATTCGACACGGCTTAGGAGTCTATGACCAGAACCGGCTACTGCCACAGGGGTCAAACCTCTTCTGGGGGTATTTCGCCCCGTTCGAGAGGGCTAGGACTGGTTTTCGCCGTCGAAGAGTTCTGACACGCTGGTCTCATCAAAGACTGCAGCAAGTGCATCAGCGATGATTTTTGCGACGGAAAGCACTTCGACCTTGTCGAACATCTTGTTGGCTGGCAAGGGAAGCGTGTTTGTGAGAACAACCCGTGAGATGGGGGACTTTGACAAGCGCTCAACGGCGGGGTCTGACAAGACACCGTGGGTTGCCATTGCCCACACTTCTTTTGCACCGCGTTCGAGCAACAATTCAGCTGCTGACACGATGGTGCCGCCAGTGTCGATCATGTCGTCGGTCAGGATGCACAAACGGCCGTCAACGTCACCGATGACTTCTTTTGCAATGGCGATGTTTGTGGTGCCTTTGGGTCGGCGCTTGTTAATGAACGCAACGTCTGCATTGAGGTCTGACAAGTGCTGCGCGAAACGCTCCGCAACTTTCACTCGACCAGCATCGGGCGACACGATGACCAAGTCTTGCGGTGCATGTTCACGCACGTAACGCTCGAGCACAGGAAGTGCTGTGAGGTGGTCAACAGGACCAGAAAAGAATCCTTGAATCTGACCGCTATGCAAGTCAAGCGACACCATGCGCGATGCGCCTGCTGCTTTGAACAAGTCAGCAATGAGACGAGCAGTAATTGGTTCGCGACCTTCTGCTTTGCGATCTTGACGTGCGTATCCGTAGAACGGGCACACCGCAGTGATTCGTTTTGCTGATGCGCGTTGTGCAGCGTCGATCATGATGAGCTGTTCCATGATGGAGTCGTTGATCGAACCAGCATCTGTTCCGAAATGTGACTGCATGATGAAGACATCGCCACCACGAATGCTGTCGCTAAACCGCGGACGAATTTCACCGTTTGCGAATTGAACGATGTTGGCATCACCAAGGGTGACTCCGAGATGATCGGCCACTTCTAGCGCAAGCGTCGGATGAGTTCGGCCTGTAAACAGCGATAATCGCTTCGTAGTGACTTTTTCCATCGACCTAGCGTTCATATCCCCCAATGGTAGAACACGCAGGCCACTCGGGCACCTTCGCAGGTTGGACGAATCAGTTGGTCGCGTTTCGGCGGAGCATCTCTTGCTCAGCCTCTGCTAATTGCTGAGGGTCATTGACTCCGGCAGTCTCTGACGCAGGCGCGACAACAGACCCGACGAAGTGGCCAGCCGATGCCAGTACCGCCACAACGTCGGTGAGGTAGTACTCGGCTTGGCTGTTGTTGGTATTAATTCCCTTGAGTGACGGACCAAATAGTGCGAAATCAAAAAGGTAAATGCCCGTATTGATCTCGCGAATAGTTTGTTCCTCTGGCGATGCATCTCGGTGTTCAACGATGCGCGCGACGTTTCCGCTTGAGTCACGCACAATGCGTCCGTATCCGGTGGGGTCATCAAGAACGGAGGTGAGAACTGTTGCGGCGTTTCCGCTGGCTGTGTGTGATGCAATGAGTCGATTGATGGTGTGTGATGTCAACAATGGTGTGTCGCCAGGCATCACCAATACGGCTGAAGTATTTGAGCTGATTTCCGAAGTAAGACCAGAGAGTCCGGCTGCTGCAGCATCACCTGTGCCATTTTGTTCGTGTTGTGTTGCAAATTGAATGCGTGCCCAGTCGGGAGCATTGTGTTGAACATGTGCAGTTACTTCAGCGGCTCGATGTCCAACGACTACCACGGTTGCAACAAGTGGAATTGATTCAAGTGAGTACACCACATGCATCACCATTGATCTTCCACATACTTCGTGCAGTGGCTTTGGAAGATCTGATTTCATGCGCGAGCCTTCACCTGCGGCAAGGATGATGGCGCAGACTCCGCCCGAAGGGTGAGGAGTGGCTGTCACTGCGTGGCTCGACTGCTAGTCATTTGTTCCGGGGAGAGGACTCGAACCCCTATTCACGGGATCAAAACCCGTTGTCCTGCCTTTGAACGACCCCGGACCGTGCGCAATACGGTATCGGGATTTTTGTTTTCGTCATTGTCCCGATAGGTTCATATGCCTTATGAGTTCGCTGATCAAGAAGCGCCGCAAGCGCATGCGCAAGAAGAAGCACAAAAAAATGCTTCGTCGCACACGCCACCAGCGTCGCAAATAAACATTTCTATTTAGAAGTCCGTTACTTCTCGGTCCCTTATGGGCGGGTTGTTGCGTAGACCTTCTGAACATCAGGAATCTGATCTAACCCTTGCTGTACATGGCCATGGGTGAACCATGTACTTCCTGACCCTGCCAAGTGCAGGCGTTTGTCGATGGCTGATTCGATGCGGTCACGCCACATTCCTAATTCCGGAAATGCACTGATTGCTGCGGGCTCAAGATCATTCCCATTGGGGCCTTTTGGTCCCCCGAGAGCGTCCCATTCGCGATACACATCAGGTGTCGATACGGAAATTGGTGGAAGAAACAGGGTGAACTCCTTGTCCTCGTTGGGCAGTGGAGTGACTATTTCTCCGATCCCTGTAACCATCGCCCGACCACCCACAAGGCAGAAGGGAATATCGGCACCGAGACGTGATGCAGCGTCATGATCTGTGCAGTTAGCCCAGCGCAAGACAGAAGCGGCATCAGTGGAACCACCGCCGAGACCTCCGCCATGAGGAATGTTTTTCTCAATGTGAATGTGCGCTGTGCGTCCTGCAAGAACAAGAGCTCGCGCCACAAGGTTTGAATCGTCAGTAGGAACACCATGTGCATACGGGCCAGACACAGTGAGTGTGGTTGTTGAGGCATCAGTGATGTCAATGACATCGGCAATGTCGAGTGACACCATTTCAGCTTCGATGAGATGAAAGCCATCGCTACGAACGCCAGTAATCACGAGAGACAACGTGAGTTTGGCGGGCGCGATGATTTTGGTCACTTGTGACTGTCTTCCAGAATATGTGCAAGTCTCAACCAGTCGTGAACTGAAAGTTCCTCTGCACGTGCAGTTGGAGCAATGTTTGCTGCCTCAAAGTGCTGTGGTTCCACACTTCCAGCTAATGAACCACGCAGCATCTTGCGGCGCTTTGCAAAGCCCATTCGCACGAGTGCAAAGAGTTTTGCTTTGTCTACAGATGCGTCGAGCGGAGTAGTGCGACGCGTGATTTCTACTAACGAAGACTCAACGTTGGGTCGTGGCAAGAACACAGAGGCAGGTACTTGACCAACAACACGCGCCGTTGCGTGGAACGCAACTTTTACGCTGAGCGCACCATACGCACTAGTGGAGGGTGATGCAGCAAATCTGTCTGCAACTTCTTTTTGCACCATGACCAACATGCGAGACACTTGCGGAACAAAGTCAAGAACGTCAGCAATAAGTGGGGTAGCAACGTTGTACGGAAGATTTGCAACCAACACCCAATCAGTGTGTTCGCCAAGAAGAGCAGGCCAGTCAAGTTGCATTGCATCGGCGTGAACAACCGTGACGTTGGCTAGTTCGCCCACGTTTTCGTTGAGAAGAGGCAAGAGTGCTTCGTCGACTTCGATTGCTGTGACGCCGGTAGCGATTTCAGCAAGAGCAAGAGTGAGAGATCCGAGGCCAGCGCCAATTTCTAAAACGTGTGGATGGTTTTCAACGTCGGCAAGACGCGCAATACGTCGCACCGTATTGGCATCTACAACAAAGTTTTGGCCCAGAGCACGCTTCGCACGTAATCCGGCACCATCTAATTGGCGTGAAGCATCAGTGCGAGAAAGCGTCACCAGGTCAACTCCACGGGAAGTGGTGCGTCGACGAGTTCAGCGATTGCTTCAAACACTGCTGTATTGAGAGTGATGTCAAAAGAACCAGACATGGGACCGATATTGATGTTGACGCATGTCGCTTTTCGGCCATTGTTCAAATTCAACACAGTGATGGTTGCGCCAAGGGGGACAAGAGTGGTGGAGCAACCTGTCTTCACTGAATCTGGCAGGCGTTTGTAGGTGGCATTGCCGCGCACCATGCGGCCAGAGTTGTCAGCAGGGTATGCAATTTGCCCTTGACCATTTGGGTCATTACTGACCGGGCCGCCGAGATTGGCAGGAGCATCAACGTTTGAGTCAAGCCCAAGTCCGAGGTCAAATGTGGTGGTCGTTGCCTGAGCCACTGTGGTCAGCGGTTCATTGCCGGAATTTCCCGATGCCATAAATGCCACGGCAAGAAAAATGGCAGTAATAACCATTGCAACCGTCATGCGGTTCTTGTCGACGTGAGAGAGATTCATGTACCTACGAATGTATGCGAGGAAATGCTGCCAAAGCATTCGCTGTTGTAATTGTTGCGAACTCCGCGGCGTCGACTCCACGAAGGTCTGCAATGGCAGTACCGACAAGACCAACGTGAGCTGGTTCATTGGGGCGACCTCTATGAGGGATAGGAGCTAAGAAAGGGCTGTCGGTCTCAATAAGAAGGCGATCGCTGGGGCACAGCACAGCCGCTTCACGAAGTTCGTTCGCGGTCTTAAAAGTGACGATTCCACTGAATGATAAATATGCACCACGATTAAGGCACTCTTGCGCCTCGACAGGGCCACCAGAAAAGCAGTGAATGATGGTGTTCTGAGGCATTCCCTCTGCGTCAAGTACTGCGTAAGTATCTTCCCATGCATCGCGTGTGTGGATTACCAATGTGAGATCGTGTTGTTTCGCGAGAGCAATTTGTTCGGCAAACACACGCATTTGTACATCACGTGGTGAATGTTCGTAGTAGTAATCAAGGCCGCATTCGCCAATAGCAACTACGCGTGGTTGCGTGACATACGGAAGTATTGAGTCTGTGCCTTGTGTGGCGTCGTGAGGGTGTAGTCCCACGGTTGCCCACACGTCTGTGTGCTGGGAGGCGATTGCGATTGCTTGCTCACATGTTGGTGCATCTGTGCCAATCACTACGAAGCGCTCAACGCCTGCGGCACGTGCTCGTTGCAAACTTTCAGCTGGAGCTGAGCTCATTTTGTCATCGTGAATATGACAGTGCGTATCTGTCCATCCGGTGATGGTGGCGCTCATGCGATGGTGCGACGAGGAAAGAGCGGTGTTCCTTTTTCAACAGGAGAACCGGCGCGGTACAAGCCCCATTCAGTATCGACAGGAATGCGACATTGTTCAATATCTGTTGTCATTCCGATGCGACGCCAAATCTCACGAGCAGTATCAGGAATTGCAGGGAACGCAAGAAGAGTCACGATGCGCAATGCCTCAAGTGCATCGCCCATCACGGTGTTCAACAGATCGCTTGGCTCTGCTTTCCATGGTTCATGATTCTCAAGGTGGGCATTGGTGGCACGGATCAGTGACCATGTTGCCTCTAACGCACGACTTGGCTGAACAAGTTGCCAACATGCAGACGTTTCGGCAACGGCATCTTTGGCGGCTGTGGCTAACAGACTGTCTGGGTTCGGTGCGGTGCCAAGACCTGCACACTTTTTGTCAACAACAGATGCAATGCGTGCTGCAAGGTTGCCAAGGTTGTTAGCAAGGTCTGAGTTGTAGCGCGACACAAGTCCTTCGTATGTGAAGTCTCCGTCGTTGCCGTATGACGTATCGCTCAGTACGTAATAACGAAAACCGTCAACGCCAAATTCATCAACGAGGTCAAGTGGGTTCACCACATTGCCTGATGTCTTCGACATTTTTTCACCACCAACAAGAAGCCATCCACCGACTGCGTAACCAGTTGGCGGTTCAATGCCGGCTGACATCAACATTGCAGGCCAGTACACGTTGTGGAAACGAATGATGTCTTTGCCAATGAGATGATGATCAACTGGCCACCATTTATTGAACATTTCATCATCAGAGCCATAGCCGATTGCGGTGATGTAGTTAGCAAGCGCGTCAAACCAGACGTAGGCAACGTGTGATGGGTCAAATGGAAGGGGAATACCCCACGTGAGAGTCTTTCGGCTGACTGAAAAATCTTGGAGACCCTGCTTGATGAATCCGAGAACTTCGTTTACTCGGTGTTCTGGCACTACTGCGCTTGGGTGTAGTGAGTACCAATCAATGAGGCGTTGTTCAAAGCGTGACAAACGAAAGAAGTAGTTCTCTTCTTCAACATGCTGCACAGGACGCTTGTGAATAGGGCAGTTTTCCCCATCAAGGTCATCTTCTGTGTAATAGGCCTCGCAGGGAACGCAGTACAAACCGCTGTATTTGTCGAGTTCGATATCGCCCGCATCAAAACAGGCCTGTAACAACTTCTGTACGCCGACTTTGTGACGCGTTTCGGTGGTGCGAATGAAATCATCATTCGAGATATTCAGGCGTTGCCACGCTTGTTGAAACAACGGGGCGATGGAATCGGTGAATTCTTGGGGTGACGTGCCAGCTGCTTCTGCAGCTTGCTGAATCTTGAGACCATGTTCGTCTGTTCCGGTGAGGAAATGCACATCGTCACCCAGAAGGCGATGCCACCTAGCTAATGCGTCAGCGACAATGGTCGTATACGCGTGACCAAGATGTGGCTGCGCGTTGACGTAATAGATCGGAGTGGTGAGGTAGTACTTGGCCACCTAGACAGGCTACGCCACGACGCTTCGTGTCGTCGGTTCGTTTATTGCGACATTTACTTCGTAACCTCGTACAGATGTCTTTTGAGTTCGATCACGCCACACGCCCCACCCCGCTTGGCAACGGTGTGTACGACACACCAGTTGAAGATCGATGGGATATCAACGGCAATGCAAATGGCGGATATTTGTTGGCTCTGGTTGGCAGTGCCATGCGTGCAGAGAGCGGCCGCGCGCATCCAGTTTCAATTTCGATGCACTATTTGTCGCCAGCACCGGAAGGTCCTGCAACAACCACATGCGAAGTTGTTAAAGCAGGCAAGCGGCTGTCAACAGTTGTTGCGTCAATGTCTCGCGATGGTCGTGATGTTGTTCGTTCCATCGGTACTTTCGGCGACGTTGATGCATCTATCGGTGCGCAATCGAACACATTGGTGATGCCCGACATGGTTGCGTTTGACGATTGTCCTGTGCGCCCCGCAAACCCCGATATGAAACCAGGTCTTGGTTCACGTCTTGATATGCGCCTGCATCCTGACGATGTCAGCTTTGCAACCAACGAGCCATCAGGCATTGCGCGTGTACGCGGATATTTCGCATTTAAAGATGGTCGACCTGTTGACACGCTGTCGTTATTGCTTGCTGCTGATGCATTTCCACCTGTCACGTTCAACTTGTTCGGCATGAAGGGCTGGGTGCCCACCATTGAGTTCACCGTGCATGTGCGCGGAGTGCCGGTACCTGGTCCAATTCTGTGTGAGTTCACTAGTGCTCTCACGCAGGGCGGTTATTGGGAAGAAGACGGCGTGATGTGGGACTCTGCTGGCAATGTTGTTGCAATGAGCCGTCAATTAGCTCTGTCGCCGTTAGGTGCAGACTAAGAACGTCTGCTGCTACGTGCGCCGAGCGAGTACGTAATTGCCATACCGATAAGGGCAACAGTGATTGTTGTTGTCCGTCGCGCCAACATCTTTGATCGTTGAGCAAACACAACAATTGGCCACCCACGTGAACGAGCAAGTGCAGACAATTGTGCATCAGGGTTAACGGCAACTGCATTGCCCACAATTTCCATCATGGGAACATCGCTCATGGAGTCTGAATACGACCATGAATCAGCAAGGTTGATATTGCGCTCTGCCGCGATGGCTGCAATTGCTTCAGCTTTACCTGGCCCGTAACAGAATGGGCCAGCGAGGCGACCTGTGTAGACACCGTTGTCAACCTCACCGCGTGTGCCAATGCCACCAGTCATCTCGAGTGCGATAGCGAGTGGTTCAACAATTTCAATGGGGGATGCTGACACGATCCATGTTTCGCGGCCGGCGGCATGATGCTGTTCAAGCAATGCGCGCGCTTCTGGTCGAATGAGGCCAAGAAGTTCAGGAAGAACTATTTCGTTCAGTGCCAATAGATCGGTTTGTTTAGCACCGCCAGCAGCAGACAAAATACGATCACGCACATTGGTGCTTGAGTTGTCGCTAGAGCCAACAAGGCGAAACTTCACTGCTCCGATTGCGTCACCAATGAATTCCTGTGGGCGAATAAGTCCTGCGTCGTACGCGGCGCGTGCAAATACAAATGCCGACGAACCAGCAATAAGGGTGCGGTCAAGGTCAAAGAACGCTGCTGTTTTTTCAGGAGTACTCATATAGCCACCGAAATTGCATAGACACGTTTGCGTGAAACGCCAAGGGCTGCGGTTACTTCATCAACTGCGCTGCGCTTTGAAATGCCTGCAGATGTACGCGACGTCAATTCACTACGAATGTCATCATCTGTCACGTCAACTGACTCTGCCGTAACTGGCGCGATTACTAATGCGTATTCGCCACGTGGTTCAACGGCGCGTGAATGCAGCACAGCATCACCAAGGGTGCCGCGCCACATATCTTCATGAAGTTTGGTGAGTTCACGTGCAAGGACCACAAGGCGATCATTGCCGCATACATCGGCCAAGTCAACAAGTGTTTTTTCAAGTCTGTGTGGTGCTTCATACAGCACAGTGGTGCGTCGTTCACGTGCAACCTCTGTGAGTCGTTCGCGCCGTTCACTTCCACTGCGTGGCAGAAAGCCATCGAACGCAATACGTGCTGTTGGTAATCCGCTCATAGCTATAGCCATAACAAAGGCAGCTGGACCTGGGGTTGAATGCACGGTGTACCCGGCATTAATTGTTGCTCGCACAAGGCGTTCGCCCGGGTCACTGATGGCTGGAGTACCTGCGTCGGAAATCAATGCAACAACTGCACCAGTAGACAAATACGACAACACAGATTCAATAGCGTCGTGCTCGGTGTGTTCGTTTGCAACAATCAGTCGTTCTGGTGACGCACCAATTCGTTTCAACAAAGACCCACTATGACGAGTGTCTTCACAGCAAATGATTGTTGCGGCGCGTAACACGGCTGCACCACGAGGCGATAAGTCTTCAAGATTGCCAATTGGTGTTGCAACCAACCACAAGCCTGCGTGAATTGCAGAGGTAACTATGTCATCGTTCGACATGGCGCACCTCGACTTCATCACCAACACGTAGGTTCCAGCGTTCGAATGAACCAGCGGCAGCTTCAATAATCAGTGCTGTTGAAGGAATGCGAGGACCAACTCGCCACGGTTTCATTGTTGCAGTCTGTATCACGATGTTGTTCGACGCAACGTAGGCAACGTCAATTGTTGCTTTCATGCCAATGGTGTGAACCCAATTGCATGGTTCAAGCACGAGAGGTTGTTCAATAACGGCAATACCCATCAAGCCACGACGGCGTTGAGCGCGAGTCACGGTACGAACGCCAGCAGCTAATACGTTGCCTGTGCTGACAAGCCAGATGGGCTCGAGTTCTTGTGGTGCACTCATGGTGACCTCCGTGTCGCTACCTATACGTTAAAGCGGAACTCGGTGACGTCGCCGTCAACGAACTCGTATTCTTTGCCTTCAGAGCGAAGCTTGCCGACATCTTTGGCTGCATTCCATGATCCGAGATCAATCAGTTCATCCCAGTGAATAACTTCGGCGCGAATGAATCCGCGCTGAATGTCAGAGTGAATCTTTCCGGCACACACAGGGGCTTTGTCGCCAGCGTGGAATGTCCATGCACGGGTCTCTTTTTCTCCGGTGGTGAAATAGGTGCGAAGACCAAGCAAGTGAAATGCCGAGCGAACCATCTTTGTCAGCGCGCCTTCACCGAGGCCGAGAGCCTCGAGCATTTCTGCGCGATCTGCTGGCTCTAATTGCGCAGCTTCTGCTTCAATCTGCACGCTCATGCCGAGAACTTCAATTTCGTGCTCTTGCACGGAACCCGGGGGGCACAGTTCTGCACGAACACGAGCTTCCATTGCCGGAATCGTGTCAAGTTCGTTTTCACCAACGTTGACCACAGCAAGTACGCGACGGTTAGTCAACAAGAAATGAGGTGCAAGTGCTTCGCGGTCATCTGCTGACATTCCTGCGCGATACAACGGTAGGCCGTCAGCCAGCGCGTCGTACGCACGTTGCAACAATGCAGCTTCTTCTTGATTGCCCTTATCAACGCGAGCAGTTTTGCTCACTCGCTTGAGACGTGCCTCAACTGTTTCTAAGTCAGCAAGTGCAAGTTCAAGTTCAACAATCCGCAAATGTTCAAGTGGATCATCAGGACCCATGACGTCTGGGTCTTTGAATGCGCGCAACACGTAAACAATTGCATCGACTTCCCGAATGTTGGCGAGGAACTTGTTGCCAAGACCTTCACCCTTGCTTGCGCCTTCGACTAAGCCACCAATGTCGACCACTTGAACAGCTGCATGCACGATGCTTTTTGTCTGTGACATTTCCGACAAAGCGAGCAGGCGATGGTCGGGCACTTTGGCGATTCCGATGTTCGGATCCTTCGTGGCAAAGGGGTAGGGAGCAGCCAGGGCCCCGCCACCGGTGAGTGCGTTATAAAGCGAGGACTTGCCCGCATTGGGGAGACCGACGAGACCGAAACATTCCATGAAGGGATTGACGCTATCTGTGTGGGTTACCGCCTGGGGATTGTTACTATGGCCATAGTGTTAATAGCCCCTGGGGAATCCGGTGGTTAGGAAGCGAAGGAAACCCACATGACCTCATTTGATCTTGATCTCAGTAAGTACAGCCTTGGCTGGAGCGACGAGATCGAATATGCCTTCGAACCCGTCAAAGGCCTTAACCAGCGCGTCGTAGAGCAGATCTCATGGTGGAAGGGCGAGCCGAAGTGGATGACACAGATGCGCTTACGCAGCCTCGGAATTTTTGATCGCAAGCCGATGGCGCCGTGGTTCGCCACAAACATGCCCGATATCGATTTCCAAGACATCTTTTATTACTTGAAGCCAGCAACCGAACAAGTTGATGAGTGGGATGACCTTCCAGAGCAAATGAAGCTCACATACGAGAAGTTGGGAATTCCTGAAGCCGAGCGCAAATACCTCGCTGGTGTTACTGCGCAATATGAATCGGAAGTGGTGTTTCACAGAAACCGCGACGAACTGTCAGAGCAAGGAATCTTGTTCTGCGACATGGATACCGCATTGCGCGAATACCCAGACCTTGTGAAGCAGTACTTCGGCACTGTTATTCCTCCCGGTGACAACAAGTTCTCTGCACTCAATACATCTGTATGGTCCGGCGGATCATTTATTTACGTTCCGCCAGGCGTCGAATGTGAAATGCCATTGCAGGCGTACTTCCGCATTAACTCAGAGAGCGCTGGTCAATTCGAGCGCACACTGATCATTGCTGACGAAGGTTCTAAAGTGCATTACATCGAAGGCTGCTCGGCCCCAGTGTGGACAAAAGATTCTTTGCACTCTGCTGTTGTTGAGATTGTCGTGAAGCCAAGTGCGCACGTGACATACACAACTATTCAGAACTGGTCACCAAACGTGTACAACCTTGTTACCAAGCGTGCGCGCGTTGAAGCAGAAGGCCACATGGAGTGGATCGATGGAAACATTGGTTCAAAGCTCACCATGAAATACCCAAGCGTGTATTTGATGGGTCCAAAAGCAACTGGTGAAGTGTTGTCTGTTGCGTATGCAGGTGCTGGTCAGCATCAAGATGCTGGCGCAAAGATGGTGCACGCAGCTCCAGAGACCACGTCAAAGATTGTGTCGAAATCAATCAGCAAAGACGGGGGCATCACTGCATACCGTGGCCTTGTGCGCATTGACGAAGGTGCATACGGCTGCAAGAGCCACGTGCAGTGTGATGCGTTGATCCTTGACGACCAAAGCGAGAGCCGTACATTCCCGTACATGGAAGTGGGCGCAAAAGACGCAGAGATTGGTCACGAAGCAACAGTGTCAAAGATTGCCGACGAGCAGTTGTTCTATCTCATGAGTCGTGGACTCACTCAAGAAGCAGCCATGAGCATGGTGGTGAACGGATTCATCGAACCCGTTACCCGCACATTGCCAATGGAATATGCAGTTGAGTGGAGCCGCCTCATTGAATTGCAGATGGAAGGTTCCATCGGCTGATCACGCCGTCGGTTCACCATGTCGATGCGCACTGAATGCAAGCACTTTGAAAGTCGCACGTATGCGACCGGAGATGCTGTACGCAAGTGCAACCTTGACTTGGCTCCCGATGCGCCGTGGCGTTGTCCGGAACCATGTGATGGATACGAGCGTCGCCTCGCTGATGTTGCGTGGGCACACGGAAGTGTTGTTCCGCCGCCAACACCACGCGAGGTTCCTGGCTTAGACGATGGTTCAGCAGCAGCTGTATTAGATGCCGCAGAAGAGATCATTAACGCCATGGGCGCTTCGATCTTGGAAGAAGTAGACAAAGAAAAAAACGCTAAGCCCCGCTGGTGGCGACGCAAGAAGTCCTAAGAGAAAAATCACATGAACGCAACCCCCGCAATAGTCATGCCAAGCACTGACGAAGAAATCTGGCGCTACAGCCGCATCGCTGAACTTGATATGTCCGCATACAAGCACGGACATTTGCGCACAGAAACTGTTGGCGCAGATTCAGTTCGCATCGCAGAGTCGTTGGCTGGTATCGCCATGACATCAAACCCAGACATTTTCGCTGAACTCAACGGCGCGAATACTGACGTTATTTCACTACGCATTCCAAAGGGTGTTGTAGTTGAAGGCGCAATTCATATCGTTCATCACCTTGAAGCAGACGGCGTCGTTGCGTACCCGCGCCTTGTCATTGATGCTGAAGAGAACTCAGAAGTCACCGTCATTGAGACCTTTATCTCGAACGACAATATTCATTCGCTCGTGGTGCCAGTACTTGAAGTGCGTACGGGTAAAGCAGCTCGCGTGAACTACCTCACCATTAACCAACTTGGTCTCAACACATGGCAAATCGGTCATCAGCAGTCAGCTGGTCATCGTGATTCCACTACTCGTATTGCAACAGTTGCCCTTGGTGGCGACTACGCGCGTATGCGTACCGAAGTTCGTCTTGTCGAACAAGGCGCATCAGCCCAGCAAGTGGCGTTGTATTTCGCAGGCGGCACACAAATGCATGACTTTCGCACATTGCAGATTCATGAAGCACCCCGCACGCATAGTGACTTGTTGTTCAAAGGCGCAGTACGCGACACCGCGCGCAGTGTGTACACCGGTCTCATTCACATCAAGCCAAACGCTGCGCACTCACAGGCTTTCCAAACGAACCGCAACCTCACACTTAGTGAAGGTGCGTGGGCCGAAAGCGTGCCGAACCTTGAAATTGAAACCAACGAAGTGAAGTGCAGCCATGCAAGCACCGTTGGTTCAGTAGACGAAGAACAGAAGTTTTACTTGGAAAGCCGCGGAGTGCCTCCAGAAATTGCAGAACGCCTTATTGTGTTCGGGTTCTTCAACGAAGTTATTGATCGTCTGCCAAAGTTTGCTGATGTTGAAATGTTGCGCACCGCTGTAAACCACAAACTCAACCCAGAAAACGAAGTGGCATCATGACCGTTGTTGCAAAATTCTCTGAACTCGAATCAGGCACTGCCCACAAGGTCATGGTTGACGGTGTTGCAGTAGCAGTAGTCCGCATTGAAGATGAAGTATTCGCCATTGCTGACACGTGCAGTCACGCTGACATCTCATTGTCGCTTGGCATGGTGTGGTGTGAAACCAAACAAATCGAATGCATCAAGCACGGAAGCGCCTTCAACCTTGTTACAGGCCAGCCGGATACGTTTCCTGCCACTCAACCTGTTGCTGTTTACTCAGCAAAAGTTGTCAATGACGAAGTCATTGTTGAATCACAGAAGGCGAAGTCATGAGCACACTTGAAATCAAAGGCCTTCGCGCCGAAGTCGCTGGTAAAGAAATCTTGCAGGGTATTGACCTTGTTGTGAAGTCTGGTGAAGTTCACGCCATCATGGGTCCAAACGGTGCTGGTAAGTCCACATTGTCTGCAGTCATCATGGGTAAGCCTGGCTACAAAGTGCTTGCAGGCTCAGTCACTCTCGACGGTGTTGACATGCTTGCGTTGCCAACATGGGAACGTGCCATTGCCGGCTTGCACCTTGTCATGCAGTACCCAACAGAAGTCCCCGGAGTTCATGCTGACCAAGTAATGGCAGAAGCTCTTACTGCTCGTCACCGTGGCACTGAAGGCATGGCTGCTCGTATTACGCAAGAAGCATTGCGCATCAATATGGACCCTGAACTTGTTACACGTGCACTAAACGTTGACCTTTCTGGTGGCGAAAAGAAGCGCAACGAAACAATGCAACTCGGAGTACTCGAGCCAAAGTTCGCGATTCTTGACGAACTTGACTCTGGTCTCGACATTGACGCACTGCGTGATTGCGCTCGTCGCGTAGAGGCAGCAACACACGAGAGCAATCTTGGCGTTCTTGCCATTACTCACTACGTTCGGTTGTTTGAAGAACTAAAGCCTGACGTGGTTCACATCATGGTGTTAGGCCGCATTGTTGCTAGCGGTGGTGCAGAACTTGCTGACCAACTAGAAATTGACGGCTACGCAGCCTTCGTATGAGCGATGTCGTTGTTCCTAGTGGCTGGCGCCATGAGGACAATGCATTGCGTCGTGAATTCACATTCACCAATTTCAAAGAAGCCTTTGCATTCATGACAGCAATTGCGGATATGGCTGAAGCAGCTGATCACCACCCTGATTGGTCAAATAGCTACAACACCGTGACTATTGCTCTCACATCACACGACAAAGGTTGTATCACTCAGCGTGATTCTTTACTGGCAGAGCACATCAATACCCTCGTCGCAGATTGATTCTTGCCGTAGACCTGTTATTAAACATGATGAGCACTATGTAGATAGCCGTAGGCTTGCATTTATGTCGGATGAAAAGATTCACCCCAACGTTGCCCGGGTTACGCAGGCTGCTCGCGACGCTGGCTTAGAGATTGAAGTGCGCAAGTTTCCTGAAGGCACAAAGACGGCACAAGATGCAGCAGATGCCATTGGAGTCACCGTTGGTCAGATTGTGAAGAGCCTGGTGTTCGGTGTTGATGACGAAATTGTTATGGCTCTCGTGAGCGGCGTGAACCAGTTAGACGAAAAGAAACTTGCGTCCGCAGCTGGTGGCGCAAAGTGCAAACGAGTTGACGCAGACGCAGTGCGCGAAGCGACCGGTTATGCAATCGGTGGCGTGCCTCCCTTTGGTCACAGCACACAGTTGCGTGTGTTCGTGGATCCGGACTTGTTGCAGTACGACGAGGTGTGGGCTGCTGCGGGAACGTGGAATGACAACTTCGGTGCTGCACCTGCTGACATCGTTCGTGTTGCCGGTGGCGTCGTCACCGACCTGAAGCGCGTTTAGCCAAATGCGAAGTTAAGTCACCGCCTATTTCACTCCGAGTGCGGCCTTAAGCGCAGCCTCTGTGATTCCCAGTTTCTTTGCCGCGCTGGGAAAGTCAGGTGGCAAGGTGTTGTTGAACGCATCCTTTAGTTGAGTTTCCGTAATGCCGAGTTTCTTAGCGGCAGCGGCAAGATCTGGCATCGGGGGCATCATGTTTGGCATTGCTTGAATCTGTGATTCGTCGACTTTGCCGTGGAAGCAACCAATAGATGATGTCGCATCAGCAGTTCCCGGAAGAACGTAGTGATAAACACCCTTTGGATATTCAGGTGTTGGGCTGGAGATTCCGTTGCATTCATCAAGAGAGCTCGCAGGTACGGCTTTCCCGTTGATGTCGTTTGCACCGTAGATGAAATAGCCATCAAGTGCAATACCAATGATGTGGGATGGTCCTGTAGTTGTGTCAACTTTGCTTGTTACACAATTAGGTAACCCGTGGTAGTGGTAAGCACCGCCCGTGCCATTCATGCCGGGAGTGGGATGACCTGCGCACTTGTCAACAAATGAAGCTGTAATTCCGGCTGCATTAGTGATTGTGAAGTTATTTGCCATCGCAACAGTTGTTCCATCGCCTTCGAATGGGTTGTAGAGAACCGCACCCGAGATCATCACTCCGATGGAGCCCAAACTTGTTTTTGTAGTAGTCGACGAGAAAGTTGGAACCGAAGGAATATCGAATGAATAGTTCTGAGCCGAAGTTGGATCCTTAATGATGTTCGCTGTACTGGCATCTGGCACTACGACGCCTGCATTTGGCACTGCGTAGTACGCATCACGTTCATGGTTGGGAATGCCATCGGGCTGGAAGTTGATGATGCCATCTGAATAGGAGATTTTGATTGTGGGGTTCCACGAAGCTGCTTTCACAACGTCAGTGGTGTCGGACGAAAATAGAACAGCGGTATCGGTTGAAGAAGATGCGGTAGTTGAATCTGATGACTCTGAACTGCTCGAGCATGCGCTGAGGAAAATGATTGATAGGGCAGCAGTGATGCTGAAGCTTGTTTTGATTTTCACGGGTTGACATCCTTGATGTTGGGTTGCTGATCATAATAACTTACCTAGGTAAATAAAAGGTAAGAAGTTCTGTTATCTTTGGCATATGAGCCATCAGGTCAAAAATCCTTCAGTAGGCGCAAAACCGACTTCCTCTGACTTGGCAAAGATGTCTAGAGCCGCGGCGGCTCCATTTACTGCGGCGAGTGTTGGCCGACTAAGCCACCTTTTCCCACGCTGGCTTCTGCTCAATGTTGAGACCCCTCTTGGGATTCCCGCTTCTCGTCTCCTGGTTCTCTGGATGTTGCGTAATGAGCAGGCACTCACCATGGGTGAAATTGCTCAGATGATTGATCTCACCCCACGTGGAGTCACGCGAATCGTTGACGGGCTTGAAGCAGATGGATTAGCTACGCGTATTGAAGATGAATCTGACAAACGAATCAAAGTGGTGGAACTGACCACTAAAGGTCGGCGGTTTCTTGATACGTCACTTCCGACAGTTCACGAGAAGTACGTTGAACTGTTCGCCGTCTTAGAAAAGTCAGAAGCACTGGAATTAGTTCGACTGCTTGAGAAACTCACCGATCACATGAAAGCAGAAATTGAAAAATAGGAGAGTTGGATGATCGCTAACTCCTAAGGCAATTGAAGTATCCGCAAAGGGTTGCTTAAACCAACAGCGGCGTGCCACCTTTTGGTCATAGCACTCAACTGCGCGTGTTCGTGGATCCGGACTTGTTGCAATACGACGAGGTGTGGGCGGCTGCAGGAACGTGGAACGACGTGTTTGGTGCTGCGCCGGCAGACATCGTGCGTGTCGCAGGTGGCGTCGTCACCGACCTAAAGCGCGCCTGAATCAGGATTCACCACACTCCCGTTGCATGCAATGTCAGTACGGATCAACTGCCGGTGTTTCACTCGCAGCTCCGGTTAATCTCGTGCGTGCGCTCTGTCCTCGTTGCTGAGCGGTGACCGCTCCCGTGACACCTGCCAAACCAAATGTGGGCATGTTGCCGTACACAGTCTCGACATTCGCATCACTCAACATGATTGTCTCGTGGTAAATCCCCACCGAACCGTTGTTGCGAATCTTGCGGTTGAAGGCCCTCCAAGCAGGCAGGTGCTTCGACGCCTGCGACTTTGAATATGCCTCGAGCTGTTCGAATGAATTCCAGTACTGCCACACCAAGACCGTGCGCCCCGAAAGGAATGTTCGTGGCTTTCCGACCATGCCGATGCTGGGGTTCTTTTGTAGTTCGATGAGCATCCGTGGCATGGCAATGAAAACAGGGAGCCATTTCCACGGCCTCCAAAGTTGGTTGAACCGCATCCCGATCAGGAACAGCACTTTGCCATCCGCGCCGATGTCTGCCGAGTACCGGCCTTTGTTGATCTTTGTCATGACAAACCTCCCTGGTCTCGCCACTAATGTGACCACTGCTTACATTATGACAGAATATGTGAGCAGCGTCAACATTTCTGACACAATGGTGGTTGTGCCAGAGAAGCCCTACCACCACGGGTCCCTTGACCAAGCCCTTGTCGAGGCTGGTATGGAAGTTGTCCGTGATGTCGGAATCGGCAAACTCTCGCTGCGCGATTTAGCACGAAACGTCGGGGTCTCTTCCTCTGCCTCATATCGGCATTTCCCTAGTAGGGAATACTTCGAAATGCGAGTGTCGCAACGCTGCCGTGAAGCACTCGCTCAGGTGATGAATGACGCTTCAGCTCGAATTGTCGGGAGTAACACGAAACGTCGATCAGTCGAACGATTCGAGGCAATTGGACGCGCATACGTGAATTTTGCGGTTAGCAACCCGACGTTGTTTGAAGCCGCTTTCTCGCGTAACGAGGTGGAGATTGATCGACCTGATGATCCAAGTTCCTGGTTGTCCCTTACCGATTCAATCGACCAGATGATTGACGCGGGAGTTATTCAGTCCGCAAGACGCGAAGATGTTTCGATGATTGCGTGGTCAAGCGTGCACGGAATTGCGACGATTGTTACATCGTCCATCTGGCCAACGGGTGTAAGTGCTGACCAACAGATCGACGCGGTTATTGCCGGAATTATCCGATCAATTAAGTAGGGCGATACGGATCACATGAGGTTGCATTGGGGTCATGTCAACCTGCGCGTAGAACATTCATGTATTGCGGCTCGAAGAGTTGCTTAAACCAATAACGGCGTGCCTCCCTTTGGTCACAGTACTCAACTGCGTGTGTTTGTTGATCCGGACTTGTTGCAATACAACGAGGTGTGGGCTGCAGCAGGAACGTGGAACGACAACTTCGGTGCTGCGCCTGCGGACATCGTTCGAGTCGCAGGTGGCATCGTCACCGACCTGAAGCGCGCTTAGTTTTGCCTTGATTGATTCGCGTTGAGGTGAGGGTAGCTAATCAAGACTGACGATTTCAGGGTGGAATGACTTCAAATACTTTTGTGACCAATTACCAAGCGCTTCAAGAGTCGGGCGAAGCGCAGCTCCGCTCGGCGTGAGCTGAAAAGCATTATTCCGAGCTGCTCCATTTGGATCGACTCGCTCAATCAGATTCATTGAAGTGAGCATGCGAAGTCTTTCAGCCAAGATATTTGTAGATATCTGTTCTGGTGACTCAAGAAACTCTGAGTATGTGCGAGTTCCATGTGTTATAAGGTCGCGGATGATGATGAGTGACCACTTGTCGCCAAGCAAATCGAGACCTGAACTGATGGGGCAAGCCGAGCGCCAATCAAATTCTTGTGACTTCATCATTCTGCTCACACGCTCATTCTAACTCAAAGCGATGCGGCCATTTCTCTTAGAGAAACTTCGATCGGTGTTGGAATCCAATTGAGTACATCGAAGGTTGCGTGGTTATCAAAAGAATGGGAAAGGTTGAGAAGCGGCAACATACCTTTAGCTTCTCGATCAAAGAGGCTCATAAGCTTGATTGCCACGTTTGGTGCCTTGCGAGAAGGGACTTTCTTGTAGCCAGCATTTCTCAGTGTCTCTGCAACGTGACTCATCGTGATTGGTTCTGATGTAGCAGCGATAAATCGCTGTCCAGCTGCCCTCGCGGTCGTCAGTGCCGCAACATGGAGTCGGGCAACATCTCGTACGTCAACCATTCCCATGGCGACATTAGGAATCATCGGCACTTTGCCCCTGATCAAGTCCTTGATAAACGCTACGCTCTGCCCATCTACTTCAGCGCCAAGCGATGGTCCATAAACGGCTCCAGGGTTGATGACGACTAGTTCCAAATTGCTTTTGGCGACTTGGGCCCATGCGGACTGCTCCGCCAGCGTCTTACTCTTTGCATACGCGCCAATGTTGGCATTGAGGTCTGACCAGGCATCGGTTCCGTAACGACCACTTTGCCTACCAGCGACCATCGAAAGTGTTGATGATGTGAGCACCAATCGTTGAACGCCAGCCCGCAAAGCAGCGTTAATCACTCGTTTCGTTCCTTCAACGGCGGGGGCAATCAGTACTTCTTCGTTCTTTGGTTCGGCGAGTACAAACGGCGATGCCACGTGAACAACAAATGTGCATCCCTGCATTGCCTTGTCCCACCCCGCTTCGGAGAGAAGGTCTGCTTCCACAAAGGACAGTTTGTCGACAGGAGCGACCGCGCCAATGGCTGATCGAGTCGCGTCGACCTTTGATAACGAACGGACGGTACCCACTACGTGGAAACCTTGATTCAACAGCTCAGATGCGCAGTGCTGTCCGATGTACCCACTAATTCCAGTGAGAAGTACTCGTTCATTCATACATGTATCTCCTAAAAGTTGGTGCTGTTGTCAGGCATCGTTTGATGGAAAGTATTAACTTGCATTTCACAAGTTAGCCTGTTAAATTGCGAAACGCAAGTTAGTTCACCTCGAAATGGAGCTGTTGATGAGTGAAGAGACAAAGCCCGCCTATGGCATGGTCCAAATAAATATGAAGAATCCGAGCGACTTCATGGAGCGTTATGTGCAACACGTGATGCCGATACTGAATGCATGGAATATTGAAATGATCGCTGGGTCAATGACTCCAAATACCAAGGAAGGATCGTTCGAGGGTAATTGGGCAGCTGTACTTCGCTTCCCAAGTATGGAAATTGCCGAGGCCTGGTACAAGTCCGCAGATTATGAGCCCTACAAGAGTCTGCGAATCAACGAACTGACCGATTTCTCAAGTTTGGTCTTTATTGAAGGCTTGTGACGTAACTGCGAGATGATTGTGACGCGATAACAGGTTTCCTAAACCAACGGCGGCGTGCCTCCCTTTGGTCACAGCACACAACTACGTGTGTTCGTTGATCCGGACTTGTTGCAGTACGACGAGGTGTGGGCGGCGGCGGGGACATGGAACGACAACTTCGGTGCGTCACCTACTGACATCGTTCGTGTCGCCGGTGGTGTGGTCACCGACTTAAAGCGCGCCTAATCAGGTTCGATCTGGTCGCGGAGTACCTGGTAACAAACGACGAGGGCCCGAGCCTTCAATAGACATTGCGTCATCGGGATTTACTAATTGACATCGCTGGAATGAAAGACATCCACACCCGATGCAGGTAAATAGATCATCACGTACACGTTCCATGTAATTGATCTGAGCTGAGAGAATTTTGTGCCACTGTTTGCCCACCTTTCCCCAGTCTGATTCTTTGGGTGTCCGCTTCAGGGGCAATTCATCTAATGCTTCTTTGATATCTGTCAGGGGTATCCCGACTCTTTGTGATGCACGAATAAATGCAAGTCGACGAAGTACATCACGAGAAAACTGACGATGATTTCCGGCGCTTCTCGTACTGAAGATCAGGCCTTCACGTTCGTAGAAGTGGATGGCCGAAATGGTTATTCCGCTTCGCTCTGCAACCTGGCCAATGGGGAGTTGGTCGGTTGATTTCAAATTATTTGGCATAAAGACAGGGTAGTGCTTGACCTCAACTTAGGTTGAGGTGCTTTCATGGTGGAACCCCCCACGAGATTGGAATCCAAATGGAAAAGTTCATGGTCGTCTGCACGTTCAAGCAAGGAACAGAGATGAGTGACGTTTATGCCGTAGTTGCCGAAGAGCAAGCGAAGGCGGCCGAACTTCAAGCTGCTGGAAAAATCGGAGCAATTCATCTAGCGACGCTTTCTCGCGGAACGGTTTTTATTGAGGCGTTTGCGGCGACTCTTGAAGAGGCAACTTCAACTATTCAGTCGTTACCAATGGCAATGTGGTGGGACATTGATGTGTTTCCCCTTTCAGCTCCAGGAAAGCCAGGAGCAAATTCATGAGTGCTTTTACAGTTGCCGAATTGGAATATCTCACATCTCAACCGTTGATGCGGTTTGCATCTGCTTCGGCGTCTGGACGTCCAGATGTTGCACCCGTCGTTTTTGAAGTTGATGGTTCCGACATTGTCACCGCGGGATTCGATATCACGCACACCGTTCGCTACAAAAACATTCAATCGAATCCACGAGTCTCGGTTGTCGTTGATGATCTTGCGTCGGTCAATCCATGGTCGCCACGAGGTATCAAAATCACTGGCACAGCAATTGTTGATGAATCCGATGGATCACCGAAGTTCCGAATTTCTCCCGAGGTAATCATTAGTTGGGCGATCAACGACACGACACCCGGCATTCCAAAAATGGAGCGACGCAAGGTTGACTAGTGGCATGGTGCTTCAAAGAGTTGCCTAAACCAATAGCGGCGTTCCTCCGTTTGGTCACACAACTCAACTGCGTGTGTTCGTTGATCCGGACTTGTTGCAGTACGACGAAGTGTGGGCTGCTGCGGGAACCTGGAACTCATGACTCGGTCGCCGTTGGTTCAAATCCAACTTGCCTTACAGAGATACCCATATCAAAGAGATTTTTTTACCCCTTATTCACATGAATGTCATGTACGAAACCTAGAAGCGTTCTCACAACCTCTTTAGCATTCGCACATGAGCCAAACACCTACCAACGCAGTGCATAATCCCTTTGATGAAGTAAACGAAAGAGTTGCAATAGCAGCGAAGTACCTCGAACTCAAGCCGGGAGTTATCAGCGCTCTGAGCACATGTGAACGTGAAGTCGTCATTTCTATCCCGCTACGTAAGGCAGACGATGTTGAAGTCCTGACTGGATATCGTGTGCAACACTCCAGCGCTCGTGGCCCCCGCAAAGGTGGAATTCGTTTTCACCAAGATGTTGATCTCAATGAAGTAAGAGCGCTAGCAAGTTTGATGACATGGAAAA
>JBAXVL010000089.1:0-1635 GCA_037129095.1 Actinomycetota bacterium | reverse complement strand
CTGCAACGACAGGCTGAGGCAATTTACGAATAGCTCCACTGACAGCGGCTTGAATAAATCGCAAACGTGCAATGCCATCTTCCAGTGATGCCTTTGGCCCACCACCTGAGTTGTTTGCGTGCATGCCTTTTACGTCGCCACCAGAACAGAAGGCGACACCTTCACCTGTGAGCATCAGAACGCGAATATCGGAGTTCCCTGCGATCTGTGGCAGGGCTTTTCCGAAGCCGGCGTACATCTCATCAGACAATGCATTACGTGCTTCTGGACGGTTGAAAGACAGCACAGCAACGTGGCCTTCAATGCGGCCGAGTAGGTGATCTGTTCCAGTTTCTAAGGTGCTCATATTCATCTCCTGTAAGGCTCTGTGGGTTCAGCCTGCCACGAGACAGCGGAACAGTCCCTATCGGGGATTTGTCTATTATGTGTGCATGACCACAGTTGAAGATGCTCGCGGAAATCCATTTCTTGAAGGAAACCTGGCCCCCGTTACCGAGGAGGTAACCGCTTTTGATTTAGAAGTCACCGGAACACTGCCACCAGAATTAGATGGTCGGTACTTGCGCAACGGGCCGAACCCATTGGGTTATGTGAACGCCGAAAATTACCACTGGTTCACAGGACACGGAATGGTGCACGGCATTCGTCTACGTGATGGAAAAGCAGAGTGGTATCGCAATCGTTGGGTACGCAACAACGATGTTGCTGAATTACTAGGCGAGGCGCATCTACCGTCTGATTGGCCAGCAGATCATGGTCAGTTCGCAGCAAACACGAATGTCATCGGACATGCTGGCAAAACATTTGCAATTGTTGAAGCTGGTTCACCACCTATCGAGATGTCATATGAACTTGACACCTTGCGAGTATCGAATCTTGAAGGCACATTGCCTCACGCATATTCGGCTCACCCGAAGCGTGACCCTCTGACCGGCGAACTTCATGTGATGACGTATTACTGGGGTTGGGGCAATCAAGTGCAGTATTTGGTTGTAGGTACTGATGGTCGTGTGCGTCGCCATGTTGATATTCCAACAACTGGTGGACCAATGATTCATGACATTGCATTTACTCAGAAGTACATCTTGGTGTTCGACTTACCCACAATCTTCAACCTTGAAGCTGCAATGTCTGGTGCTGGTCTTCCATACCTGTGGGATCACGAATATGACGCACGCATCGGACTGTTGCCGCGTGAAGGAAATGCTGAAGACGTGAAGTGGTTCAGTATTGACCCGTGCTACTTCTTCCACCCGATGAACGCATACGACGATGGTGATTTCGTAGTGCTTGACGCTGCACGTCACCCAAAGATGTTTGACCGTGAACGCCGTGGCCCAAGCGAAGGATCTCCCACTCTCGATAGATGGCGTATCAACACCGTTACTGGAAAAGTGAAACAAGAACGTATTGATGATCGCCCGCAAGAATTCCCGCGTATCAACGAATCATTCATTGGTCTTCCAAACAAGTTCGGCTATACAGCAGGCGTTGGCAAACACTTCGCCCAAGACACGTTGATCAAGATTGATCTTGAGACTCGACGTACGGAAGCCAGAACAGACACTGCCCGATATGGCTACGGCGAGCCTGTGTTCATTCCGCGTGATGGTGCAACTGCAGAAGATGATGGTT
>JBAXVL010000088.1:0-1703 GCA_037129095.1 Actinomycetota bacterium | reverse complement strand
CGTCACATCGTTGCTGTTATCGGTGACGGTTCCATGACCGGCGGCATGGCGTACGAAGCGCTGAACAACCTCGGCCATTCAAAGACTCGCGTCATCATTGTGCTGAACGACAACGGTCGCAGTTATGCACCCACTATTTCTAACCTCACGTCGGCTGCTGATTTTGAAGGCAAAGACGTAGAAGTTCCGACGCTTTCTGATCGCGTCACTGGAAAACTGTCGCGCGGTCTCACAAAGATTCGCCTCAATCCTGTTTACGTTCGTCGTCAACGCAAACTTGAATCGTTCCTGCGTGACATTCCAGTTGTTGGTAAACAAGCAGAGCAAGGAATAGAAGCATTCAAAGCTGCCATCCGTGAGTTCTTGCAGCCGCCAGCTTTTTTTGAAGCTCTCGGCATTCAATACATCGGCCCATTCGACGGTCACAACATTGCAGAACTAGAAAAAGCATTCCATGCTGCACTTGCTCGCACAGACGAAGGCCCAATAGTTGTTCACGTGCTCACACATAAAGGCCAGGGCTATTCACCTGCAGAAGCTGACGACGAAAAGCATTTGCACGACACACCAAAGTTTGATCCCATCGACGGCCCTGCAAAAACCACAGTCGCTGGATACACCGGCGCATTTAGTGAAGCTCTCTTACGCGAAGCCGCAGCAGACCCGCGCATTGTTGCAATTACTGCAGCAATGCCTGGCCCAACTGGGCTTCTTGACTTTCAAGCGACATACCCTGATCGGTTTTTCGACGTCGGCATTGCAGAACAACACGCAGTAACTGCTGCAGCCGGAATGGCTATGGGTGGCTTACGCCCGGTTGTTGCCTTGTATTCCACGTTCCTGTCGCGCGCATGGGATCAAGTTGTCTACGACGTTGCATTGCATCGCTTGCCCGTTGTCTTTTGTCTCGACCGCGCCGGCATCACTGGCGATGACGGCCCAAGCCATCACGGCGTCTACGACATGGCACTTCTTTCTAAAGTTCCTGGCATGCGCGTTCTTGCACCATCAAGTATTGAAGAACTGCAACAGATGCTGCACGACGCAATGACATTGTCAAGCAGTGGCCCCGTTGTTGTTCGTTATCCAAAAGGCACTGCACGTTCTGTTGGTGCCGGTGCAATCGGGTCTGGCACAACATCGCACACACTCACATCAGGAGATGGCCGCATTGCAATTCTTGCTATCGGCAAAATGGTCGGCGCTGCAGAAAAAGCAGTCGAGTCATTAACTGCCGCTGGCATCAACGCCACTCTTATTGACGTGCGTTGCTGTGCCCCGCTTGACCCCGCCATGATTTCACTTGCTGCATCACATACCGCAGTTCTCACATGCGAAGACGGAATTCTCGATGGTGGCATTGGTGCATCTATTGCAACTGCTGTTCATGCACTGAACCCAGCAACTCGTGTTGAATCACTAGGCGTTCCCACACAGTTCATCCCGCATAACAAGCCTGATGTGATTCTCGCCCGCTTCGGCCTTGATGCTGCCGGAATTACCGCAGCTGTCACCCGCCTCATGCAATAGCGTGGGGCTATGACTTCGAACGCAATAGACCTCGCAGCTGAACTGCAATTCGCGTTGTCGCTTGCCGATGCTGCTGACGCTCTTACTCTTCCTCGCTTTTCTGCACTCAATTTCACAGCTGATCTCAAAGCAAACCAAACAGAAGTCACCGAAGTTGACCGTGGTACTGAAAC
>JBAXVL010000087.1:0-1722 GCA_037129095.1 Actinomycetota bacterium | reverse complement strand
CAACCACGCATACATGGTGACGCAAGGTCATGTCCTTACGCCATCAGCTTTTACTACCTGGCTTAATTCACAGCCAGCAAGGTCATAGGAGGAATAATGACGACAACACTTGAACACAAAGCACCAGTGATTAAGCATGAAGGTGGTGGACTCGCTCGTCACCAAAACTTTCTCACTGCAATGATTGGTGGAATAGCTGGTGCATTCATTGCCTGGGCTATTTCTCATCATTTACTTGACCAAAATGTTCGAACCACTAGTGATGCAGTTGCGGTTCTCACGGGATGTGGATGGATTGTTGGTTTCTGGTTCGGCATTGGAGCACTCAATGCACCATTCGCTTGGCTCATTGGAAAAGACCAGACACGACAAGACCAGCTCTACTACGCAGGTGAAGATCAAGGAACGAAGCGTTACTGGAAGTACTGCACGGACCACAAGGTCGTAGGTGTTCAGTACATTGTCATGACCATGGTGCTTCTTGGTGCTGGTGGAATTCTCGCAATGGCAATTCGAACTGAATTGATTGTCCCAGGCAACCACTTTGTGAACCAGCAGGTTTACAACGGATTCATTGCGGTGCACGGAATGCTCATGATCTTGGCGCTTATTGTTGCTGTTGCTGGACCGTGGGGAAACTTTGTTGTTCCAATCATGTGTGGCGCAAAAGACATGGCGTTCCCACGTCTTAATGCTCTAAGCCTCTGGACACTTGTCGGTGCCGCCGGACTACTGCTCACAACACTTGCTGTTGGCTCGCTGACAATGGGATGGGTTGTGCTTGCTCCAATCACAGACCAAGCGGGTGTTGGAATGGACTTCTTCGCGCTGTCAATCCTGGTCTTTACGGTGTCGACAACCGTTGCTGGTGTGAACACCATCTGCACTGTTTTCACCATGCGCACCAAGGGTATGACACTTGAGCGCCTTCCAATCATGGTTTGGGGTGCGATTATCGCCGCAGCACTCGGACTCTACGCCTTCCCTTACTTCTCTCTTGTAGAGGCACTTCAAATTCTTGACCGCACCGCATCAACGAGCTTCTTCGTTGGCAATGGTGGTGGAACTGGATGGCTACAGGCCAACCTGTTCTGGTTGATGGGTCACCCAGAGGTGTACGTAATTCTGATTCCAGCAGTTGCGGCGCTCTTTGAGATCGCTGCAGTAATGGCTCGCAAACCTGTTTTCAGTTACCGCACTGCGGTTGCAGGAATGACAGGACTTGCTGGACTTTCAATCCTTGTTTGGGCTCACCACATGTTCACAACTGGCTGGGCTCCAACACTTGGTGGTCCATTCATGGTCACAACCGAGCTCATTTCAATTCCAACTGGTCTGTTCTTCCTAGTTCTTATTGGAACACTCTGGCGCGGAAACATTTGGATGAAACTTCCAACAGTGTGGATGTTCGGGTTTATTGCGAACTTCATCATCGCTGGAATTACCGGTATCTACCTCTCAGACATTCCAATTGACAACCAGTTGCACGGAACAATGTTCGTAACTGCACACTTCCACTATGTCTTTGTGGGATCCGTTCTGTTCGGTGCAATTGCCGCACTCGCATTCTGGTACCCGAAGGTCACTGGTCGTTTCTTGGATGAGAAGCTGGGCCGTATTTCCTTCTGGCTCTCATTCATCGGCGTTCAAGTGACATTCCTTGCAATGTTCATCTCAGGACTGCGAGGAATGCCACGTCGTTACTCTTCGTACAGCTTTATC
>JBAXVL010000086.1:0-1730 GCA_037129095.1 Actinomycetota bacterium | reverse complement strand
ACTGAAACTCTACGCCGAAGCGTGGAGCAGTCCATAGATCAATGACTCTTCCAGGGCATTCCAGGAAGCTTCGATGATATTTGCCGAGACGCCGATGGTGGTCCATGAGCGGTCACCGTTTGTGGCATCAAGAAGTACCCGAGTAATCGCGCCCGTGGCGGTTGCGCCATCCAGGATTCGCACCTTGTAGTCAACGAGGTGCACTTTGGCTAGGTCTGGATAATGAGGCAACAACGATGCGCGAAGTGCGGCGTCGATTGCGTTCACCGGACCATTGCCCTCTGCCGTGTGTACATAGCGCTGATCACCAATGCGCACCTTGACAGTTGCCTCGGTGGTGAACTCGCCATTTTCTGCTTCATCTGTGATGACACGCATCGATTCCACACGAAATGCATCATGCTCCCAACCACTAGCGCGACGCATCAGTAATTCGAGCGAAGCATCAGCTGCTTCGAAGTGGTAACCCTCGTGCTCAAGACGCTTCAGGTCTTCTATGACCGAACCGATTGCGGCTCCGTCCATCTTCAGGCCAAGCTCTTCAGCCTTTACTTCGATGGTGGCGCGACCAGCCATTTCACTCACAACAAAGCGTGTGCCATTTCCAACAACGACTGGGTCAATGTGTTCGTATGCATCTTTCGCACGCTTGATTGCCGACACATGAAGTCCGGCTTTATGAGCAAACGCAGATGAACCGACATATGGAGCCTGGGGGTTCAATGGTCGATTCAGAACTTCAGCCACGTGATTGCTGACTGCAGTGAGGCGATCAAGGTTTCCTTCTGGCAAGCAACGAAAGCCCATCTTCAATTCAAGGTTCGGAATAACAGTGGTGAGGTTGGTGTTACCGGTGCGCTCCCCTAATCCATTCAACGTGCCCTGTACATGGCGAACTCCGGCAGTCACTGCTGCCATTGAGTTAGCAACTGCACATCCGGTGTCATCATGACAATGAATGCCCAATGTTGCGTCGTTACCAACAAATGTCTTGACTTTCGTGACAATTTCAAAGATCTCATGTGGCAATGAACCACCGTTTGTATCGCACATCACCAAGTGAGTAGCACCCTTCATTACTGCAGCCCCTACAACGCGCATGGCGAATTCCGGATTGTTCTTGTAACCGTCGAAGAAGTGTTCAAGGTCGACCATCACTTGACGGCCGTTGCTACTCAGAAAGTCAACAGAGTCAGCAACCATGAGTTCGCCTTCGTCAAGAGTTGTCTGCAATGCCTCTGTGACGTGATAGTCCCACGACTTCGCAACAATGCACACGGCTGACGTATTGGCATCGAGAAGGTTGCGCAATGTTGCATCATCGTCCACTTTGCCTTTCGGACGACGCGTTGAGCCGAATGCAACCAACGTTGAATGCTTCAGTTTCAGTTCGGTCGCTGCTCGCGCAAAGAACTCGATGTCTTTCGGGTTGGCTCCTGGCCAGCCGCCTTCAATGAATTGCACGCCGAGGTAATCAAGTTGTTCAGCGATGCGAAGCTTGTCTTCGACAGTTGCTGAGACACCTTCTACTTGCATGCCGTCGCGCAAGGTTGTGTCAAATGCTTCGACTAGTTCTTTGGTGTGTTGTGTGTTCATGAAAGTGTTCTTCTTTGGGGTCGTCGGGTTCAAAATTTTGGAAATGAAAAAGCCGCCCTAGAGGCGGCTGGAACGCGCACGTCGGAGACCGGCGTGCGCTAACGAATAATGATGATCGCGACAGCTGTGCCGAC
>JBAXVL010000085.1:0-1737 GCA_037129095.1 Actinomycetota bacterium | reverse complement strand
AAGGAAAAGAAAAGGGAATGTGGTACGACCCGAATCACATCTACCCACTAGGAACCGAGTTTTCTCCTAACTACAACGAACAAAATGGCGTATCGATTGCACAACTTGCTGAAGCTGCTGGTGTACACCCAGTTGAGCTCGTCATTGATCGCTTGATTGAGAGCAACGGTCTTGAGTTGTTCAACACGTGGTTCTTTAACCGCAACACATTAGACCTTGAAGATTTTCTCGCACTTGATCATGTGTATCCAGGTCTTGCAGACACTGGTGCTCATATCGGGCAGATCTGTGATGCAGATGCCACGACGCATTACTTGCAGTACTGGTACCGCACCCGCGGTGTTGTCACGTTGCCACAAGCGATACGCAAGCTCACCAAAATGCCTGCAGAAGTGTTGGGCTTGAAGAAGCGTGGAACGCTTGAAGTGGGAAACTTTGCTGACATCAACATCTTTGACCCACAAACAGTGGCGTCAGGTCAACCAACGTATGTGAACGACTTTCCTGGTCACACAGGAAGACTCTTCATTAAGTCACGCGGATACGCCGCAACGATTGTGAATGGCCAAGTTGTGACTGAACAAGGAAGCCACACTGGCGCTCGTCCGGGTCGCGTCATTCGCGAATTCGCACGCGCCTAATTATCTAGGTGGGCCGCCTTTTGTGAAGGCAGTCCCAGGAGGATCAATTGCCCACGCAGGTGATTCGCCCCATACATCTCCGTACACAAGCCCTGCCATTGGTACGCGCCGTACAGGACCATGATGTCCCGCGGGCTTACCAAGTGAAATAGACGCAGCAATCAGCGTGTCATCAGGAATACCAAGCAATTCGCGCAACTCTGGTTCGACAAAGCCATGAAACCCGGTGATGACTCCCCCATACCCAAGACCTCGAGCAGCTAACAACAGGTTCTGGCACGCCGGATATACAGACGATCCCTCTGTTGGGTTCTGTTCGCGGTACCTCACCAGCACAGCAAGAACCAGCACAGGAACCTGTGCGAAGTTGTCAACGTACTGCTGCATCGTGTGAGCCATGCGAGCTTTAGGTGAATCTTCAACGACTCCAGAGCCCTTTTCGTAACCATCGTCAGTTCGTTTGTAGTTCCACACCTTCTGGGCACCAGTAGCAATCAGTGTCTTTGCTTGTTGTGCAATTTCAGAATCAGCAAGAACAATGAAACGAAATGGTTGACGATTACTTCCGCTTGGCGCACGCGTGGCAGCAAACATGATGTCGCGCAAAACTTCGTCGGGAATTGGTTCATTGAGATACCGACGAATCGCACGCGTTGTGCTGATGCCTTCAAGCAACCCAACAATGTCAGGTGCTATAGGAGTGTTCTTATCAACCATTGTTTGAGTTAATGATGGTCAAGGACGCCAGCGTCCTTTGCCCATTTCCAGTGCATGCGACCGTGATCAGCATTTGCACCAATCACGCCACCAACTGTTCCGTCAGCCCATGGTGCTCCCGGCAATACTTCTTCTAACTGCTCATCAGTTAATTCACTGAGAAGTTCCAATGACACTGCACGAGCACTTGCACCAAGTGCCACAACTTCATGCAGGGACTTTCCATGATGTTGGTTCTGCCATTCTTCTGTCATTGCATGTACTGATGCCATGATCTGATCACGCGTACGTGGAGCACCTGAATCGTCAGATGCCAATCCAACCGGATTCTTATGACCACTGATATGACGACGAATCATGGCGGCAAAGTTGCGCTCGA
>JBAXVL010000084.1:0-1737 GCA_037129095.1 Actinomycetota bacterium | reverse complement strand
TCGAGCGCAACTTTGCCGCCATGATTCGTCGTCATATCAGTGGTCATAAGAATCCCGTCGGATTGGCTTCTGATGATTCCGGTGCTCCACGTACCCGTGATCAGATCATGGCGTCTGTTCATGCAATGACAGAAGAGTGGCAGAAGCAACATCATGGAAAGTCTCTGCATGAAGTTGTCGCACTTGGTGCAAGTGCTCGTGCAGTGTCGTTAGAACTTCTCAGTGAACTGACTGATGAACAGTTGGAAGAAGTGTTGCCAGGAGCGCCATGGGCGGACGGAACAGTTGGCGGAGTGATCGGTGCAAATGCAGATCATGGTCGTATGCACTGGAAATGGGCAAAGGAAGCTGGCGTTCTTGACCATCACTGATTTGAACAATGGTTGATAAGAACACTCCCGTAGCGCCTGACGTTATTGGGTTGCTGGAAGGCATCAGCACTACGCGGGCGATACGTCGGTATCTCGACGAGCCAATTCCCGATGAAGTATTGCGCGACATCATGTTTGCTGCCACGCGTGCACCAAGCGGAAGCAATCGCCAGCCCTTTCGTTTCATCGTTCTTGCTGATTCTGAAATCGCCCAGCAGGCAAAGACATTGATTGCTACCGGTGCCCAGAAGGTATGGAACTACAAGAGAACCGATGACGGTTATGAAAAAGGCTCAGGTGTAGTTGAAGATTCACCGAAAGCTCGCATGGCTCACACCATGCAGCAGTATGTCGACAACTTCGCACAGGTGCCGGTGTTGGTTCTTGCAGTTCTCGTGAGATATCGCGAGCAAAACCCCACGGAAGGTTCGTCTGTGTACCCGGCGTGTCAGAACTTGTTATTGGCAGCACGCGGATTGGGGTATGGGGGAGTCATCACCGGGTTTCATGGCTTTGTTGAACCAGAGTTGCGAGCATTGCTGGGTATTCCGCAAGACACATTGATTGCTGCATCTATTTCGCTTGGTAAACCCGCTGGGCATCATGGCCCAGTGCGGCGCGTGCCAATGGCGGGCCTTGTATACGGAGATGTGTGGGGTGAATCACCTGCGTGGGCAATTGACCCTCCTGGGACTGCGTTTACAAAAGGCGGCCCGCCAAGGTAATTAGGCGCGAACGAATTCGCGAATGACGCGACCCGGACGAGCGCCAGTGTGGTTTCCCTGTTCAGTCACAACTTGGCCATTTACAATTGTTGCGGCGTAGCCACGTGACTTAATGAACAATCGCCCTGTTTGACCAGGGAAGTCGTTCACATACGTTGGTTGACCTGACGCCACTGTTTGTGGGTCAAAGATGTTGATGTCAGCAAAGTTTCCCACTTCAAGCGTTCCACGCTTCTTCAAGCCCAACACTTCTGCAGGCATTTTGGTGAGCTTGCGTATCGCTTGTGGCAACGTGACAACACCGCGGGTGCGGTACCAGTACTGCAAGTAATGCGTGGTGGCATCTGCATCACAGATCTGCCCGATATGAGCACCAGTGTCTGCAAGCCCTGGATACACATGATCAAGTGCGAGGAAGTCTTCAAGATCTGATGTGTTGCGGTTAAAGAACCACGTATTGAACAGCTCAAGGCCGTTGCTCTCAATCAAACGATCAATGACGAGCTCGACAGGATGCACGCCAGCAGCCTCGGCAAGTTGTGCAATCGATACGCCATTTTGTTCGTTGTAGTTAGGAGAAAACTCAGTTCCTAGTGGGTAGATGTGATTCGGGTCGTACCACATTCCCTTTTCTTTTCCTT
>JBAXVL010000083.1:0-1766 GCA_037129095.1 Actinomycetota bacterium | reverse complement strand
CCACACGGGTATCTCAGTCTGGCTGACCCAATGAGCTTCAGTTATTTCTCCATCAGCGAAGGCGAATGGACCTTCTGTGCGGCATAGAAACGTGGCAGCCACGAGCTGGACGTCAGGGTCGCGATATGCGCCAATGCCGAGCAATGTAAGCCTCGTGCCCTCGATTCCCAGTTCCTCATGCAACTCTCGAACGGCGGCATCAGCCCATGTCTCCCCCGGACCCACAACCCCACCAACAGCCACATCCCACCAACCTGGCCAGATGTCTTTCGTCTCAGCCCGTTTGTGAACCAATAGGTCACCCTTTTCGGACATCACCGCAATGAACACAGAGCGATGGCACAACTGTTCGGCACGCATTTTGCGGCGTGGCACAAGCCGCAACACATTGCCAGTTATATCAATCTCTTCCACCATCTCATCGGGAGAGTTGTCGGGGTGCGCCGCCGCTGAAGTCTTCATTGTCTTGTGCCTACCAT
Source organism: Actinomycetota bacterium (assembly GCA_037129095.1). Classification (GTDB taxonomy): domain Bacteria; phylum Actinomycetota; class Acidimicrobiia; order Acidimicrobiales; family Ilumatobacteraceae; genus UBA2093. The sequence continues at coordinate 1,287 of JBAXVL010000083.1, read as the reverse complement.
ATGACATGGCCAAAAACACTCTGACAACTGACGACGCCCGCGATCAACACGGCAATCCAGCTGGCATCCTCGAACAAGCGAATGACGTCTTTGATGAGACCGTTGCGTTGCGACGAGAACTTCATAAATGGCCAGAGTTAGGGAACTATTTGCCTCGCACTCGCGATGCAGTTCTTGCCGCATTAGAAGGTCTCCCACTTGACATCACTCTGCATGAGACAACAAGCGGAATTGCAGCAATGCTCACAGGTGACAAGCCAGGAGAAACCGTATTGATTCGCGGCGACATGGACGCGTTGCCAATGCCAGAAGATACGTCGCTTGAGTTCAAGTCAAATGTTGAAAATGCAATGCACGCGTGTGGTCACGACACTCACACAGCAATGTTGGTAGGTGCTGCCAAATTGTTGTCGTCACGCAAAGCAGATATCACAGGTCGCGTCTTGTTTATGTTTCAGCCTGGCGAAGAGGGCTTCAACGGCGCAAGCGAAATGTTGAACGAGGGCTTGCTTGATGTCGGGACTGTATCACCCATCACAGGTGCATATGCCATTCACTCAGCTTCAAACATCCCTGGTGGATTCGTCGGCCTCAAGGGCGGAACCATCATGGCGTCAAGTGACTCCATGACAATTACCGTCAAAGGTCGCGGTGGCCACGGAAGCGCGCCGCACTTCACACTTGACCCTGTACCTATTGCGTGCGAAATTGTTCAGGCACTACAAACATTGGTGACTCGTCGCGTTGACGTATTTGATCCGGGTGTCATCACTGTCACACAAATTCATACGGGAACTACCAGCAACGTGATCCCTGAAACTGCAATGATTAATGGCACAATTCGTGCCGTCAGTGAGCGCACTCGTTCGCTTCTTCACGATGGCCTTCGACGTGTGGCTGAAGGAATTGCAGCAGCGCACGGAATGGAAGCCGAGGTTGAATTACACATCGGTTACGACGTGACAGTGAATAACGAAGACAAAGCAGTCTTTGCAGCCGATGTGGCTACTGCAGTATCCGGCGAACGCAATGTGCGCATCATGGATAACCCCGTCATGGGTGCCGAGGATTTCAGTTATGTACTGAACCGTGTGCCAGGCGCGATGATGTTTCTTGGGCTGATGCCAGAAGGCATGGACATCATGAAAGCTGCTCCCAACCACAGCAACCGTGCGATTTATGAAGAGACACATATGCGTCGCGGCATTGCTGTGTATTCATCACTGGCACTTCGCCACTTGGGCGTTCCTCTCAGCTGATGTACCAAGAAACCAGAGACTGGATCAC
>JBAXVL010000082.1:0-1837 GCA_037129095.1 Actinomycetota bacterium | reverse complement strand
ACTGCAACTCACAAGGTGTGATTGCGCTGGCGTGTGGAACATACGGAAACGTAATTCGATTGTTGCCACCACTCACCATCACCAATGAGCAGCTCGCTGATGGTCTCAGCGTGCTGGCAACAGCTGTTCGCGCTGCTGGTTAAGAGCAACAATGCGTTCTGCTCGCGTCCTTATTGTGGCGGCTATCGCCTCAATACTTCTCGCGAGTTGCTCGCCAACAACGCAGTCCTTGGCGAGCGGACCAACGATTACCGCTACTCCAACGCTCAGCATTAATGACGCGCTAACGAATGCAGCATGCACTTCTACTTCGTGCATTGCACTCAGCACTTCACAGTTCGGTTCAGGTGAGCAATACTCAGAGTCTTCAAGGACGTGGACACCACTTCACCTTCCAGCAACCGCACTTCAGGTTTCAGCGTCTTCGTGTTGGGCCACTGGTTGTTTGATCGCGGGCAGCACTGGGACTTCACAGTTTCTATGGAAATACAGCTCTGGTTATGTCAGCGCATTGCAGTCACCAACAAGCTTTCAGACAATCCAGTCGATTAATTGTTTTGCTGCCAGCACGTGCGCAGTAATTGGCTTTAACCCGAGCAGCTCATCACTTGAGATTCTCTATAGCCACGACGCTGGCGCAACGTGGACGTCACAAACGACACTGCCCACAGCGCTTTCAGTAAGTGGAAAAATTTCTTTGTCCTGTGACGAAGCGAACAATTGCCTCGTCAGTGGATCAAGTCGTTCAGGATCATCAGCTCTTCTTTTTGCAACGCACGATGCTGGCGTTACATGGTTGCAACGAACGATAAACACGTCGTGGTCAACAATTCATTCACTTTCGTGCAGTGCACTCAAATGCATCAGTGCCATGACAGATTCAACTGGAAATAGTTTTGTTCTGCGAACCAACACATATGGACGAATCTGGAAAAAAGTTAGTTCTTCAAACAGTGCAGTCACCGCAATGTCGTGCGCCAACCTCAGCACGTGTGTCGTTGTTGGGACGAACAAGACGAGTGGCCCGTGGCTAGAAACATGGCAAAACGGTGTTCTCGTAGTCAACAAGCTCAACTACGTCACGACACCGTTTAACGATGTCGCTTGCCTACCTACAAAATGTGTGGTTGTGGGCAACACGAATGTCGCCACAGTTCCATTTAGCTCTTAAGCGCTGCCTTTAGAAGCCCTGGAAGCTTTGCCCACGAAGGCTTAACTTCAAAGTTGAGAAGCTTGCGCATAACGACAGCCGCATTGCCATTCGTTGAGAACCACGCTGGTGCTGGTGACGCCACAAACGGTCCACGAACCACAGACTTCTGTGGTCGAGCAAACATAAAGCCATTGCCCACGAAACCGCTACCTGACTGGATGTCGGTGATCAGGTGACCAGGGTAAGCGCCCCACACGGTGGTTGAGAACGCGAAGCTCATTGCGTGCCAGAGGTTGAGACCAATTGAGCCGTAACGAAGATCAGCGATTGCCTGCTCAATTGCAGGACCAGTTTCTGCATCTTTCAATGCACGAGGGTCCGCGATCATTGTCATTGAAAGCGTTCCCCAAACAACATCGTTACAGAAGTCAGTTGCTTTACGAACAAAGTCTGCTGGCGAAGAAGCATCGAGTCCTGTCTCGCTGGTGAGTGCACAGAATGCTTCAACGTTGAGGCTCATGTCAGCTTTGTTGTTCGGATCAACATTGCGAATAATTGTCCAAGGCATCTTGTCACCGCTGCCGTCTCCAATTTGGTGTGCATCTGGGTGCACACTCAAGAAAGAATCGCGGCGTGCCAGCGCACCTGGGTAGTACGCACGGCGCGTTGGGATACTGGCGAACA
>JBAXVL010000081.1:0-1854 GCA_037129095.1 Actinomycetota bacterium | reverse complement strand
TATACGGGTGAAAAACTCATGGGTTGGGTAGCGCAGCGAAAAGTGTTTCCCAGCGTGGGCAAGTTATGGCGCACGAAACAATCGCGTTTTGTGTCAGAGACTGCTGCTCGCATGACATTGAATAGTTCTCTGGCTCAAGAGGTTGACGACAAAGATGGTGACTTCTGGCGGTACTTCATCTTGAATGCACCACGCATGTCTATTGGCGGTGGTACCGACGAGATTCAGAAAAACACCATTGGTGAAAGAGCGTTGGGCCTTCCGCGCGAACCGTCGTAGTTTTATCGACCGTCGAAGTTTGGCGGACGCTTTTCTACAAATGCAGCAGCCGCTTCACGGTGATCTGCAGTTGACATCGTGCGTGACATTGCAACAGCCTCCGCGTCTAGCGCTGCTTCTATTGTGACCATGCCGGAGCGGTTGATGTTTTCTTTCATATAACGAAGTGCGATCGGTGCACGCTGCGCAAGGCTTTGGCAATACGCCATGGCATCTTCAATAAATGTTGCATCTGGGAACACCTCGCTGACCATGCCAAGTGCGAGTGCATCGCGGGCGGTAAGACGCGGTGAAGTAAACATCAACTCTTTTGCTTTTGCTTCACCAACAACGCGTGGCAAGAACCACGACATGCCGAAGTCTCCGCTTGCACCAACATTTGCAAATGCAGTTACAAGCAGTGCGCGTTCAGCTGCGACACGCAGATCAGTTGATAACGCAATGGACAAACCGGCGCCAGCCGCTGCACCGGGAATTGCTGCAACGACAGGCTGAGGCAATTTACGAATAGCTCCACTGACAGCGGCTTGAATGTAACGAAGGCGCGCAATGCCGTCTTCCAGCGATGCTTTTGGCCCGCCACCAGAGTTGTTTGCGTGCATGCCTTTGACGTCGCCACCAGAGCAGAAGGCGACACCTTCGCCTGTGAGCATCAGAACGCGAATATCGGAGTTCGCTGCGATCTGTGGCAGAGCTATACCGAATCCGGCATACATCTCATCTGACAGTGCGTTACGAGCTTCTGGACGGTTGAACGACAACACAGCAACGTGGCCTTCAATGCGGCCAAGTAGGTGATCTGTTCCGGTTTCTAATGTGCTCATGACTTCTCCTGTAGGGCTCTGTGGAATTCAGCCTGTCACGAGACAGCGGAACAGTCCCTATTGGGGCTTGTCTATTATGTGTGAATGACCACAGTAGAAAATGCCCGCGGGAATCCCTTTCTTGAAGGAAACCTCGCACCTGTCACCGAAGAAGTCACAGCTTTTGATTTAGAAATCACCGGGACACTTCCGCCGGAATTAGATGGTCGGTACTTGCGTAATGGGCCGAACCCATTGGGTTATGTGAACGCAGAAAAATACCATTGGTTCACAGGGCACGGCATGGTGCATGGCATTCGTCTTCGTGATGGCAAAGCAGAGTGGTATCGCAATCGTTGGGTGCGCAACAATGATGTTGCCGAGTTACTCGGCGAGGCACACCCGCCGTCTGATTGGCCAGCAGATCATGGCCAGTTTGCGGCAAACACAAATGTCATCGGACATGCTGGCAAAACATTTGCAATTGTTGAAGCTGGTTCACCTCCAATCGAGATGTCATACGAACTCGACACCGTACGAGTCTCGAATCTTGAAGGCACGTTGCCTCACGCATATTCAGCTCACCCGAAGCGCGACCCCCTGACGGGCGAACTTCACGTGATGACGTATTACTGGGGCTGGGGAAATCAAGTGCAGTACTTGGTTGTTGGCACTGATGGTCGCGTGCGTCGCCATGTTGATATTCCAACCACTGGCGGACCAATGATTCATGACATTGCATTTACTCAGAAGTACATCTTGGTGTTCGACT
>JBAXVL010000080.1:0-1860 GCA_037129095.1 Actinomycetota bacterium | reverse complement strand
CCTACTGTATGCCGAATTATTCGATGCGCAAGCCAGAGATTGCGCGAGCAATCACTAGCTGCTGAATCTCTGAGGTGCCTTCAAAGATGGTCTGAGACTTTGCGTCACGGTTGCATTTCCTTACAGGCTCGGCTTTCACGACTTTTACTGTGCCAAGGTGACACAAACTGTGTCGGAGACTGTCGGAATCTGCGTGTTTTGGCGTTGGCTTGAGCAGCCATTTATTCGTATTAAGAATAAAATTTTATTCACTAGCGACTGTGTTTTTTCCTTTCAGTAATGGGGCCATGTAGAATTTCCTAATGAGTGCTTATTGGAATAGTTCGTGGTCCGGTGAAGATGGTGGACCAAAACGACAACAAGTCGCCACAAACGTGTCCATTCCACGCATTGAGAACTCACAACAACTTGAAGTTCTCTCTCGTGATGCGCGGGCAATGACCATGCCAATTGTTGGGCCCAATGATGAACTGTTTCTTCAACGTGCTTTGCCTGGTCTCGATACAGTCGCATGGGTTGAAAAGATTGACCCACTAACTCTCGAACCACTCAAGCAATCAGAGGAACTTGCAGGTGGGCCGATGTGGCCAGGTGGCATGGCTGCTCATGCAAACGGCTCTCTCTACATCGTGTTTGGCAATCATGCACATCGCCTGTCGACCGACTTATCAGTCCTTGCCTCGACTGAGTTACCAAAAGTTCGACCATACAACAGTTTCGTCATCTTGCCCACTGGTCATCTCGCAACCAAGGATTTTTCTGGCCCGCTTCCGGGACAACCAAACAGCGCATCAATGGATAACACCGAACTGTTGATTCTTGATCCAGACGATTTGCGAATTGTCGCACGACTCGAACTTAGCGAGCCATCTATTGCGCGCCTTTCGGCAGATGGAAACGACATTTATGTTGTAGGAGACCACACATTGATACGCGTCCTGTGGGATGGCGAGTCTCTCACTATCGATGATTCATTCAATGCCCGTTACCGAACCCTTAAAGGTCAAACCTTTGGATGGGACTCAGTGATTACCGATACTGATGCTTGGTTCTTGGACAACGGTGAAGGCACTCAGTTGTTTACTGGTTCATTTCGAGGTCTGGGCATCTCAACGGCCCCACTTCACCTTGTACGTGTGAATAAACACACGGGCAGTGTCACTTTGACTGAAATTTGTGGCCTACCAAATGGGATTGTTGCTAACCCGCCAGTTGTTGATACGAAACGTCAAATTGTTGTTGGCTTCGACAGTGGCAACGGCATCATTAGCGGTTTCGACTACAACGAAGATTCAGTCACGCTTCGCTGGAGTCACGAGCAAAATCATGCATGTCATATGTTGCTCATTCCCGAGACCGGTCAAATAATCACTGCTGATTACCGACCTGAACTTGGCTGTGAACAAGTTGTCGTGCTTGATATCACTACTGGCACCGAAATTGCACGTGTATCAACAACAAGTCCGATTCAATCCGGAGTCTTTCCCGCTATCGGCCCACACGGCGATATCTATTGGTGCAGCCCGACCACCATCACTCGAATTTCAGTTCGCTAAAAGAATTATTCGATGCGCAAGCCGGAGATTGCGCGAGCAATCACCAACTGCTGAATCTCCGAAGTGCCCTCGAATATGGTGTGAATCTTAGGAAATACTGCTGAGCAGCGCATCAATCAAGGCTTTGAACAATTTTGCTGTGTCAAAGTGACACAGACTCGTTCCGAAAAATTCCGAAGGGGAACTCAAAACTCTGTACTTAGGCAGCGAAGTTCAGGTTTTTGTATTTACGCTCAAAACTCTTATACACCGCATCATCGACGAGGCAGATGGAACCGTCGACGGGAAGATGTTCAAGCTCGAC
>JBAXVL010000008.1:0-77793 GCA_037129095.1 Actinomycetota bacterium | reverse complement strand
CGTCGCAGGGCAGAGTTCGATGAACTGCAGCCGCAGTTCACTAGCTATTCGAATAGCAATGCACCGGTCCCTGAAGGCACCATCATCATTGAGCGTGGCGCATCGGCACAAGAGTTTGCACCGAAGCTAAACCGCACTCCTGCTGACGTTGTTCGTTATTTGTTAGAACACGGCGAAATGGTGACAGCCACCATGAGTCTTGGCGACGAACAGATGGAGCTCTTTGCTCTTGAAGTAGGCGCAGAAATTCTTCTCGTTGATCCAGGTCAACAACAAGAAACAGAACTTCAAGCATTGTTTGATGACTCAGACGATGACGACGAGTCAATGCAACAGCCACGTCCTCCAGTCATCACTGTCATGGGTCACGTTGACCACGGTAAAACAACATTGCTCGACCGAATTCGTTCAGCAAATGTTGTCGCTGGTGAAGCTGGTGGAATCACTCAGCACATCGGTGCATACCAGGTTGAAAAAGATGGCAAGAAAGTCACCTTTATTGACACGCCCGGTCACGCGGCCTTCTCAAAGATGCGTATGCGCGGAGCACAAGTGACTGACATTGTTGTTCTTGTTGTTGCAGCTGACGACGGTGTAATGCCACAAACGATCGAAGCAATCAATCACGCGAAAGCAGCTGATGTTCCCATCATTGTTGCAGTCAACAAGATTGACAAAGACAATGCTGATCCACAACGTGTTCTTACTCAATTGGCCGAATACGAATTGGTTCCTGAGGCATGGGGTGGAGACACCATTGTTGTTGAAATGTCTGCACAGCAGAATCTTGGTATCGATGACTTGCTTGAACAACTCACTGTTGTTGCTGAACTTGAAGAACTCACTGCAAACCCAACTGGGCGCGCAAAGGGTGTCGTGCTGGAAGCAAACCTCGACATTGGTCGTGGGCCTGTAGCGACTGTTTTGGTTGACAAGGGAACACTGAAAGTTGGCGACCCCATCGTGGCTGGTGCTGCATGGGGCAAGGTACGTGCTCTTATCAATGAGCGCGGCGAGCAAATTAAAGAAGCCGGACCATCAACACCCGTACAAGTACTTGGTTTGTCGTCTGTTCCTCAAGCTGGTGATGAATTCCGTTCTGCACCAGATGAAAAGACAGCGCGTGTTGTCGGTGATGCACGTGGACATTCACGTCGCGTTCTCAGCCAGCGCGGAGATTCCCGCGTTCAAGGCGGCGTGAAGTTGGAAGATATTTTCAGTCAGATTCAGGCCGGTGAAGTGGCAACACTCAACCTTGTTATCAAAGCTGACGTTCAAGGTTCTCTTGAAGCTGTTACTGAAAGCTTGCGCAAGCTTGAACGTCCAGAAGTCAAGGTGGCGTTTGTTCATCGTGGCGTTGGTGGAATCACTGAAAACGACATCACTCTTGCCGCTACAACAAACGCAACGCTGATTGGTTTCAATGTTCGTCCAGATCGCAAATCTCGTGACTTGGCTGAGGCTGAAAAAGTTGAAATCCGTACCTATGAAATCATCTACAAACTTCTGGAAGACATGGAACGCGCAATGCTCGGTCTCTTGGCTCCTGAGTTTGAAGAAGTGGTTACAGGTGAAGCAGAAGTTCGCGAGATCTTCCGTGTTCCAAAACTGGGTGCGATTGCAGGTTGTGTCATCCGTACCGGAGTCATTACTCGCGGTACCAAGGTGCGCTTCCTTCGTGACGGAACAATCATCTGGAAGGGCTCTATTCAGTCTCTTCGCCGCTTCAAGGACGATGTTCGTGAAGTACGTGAAGGATTCGAATGCGGTATCGGATTGTCTGACTTCCAAGATTTGAAGCCAGGCGACCTTATTGAAACATTTGAAGAACGCGAAATCGCTAGGGTCTAGCTATGGCTGACCTTGATTTTTTCTTCGACCCTGTGTGCCCATGGGCATGGATTACATCTCGTTGGGTTGCTGAAGTGCAATCACTTCGTGACTACAACGTGTCATGGAAATTCATCTCTCTCAAGATTTTGAATCAAGACAAGATGGATTACGCATCAATGCCTGCCGGATACAAAGACGTGCATGCAGCCGGAACTTCTGGTTTACGTGTCGCAGCAAAGGCTCGTTCTGTTGCCGGCAATGATGCTGTAGCAAAGGTGTACACCGCTCTTGGCACCAGCTTGCACAACAAACAAGAACGCGAACTGTTTGTTGCAGACATCGAAGGCCACATCGCAAAATTGCTTGCTGACGCTGGACTACCTGTTGAGTGGGCAAGTGCAGTGAACGATGAAACCTTTGATCGACTCATCGCTGACGAGACAGCTATCGCTCTTGAGCGTGCTGGCAAAGATGTCGGAACGCCCATCATTACTTTCAACCCTGGCGGCCTGAAAGAAGCATCGTTTTTTGGACCTGTCATCTCCACCATTCCTCGTGGCGAAGAAGCAACGAAGTTGTGGGATGCTATCGAGACCATTGCAACGGCTTCGGGAATGGCAGAACTCAAGCGTTCACTGCGTGCGCGCCCAAGTTTTGACTAATTGTCTTCTAGTGTTGTCGGCATGAAAGTCGTTTACACCCCAGCGCATCTCTTGCATGATCCGCATACAGAAATAGAAAAGGGAACTGTTCATTCGCCGTTTGAACATATTGGTCGCGGAGAAATCATTCGTGAAGTGTTGTCAGCCGATTCTCGTTTTGATCTCCAACTGCCAACGCAGTGGGGGACTGACCCCATCAATGCTGTTCATAATGCGGGACTACACCGCTTTCTCACCACAGCATGGCAGGAATATCAAGATGCCATTGCTCCGTGTCGTGAAGTAACGCCCGAGGTCTTCTACAGCCAAGCTCTACGTAACAAAATGTCGGACGGAACAGAACCAGCATCGATTAGTGGTCGGCTTGGCTGGTGGTGCTTTGAAACAACAACGCCATTGACTGAAGGAACGTATGAAGCAGCGCGCGGTGCAGTTGATACAGCAATGACTGCAATGCAATTAGTTCTTGATGGCGAGAAATCTGCATACGGTCTGTGCAGGCCGCCAGGACATCACGCGACCACGTCCATGTACGGCGGTTACTGCTTCTTTAATAACGCAGCAATCGTTGCGCATCATGTAGCTAGTACGCGTGGAGTCAAAGTAGTTGTGTTGGATGTTGACTATCACCACGGCAACGGTACGCAAGAAATTTTCTACGACCGTGATGATGTGATGTATGTGTCACTTCACGGCGACCCTGCACGTGCGTATCCGTATACCATCGGGTACGCCGACGAAGTCGGAGCCGGTAAGGGCAGAGGAAGCAATATCAATATTCCGTTTGCTGCTCGCACGGGAGACGATGTGTATGTCAACGCACTGGCAGATGTGATGAACAAGATTCATTCATTTGGTGCAGACATGATTGTGGTCTCGCTTGGTCTCGACACATTCATCACTGATCCGATTTGCGATATGTCTGTCACAACAGAAGGCTTTCGTCGGTGCGGTGAATTGGTGAAGCAACTTGGCCTTCCTGCAGTGGTGCTACAAGAAGGCGGCTACGACGTCGACAAGCTCGGCATCAACGTGCAAAGCTGGCTCGTTGGTCTTGGAGCCTAAGCCTTCTTCAGCGCGTCAATAACAGGCAACCAGCGTGTTGGGTCTGCCTTGTATGGCGCATAGAAGCTGAGACGATCGATCACATCGCCATAACGTGAGATGAGTTCAGGTGCGACCTGCTCTGGCTCTGCAACAACAGCGAAGGTATTGAGGATCTCGTCTGTAATGAGATTGCCCATGTCAACCCACTTGCCTTGCTTTGACAGGCCATTGAGTTCATCTTGAAGGCCATCCCATCCGTGCAGTTCCAAAACACCCTTGTAGGCAGGGGTGGAGCCATAGAACGCGATCTGTTGGCGAGTACCAGCAGCTGCTGCAGCCATCTCTTTTTCATTTGTTCCGGTAACAACAAAACTTGGTCCGACAATCTCGAACCCTTCCATTGTCTTTCCTGCTTTTGCACGACCACGTGCGAGCGCAGGAATGGTGACTTCGCGCAGGTAACGCTCGGTAGTGAAACCGTGGCACAAAAATCCGTCGCACACTTCACCTGCAACTTCGGTCATCTTTTCGCCGACACCTGCGAGGAAAATCTTTGGTGGTCCGTATGGCGCCATCTCGGAAGGATCTGGCGTGAAGAACGGAGTCATCAATGTGTGGGTGTAGAAGTCGCCACGGAAGTCCAGCTTTGTTCCGTTAAGCCATGTGTCCCAGATGGCACGCATTGCCAAAATCATTTCGCGCATACGAGGAGCAGGGTGACTCCATTCCATAGAGAAACGCTTTTCGATGTGCGGCTTGATCTGGCTACCAAGGCCAAGCATGAAGCGGCCCTTTGAATAACTCTGTAAATCCCAACCGATGTTTGCAAGGTTCATTGGGTTGCGTGCAAACGCAACAGCAATCGATGTTCCAATTTCGAGAGTTGTTGTGTGCTCTGCAGCAAGGAGCAATGGAAAGAATGGGTCGTGCGATGTTTCTGCTGTCCATGCACCTGAGTACCCGGCTGCTTCCACCTCTTGTGCGCTACGTGGCACCTGTGAAAGATTGGATCCGATTCCGCCGTCAACCTTCATGGTTAACCTCCTGTTTGTTGGTCTCGCAGGAACTGCTCGACTTCTGCTGCTATCTCGTCAACTGTAGGGATTGCCGCGGCGTCAGGCTTCATTGCACCGAATGAACCGTGTTCAGCATCGTATGCAGCCTCAAGCTTGCCCAACATCTCTGCATGTTCTGGATTACCTGCCACCAACTGATCAAGCCGTTCGCGTTGAACTCCAGATTCTTTGCGCAATGCCGATGTGTCAATCGTGAGTCCTGCTTCAAGACATGCCGCCTCTACCAAAGCTGCGCTTGCTGCTGGGTACGCCATGGTTGAAACGTAATGGGGAATTTGTGCCCACAAACCAATAGCAGTGATGCCAGCAGCCATCATTGAGTGTTCGAGAATTGCTTCCACACCTGCAGGCACATCAACAGTGCTTCGCGTGAGAGAAAGTCGTTCTGCAATGGCGGCATCAGGTGATGTTGCTGACAAACCAACAGGCCGAGTGTGTGGAGACCCGAATGGGTACGCGCCCATGCCAATGGAAGTTTTTACACCCAACTGTGTTGCAAGAGTGGCGACAGTGTCAGCGAAATAGCGCCATGCCATGTCTGGTTCAGGTCCGGTGAGTAGCAACACGTCACGACCATCGTCATCCGTGCCAACACGCATTTCAGGAACTGACCACACAATGCGTGTGTTGACGCCTTCACGCAATTCCATCAATGGCCGACGCGCGCGATAGTCAACAAACGTGTCGCCATCAAAATGAATCAGATCACGTGATGCAGTTGCATTGATGAGATGTTGCATCGCACCAGCAGCAGCACCGCTTGCATCGATCCACCCGGTCATCATGATGATGAGAGTCGGTGAGTCGAGAATCGGTAGTTCACCCTGCACGGTGTATGGCAATGCGCCAGATGGGGTCATTTCATACCCTCGAGCATCTGTACTGCTTTTTGAGTAGCACCTTCAACTTGCAACTTGAACGGTTCAAGTTCAGCAGGATCGCGATCTCCCAATGCACCACCAAGGTAGCGGGCGTACACGCCTTCGATAATGCATGCGAGTTTCCAATATGCAAATGCGACGTAGTAATCGAGTTGGGAAATATCTCGACCAGATGTGTCTGCATACCGACGAGCAAGGTCTGCACGATCTAAGAAACCTTTGGCAGTGCAGACAGAATTTGACCACGCACTTGCATCGTCGTTTGGACCGGTCCAGTACACCATGAGGAGGCCGAGGTCTGCCATCGGGTCACCCAATGTGCAGATCTCCCAGTCAAGAACAGCAATCACATTGCCCTTTGCATCGACCATGCAATTGTCAAGGCGATAATCGCCATGAACAATAGTGGTGGAAGCTTGCTGAGGAATGCGCGCCATGAGTTCTTCGAACACGCTGTCGACAAGCGGCAATTCACGTGTGCGTTGTTCCACGATGTTTCCGTGCCAGCGCTTCAATTGGCGCGCGATGTATCCGTCGTGGCGACCGAGGTCATCAAGTCCTACAGCTTGTAGGTCAACAGCATGAATGGCAGCCATGGTGTCAACGATTGATTCGCTCGCGCGACGGCAACCATCTGGACCAAGAAGTGTTTCGGCTGTGGCTTTATCGCGTACAACATGTCCGTTGACAAAGTCCATGACATAGAACGGCAACTCGTTGATATTTTCATCGGTGCATAAACCGCGTGCAGTGGCAACAGGAACATTGCTATGTGCAAGTCCGGCGATAATGCGGTGCTCGCGACTCATGTCATGAGCGCTAGCAAGTCGATGGCCAAGAGGAGGGCGACGCAACACGTAGGAATTGCCTGCTGCGTCATCAACCTTGAATGTGAGGTTTGAATGTCCGCCCGCAATTTGTGTGTAGGTAAACGGCGCCGTGGCTCCGTTGATGTTGGATACAAGCCAACCCTCGACGTTGTTGCTGATGCCATGCGGAAGAGTCACACCACAAAAACTACCTGTATCGTGCCCCTATGTCCCTAGACGTCACTGATGCCACCTTCCAGACCGAGGTAGTGGAGCGTTCTCACACCGTTCCAGTGATCGTTGATTTCTGGGCTCCGTGGTGTGGACCATGCAAGAGCCTCACGCCCATCCTCGAGCGCGCTACAGCCGCTACAGAGGGTCAGGTGGAGCTTGTGAAGCTCAATATCGACGAAAATCCTGGAGCGACGCAGGCCTTTCATGTGCAATCCATTCCTGCAGTATTTGTCATCAAAGATGGCAAAGTCATTCACAATTTCACGGGTGGCCAATCAGACCAATACGTGCAGCAACTTGTGCAGGCGTTGTTGCCAGACCCATCTCAGACTCGCATTATCGAATTGCTCGCCAACGGAACAGAAGAAGCATTACGTGATGCTGTGGCTCTAGCTCCTGGCAATGAAGATGCAATCTGCACGTTGGTAGATCTTTTGATACGCAGCGGAAAAGCAGAAGAGGCTCTGATGTTTTTGGTACGACTTCCTGAAACTGATCGTGTGCGCAAATTGGGAGCCATGGCGCGATTAGCTATGAACCCAGTAGACAATCTTGATGCTGAACTCGATGCATTGTTGCTTCGTGTCAAAGACGATGAAGTCGCACGTCGTGAGTATTTAGACATTTTAGAAACTATGGGTACTGCTGACCCTCGTACTGCCAAATATCGAAAATTGCTGACTCAAAAATTGTTTTAGTTTTTCCACATTGTCGTATGTGGTCGCCACATATCGATCATGGACATACCTGACCGAGGCGCCATCAAAAAAATCCTTTCTTCTTGGGTGGCGTACGTCGGCATTGCTCGACTTGTCATCGGGCTTTGTTCAGTCGTCGCCGTGGCTCTCGCGGTGTGGCTGTTGGTACGTCCATCGGCGCCGCTCGTGGAATCCTTAGTGCCACGAGCATCTGGTGTTGGTGTTGTTGTTTCATCGTCTACAACAACGCCAACACCATTGACCGTGCGTATTCATGTGGCAGGTGCAGTTGTTCATCCGGGTGTGTATACCGTGTCATCGTCTGCTCGTGTCGTTGATGCTGTTAATGCCGCAGGTGGTGCAACATCGCGTGCAGATCTTGAACGAATCAACCTCGCACAAACGCTGATAGACACTGAGCAGGTATTTGTCCCGTCACGTTCATCGCACACGACGAAAGTGACTGTTGCCCCGCGCCTTGCACCATCGCGCACCACAATGCCGGTGGTGGTTGCTACTACTCCTGGGGTTATTGCCACTGTTCCTGTCGCGGGTGCAGCAACGACGAACGCCAGTCCGTTAGTAAATCTCAATTCGGCAACATCGGATCAGCTTGATACGTTGCCCGGGGTTGGTCCGGCAACTGCAAAGGCAATTATTAGTTATCGCAACCGCAAAGGACCATTCAAAAAGGTCGAAGATTTGTTGAACGTGCCCGGAATTGGTCCAGCCAAAGTTGCGGCGTTACGTGATCAGGTCACTGTGTGATCAGAACGCACCCAAAAGAAGAACACCAAGCAACAATCCGCCAGCTGCACCAATCCACAATCCGAGTCCGACCACAACGAACTCTCGCAGCCATTCGCGCCAACCAACGACTGGTCTTTTTGATACCCGACCAGCAACTACTTGACCAAGAACCCACCACAGAACTGCGCTACTTGCAATTGCTACCAGCAAGCGGGCTGCACCACCCGCAGCGGGCATTCCGAGTAGCGGCATAACGGGAAGCGCCATCACCATGAGCACGAATGCAAGTGATCCGCCTATTGGTCCAGACATCAACCAAGAGATCACAATGCCGAGTAGCCATAAACCAGCTGCACATCCGATTGCCATGAGGCCACCACGACGTCTGATGGAACGTCGCGTTGATGCAACTCCGCCTGGCAACATGAACCGCGCGCTTGTTGATGAAGTTGATGCCACGAGCCAATCGTACGACGCTGATGAACACCGCTTCAGCCATGGGGTGTCTATGTCGGCTTCGTGGACTGCGGTGGCAGTTGTTATGTGGGCGTGTGTTTTTGTTGGAGAGCACGTTCGTGTGGCGCCCGTTAGTCGCCCTGCCAGCCTTTTCATAGTTGTCGTGGCGACCGCCGTGTCATGGCGACAACGAATGTGGGGCCTCACAAAGGTGCTGGTCTCGGCTGTCGCAGTCGTGGGAATCGTTGGTGGGTCAACTGCATGGCGACCTATTCAGGTGGATGCTGGTGCGTGCTCGGGCGAGGCAACGGTGAGGACAGACCCCACGTGGGTTGGTCACGGAGTCGGAGTGGTAGTGGAGATTCATGGCAAGCGGTATCGCGCGATAGCCCATGGGGCGCCTGGCGCACACCTTGCGAATCGGCTAGCGGGTGAGAAAGTGCTGATTGATGGAACGTGCAGTCCAACAACAGGTCCGTACAGCAGATATGACCGTGTTACTCATGTAGTCGGACGGATCGCTGTACGTAGTGTGTCTGAAGAATATTCAGAAGGGTCGCTTGCAGTGAGGGCGGCAAACCGAATGCGTCGTGCATTGCATGACGGCGTTGCATTGATGCCCTACGGCCTTCAATCGTTGTTTGCTGGTTTAGTAATTGGGGACGATCGTGATCAATCACGCGAAATGATTGGTCAGTTCCGTGCGAGTGGTTTGTCTCATTTGTGTGCTGTTTCTGGACAGAACGTCGCGTACTTACTGGCGGCATTGTCGCCTTTGTTAGGTCGACTACGACGATCTAGTCGGTTCGTAGCAATTCTCATTGTGCTTGCGTGGTTTGTGCTCTTGACACGTGCTGAACCGTCGGTGTTGCGCGCTGCACTTATGGCGGGACTTGTTGCACTCAATGCAGCAACCGGAACTTCAATGAATGCTCGGACAGTTCTTGCAATCACCGTGATTATTTTGTTAGCAATTGATCCGATGTTGGCCTGGAGCGTTGGCTTTGCATTGTCCGTTGGGGCAACAGCTGGGCTTGCGTGGTTCTCTGCACGTCTTGCCACCATTGTCGGCGGACGAGGAGTGCTGGCTGCAACTGTGGCTGCACAAATAGGGACAACTCCTGTGTCGATGTTGGTGTTTGGGTATGTCCCCGTCATTTCCCTGATCGCTAACCCATTGGCACTGTGGGTGGCGGGAATGGTGATGATGGTCGGTTTACCTCTTGCGTTGGTAGGCAGTCTGTGCAGCCCGCTGGTGCCCGTTATTTCGTGGGGTATGTCAATTCCGGTGGCATGGGTGGCATGGGTTGCCCGTGCGTGTTCTGCCGTCTCGCCGCACGGGGCTATCAATGTCGCCCTCTGGGTCTGTGTGGCGTTGTTTGTGTGGTTTCGGCGGCGTCAAGCGGTGAATTGACGCACTGATGTGGCAAGGTAGTGAACGTGAGTGTGTACCTGATTTCTGGTGATGAAATACTCATCGGCCTTGAACTGACATCGTTGGTTGATCGTTTGGTTGGTGACGCTGATCGTTCAATGATGGTTGACGATTTCGATTGCTCCGAGAACAACATGACCATTGCCCCTGTTGTTGATGCGCTGACCACCATGTCGTTGTTTATGGATAAGAAGGTTGTTGTTCTTCGACATCTTCAAGACCTTGAAGCAACATATGTCGACACCTTGGTTGCCGCAATCGATGCCGTGATCTTTGAAGTTGATTTCATCATTACGGTCACAGGACGAATATTGAAACCAATTGCTGATGCATGCAAGCGCGTCAAGGCCGAAACTATTGGCGCCGCAGTTGTCAGCAATCAACGCGATCGCATTGAATGGGTGGAAGCCCATTTGGTTGAAGCGGGTTTTCAGTATTCAGCCGACGCATCGCGACTCATAGCTACCTGGTTTGGCGGCGATCAAGGTCGTCTTGCAGGACTGTTAGCCACGCTCACCTCCGCATACGGCGAGGGTGCCAAATTGTCTCGCTCTGATATTGAAGTGTTCCTTGGCGAGGCTGGCAGTGTTGCGCCATGGGATCTCACCGATGCCATTGATGGCGCAGATGTCAAAAAGGCACTGCTGATGTTGCACCGCATGATGAGCGCAGGTGATTCTCACCCATTGCAGATTTTGGCGTTGCTCTCAAACCGTTACGCGCAAATGATGAAGATCGATGGCAGGGGAGTGCGCAGTGCCGGCGATGCTGTTGCAATCCTCGGCGGCAAAGAATTCACTGCAAAGAAAGTTCTCGAGCAGTATCAACGACTGGGAAGCGCCGGTATTTCTCGCGCTATTTCACTACTTGCAACTGCAGACCTTGATCTGCGAGGTGGCAAAGATTGGGAGCCAGAGCTGGTGATGGAAGTGCTGGTTGCTCGATTAGCCCGACTGGGTGGAGCTCCGGTGCAGCGAACGTTCGCTAAGCGCTAAAAATTACTTAGCAGCGTTGGCTTGACGCATGAGGCGACTCTTGCGACGTGCAGCTGAGTTGGGATGAATAATTCCCTTGGCTGCTGCCATATCGATTCGTTTGATAGCAAGACGAATGTCGGCTTCACCTTCAGGTGTGCCGAGACTTGCTGTCGCTGTACGAATACGGGTGCGCAATTCGCTCTTGACTGCTTTGTTGCGGTCTTGAGCTTTTGCGTTGGTAAGAATGCGCTTTTTTTGGCTCTTAATATTTGCCATGGCTTGAAAGGCTATCGCCACACACCCCCGTCCCCAACCGCCTAGGGGTAGGCTTTCCTTTGCTCATGGACCTTGCCAAAATTCGGAATTTCTCGATCATTGCCCATATTGATCATGGTAAGTCCACTCTTTCAGACCGCATTCTTGAATTGACTGGGGCGGTCGACGCCCGTGAAATGCGTGCTCAGTATCTCGATTCCATGGACTTAGAGCGAGAGCGCGGCATCACCATCAAGGCTCAGAACGTACGCGTTCCGTGGAAGGGCCACACATTTCATCTCATCGACACTCCGGGACACGTTGACTTCGGATACGAAGTCAGTCGATCTCTTGCCGCATGTGAAGGCGTAGTTCTCGTTGTTGACGCAGCTCAAGGCATTGAAGCTCAAACTCTTGCTAACTGTTATCTCGCGCTCGAGCACAACTTGGAAATTGTTGCCGCGCTCAACAAGATTGACCTTCCTGCAGCTGACCCAGACAGGTATGCAGCAGAAATTGAAAATATTCTCGGAATCCCTGCTGATGAAATTCTACGAATCTCGGCAAAGACTGGCGAAGGAGTTCCTGAACTTCTCGACGCAATAGCCGAACGAATTCCGGCACCTGTTGGCGATATTGATGCGCCGTTGCAAGCTCTGATTTTTGACTCTCAGTTTGACCAATACCGTGGCGTTGTCTCCAGCGTTCGAGTAATGAATGGTCGCTTGTCAAACGGCAGCCGTTTGTTTTTCATGCAAGCCCGCGCGACACACGACGTTATTGAAATCGGAGCGCGTGCGCCTGTGCCAACTCCCGTTGCCGAATTGGGGCCGGGAGAAGTGGGCTACCTGATCGCTGGTATTAAAGACGTTGCCGAGGCTCGAAGCGGTGAGACAGTAACGAACTCGTTGAACCCAGCTACAGATGCTCTCGATGGATATCGCGACCCCAAAGCAATGGTGTTCTGCGGTTTGTATCCCATCGACGGTGATGATTTTGAAACATTGCGCGAAAGCATTGAAAAACTGAAACTCAATGATGCATCAATTACGTACGAGCCAGAGTCATCTGGTGCCTTGGGGTTCGGATTCCGTTGCGGCTTCCTCGGGTTGTTGCACATGGAGATCGTGAAAGAACGTCTTGAACGTGAATTCAACTTGGCGCTCATTGCTACAGCCCCGTCTGTTGCATATCGAGTGACACGGACGGATGGCCTTGTTGTAGAAGTTGCAAACCCTGCTGATTTGCCTCCGATGCAGAACATCAGTTTTATTGAAGAACCATTTTTCAAAGTGTCGATCATTACTCCGAAGGATTACACCGGGACATTGATGGACCTGTGTCAATCACGTCGTGGCGAAATGGTGAAGTTGGAATATCTCTCACCAGAGCGCGTGGAACTGCACTATCTCATTCCGCTTGCTGAAGTGGTTGTCGACTTCTTTGATCAGATGAAGAGCCGCACACAGGGTTATGCGAGCCTTGATTACGAACTAGATGGCTATCGCAAGAGTGACCTAGTACTTGTTGATTTGTTATTGAATGCCGTAGCAGCAGATGCTTTCAGCACAATCGTGCATCGCGATAAAGCATTTGAATACGGACGCCGCATGTGCGCCAAACTTCGTGAACTCATTCCCCGTCAAATGTTTGATGTGCCTATTCAGGCAGCAATCGGCGGCAAAGTCATTGCACGTGAAACCGTGAAAGCGAAGCGCAAAGATGTGTTGGCTAAGTGTTACGGCGGTGACATTACGCGTAAGCGTAAATTGCTGGAAAAGCAAAAAGAAGGCAAGAAGAAGATGAAGGCCATCGGTCGGGTAGAAGTACCTGGTGATGTTTTCATTAGTGCGTTGAAATTAGACGACTGATGTCCCAGCAAGCGACAGACAGATCGTCGATGTTTCTTTCGCTCCGACATCGAAACCTTCGAATTTATTTCTTTGGGCTGTTGCTGTCGAATGTCGGAACGTGGTTGCAGTTCACTGCGATGTCGTTATTGATTTATTCGATTCATCACAAGGCAACTGACGCCGGAATCAATACGTTCGCTCAGTTCATTCCGATGTTGGTTCTTGGCGCATGGGCTGGTGGTTTTGCAGATCGACACAATCGCCGGCGTGTCACCTTTTGGTGCCAATCACTTTTGGGATTTCAAGCGTTGGTGCTCGCCGTTGTCACATTCACTGGTCACGTTTCATTGCCAATGATTTATCTCTTATCGTTTGGCACGGGTATTGCGAACGCCATCGATAATCCATCTCGTCGCGGATTAGTCACTGAACTAGTTGAACCAGCCGAAATTCCAAACGCTATGTCGTTGAATACAACAGTGATGACGGGTTCACGTATTTTTGGACCTGCTCTGGCGGCTGCTCTCATCGGACCACTTGGAACTGCATGGCTTTTTGCGTTGAACGCAATCTCCTACCTATTTGTTCTCGGTTCATTGCTGATGATTGATACGAAAAAGATGCTGCCGGCTACCTCTGCGGCTCGTGGAGGAAAGCCAGTTCGCGAAGGTTTGGCGTTTGTGTGGCGTGACCCCATGCTGCGTCGTGCTTTTGTTGTTTTCACAGTGGTGAGCACTTTTGCTTTTAACTACAGCGTGGTGATGCCAAAGTTAAGCGACGTGCGATGGCACCAGGCGAGCGGGTATCCAATTCTGTTGACCTTTGTCAGTATCGGCAGCGTGTTTGGTGCATTAGGCACAGCACGCTTTACTCGAATCACAGTGACGTGGTACGCAACGCTCGTCACTATAAACGGCGTCTCGTGTATCGCAATTGCGTGGGCTCCGAACTTCTTTGTTGCATGTCTCTTATGTCTTCCACTTGGTTTTGGCGGCACGGGTCTTGTCGCGTCAATGAATGGGTTGAGTCAACAGAACACAGCACCTGAGATGCGTAGTCGCATGTTGGCATTAGTAGCTGTGGCTTTTCTTGGCTCGACTCCTATTGGTGGTCCAATCACCGGATGGATTGGCGACAATATTGGCATTGAGTGGTCGATTGCATATGGCGGAATCTTGACATTGCTGTTTGTACCGATGTTGTGGAGGAATCGATGAGCACATCTATTTGGTGGATTCGACGCGATATGCGCGTTTGGGATAACAAGGCTTTACAAGCAGCCGCCATCGCTGGTGACGTGGTCCCGTTATTCATTGTGGACCCGCGGTTTGAAAAAGCTGGGTTAGCTCGGCGCGCCTTTATGTTCGATACTTTGCGCGCTCTTGATGCTGCAACGGGCGGGATGTTGGTCCTTCGGCATGGAGACCCTGTCATTGAAGTTCCACAGATGGTCAAAGAAGTGGGTGCAAAGAGTGTTTACATTGCATCGGACTTTGCGCCGTATGGACAATCTCGTGATCGCCATGTTCGCGATGCACTGAAAAAGGTTGATGCGACATTGGTCGAATCAGATTCCCCGTATTGCGTCAATCCCGGCACCGTGCGAAAAGATGACGACACTCCACTCAAGGTGTTCACTCCGTTTTACCGTCGTTGGTCTTTGGTTGATTTTTCTAGCGCAGTGGATTCACCTGTCACGTATGCAAATGCTGCGAGTTGTAATCAGGGGTTCCCGGAAGTTGTCTCGTCGACTTTGAATCTGCCTGAAGCGGGAGAAGATGCGGCATGGCGAAGGTGGGATGAATGGTCTCCACGACTGGATGCGTACCAAGAGGAACGAAATAACCCGGGCGTTGATGGCACATCATTGATGTCGCCCTATCTTCGCTTCGGCGTGGTGCACCCACGTCAATTGATCGCTCGTTTGAACGGAACATCGGGTGCAGATCATTATCGTCGTGAACTTGCATGGCGCGAGTTCTATGCTGACGTGTTGTTTCATCAGCCACGCACTATGTGGGAAAATCTGCAAGAAAAGATGAACGTATTACCTCGCGACACGGACGCCGCAGCGCACGCGCGGTTTGAGAAGTTTTGTGCAGCTCAAACGGGGTACCCGATTGTCGATGCTGGTATCCGTCAAATGGTGAGCACCGGAATGATGCATAACCGAGTGCGAATGATTGTGGCGAGCTTTCTTGTGAAAGACCTACATCTCCCATGGCAATGGGGGGCCCGCTTTTTTATGCAACATCTTGTTGATGGCGACATTGCATCAAACAATCATGGATGGCAGTGGACTGCCGGAACGGGCACTGATGCTGCACCGTTCTTTCGGGTATTTAATCCCACGTCACAGAGTGCAAAGTTTGATCCGACAGGTACATACCTTCGACGGTGGATTCCTGAACTTGCAGAACTTGATAACACGTCAATTCATGAGCCATCTACATTGGGTCTGTTGGCACCAGCGGGGTATCCAGAACCCATGGTGGATCACGCCGTCGAGCGAAATGAAGCGTTAGCGCGTTATAAATCGGTCAGCGGAAAGTAAATTTGTAGCACCATGCTCGACGAACGCAAAACCGCCATCCTTCGGGCAGTGGTCCAGGAATATGTCGCCACCGGTCAACCAGTTGGTTCAACGCACATTGCACAGAAGTCTTCTGTAATGGTTTCCTCAGCGACAGTGCGAAACGAAATGGTTGTGCTCGAGCAAGAGGGCTACTTGGCCCAACCACACACGTCTGCTGGCCGCATTCCCACCGACAAGGGGTACAGACATTTTGTTGATTCGATTTCATCAGCTGGAGTACTCGCATCTGAAGATGCAACTCAAGTGGGGGACTTTTTTAAAGCGACACATGGCCGCCTAGAAGATCTGTTGCGTCACACCACCACGCTTCTTGCAGACATCACGCATCAAACAGCAGTCATTGTTGGCCCTGAAGCTGATACAACCATTGTTCGCGCGGTGCACATCAGTCGTGTTACCTCTCGCACCGCAACTGTGGTGGTGGTGTTGTCTAATCACAATGTGGAAAATGACATGATTCAAATGTCAGAAGACATCACAGACCAACATATTTCCGATGCAGTTGCACATCTGTCTCGCACGCTCGTGGGTTTTTCACTCGGTGATGTCACCACGGTGACATCAACCAATGATGCTCACGTTGATGCGGTTTGTTTTGCCACTATCAATGCATTGGCGCGTCACCGCATCGAAGCGCCGGTTTTTGTCGGTGGTGCATCGTCTATGGCAAATGCATTCGACGCAGTGGATGTAGTGCGTGATGTGTTGTCCACCATCGAGCAACAGTTTGTGGTGGTGACATTGCTACAAGACATGCTTGACCGCGGTCTGTCTGTTGCAATTGGAGCCGAGCACGGAGTCGAACCTCTTGTGTCGTGCTCCGTGGTGGTGTCTCCTGTGTTTGCTGATGGCGAAGTCATCGGTACCGTAGGTGTCCTTGGTCCAACCCGTATGAATTATCCGCAAGCATTGACAACAGTCGAAGTAGTGAGCGCCCAGTTGGGCCGTCATATTGCAGAAGGAACGTTATGAGCGCCGATTTTTATCAGTTGTTAGAAGTTGAACGCACTGCAGGTGCCGATGAGATTAAGCGCGCGTATCGCAAACGTGCACGTGAGTTGCATCCCGACGCAAACCCAGATGACCCAGAAGCAGAAGACTTGTTCAAACAAGTCAGTCATGCCTATGAAGTGTTATCAGATCCTGAAACACGCAGTCGGTACGACCGTTTCGGTGATGCTGGAATTTCTGGTGCTGGTTCTGGCGGCGGTTCAGATCCTTTTGGTGGCGGTGGCGGTTTCGGAGACATCTTTGAAGCATTCTTTGGTGGCGGTGGCGCACGCCAGCAAGCCGGCCCCCCTCGTGGTCAAGACCTTGAGGTCACTGCACGCGTTGATCTCGAGGCAGTCATGTTTGGTACGCAAGTGACTGTTGAAGTCAACACTGCCGTTGCGTGCACCGATTGCTCTGGTTCAGGTGCTGGGTCAGGCACGCAGCCTGTCACGTGTACCGAATGTGGTGGAGCCGGGCAAGTACGTCGTGTTCGTCAAAGCATGTTGGGCCAAATGGTCACCACTGGTGCCTGCGGTCGTTGTGGCGGTATGGGAACAGTTGTTGTGACTCCATGTTCGAAGTGTTCAGGTGAAGGTCGTACGTCTTCACGTGAGTCATACACGGTTGATTTTCCGGGCGGAATCAACTCTGGACAAACAATGAGGCTCACTGGTCGTGGCGCAGCTGGTCCTCGCGGTGGCGACAACGGTGATTTATATGTGCATGTAGCTGTTGCGCAGCACCCACGATTTGCTCGTGAAGACGATGATCTTGTGTGCTCACTTCCGTTAACTGTCTCTCAAGCGGCTCTCGGTGTGCATCAAGTGTTGGAAGCACTTGATGGCGATCTTGATCTCGTTGTTCCGGCAGGTACGCAACATGGTCATGAGTTCGTGGCAAAGGGTCGTGGTGTCACGCACTTAAACGGTCGTGGTCGCGGTCATCTTCGTGTTCGCGTCTCTGTTGTGATTCCGTCGCATCTCGACGAAGAACAAGAGTCCTTGTTTCGACGCCTGGCAGAGATTTCAGGCGATGAAGTGGCTTCGGCCGATAAGGGCATTTTTTCGCGCATTAAATCCGCCTTTTCATAAAAAGTAGCGATGGTCGCACACTTGCGGCGTTGTATGCACCACACTGGGTGGTGATATGGCTTCTTATACCGATGACGAACTGCTGGAAGATTCACCGTTTACCCGACTAGTCGGGGAGCGTCTGCGCCGTATACGGCAACAGAAACAGTGGTCATTATCCGATGTTGAGGACAAAAGTGACAGTGAATTCAAGGCATCGGTGTTGGGTGCATATGAACGCGGAGAGCGGGCAATCTCGGTTCCGCGACTAGAACGCCTAGCGCGTTTCTACGGAATCACGATCGATCAGTTATTGCCGCGAGACACCCAACGAATCGATGACGCCGGTGCGAACGATGGAGCCCCACGAAAATTGCGTATCGACGTTGCGCGTCTGACAACAATGGGCGGAACACAGTTTGAGATGCTCGAGCGATTCCTGCGAATGATTCAAGTACAACGTCAAGACTTCAACGGCAAAGTGATCACTGTTCGTGCTCATGACACTCGCGCAATCGCAGTCATGCTTGACGTGCCTGTAGATCAAGTAGGCGACAAGCTTTCTGAGCTTGGTCTTTTGTTCGTGCCACCGGCTGCGTAAGGGTTACAGATGGCTGAGTTCGGGGTATACGTTCACATCCCGTTCTGTCGTCACCGTTGTGACTACTGCGCATTTGCAACATGGACTGATCGTGATCACCTCATGGTCGCTTATGTTGATGCAGTGATTGCTGACATTGCGCGAGCAGTGGAAAAGGGAATGCCAGTTGCGGACACGGTGTTCTTCGGAGGTGGAACTCCGACGCGTCTTGCACCTGAGTTGCTTGCGTCAATAGTTTCCGCGATTCCTGTCACTTCGAATGCCGAAATCACCGTTGAATGCAATCCAGACGACGTCACTGTCGAAATGATGAAGACCTACGTGGCTGCTGGCGTGAATCGCATCAGTATGGGTGTGCAGTCGATGGTTGATCACGTGTTGCATTCATTGGGGCGCACGCACGACCCTGCAAATGTTGTAGGTGCAATCGCTGCTGCTCGCGCAGGGGGGATCACATCCATCAACTTGGATCTGATTTACGGAGTTCACGGCGAATCTGTTGACGACTGGCGCATAACCGTGGAACAAACAATCGCGCTGCAACCGACTCATGTCTCGGCGTATGGGTTAACAGTGGAAGCTGGCACGCCGTTAGCGGAAGATCCGAGTCGTCATCCGGATGATGACGATCAAGCCGACAAATATGTCCTTGCCGATGATTTGTTCTCTACAGCAGGCTTGATGAATTACGAGATCAGCAACTGGGCACTAGCGGGTCACGAGTGTCGCCACAACCAGGTGTATTGGTCGCAAGGTAACTACACAGGGTTTGGTTGTGCAGCGCATTCTCATTTAGACGGACGTCGATGGTGGAATGTTCGCACTCCGGATCGGTACATCGATTGTGTGGCGAAAAACGAAACTGTTGAAGCCTCTGACGAAGTCTTAGATGAGCCAACTCGGGCCAGAGAAGCTTTGGAATTGTCCTTGCGTACTCGTGATGGGGTCCCGCTAGGAACGCTTGATGTTGACGCCCTAGAAGGCTTGGTGGAAGTGGTGGGAGAGCGCATTGTCCTCACTCGCCGCGGCCGTTTATTAGGAAACGAAGTGAGTCTGCGCCTGACCCCCTGATAAAGTGGTCATACCTTTTGAGGGCGTGTAGCTCAGTTGGTAGAGCACCACCATGACATGGTGGGGGTCCCGGGTTCGAGCCCCGTCGCGCCCACTAGTTGTATTTGACAGCGTTCCACACCCTCTTGTGAGCGCTTCTCCGTAACCTTTGTACATGGAAATCGTGCTCGCTCTGTGTGCAGCCGCCGTGTATGGCATCGCTGATTATTCCGGTGGTCGAGCCAGCCGAAATGTGTCTGCCATAACCGTTACTGCAATTGGTCAAGCGTGTGGGCTCGTAGTACTCGTTGTCATTGTTCTTGCATCGGGAGTTCCGACGCCACCAGCTACAGATTGGATCTGGGGCGGTATTGGTGGCATTGCGGGTGCATCTGGTCTTCTCGCGTTCTACAAAGCAATGGGCAGCGGATTCATGACCGTTGTTGCGCCTGTGTCTGCGGTGACAGCAACTGCTGTGCCAGTCATTGTTGGACTGTCGTTAGGGGAGCGACCAAGCGTGTTGTCGCTGTGCGGTATTCCCGTAGCACTCGTTGCAATCGCATTGGTCAGCGATATTCTCGGGCCTGACCATCGCAGAGCTCCGCGAAAAATTTTATTGATGTCAATACTTTCCGGATCAGTGTTTGGTTCTTTGTTTGTCATTTTGGGTCATACAAGTGACAACTCTGGATTATGGCCAGTTCTCGCAATGCGCGTTACGTCGGTGCCATTCATGTTCATCGTTATGTACTTCACAAAAAACAAGCCTTCAGCTGCGCGACCGCAATTGAAGTTTGTTGCTGGCTCGGGAATTCTTGATACGGCCGCAAATGCCATTTACTTATTGGCTGTGCGTCACGGACTGATGTCGATTGTGGCAACTATTAACTCGTTCTATCCGGCAAGCACATTGCTGTTAGCCGTTGGGTTAGACAAAGAAAAGATTCACCGCCCACAAGCCATCGGACTAGTGCTAGCTGGTGTTGCATTAATCATGATTACGGTGTCGTAATCACTTTTCGCCAAGAGCGGCCTTAATAATTTTTTCTGACTCATGTGATGCGCCCTTGAAAATTCCCTTTGACATCAGAGATGCCTCACTCTTGCGACGCGCTTCGTAAACATCGGCGCGCATGTGATGAATTTCCGGATCATCTGGCGCAGCCCAGCCTGCAAAGTCTGCAAGGTGGCAGGCAAGACGAAGGTCTCCTGAAGCTGCAAGTTCAACAGCGCGACGCATGAGAACATCTGCGCCACCCGACAGTGATGCAAGCTCAACAGCAAGAACCTCATCGGGTGCTGGCTTCAGGCGTGACGGAGCACCATCCCACCAGCCTCCGAACAAGCGCCAAATATTTCGTACGACAAATTCTGGCTCGTCATATGTTGGACGAAGGTATGGCTTACCAAGAGTGGCGTCAGGTACGCGCACTGTATGGATGATGGTGTTCAGTGTTTCGCCTGCATTCATCATGGTGACAACGTCACGCACCAGGTTTTCTAATGACGTTGCAATCTCATCAAGCACCCGAGTGATGCGTTCTTTTCCGGCAATGGGCAAACCGTGAGCGGGGAGTAATAGTTCAGGACCTTTTGCGATCATGGCGCGCAATGCGGCGGCCCATTCAATTGGCCACCGTTGTACTTTTTGCGGGTTACCAGCATTCGGGAAACTCCAGAGCACGAAGTCACCCGATGCGATCCACTTCTTTTCAGGAAACCATGACCACAAATGATCGTCAGTTTCACCGCGTGCATGGTGAAATTCAACGGTGTCGTTACCGAACTTCATCGTGGTGAAATCACTCAGGCTGTCTGTGAGTTCCAAAGTGTCAACGGGAATGAAATTATTGAGTTTGCGTCCGCCAGTTGGTGGGCGTAGATCATTTAGTGCGTTTTCCAGATCGCCACGAATGCCACCAAATTGACGTGCATTAATGGCGACGTTCCAATCGTTTGTGTCGCGATATCGCTGAAATCGGCGAGTGACGTTTTCATGACCGATAACGCGGGGAGCACGAAAACCATCTGCCGCCATACGCGCCGCAAAAGGTCCGCTACCGCCAACATGATCAGAATGACCATGTGTGTAGACAATCGCTTCAATTGGTTGTGCACGCCATTGCTGCATTGCATTAACAACTACTTCACCTGTGTTCACATGACTTGCATCGAAACACACAAGTCCATCGCCGGAGTCCCACACCACACTGTGGCTAAACGACTCGACCATCGCGAGATTCTCTGCTACCTCTGACAATTCACCGGTAACACGATTGACAGGGCCGTCTGCAACGCCTGAGTCAACAATGCGGGTACTAAGAGCGAGTAGATCAGCCATGACTACATCTTAGGTAAGCCGAGAAAGCGCTCTCCCAAAATGTTGCGCATCACATTCGATGTGCCACCCATGATGGTGTAGCCAGGGCTGTATGCAAGCCCTTTTGCCGCATCGTCCCAGATCATTGCGTTGGCACCCATTGCGCGCGACACGAATTGGTCAACGCGTTGCTGGTGTTCTGTGCAGAAGCACTTTGTTGCAGCAGAGAACCCAGCAGGTGCCTGCTTCAAAGTTTCGCGAATCACCAAGATGCGACCAATGCGGTATCCGATTTCAAGTGCAGCAATTTCTTGTCGAACCATTCGATTGGTTTTGTCAACCATTGCGCATGCTTCTTGGAAGAGAAAGTAGTTCGAGACGAGTCTGTCGATGCCGCCGCGTTCATGTTCAAGTTGGCGCATGGTTTGTGAAAACGCAGCGCCTTGTTTTCCGACAAGATTTCCCTTTGGCACGCGAACATCGGTGTAGAACACTTCACAGAAATGACGATTAGTTGTCATGTCTGTAATGGGGCGCACTTCGATACCTGGTGTATTCATTGGAACGATGATTTCGCTGATTCCGGCATGTGGCGGACCGTCATTGGTTGTGCGGCAAATGAGGTAGCAATAATCAGCATCGGCACCAAAGCTGGTCCAAATTTTTTGACCATTGATGACCCACTCGTCACCGTCGTCTTCAGCGAAAGTTTTTAACGATGCAAGATCGCTTCCGGCATTCGGTTCGCTCATGCCAATGCACCATGTTGTTTCGCCGGCCAAAATGCCGGGCAAGAATTCCTTTTGTTGCTCTGGAGTTCCGTACTGAATAAGAGCTGGACCCATTTGTCGGTCACCAAACCAGCTAGCTGCAATTGGGGCGCCGGCTTTGATCATCTCTTCACCAACGATGAGACGCTCGATAGGGGGACGTCCGCCACCACCGAACTCAGTTGGCCAAATAAGGCCGATCCAGCCGTGAGAAGAGAGCTCGCGCGAGAACTCTTTGGAATATCCGTTCATCCACGAGGCGGTGTCGCGTCCGTATCGGGCCACGGCATCGGCTGCCACGGCTGCTGCCTTCTCTCGAAGGGCAATGTGTTCAGGGCTCCACTCAAAATCCATCAATAATGATGGTAGGGCGCAGCCCTGCCCAAAACGCTATTGTGTACAAGTCTGATACAAGTGAGATTCGGCACATCGCCGACACAAAGAATGAGGTGCTCTCGTGGCAAAGATCAAGGTTGAAAATACAGTCGTCGAACTCGATGGCGATGAGATGACGCGCATCATTTGGCAGTTCATCAAAGACCGCCTCATCGTGCCGTACCTCGACATCAATCTTGAGTACTACGACCTCGGCATGGAGCATCGTGATGCCACTGATGATCAAGTAACTATTGACTCAGCAAACGCGATTTTGAAGCACGGCGTCGGCGTGAAGTGCGCCACCATTACTCCTGACGAACAACGTGTGGAAGAGTTCGGCCTTAAGAAAATGTGGAAGTCGCCAAACGGCACCATTCGTAACATTCTTGGCGGAGTGGTATTTCGCGAGCCAATCATTTGTTCAAACATTCCTCGCCTTGTTCCCGGCTGGACCAAGCCAATCGTTATCGGTCGTCACGCACATGGTGATCAATACAAAGCAACAGACTTCAAGGTTCCAGGTGCTGGCACAGTCACAATGACCTACACACCTGAAGACGGCAGCGAACCAATGCAGTTCGAAGTGGCCAAGTTCGGTAAAGACGGTGGCGTCACTATGGGTATGTATAACTTCAATGACAGCATTCGTGACTTTGCTCGCGCGTCGCTTCGTTATGGTCTGTCGCGCAATTACCCCGTGTATATGAGTACGAAGAACACAATCTTGAAGGCCTACGACGGTCAGTTCAAAGATTTGTTCGAAGAAGTGTTTGTCAATGAATTCAAAGCTGATTTTGACAAAGCAGGACTTACATACGAACACCGCCTCATTGATGACATGGTCGCCTGTGCAATGAAGTGGGAAGGCGGTTACCTGTGGGCATGTAAGAACTATGACGGTGACGTGCAATCAGACACGGTTGCTCAAGGTTTTGGTTCTCTCGGACTTATGACGTCAGTCTTGATGACACCAGATGGCCGCACTGTTGAAGCTGAAGCTGCACACGGCACAGTGACTCGTCACTACCGCGAACACCAAAAAGGCAACAAGACATCAACAAACCCAGTTGCATCGATTTATGCCTGGACCGGTGGCCTCAAGCACCGCGGCAAGCTTGATAACAATCCGAAACTTCTTGAATTCGCAGAACTTCTCGAGCGTGTCTGCGTCGAAACAATTGAAGCTGGCGAAATGACAAAGGATCTTTCTATCCTCATTTCAAAAGATGCTCCATGGTTGACAACTGAAGACTTCCTCGATGCACTCGATCGTCGCCTTCAATCAAAGATGGCCTGATCTTCATGCGTGCCGTAGTCCTTCGTTCGCACGGAGGGCCAGAGGTTCTCCAGTTTGAAGATGTTGCATCGCCAGTCATTGGTGAACAAGACATCTTGGTCACTGTTGCTGCAACTGCGCTCAACCGTGCAGACCTTCTGCAACGTATGGGCTTTTACCCGAATCCTTTTCCGAGCGGACCTGAGATTCCCGGTCTTGAATTTGCCGGGACTGTGGCTGCCATCGGCGAAAAAGTCACGGCTTGGTCACTTGGCGATCGCGTAATGGGAATTACGAGCGGTGGCGCATATGCAGAGCAACTTGCTATTCATGAGCGCCAAGCGATGGCGGTGCCACCACAGATGTCATTGCACGATGCAGCAGGAATTCCTGAAGTGTTCATCACAGCGTGGGATGCGCTGGTTGTGCAAGGCGGACTCACCTCTGGTCGCTGGGCCATGGTGCATGCAGGTGCTTCTGGTGTGGGTACCGCTGCAATTCAAATTTGTAAGGCAATTGGCGCGCGCATAGTTGTCACGTGCTCGGGCGGAAAGGTTGAAGCATGTCGTGCACTCGGCGCTGATGTTGTTGTTGATTATGGAACACAAGACTTTGTCGCAGAAGTTGGCACTGCAACTGGTGGTGCTGGAGTGGACGTCATTCTTGATGTCATCGGCGGCGATTATGTGGAACGCAATATTGCTTCTCTTGCTGTGAAGGGTCACATCATCCAAGTGGGTGTTATGGCTGGCAAACCAGTGCCGTTAAACATCGGGTTACTTCTTGGAAAGCGCGCATCAATTACTGGCACCGTGTTGCGGGCTCGTCCGTTAGAAGAAAAGATCGCTATTAGTCAGCTATTTGCATCAGAGATGTTGCCACTGTTCTCCACTGGTCAATTGAAGCCAGTAATCGACTCCGTGTATGCGTTTGCAGATATTGCACAAGGCCATGAGTACATGGCCAGCAATGGCAACGTTGGCAAGATTGTTATTACCGTCGCTTGACGGAAGTCTTAGCGCTTCGCAGCTGGAATGTATGGGCGCTCATCTGAGCCGGTGTACCACTGACGAGGGCGACTGATTTTTTGCTCTTTGTCGTTCAGAAGCTCTTGCATGTGGGTCAACCAACCAACGGTGCGCGGAATTGCGAACAACACGGTGAACATATCAACCGGGAAACCAAGTGCTTGGTAGATAAGACCTGAGTAGAAGTCAACGTTTGGGTAGAGCTTGCGCTTGATGAAGTACTCGTCATTAAGTGCAACTTTTTCTAGTTCAAGTGCAATATCAAGAAGTGGGTTCTTGCCGGTGACTTCAAAGACGTCGTATGCAGCCTTCTTGATGATGGTGGCACGAGGGTCAAAGTTCTTGTACACGCGATGGCCAAAGCCCATCAGCTTGCCTTCGCCAGCCTTAACGCTTTCGACGAATGCAGGAACATTTTTAATGTCGCCGATTTCTGTGAGCATGCGAACGACGGCTTCGTTGGCGCCACCGTGAAGTGGGCCGTACAGAGCTGCTGCTGCAGCAGCGGTAGCTGTGTACGGATCAGAGTTGGCTGAACTGACAACGCGCATGGCGGTGGTTCCACAGTTCTGCTCGTGGTCGGCGTGAAGAATAAACAGCACGTCCATTGCGTGAGCAAGTACTGGATTGACTGTGTAGTCATCACCAATTTTGAACATCATGTTGAGGAAGTTTTCGCCGTATGACAATGCATTGTTTGGCGAAACAAAGGGAAGACCTTGGCTGAATCGGTAACACATTGCTGCGATTGTTGGAACCTTGGCAACAAGACGCATGACTTGCTTGTCAAACGATTCCTTATAAAAGATGTCTTTTGCATCGTCGTAGAAAGTCCCGAGTGCCGCAAGTGCTGAAATAAACATGCCCATTGGGTGAGCGTCGTAATGGAACCCGTCAACGAAACGCTTACGCATGTTTTCGTGAATCATGGTGTGATGTGTGACATCGAGTTCCCATTTTTCAAGTTCTTGTGTCGTTGGTAGTTCGCCCTTTATTAAGAGGTAGGCAACTTCAAGAAATGTTGAATTGGCTGCGAGTTGCTCAATAGGAATTCCGCGGTAACGAAGAATGCCGGCGTCGCCATCGAGGTAGGTGATGGAAGAGGCACATGATGCGGTGGAGAGGTACGCAGGGTCGTACATGAAAAGACTTGGGTCTAGTTCGCGTAATGCTGCTGAACTAAAAACTCCGCCTGTGATGGGAACCGTTACTGTTTTTCCGGTTCTGTCATCTGTGATGGTGATTGTGTCAGTCATATGGGATCTCCTCGACTGTAATTTGGGCTTGCGAGGGCTTTCTCCCCCGCAGACAGGTTAGGCGAAGGGGCACTACGAAACCCATTCAAACGGGTAAACAAATGGCTACAACGGGGTGTTGTCGTGTTTGCGAGAGACCAAGTGCTCACGCTTGTCACGAAGCATGTGAAGTGCTGCACAAATCTCTCGGCGAGTGTCGGCTGGGTCGATCACAGCATCGATATACCCACGCTCTGCGGCGATGTACGGGTTCAACAGGCGGGCGGAATAGTCAGCTTCAAATGCAGCTCGTTCTTCTGGTGTGGCGCGACGTTGCAGGATGGCGGCAGCTTGTCCAGCGCCCATTACTGCCAATTCTGCACATGGCCACGCAAGACACAGGTCATTACCCATTTCCTTTGAGTCCATCACGATGTAGGCACCGCCATATGATTTGCGGAGAACAACACAGATGCGGGGCACGGTGGCACGTGCGTATGCAAATACCAATTGCGCACCATGACGAATCATGCCTCGCCATTCAAGATCTTTTCCCGGATAAAAACCAGGTGTATCTACGAGAGTCAGTACGGGAATATTGAACGCATCACAGAACGCCACAAATCGAGCAGCTTTTTGTGACGCAGGAATGTCTAAGGTGCCAGCCAGGGAGATTGG
Source organism: Actinomycetota bacterium (assembly GCA_037129095.1). Classification (GTDB taxonomy): domain Bacteria; phylum Actinomycetota; class Acidimicrobiia; order Acidimicrobiales; family Ilumatobacteraceae; genus UBA2093. Next base: position 50,832 of record JBAXVL010000008.1, on the reverse strand, counting down.
TTGATTAGCAACAATTCCGATGGGGTAGCCAGCCATATGTGCAAAGGCAGTGACAACATTGCTTGCCCACCAAGGTTTCATCTCTAAATAGTTGCCATCGTCAGCAATTGACTCGATGACATGTCGAACGTCGTAACTTCCTGTTGATGTTGTGGGAATCAGATCGCCTGCTTCAGGAGTCAACCTGTCATCAGGGTCAGACGTTGGCATAACCGGAGCAAGTTGGTCGACGCCAGTAGGGAGATACTCCAGTAGTTCTTCTAGCCATGCCGTTGCCATGTCAAGGTCGGCGACAACAACTGAACTCACGCCTGTGTGTCGTGCATGCGTTCCTGCACCTCCAAGTTCGTCGGTGCTGACATCAATACCCGTGAACTCAACAACCATTGTGGGGCCACTGACAAATGCGTATGCATCTTCTGTCATCACGACGAAGTCGGACAATCCAAGCAAGAGGGCAGGACCTGAAACAGCAGGGCCGGTGACGATGCTGATGGTGGGGACAACGCCCGAACAATCTGCGAGTGCTTTTGCAGCAGTGCCCCAACCGTGAAGCGCGGCGATTCCTTCAAGAATGTCTGCGCCGGATGATTCCATTTGAACAACCAGTGGAATGCCTTTTGTGCGTGCAGTGTCGGCAGCTGTTGCAATGACGTAGGACGCTGCCGCGCTCAGTGCGCCACGATGAAGCGAGCCGTCAACAGTGAGCCACACAACATGGCGCCCCGTGGACAATTCCACAACATTGGCTTCAGCGGCTCCGGGAACTTTGTGCTGTAGTTCCACCACCACGTTCTGTGTGTTTGGCTGGGTCGTACTCACTCTCTACAGACTAGACAGTGAGCGGGCTGCGGGTTCCTTTGGCGGGTTTGACGCCAATGTCAAGTGAAATTCCTGGCTGCTTTGGGCCGTGACGGTTCACCATGTCAAATGCTCTGTCGCGAACAGCAAGAGTTGCTCTGCTTGGCCGTGGGCGAGGTCGCTGTACCCAGCCCACAACGCGCTGGGGTAGTTCAGGAACAGGGATGCGCACGAAGTTTCCTTCGAGCCAACCAGGTACGGCACTTGCCGGAACTATTGCGGCGCCGAAACCTTCAAACACGAGCGATGCCATCAGGCGAACACCATCAACTTCAGCCTGTGATGTAAGCGCTACACCATGGTTGGCAGCTGCGCGATCAATGATGCGTCGTTGCGCTGTACCACGAGGTGCAAGAAGAATGGGATGGAGAGACAATTCTTCCAAACTGATTGTTGTATGGGTTGCCAGTACGTGGGATTTTGGTGCAATGAGAAACAACTCTTCGGCGAACATTTCTTTCACGTCAAGGCTTGTGTCCGTAATAGGAAGATGCACAATGGCGGCGTCTATTTCTCCGCTTGTGATTCGCATGAGTAATGAACTAGTTGCACCTTCAACAACAGTCGTGTGCACGCCAGGGTGATGGCGTTGCAATGATGCGAGGAGAGACGGCATCAGCCATCGCGCAGTGGTGCCGATGCTGCCGATACGACATTCACCGGTAGTAGACGAACCAAGAGAATGAATGTCGGCATCAATATCTTCCATTTCATGCAAGATGCGACGAGCTCGCACAGCCACGATGTCGCCTTCGTCAGTGAGGACGCCCGTAGATCTATCAATCAGGGTGGTGCCGAGTTCTTTTTCGAGGCGACCAATGTGGGCTGAAACATTTGACTGCACAGTGTCGAGTGCTTTAGCGGCCGCAGAAAAGGTGCCGTGGTCGGCAATCGCAACCAGGCTCTGTAATTGCTTGATTTCCATGGGAAAGACTCGTTTCTGGCTCATCCCGAGCCTATCTCTAAAAACGATAGCAACTATCGCCTCGTTCAACTTGAATGATGGCTTAGCTTCGTGCATACTTTCACTAACACATCGCGCCGGACATGCCCCCCATAGTCCGGCCGGAAGAACCCAACAAAATGATCCCCCCCGATCATGGGTTTCGGTTGAGAGGCCCCGCTTATGCGGGGTCTTTCCCATTTCTGGGCTCATCTCGGAACTCAGTCGTCGTTTGCTGGCATAACCTTCGCTCGTGGCACATGCAGCTTTCTTTGATCTCGACAGAACAATTCTTTCTGGCGCATCTGCACATGTGGTCAGCAGGGTCCTGCGCGAAACCGGAATCGTGACGCGCAACATTCCAGGCGAATCATTGATGTATTCAATTTTTGAAACGTTCGGAGAGAACTTGCCGTCGATGGTCTTGGGACGTCAAGCAGTGAATGCAATGCGCGGACATCGTCGCGACGAAGTACGAGAAGCTGCACGTATCGCAGCACCCGATTTGGTTGCAATGGTGCAACCGTATGCACAAAAAGTTATTGATTCGCATCGTGCTGAAGGTCGCAGTGTTGTGTTGGCAACCACTACGCCGCGTGATCTCATTGAACCATTTGCAGAACTGATGGGTTTCGATGCAGTGATTGCCACTACGTATGGCGTAGATAATGAAGGCATCTATACGGGCGAACTTGAAGGAACGTATGTATGGTCTCGCGGTAAACGCGATGCAGTGCGTGCCTGGTCGCAAGATAATGACGTAGATCTATCGGGTTCATATGCATACAGCGACAGCGTGTTTGATGAACCATTGCTTGCAGCTGTCGGTTTCCCGCACTGCGTGAACCCAGACTGGCGCCTTCGTCTCATGGCTGCTGCACGTCGTTGGCCAGTAATGCATCTTGATGTGCCGCACGGTGTGGCAAAAGTGCCAGTTATTGGCTTAGAGGCACAGCAACTTTTGATGAAGTTTGCACGTCCTGAGGTATTTCCATACGCGCGTTTCACAATTACGGGTACTGAAAATATTCCGAAAGACAGTGCTGCGATTTTGTGTGGAAATCACCGTAGCTATTTCGATATTGCTGCCGTGTCGCTTGCAGTCGCAAAGACTGGCCGTGCTGTTCGTTTCCTTGGCAAAAAAGAAGTGTTCGATGCTCCGATCATTGGGCCGATTGCAACAGCACTTGGCGGCATTCGTGTTGAGCGAGGAACAGGCAGTGATGAACCGCTACGTGCAGCAACTGAACTAATCAACGCAGGCGATTTAGTGGCACTCATGCCCCAAGGAACCATTCCACGTGGGCGAGCATTTTTTGATCCGATTCTGAAGGGTAGATGGGGTGCGGCCAAGCTTGCTGCCGCTACACGCGCACCTGTTATTCCGATTGGAATTTGGGGAACAGAAAAAGTGTGGCCACGTAATGCCAAACTTCCGAACATCACAAATGTCACGTCACCACCTGATGTCATCATCGTGGTGGGAAAGCCTGTGCACCTTGGATACACAGACTCAGACGCGGACACTGCTGCAATCATGTCTGCGATTAGTGCGTTACTTCCGCCAGAGGGACGTGAATATTACGAGCCAACAGAAGAAGAACTACGTCGTTCATACCCGTCGAATTATGCAGGTGACCCGAACGCCGAAGATGAACGACGTCCGGGTACTGATTAGTTATTTCTGAGCTGCAACTTTTGCGCGAACGATATTCAATGCTGATCCAGCCTTGAACCATTCCACTTGTTCTGGGCTGAACGTGTGCTTTGCTTCAAACTCAACTGTTGTGCCATCGGCCTTTGTGATGGAGCACTTGACTGGCTGATCAGGCACTGGCGGCAAGTTATGCACATTGATGCGATCTGTTTCTTCAATGAGGTCGTATGTCTTTGGGTCAGCGAATGTCAAGGGGACAAGACCTTGCTTTTTCAAGTTGGTCTCGTGAATGCGAGCAAATGAACGAGCAAAGATAACAACGCCACCGCGGAAGCGAGGTTCCATCGCTGCGTGTTCACGTGATGAACCTTCTCCGTAGTTCTGGTCACCAATTGCACACCACTGCACGCCAGATTCTCCGTAGTGCTTTGCGATGTCTGGGTAGCTACGACGTGAACCATCGATGGTGTCGAGGCCTTCGCCCACAGCACCACCAAATGCGTTAACAGCACCGATGAACAAGTTGCCAGAGATGTTCTCAAGATGGCCTCGGTACGTGAGCCACTTTCCAGCAGCTGAAATATGGTCGGTGGTGCACTTACCTTGTGCCTTCATGAGAACAGGAAGACCGATGTAGTCCTTACCGTTCCATGCGCCGAACGGGTTCAGTAACTGCAAGCGATCGCTGGTGGGGCTGACAGCAACTGTGACGTTGCTTCCATCTACGGGTGGAGCAGTAAAGGTGTCTTCGCCTTCGTTGTAACCATTTGCAGGAAGAATGTCGCCTTGTGGTGCATCAAGTTTTACTTGTGAACCGTCTGGTGCAGTGAGCATGTCAACACGTGGGTCAAAGTCAAGACGACCAGACAATGCAATTGCCATCACGGTGTCGGGGCTTGTTACGAACGACAGTGTGTTGGCAGAACCATCATTACGCTTTGGGAAGTTGCGGTTAAACGAGTTCACAATGCTGTTTGGTTTTGCATTGATGTCGGCAGCACGTTCCCATTGTCCGATGCATGGTCCACAGGCATTGGCAAGAACTGTGGCACCAATTGCTTCAAGATCAGCAAGAAGGCCGTCGCGTTCGATCGTTGCGCGAATCTGTTCACTTCCCGGTGAGATGAGAAGTTCTACTTTTGCTTTCAATCCCTTTGCGGCGGCTTGACGAGCAATAGATGCTGCGCGAGTGATGTCTTCGTACGACGAGTTGGTGCATGAACCAATAAGTGTTGCTGACACTTCGAGTGGCCAATCATTTTCACGAGCAGCTTTACCAACGCCATTTGCGCCAATTTTGTGTGCACGGTCAGGGGAGTGAGGGCCGTTGATCAGTGGTGTCAGTGCATCGAGGTTGATCTCAACTACTTGGTCGTATTGCGCACCAGCGTCTGGACGCAAGTCAGACGCAACTTTGTCAGCAGCAGCTGCAATGTCTGCACGGCCAGTTGCTGACAAATACGCCGACATGTTGGCGTCGTATCCGAATACTGAACAGGTGGCACCAATTTCGGCACCCATGTTGCAGATAGTTGCTTTTCCTGTTGCAGAAATACTGTCTGCGCCGTCGCCGAAGTATTCAACGATTGCGCCTGTTCCGCCTTCAACAGTGAGTTGACGAGCAACTTCAAGAATGACGTCTTTCGGACTTGCCCAGCCAGACAATGTTCCGGTGAGTTTGATACCAATAACTTTTGGCCAGCGAACATTGAAGGGAAAGCCAGTCATCACGTCAACTGCGTCTGCACCGCCGACACCAATGGCAACCATTCCGAGTCCACCAGCGTTTGGTGTGTGGCTGTCAGTACCAATCATCATTCCGCCAGGGAATGCGTAATGCTCAAGAACAACTTGGTGAATGATTCCACTGCCAGGTCCCCAGAAACCGACGCCGTACTTTGCACTGACTGAGCGCAAGAAGTCGTACACCTCGCGGTTCACATCGTTTGCATCACGAAGGTCAAGTTTTGCACCGGTCTTTGCAAGAATGAGGTGATCGCAATGCACTGTTGATGGCACCAATGTTTGTGGCAAGCCAGCAGTCATGAATTGCAACAACGCCATTTGTGCTGTTGCATCTTGCATTGCAACACGGTCTGGATTGAAGTCGGCGTAACTGCGACCGCGTTCCATCTCTTGTGTCTGTGGATCAACAAGGTGGTTGATCAGAATCTTTTCGGCCAACGTGAGTGGTCGACCAAGGCGTTCGCGACCAAGGGCGGCATTGGCGGGAAGCGTTGCGTACACAGCGTTCACGAGAGAAATAGGAGTGCCGGCTGAAACAGTCATAGTGGGCCTTTCACAGGGCAAGAAATATGTACTTGCGTTTTGTCTTGATGTATACAACTATAATACAAGTGCGCACCATTCGCTATCACCAAATCGCTGAAGAGCTCAAAGGGCGAGTTCTGTCTGGTGCCTACGCCGCAGGTCGGTTACTGCCGAGTGAATCAGACATGTCTGCGGAGTTTTCCGTCAGTCGTGTCACCATTCGAAAAGCACTGGAGGTGTTGCGCGACATTGGGCTTGTAGATGCCCGCCAAGGTTTTGGCTGGTTCGTGGCCGGAGAAACTGTACGTCAACCTTTAGCGCGTTTAGCAACTATCGAAGATCAGATGCGGGCGTCTGGCATGACCCCGCAACGACAGGTGTTGGAATTTGCTTTTGAAAAAGCACCGACGGATGTGGCAAAGGCTTTGGGTACTGCGCAAGTGCTGCGCGTACGTCGAATCAATCTTGCTGATGGTGAGCCATTTGCAATAGTCACCGTGTGGTGTGCTGCAGAACTTGGTCAACATTTGTCTCGTGCAGACGTTGAGCGTTCGCCGTTTTATGAACTACTCGATATTCCGTTTGCGGGGGCAACACAAACAATTGGTGCAGATGCTGCAACGCAAGACGAAGCAACGCTTCTCAAAGTTCCTGTCGGTTCGCCAGTTTTACGTTGTCAACGAACTACTCAGAGCGTAGAAGGCAAAACTGTGCTCGTGTCGCGACATGTGTTCCCGGCGCACCGCACGGAATTTGTTGTGGACTTGCCGTTTGTAGAGCAGTCAATTGCTCCAAGCGGAATACGCCTCGTCGATTAGGCGAACTGTTTCGCCCAGCCCTGTGCATCCTTAACAAGACCCTCACGAATTGCGTCGAGAACCCCGGCACGCAGTCGCTTCTTGCTCGCTGCATGGGCTCCGGCATTGAGTGAAAGTGTTGATTTCGCAAAAGCAATGGCCGTCGGCATCAGATTTGCTTCGTCAACAACGAGGTCAAGGAACCCAGTTTCTACGGCATTGTCCGGAGTGAAGACTTCGGCCAGCAGCACAGAGCGAGTAAGTGCTGCTGGTGTGACGCGTTGGCGAAGAATTTCAATTGTGGAATAGGGCATTGTCATGCCGATTGCTACTTCGTTTGCTGTGTATCTGTAATTACCCTTAATTCCGATGCGGTAATCAGAGCTAAGAAGAATGAATACGCCCATGGCTATTGCATGACCGCTACAAGCAATCACGATAGGTGTCGGAAAACCCAGCAAACGAATTGCTAACTCAAGCCCACCATTCAACATGTCAACTGCACCTTGGCCGCCTGCCGCAAGAGTCTTTAAGTCAAAACCAGCAGAAAGAATTCCGGCACGTCCTGCGAGAACTACGGGGACGCCCGCCTTTTCGGCTTGGTCGAGGGCTGCATGAATTTCTGCTTGCAATGCAGATGACATTGCATTTGCTTTGCCGTCATCCATAGTGATGACAGCGACGCCATCAGTCAACGCATACGTGACCAATGTGCCCATGGAGTTACCACTTATCCCAGTGAAGAACCTTGCTGAGTGGCTCGCGGATAGCAGGCTTGAAATCGGTGCCGATTGTGTATGCGATGGGGAAGAGGCCGCCTTGCGTGACCTTGTCATACGGAATTCCAAGAAGTTCTGCTGCTTCTTTTTCACCATCGTTCATGAGGTGGATGGTTGTCCATGCAGAACCCATGGCACGTTCGCGCAATGCGAGCATGAAGCTCCACACCGCGGGAAGCAATGAGCCCCATGCACCAGCGCCAGCAAATGCTGGCAAGTTGTCAAGGCGGCCATCGATGCAAGGAATCATCAGCAGTGGAGCCTTTTCAAAGTTGTCTGTGAGATAACCAGCTGAGTCACGAACTAGTGGTTGACGATCACCGCGTGTGTCACCTTCGGCGTATTCGCGACCAGGCATGCTTGCGTAAATGGCAAAGTTTTTGCGGTAGATATCAGCGAGTGCTTTTTTCTTTGCAGCATCTTCGATGATGATCCAGTGCCAGCCTTGGCTGTTTGATCCGGTGGGGGCTTGCAGAGCTATCTCGAGGCACTCTTCAACGATGGCGCGTTCGACTGGCTTGTCGAAGTCGAGGCGCTTGCGCACGCTGCGGGTTGTTTTGAGTACTTCATCGGCGGAAAGGTTTAAATGCATAGAGGGCAGTCTGCCACGCGTCGAATAACAAATGACTAGCCGAGGCATGACAAACTGAAGCAATGAGCGACAGAGTCACTATCTCCATATCCGACGGCATTGCCGATGTCCGGTTCAACCGCCCAGATAAGCGCAATGCGCTTGATGGCGAGCAGTTTCAGGCCATTGTTGATGCGGGCGAGTCCCTCAAGACCAACAAGAAAATTCGTGTAGTCGTGTTGTCGGGTGAGGGTGCTTCCTTTTGTGCAGGTCTTGATCTTGCATCTATGGGTGCAATGGCGGGCGGTGGAGAACGCGATTCCCAGGAAAAGCAACCATCAGCTTCTGATATGGAAGAGGGCCGCATCACGCACCTCGGCCAGCAATCAGCATGGGTGTGGCAAGAAGTGCCAGTTCCAGTTATCGCCGCAGTGCATGGGCACGCACTAGGTGGCGGTTGCCAAATTGCTCTTGGTGCAGACATTCGTTTTGCACATCCCGACACAAAGTTCAGCGTGCGCGAAACATATTGGGGTCTAGTGCCTGACATGGCAGGCACAGTATTGCTGCAAGGTCTTGTTCGTCCCGACATCATGAAAGACATTGTGATGTCTGCTCGCATCTTTGATGGTCGTGAAGCCCATGAAATTGGTGTTGTCACACGTTTGTCAGATACTCCGCGTGAAGATGCCTTCGCGTACGCCGCTGAAATCTGCAAGCGCAGCCCTGACGCTGTGCGGGGAGCTAAGGAATTGCTCAACCGTATGACCATGGACTTCGCAGCCGCCCAATTCGCAGCTGAGCGTCGCATCATTGGCAGCCTTGTTGGTGGCCATAACCAGCGTGAATCGGTGATGAGCGACTTCGAAAAGCGCGCTCCTGCCTATATCGACGCCAAGTAAGCCAATAATCCCTTGGTGAGGGGCCGTCTGCCTCGGTAGTCTTGAATCTGCTCGGGCCAGCGTTGTCCCGGGAGAACACATTTTGATTCTCCGCCGTGCTCGCACGGTTCCTGTAAGGACTAAACGCTTATGAACCCAGATCTCCCGCTTGCCCACGGCTTGTATGACCCACGTTTCGAACACGATGCATGTGGTGTTTCTTTTGTGGCGAACATCAAAGGTGTGCGCAGTCGCGAAATTGTTACTCTCGGTATTACTGCTCTGTGCAACATGGAACACCGTGGTGCAACAGGTGCAGAAGCCGACACAGGCGACGGTGCAGGAATCTTGATTCAAGTTCCCGATGCGTTCCTGCGTGCTGTTGTTGATTTTTCACTTCCAGTAGCTGACGCGTATGCAGCTGGTTTGGTTTTCTTGCCAGCTGACCCAACGCGCGCTGCAACGGCTGTTGCAACGGTTGAAAAAATCATGACTGAAGAAGGCTTGCGTCCCTTGGGTTGGCGCGATGTTCCGATCAATCCTGATTGTCTCGGCGCGTCAGCCCGCGCGATGATGCCAATCATTCGTCAGTTCTTTGTGGATGACCCTGCTGGTGCGCACGGCATTGACCTCGATCGCAAGATTTTTGTGCCACGTAAGCGCATTGAATCTGCCCTTGTCGGCGACATGCGTACGTACTTTTCGTCATTGTCGTCGCGCACATTGGTCTACAAGGGAATGTTCACCACTCCCGAACTTGGTGACTTCTTTCCTGACTTGTGGGATGACCGCATGGAATCATCACTGGCTTTGGTACACAGTCGTTTTTCTACGAACACATTCCCGTCGTGGCCACTTGCGCATCCGTATCGCTACATCGCCCACAACGGAGAAATCAACACAGTGCAGGGCAACCGCAACTGGATGGCAACACGCGAAGCATTGCTAGACAGCGACATGATTCCTGGTCTTGAGCGAGCATTCCCCATTTGTTCACCAGACATGAGCGACTCTGCAAACTTTGACGAAGTGTTGGAACTCTTGCATCTGTCTGGTCGCTCATTACCGCATGCATTGTTGATGATGATTCCTGAAGCGTGGGAAAACAACGAAAACATGGATCCTGCACGTCGGGCCTTTTATCGCTTCCATTCCTCGTTGATGGAACCATGGGATGGTCCAGCAGACGTCGCATTCACTGATGGAACATTGATTGGCGCAGTTCTTGACCGCAACGGACTGCGTCCAGGTCGTTATTGGGTCACGAACGATGACCTCGTTGTTCTTGCATCAGAAGCGGGCGTTCTTGATATTGAGCCATCGCGAGTCATTCGCAAGGGCCGTTTGCAGCCAGGAAAAATGTTCCTTGTTGACACCTCGCTTGGTCGCATTGTTGACGATGAAGAGATCAAGTCTGATTTAGCTGCGCAGCATCCATACGAGAAGTGGTTGACAGAAGGTCTTACTGAGTTGTCGTCGTTACCAGCTCGTGAGCATGTTGTGTACAGCAATGACAGCGTGATGCGCCGTCAACAGATGTTTGGGTACACCGAAGAAGAACTCAAGGTAATTCTTGCTCCCACTGCACGTACCGGAACCGAGCCGCTTGGTTCGATGGGAACAGACACCCCGATTGCAGTGTTGTCGGACCGTTCTCGCTTGTTGTTTGATTATTTCCAGCAGTTATTCGCGCAAGTCACTAACCCTCCGCTTGATGCAATTCGTGAAGAAGTTGTGACAGCTATTGGCACCAGTGTTGGACCGGAAGCAAACTTGCTGGTCCCTGGACCAGATAGTTGCCGTCAGCTTGTTCTGCCGTTCCCAATCATTGACAATGATGATTTAGCAAAGATCATTCACATCAATGATGACAACACGCATCCACATCTTGCTGCTGTTGTAATTAGTGGTCTGTATCGCGTTGCCGATGGTGGAGCCGGTCTGCGCTCTGCTCTTGATGACGTTCGTGCAGAAGTGACTGAAGCAATTATCAATGGCGCGCGCATCATTGTGTTGTCAGACCGCAACTCTGATGAAGTGTTTGCACCGATTCCATCGTTGTTGTTGACAAGTGCTGTTCATCATCATCTCATCCGTGAAAAGCGTCGTACGCAAGTTGGCATGGTTGTGGAATGTGGCGACGCGCGCGAAGTGCATCACATGGCGTTACTAGTCGGCTTCGGTGCCGGCGCAATTAATCCTTACCTCGCATTTGAAACCGTTGAGAACATCATTTCGAATGACATGTACTTGCTCGGTTCGATGGACCCATTGAAGGCCGTGAAGAATTACATCAAGGCATCTGGCAAAGGTGTTTTGAAGGTGATGTCGAAGATGGGTGTATCAACGGTCGCCTCATACACGGGCGCCCAGATCTTCGAAGCAATTGGTTTGTCTACTGAATTGGTAAACGAATTCTTTACGGGAACTGTGTCGCGCTTGGGCGGAATTGGTCTTGATGAAATTGCCGCTGAAGTTGCAACACGTCATGCATTGGCGCACCCAACACGTCCTGATCTTCGCTCGCATCGTCGTATTGAACTTGGCGGCGAATACCAGTGGCGTCGCGAAGGGGAGTATCACCTCTTTAACCCAGAGACTGTGTACCGCTTGCAGCACGCCACACGTTCAGGTCGTTACGACGTGTTCAAGCAATACTCACGGGACGTTGATAACCAGTCGGAACGTCTAGCAACATTGCGCGGATTATTTCACCTGCGCACAGGTGACCGTCCGTCTATCTCTATCGATGAAGTAGAACCAGTGTCAGAAATCGTGAAACGTTTCTCCACTGGTGCTATGAGTTACGGCTCTATCTCTGCAGAGGCACACGAGAACCTCGCAATTGCAATGAACCGCTTAGGCGCAAAGAGCAACACTGGTGAAGGTGGAGAAGACCCAGAGCGGTTTGTTCCGATGGCTAATGGCGACTCAAAGCGTTCATCAATTAAGCAAGTGGCTTCTGGTCGCTTTGGTGTCACTAGCGAATATTTGGTGAACGCCGATGACTTGCAGATCAAAATGGCACAGGGCGCAAAGCCCGGTGAAGGTGGACAGTTGCCCGGATACAAGGTGAACCCAGCGGTTGCAAAGACGCGTCACTCGACTCCTGGGGTTGGACTCATTAGTCCGCCTCCTCACCATGACATTTATTCCATTGAAGACTTGAAACAACTCATTCATGACTTGAAAAACGCAAACCCATTGGCACGCGTTCATGTGAAGTTGGTAGCAGAAGTTGGTATCGGCACAGTTGCAGCTGGCGTCAGTAAAGCAAAAGCAGACGTTGTGCTGATCTCAGGTCATGATGGCGGAACTGGTGCTTCTCCATTGACGTCGTTAAAGCATGCAGGCGCCCCATGGGAACTTGGTCTTGCAGAAGCTCAACAGACACTGATGTTGAACGGTCTGCGTGACCGCATTGTGGTGCAGGCAGACGGCCAGATGAAAACTGGTCGCGACGTCATTATTGCAACACTGCTTGGTGCAGAAGAGTTTGGCTTCGCTACGGCACCACTAGTGGTGAGCGGGTGCATCATGATGCGTGCGTGCCATTTGGATACCTGTCCTGTCGGAATCGCAACGCAGAACCCCGAATTGCGCAAGCGGTTTAATGGCCAGCCCGAATTTGTCATTAACTTTTTTGAATACATTGCAGAAGAAGTTCGTGAGTATTTGGCTGAACTTGGTTTCCGCACCCTGAAGGAAGCTGTTGGTCACGTTGAACTCATCGATGCTGAGAAGGCTGTGAATCATTGGAAGGCACAGGGCTTGGATATTTCTCCGATGCTCGTGGTTCCTCAGAATCCATATTCGTCAACTCCGTACATGTCTGTTGCCCAAGATCACGGTTTGGCAGACGCTCTCGATAATCAGTTGATTGCGTTGTCAAAAGCTGCACTGGCAGATGCAACCCCAGTGTCTATCTCGTTGCCGATTCGTAACGTCAACCGCACAGTCGGAACAATGCTCGGCTACGAGATCACAAAGAAGTGGGGCGGCGAGGGTTTGCCAGATGGCACTATCACCATCAACTTCACAGGCTCTGCGGGTCAAAGCTTCGGAGCATTCGTGCCGTCAGGCGTTGACATGCGTCTCGAAGGCGACAGCAATGACTATTTGGGTAAGGGATTATCCGGTGGTCGCATTGTGTTGCACCCACATCGTGATTCTCCGTTCGTGGCAGAAGACAACGTCATTGCGGGCAATGTCATTGGTTACGGCGCAACTGGTGGTGAAATATTCATTCGCGGCATGGTGGGCGAGCGTTTCTGCGTTCGTAACTCAGGCGCAACGGCAGTAGTTGAAGGTGTTGGTGACCATGGCTGTGAATACATGACTGGCGGCAACGTTGTCGTGCTTGGTGCAACTGGTCGCAACTTTGCAGCTGGCATGTCGGGCGGCATCGCGTACGTCTATGACCCAAAGAATGAGTTCTCTGGAAAAGTGAACTATGAAATGGTTGAGCTCGAGACCGTCGAAGGCATTGATGCCGAATGGTTGCGCACGACTATTGCGCGTCATCATGAATTCACTGGTTCAGCAGTTGCACAGCGAGTTCTAAACGACTTCGAAACTGAGGTCACGCATTTCCGCAAGGTAATGCCACGTGACTACAAGCTGGTTCTTTCTGTAATGGCCTCTGCCAAAGCAGATGGTTTAACAGAACAAGAAACGTCCGATCGAGTGATGGAGGCTGCCCGTGGGTGAGACAACAGGATTTCTAAAGTGGGGTCGCAGCGGACCAACACGTCGACCAGTGGAACTTCGTTTGAAGGACTGGAAAGAGGTGTACGAACCTTTTGATGGCGAGATTCTGAAGAGCCAAGCTGGTCGATGCATGGACTGCGGTATCCCGTTTTGTAATAACGGCTGCCCGCTCGGCAACTTGATTCCTGACTGGAACGACTTGGTGTATCGCGAACATTGGCACGATGCCATTGAACGACTTCACGCCACGAACAACTTTCCGGAATTCACAGGACGTCTGTGTCCTGCTCCGTGCGAATCAGCATGCGTGCTTGGTATCAACCAAGACCCAGTCAACATCAAACAAATTGAAGTATCGATTATTGATCGTGCGTGGGCCGAAGGTTGGGTGACACCACAAATTCCTTCGTTGCAGACAGGAAAGCGCATTGCTGTTATCGGTAGTGGGCCTGCAGGTCTTGCAACTGCTCAACAGTTGACTCGTGCCGGACACTCTGTCGTTGTGCTTGAACGTGCTGACCGTATTGGTGGCCTGCTGCGCTATGGCATTCCTGAGTTCAAGATGGAAAAGAGTCACCTTGACCGCCGCCTCGAGCAGATGCGTGAAGAAGGAACTGAGTTCCGTACAAATGCAGATGTCGGCGGCTCTGTTGATATGGAAATCCTCCGTGCATCGCATGACGCGATTGTTCTTGCATGTGGCGCAACGTCATGGCGTGACCTCCCGATTCCTGGGCGTGAACTTCGGGGCGTGTACCAGGCAATGGAATACCTACCAATGGCAAACAAGGTGCAAGAGGGCGACGATGTGTCCCAGCAGATTGATGCCAAGGGAAAGAACGTTGTCATCATTGGTGGCGGCGATACTGGCGCTGATTGTTTAGGAACAGCTTTGCGTCAAGGTGCTACGCAAGTGATTCAACTTGAGATTATGGCTCGCCCTCCAGAGACTCGTTCTGCCGGCAACCCATGGCCGCAGTACAACATGATTTATCGCACATCGTCAGCCCATGAAGAAGGTGGTGAGCGAATTTTCAGTGTCAACACTGAACGGTTTGTTGACGATGGAAACGGCAACGTGCGTGCACTGTTGATTCATGAAGTCGAAATGGTCGAAGGTCGATTCGTGAAAAAAGAAGGCACTGATTCTGAGATTCCTGCCGACCTTGTCTTTCTTGCAATGGGCTTTGTTGGTCCTGATAAGGGCTCGTGGCTTGATCAGTTGGGTGTGAACCTTGATGAGCGCGGCAATCTTGCTCGTGATCGCGAGTATCAGACAAATGTTCCTGGCATCTTTGTGGCAGGCGACATGGGTCGCGGTCAAAGCCTCATCGTGTGGGCAATCGCAGAGGGCCGCGCATGTGCCGCTGGCGTTGACGCTTATTTGATGGGTGAAACATCGCTTCCGTCGCCGATTCTTCCTACTGCTCGCCCTTTGATGTGACCGTGGCAGAACCGAAGCGCCACCAGTTGGCTGCTCTCAGGCTCTACTGTTGTTCATTGTGTTGTTGACCCGCGTTATTCCGAAATCGAAGTCCTCGTCTGTGGCGTTGACGTTGGTCATGGTGTCTACTTTTGGTTTCGCCTCCTGCGGGGGAGACACGCTCGGTGTCGCCACCACGGTTGTCAACGTGACACCTACAAACTTTGCAACCATTCCTCCTGTTGCAAGCACGTTGCCAGGCACCACCACTTCATTGCCGTCCAATGCTGTCGGTTCTGAAACGACGTACACCGTAGTGAAGGGAGATTCGCCCCTCGCCGTAGCCAACAAGTTTGGTATTTCGCTGACAACACTGTTGGCCTATAACGGGTACGTGACCCCCAGCCAATTTCCATACCCCGGTCAAACCTTGAAAATTCCACCATCAGCAGTAGTTGCTCCTGTTGATCCGAACGCGCCAACGGTGACAAATCCGTCTTCACCGGGCGCCACTAATGCGCCTGCTGCTCCTGTGGGACCAGGTTGCGGAAGTCGACCTGCTGGTACGTACACCATCTCAAAGAACGACTCGTTCTACAAGATCGAAAAGAATTTCTGCGTAACGCTTGGTGCATTGCTCACTGCCAATAATTGGCCAGATAGCAGTCAGATATTGCTTCCGGGCCAAGTCATCAATATTCCTGCCGCCGGCAGTTAGTGCTGTGTGTTGCGTTTACGTCGAGAGTGACGTTCAAGCGCATGAACTATCAGCTCATCAATGAGATCGGGGTAGGCAAGTCCTGATGCTGCCCACAATTTCGGGTACATCGAAATTGGTGTGAAGCCGGGAATCGTGTTTATTTCGTTACACAGGAATCCACGACCGTTTTCTTCAAAGAAAAAATCCACACGCGCCATGCCTTCACAATGCAGCGCTTCATAGGCCGCAATTGCTAACGCACGAACAGTGTCAGATTGTTCAGACGTCAGTCGAGCAGGAATATTTAATGTTGCGGCATCAGTGACGTACTTATCTTCGTAGTCATAGAAATCATTACCAGGAGTAATTTCACCAGCAACTGATGCGCGAGGTACGCGGTTACCGATGACGGCCACCTCTATTTCTCGTCCATTAATTGCTTCTTCGCACACGATCCATTGGTCGTACGTAGCAGCAAGTTGTATTGCTGTGCGCAGTTCATGTAAGTCATGTGCCTTAGAGACACCAACGGAAGAACCCATGTTTGCTGGTTTCACAAATAGGGGGAGCCCGAGAGTAAGGACAACGTCATGTACGACATCTGGCGTAATGGTGTCTTCTCGCACAGTGATATGACGAGCTTGCGGAATGCTTGCTTGCGCGAACAGTGATTTTGAAACGCCTTTGTCCATTGCAACTGCGCTCGCCAAGACCGCACTGCCGACATATGGCAAATCGAGCATCTCGAGGAGACCTTGAATTGTTCCGTCCTCGCCAAGTGGACCATGAAGAAGCGGCATCACAACGATGGGGCCAGATTCAGCTAACAGCGAAAGAACGGTTGACGTAGTCACAGTCCCAGCAGCGATGAGATGCGTCGGTACTGAAGCAGGGTCAACGCCACCGCGAGACAACTGTGGCATGTCGGGCAGGTGCCATTGTCCGTCTCGGGCAATAGCAACAGGCACGGTGCGATAGGTATCAGGGTTCACTGCGCGTAGAACATGGGCTGCGGTGACACAGCTCACGTCATGTTCAGCTGATTGTCCACCAAAAATAACCACAAGGGTGGTGCGCCGGTCGGTGGTGTCCATCGGTAAGACGGTACTCGCCACTAGGGTCGTTCCATGCTCATCACTGCCTCTGAAGTGGCGTCAGTTGCTCACGGAACGCTTGTGGGGCTTGATTGTGAGGCTTCGGGGATCGCTTTTGATTCTCGTAGCTTGATTCGCGGTCAGGCGTTTGTGGCATTGAGCGGTGACGCTGATGGTCACGATTTTCTACAGCAAGCCACTGATAATGGAGCTCCCTTTGCCATTGTGCGACGTGGGAAATCAATCGGTTCGTTGACATGTATCGAGGTTGACGATTGTGACGCAGCATTAACAACACTTGGTCGCCATTGTCGAGACCGACTTGCAGCGACTCTTGACGGGCGCGTGATCGGTATCACCGGTTCAGTAGGAAAGACGAGCACCAAAGATTTAGTACTGGCAGTTTTACAGGCGCAGTATTCGAATGCACACGGGCCAGAGAAGTCGTTGAACAATGACATTGGTGTTCCGGTCACGATTATTAACTCACCTGATACGTGTGACGCTCTGGTGTTGGAGATGGGAATGCGCGGACTAGGCGAAATTACGCGGTTATGCGACGTTGGCAATCCTCAGATTGGTGTGATTACCGAAGTGGGTGATGCTCACAGTGAACGAGTCGGTGGAATTGACGGAGTTGTTCAAGCTAAAGCAGAACTGTGCCGAGCCTTGCCATCGTCGGGAGTTGCGATTGTTAATTCGGACTCTGTCAATGCCATGAAAACAGTGCACGGTATTTCTGCTCGGGTCGTGACATTCGGATCATCTGAAACTGCCGCAGTTCGGTGGGAGACGGTCTCTGTGGATGAACGCGGATGTTGTGCTGTGCGGTTCACTGCTGGAGAGAAGAGTGCAATCGGTGTTGTTCCACTGCCGGGAATTCATATGGCATCAAATGCTGCGGCCGCAGTTGCAGTTGGTATCACGTGTGGAATTGAGATCGAGAAATGCGTCGCAGCATTGCTGAATGCACAGAATGGTCGCCAACGCATGCAATGGGTCACTGGGAAGAGCGGATTGCGCATTCTTGATGATTCGTATAACGCCAATCCGATTTCGGTAACGGCTGCGCTACGCACGGTGGCAGAAACGTCGGCCTCGCAGAGATATGCAGTGTTGGGTGTAATGGCAGAGGTGCTTAATTCGTCGAAGGTGCATCAAGAGATTGCGGCGTTCTGTCAACGTCTTGGAATTACATTGTTGGCACTAGAGACCGATTTGTACGGAACCAATGCATTGTCCGTAACTGATGTCTCATCAACATTGGCTGGTCTTGACGCAGACGCCGTTGTTCTTGTCAAAGGATCGCGTGTTGCGGCTGCCGAACGCGTTGTTCAATCCTTGATGGGTTGAGGATCAAATTTTTGATCTATTTTTTCGATGTTGCACCACCACGATAAAAACAAAGCCCACAGCGCACCCATGTAGAGAACTGGGCGAGAGCCGATGGCATCCATCACTGGACCAAAGAGTGCGTTACCCAGTGGAATAGTTCCACCAAAGGCCATGAACCACAATGCCATGACGCGAGCACGAATATTTGTCTCAAGGCGACTTTGGAACACAGTCATCAAGGAAGTTGTTGTTCCGAAATAGGCGACACCTAAGAAGAACGCAGTGATGAAGGCCAGAGTTGTGCCACGAATTGTTGCAAACATGGTCATTGAAATTGCAAATGCTAAGAAGCCGGCACGAGACACCTTTCTTTTGTCAAATGGTGCGAGCACAGTGCCGATTGCAAGGGCGCCGAGGAGTGCGCCAAAACCCCACGTTGCATACAACCATTTATATGTGACTGTCTTTGGCTGAATGTGGAACGTTAAGTCGGCAACAGCGGGAAAGAGGCCAACGAAAGGCAAACAAAACATGGAGAAAGAACTCATTGTGATCAACATGCGACCAATTGATGGACGGTCTCGGGCGACTCGAAAACCTGCCGTGAATGATTTGAGTCCCTGTTCGCGTTGCTTAACGTGAGGAGGGATTGTGATTTTTAAAACTGCCCACGTCACAAATAGATACGTGGCCGCGTTAAAGATGAAAACCTGACCAGCAGTGACGCCCCAGCTCATCATGATGGCCACCAAAATAGGTCCAGAAACACGCGACCCATTGATCGACGCTGAGTTCAAACTGATCGAGCCACCGAGGTCTTCTGGTCGCACCAAGCTGGGAAGAACTGCAGAGAAGGCTGGCGCGTTACAGGCATTTCCTATTCCCACTGTCATTTGTGCCAGGAAGAGGGTGAGAATCGGGGCATGAGCAATCGTGAGCACTCCGAGTAATACGGAACCAAACATTTGAATCGATTGGGCGAATACAAGCCATTTACGGCGATCAAATTTGTCAGCTAATACTCCGGCTGGAATGGAGAGCAGGAGTAGCGGACCCAACTGTGCGAAGACAAAAATGCCGACGGCTGAAGCACGGTGGGTGCGTTGGTAGATGTAGGCAGGAAGTACAACGTTCTGCATCCACGTCCCAATGTTTGACAGGAAGTTTGAGTACCACATGATGCGGAAATCTCTGTACCCAAATGCGGCTCGTGCAGTTCCTGGTCTGGCAGGTGCACGTTTTTTTGTCGTCTGGCTATCGGTATCTGTCATAGGGGTCGTTCAGACGCTACTTCTCACAGTGGATATTTGGCGTGTTGGTCCACGCACGAAGGCCAAAATGTGACAATAATGACTATGTGCAAATAGTTACACCAACATCAGTCGCATCCCCAGCAACTAACACTGATAGCTGCCGTACTCGTTATGGCACATTTGCTGAATGCCCACTGTGCACTGGTGAACTCACACCAGAGCATGCGCACTTCAAATGCCGCACATGCGGCTGGCGCGACAGTTGCTGTGATTAACGCGATGCGGTGAATTTGACTGGCAGCGATGCCGGGCCAAAAATTCCAATACCTGAAGGTTTGTACACAACAGGCCCATCGAGTTCTAAATTCAACATTCGTTGTGACAATACTGTGAAGGCTTCTTGCAGTTCAGCTCGTGCAAGAGACGCGCCAAGGCAATAGTGAATACCGGCACCAAGCGACAAGTGTGGCTGACCAACTGGTTCACGAGTGATGTCAAAGGTATCTGGTGTAGGAAATACTGCTGCGTCGTAGTTTCCGGTACTCATTGATGTGCTCATAAAAGTTCCCTTAGGGAAAAGCACGCCGTTGTACTCAATGTCTTCTGACGCGAAACGAATTGTGCCGCCGACTGCGCCAGAGAAGCGCAACACTTCTTCCACTGCGCGTTGCGCGAGCGAAGGATCTTTGCCAAGAAGGGCCCACTGTTCGGGGTATTCAGCAAACAAAGCAAGAGCAAGACCTAATTGATTACGAGTGGTGTCTGTGCCGCCAACAATCACAGCATCCACCATCATGGTGAGTTCTTCTGTGTTGAGTTTGTCGCCAGCTTCTTCGGCAGCGATGAGATCAGTAATGAGATCATCGGCTGGTACCGAACGACGCTTCTCAATGAGTCCTTCAGTGTATTTTTCAAGCTCTTGTTGTGCAGAGAGGAAAACAGACATGTTCTGTGCCAAGTTTTCGCTGAAAATCAGCAAGATTTCTGTAGCAAGGCGACTAAATAGTCTCCAGTCCTCTTTTGGAGCGCCGAGCAACTCACAAATAATGGGAATGGGATATGGCTCACAAATATCGCGAACCACTTCTGCTCTACCTGAAGCAGTAAAGGGGTCTAAGAGTGAATTCACGGTCTCACGCATGAAAGGTCGAAGTCGGTCTGCGCTGCGTGGTGAGAACGCGGGGGCCACAAGGCGTCGCAAGCGAACATGAACATCGCCTTCGGCATTCAAAATAGAAACTTGACGACGGCTAAGAAATGCTTCATCAGTAATGCCTTGCAGTTGGGCAACCATTCCCGTAGCTGAGTGCCACCGCTTGTCTCGAAGAATTCCCATTACGGATTCATACGTGAGCACTGAGTAACCGATATCTGTCCGTGCAAGCCAGGATTCTTTTGCTATTTCTCTAAGCAGAGCATGTCGATCAGATCGTTTCTGGTCGACGATGAGGGGGACTTTGGGAATCTGTAGGTCTGTTGCAAGCGAAGCCATCGGTACAACCTATTCGCTAATGAGTATTTTTTGCGTAACGAAGGGGAGCAAAACCCAGGTTTGTGGACGACATGGTGCGATATGTGGAAACCTTGGGGAATGAAGAGTTTCAAGAACTTTATTAATGGTGAATATGTCGATGCGAGTGACGGTCAGACAACCGCCATTATTGATCCGTCAACCGGACTGCAATATGGCGAGGCCGCTCTCAGTGGTGCTGCAGATGTTGACCGCGCCATGAAGGCGGCCGGACAGGCGTTCAAGTCATGGGGTCAAACAACGCCGTCGGAGCGTTCATTGGCGTTGTATCGCATTGCCGACGCAATTGAAGCCCGCGCCGAAGAAATTGTCGCTGCTGAAGTTCAAAACACGGGCAAGCCCATTGCGCTCACCATGAGCGAAGAGATTCCTCCAATGGTTGACCAGATTCGTTTCTTTGCCGGAGCAGCACGAATGCTGGAAGGAAAAGCAACAGCTGAGTACATGTCAAACATGACGTCAATGATTCGTCGTGAACCAATCGGTGTGTGTGCACAAGTTGCCCCATGGAATTATCCGATGATGATGGCGGTATGGAAATTTGCACCAGCCATTGCTGCTGGCAACGCAGTTGTGCTGAAGCCGTCTGACACAACTCCAGCGTCAACAACTCTTCTGGCTGAAATTGCAGCTGAGTTTTTGCCAGCGGGCGTGTTGAACGTTATTTGCGGCGATCGCGATACGGGTCGAGCAATGGTGACTCACGACATTCCTTCTATGGTGTCCGTCACCGGTTCTGTCCGCGCAGGAATTGAAGTGGCAGAAGCTGCTGCAAAAAGTTTGAAGCGAGTACATCTTGAACTCGGCGGTAAGGCGCCGGTCATTGTGTTTGATGATGCAGACATAGAAGCAGCAGCAGCGGGTATTGCTGCGGCGGGTTATTTCAATGCAGGGCAAGACTGCACTGCGGCTACACGCGTTGTGTGTGGACCAAAGATTTATTCAGAGTTCGTCGCCGCTCTTGCAGAACAAGCGGCGGCTACTCGCACGGGTGGTCCAACTGATCTTGAAGCAGCATTTGGTCCGCTGAATAACCAGAATCAATTAGCACGTGTTGCAGGGTTTGTTGACCGCACGCCGAAGCATGCTCGCGTAGTTACTGGTGGAGAACGCCAAGGAAATGACGGCTATTTCTTTACGCCAACTGTCATTGCGGATTTAAAGCAAGACGATGAAATGATCCAGAACGAAATTTTCGGACCAGTTATTACCGTGCAGAGATTCTCTGATGAAGATGAAGCGTTGCGTTGGGCCAATGGCGTTGAGTACGGGCTTGCGTCGTCTGTGTGGACTCGAGACTTTGGCCGCGCAATGCGTATGGCTAAACATTTGGATTTTGGTTGTGTATGGATCAATACGCATATTCCAGTTGTGGCCGAAATGCCCCATGGTGGTTACAAAAAGTCCGGATACGGGAAAGACTTGTCTGCATATGCACTAGATGACTACACGCGCATCAAGCACGTCATGGCGAACCTCGAGAGTTAAATCGCTCTAACGGTCTTGGTATTGACGCCAGGCTTCAGTAAAAACTGTGGTCAGTGTTGACCGAATAAATTCAAGTTCAGGTTCACCACATACAAGTGTGGGCGACAGCACGATTACTGGGTCTGCACGGTCGTCTGCGCGGCAAATCAATCCGGCGTCATAGATCATCGGTGACACAACAGTGCGTAGAAGCCATTCGCTCTCTTCGACTGTGAATGTCTCACCGGTTTCGGCATCGCGAACTAGCTCAGCCACTCGGAAATAACCGCAGCCTCGAACGTCGCCAACAATCGGTAACTCACTGAGAGATGCCATGACATCGTCGAACAATGCTTCGTGTCGTAATACATTTCCACAGAGGTCCTCTCGTTCAAGCACGTCAATATTCGCTAGAGCAACTGCGCAGCTAACTGGGTGTCCTCCAAATGTATGGCCATGTAAAAACACATTGTTTCCCTCTTCGAGGAACGGTGCAGCAATGGTGTCGCTCACGAGCACTCCACCAAGAGGGGAGTAACCACTAGTGACGCCCTTGGCGAAAGTGATCATGTCAGGTTGATAACCAAATCTGTCAGAGCCAAACATGTGACCAAGGCGACCAAATGCACAGATCACTTCGTCAGACACAAGCAAGATTCCGTACTTGGTGCATGTTTCGCGAACACGCTTCCAGTATCCATCTGGTGGCACCAGTGCTCCGCCAGTGTTCTGTACTGGTTCCATAATCACCATTGCGATGGTGTCTGGGCCTTCTTCAAGAATGCGACGTTCCAAGTCGTCAGCGCAATCAAGCGTGCATGCTTCAAGTTGAGAACAAGTGCCACATCGATAGTGGTTTGTGTTGCGAATCTTTAATGCATTTGCAAGAAGCGGCTCGAACGGTTCACGGAGCGCTTGAATGCCGGTGATGGAAAGCGCACCCATTGATGTTCCGTGATACGAGTAGTCACGACTGATGACTTTGCGGCGTTGAGGTTGTCCGATGATTGAGAAGTACTGAATCGCAAGTTTCCACGCAGCCTCCACAGCTTCTCCGCCACTAGTAGTAAAAAACACCCGGTTCAGATTGCCAGGCGCAAGGTCTGCCAATTTCCCTGCAAGACGCGCTGCTGGTTCTGTTGCATAGTTCCAGATTGGGAAATAGGCGAGCTTCTCGGTCTGAGCACGAGCAGCTTCAGCAAGTTCCGTGCGACCGTGACCAATATTGACGGTGAAGAGACCGCTGAGACCGTCGAGATACTTGCGGCCTTGAGCGTCATAGACAAAGGCGCCTTCGCCACGGTCAATGACGGGCAGTCCATCGCGCTGCACGCCCGCAAGGCGAGTGAAGTGGCCCCACAAGTGACGTTGAGCGAGGTGTTCAATCTCTACAAAGTCGGAGGGGTCCATATATCAACACTAGGTTGTGGCCTCGTGATATGAACAGTGGTTTGCAGCACCGTGAATCCGCCCTTAGCGGTTCAAGATGCCTATGATTTGAACGACAGTAAAGGTGGTGGTCCAGTGGCAGATGAGCGTGGGTCAGTTGAACTCGTCAATGTGACGAAGAAATACGGTGACATGGTGGCAGTTGACTCCATGAACCTTTCTGTTCATCCCGGCGAATTTTTGTCGCTATTAGGACCAAGTGGTTGCGGTAAGACAACGACATTGCGGATGCTTGCCGGATTCGAACAGCCAAACGCCGGCCATATTCGTATCAACGGTCTTGAAGTGCAAAACATTCCGCCGTATAAGCGCGAAGTCAATACTGTTTTCCAGCACTACGCACTGTTTCCTCATATGACCGTTGCAGAGAACGTTGCATACGGTCTTAAGCAATCAGGCACACCGAAGAGTGAAGTTGCAACTCGTGTTGCTGAAGCTCTCGACATGGTGCAGATGTCCAAGCTTGCGGAGCGTCATCCACGTCAGATGTCTGGTGGACAACAGCAACGAGTCGCTGTAGCTCGCGCACTAGTGAATCGCCCGAGTGTTCTGCTTCTCGATGAACCACTCGGTGCTCTTGACCGCAAACTTCGCGAAGAGATGCAGATTGAATTGAAGCTTCTTCAGAGTCGTCTCGGAATCACCTTTGTGTTCGTCACTCACGACCAAGAAGAAGCAATGTCCATGTCTGATCGCATCGCAATCATGCTCGACGGCCATATTGAACAACTGGGTGACCCTGAGACTGTGTACGAGCATCCTTCATCAGCGTTCGTGGCGGGTTTCATCGGCCGCAACAATTTCTGGACTGGTGTTGCTACGGAAGATGGTGCCATTGCAGATGATGGCACTGTATTCATCGCGTCGCGTCCTGAAGAAGATGTTCCAAATGGCGAAGACACTCTGTCGGCAGTTCGCCCAGAGTGCATAGTTCTCACATCGGAACGCCCGCAACAAGCGCACAATGTGGTGCAGGCTCGGGTGTCAGGAATTTCCCATTTTGGCGACGTACTGCAGTATGTCGTCACTGCCGGAGACCGCGACCTCATTGTCATGTCACCGCGCACCAATGCAAACCGTCCCGCCTTGGGTGACTCGGTGTGGTGCTCGTGGGCGCCTGAAGAGGTGTATCTGTTCTCAGCCCGTCAAGCCGGGGTAGTGATGGCCGAACCCCACAACGACTAGACCGCTAGCGACAGCCAGTCGAGGGACTAGGTTGTCCCTTGAACCGAATCTCTTATAACTACACAACAAGGAGAAATCACATGACACAGGAACTTCGAATTCTTGCCCCCGATAGCTTTCGCGACAAATTAAATCGCCGCGCATTTATCAAAGCGGGAACAGCATCGGCCGGTATGGCAGTGGTGTTGATGGCATGTGGCGGATCAGATACTGCTTCACCTGACACAACTGCAGCAGCGGGTGGTGCGAAAGAAGCGTCAGGTGACTGGAGCCGCGTCATCAATAAATCGTCTGGCACTCTTGCGATGTACACATGGGGTGACTACGACGACCCAGCGCTCGTCGGATCATTTGCTGAATCAAGCCTCAGCGTAAAAATGAAAGTTGACTATTTCGGTAGCAACGAAGACCTCATTACCAAGTTGTCAGCAGGTGGCGGCAAGAGCAGCGGGTTCGACATTGTTGTTCCAACAGGTCCGTACATCGTACAAATGATTCAAAAAGGGCTCATTGAGAAGTTTGACAAGACGCTTCTTCCAAACATGGTCAATGTCGATAATGCCTTCCTTGGTCAAGCATGGGACAAGAACAACGACTACTCGGTGTGCAAGAACTGGGGCACCACTGGTTTCTTCTACGACACCACCAAGATCAAAAAAGAACTCAATACGTGGCAAGACTTCCTTGATGCATGCATGGGTGAAGCAAGTGGTCAGTGCTCAGTCATTGACGCTGCCCCTAACTATGCAGGTCCATATTTCTGGTCCAACGGAATCGACTGGAATACCGAGGACAAAGCATCGCTTGATGCGGCAGAAAAGTTCCTTGTTGATGAACTTGCGCCACACATCAAGGCGTTTGACAGTTACCCGAGCACCAAACTTGCTGAAGGTGCCTACACGTTGGCAATGGCATGGAATGGTGACGCGCGTCAGGCATATGTTCGCATCAAAGATGCAGGCGGCACCCCAGAAAATTGGCGCTGGGTCCTCGGGACTCCCGCTACTGAACTGTTTATGGACAACTTCTCTATTGCAGCAGGCTCTCCGAACATAGAAGCCGCGCATTCGTGGATCAACTGGATTCTGATACCGGAGAACTCCATCAAAGATCTTTCGTACCACGGTTACAACACAGGCATGAAGAACATGGAACAACTCATTTCCGAGCTGGCTCCAGACCTTGTGAATGGCGACATGATTTTCTTTAAGCCTGAAGAAGTAAAGACAATGCACACCCAGATTTTGAACACTTCAATTGACCGCTTAGTCGACATTTTGAATAAAGCAAAAGCCAAGGCCGGAGCCTGATAAGGGTGACCGCACCGGTCGCAACTACATATCGCAAACGGCTGCGGGCTCCTAAGTTCGCACTTGCTCTGCCGTCGATTATTTGGTATCTGCTGTTTTTTGCTGTACCGATTGGCTTCATCGTTGCTTATAGCTTCGGCGCAAAAAATGGTACGAAATTAATTCCGGTTGATTTTGGTCATCTGACTGGCGGAAATTACTCACATGTTTTTGACGAGACCTTCTTCAAGGTTTTTAAATCAACATTGCGAATATCGACCATTGCCACAATCGGGTGCTTGCTCATCGGATTACCGGTTGCATATTTTGCTGCATTCAAGGTTCCTGAAAAGTGGAAGGCAATCATCCTTGCCTTGGTGGTAGTTCCCAGCTTTACAAGTTTTCTGATTCGCACAGTTGCCTGGCGCATCCCACTAGCTCCAAACGGTTTCTTTTCAAAGTGGCTCGTACATATGGGATGGATCGGTACGCAGGGAATTCAAATCCTTGAGACACCTCTAGCAGTGCAGATTGCAATTATTTACAACTACTTAGGTTTCATGATCTTGCCGTTGTTTGTGGCGCTTGACCGCATTGATGTTCGAATGCGTGAAGCAAGCAAAGACTTAGGAGCCGGACGAGTCGCAACGTTCTTTGGTGTCACATTGCCGTTGGCTGGCCCAGGAATTATTGCCGGAGTTCTCTTGACGTTCATCCCAATGTGTGGCGATTACGTCACGGCAACAGTTCTTGGTGGCGCCAAAGGAAACATGATCGGTTCGATGATCGCGTCACAATTTAGTGGCGCTCAAAACTGGCCACTCGGATCGGCGATGGCGATTCTGATGATTGGTGCAGTGCTCCTTTCAATGGTGGTAGGTGCAGGCATTGTTTGGCTCATCACGTGGGTTCTCAAGCATCCACCATCGATTACCACCCGCATTAAACATTCTTTTCATGAACGGACAGTTAGTCGTACACGAGAAGGCAAGGCATCTTGGTTCAACTTCGATGTGTTGCCCATCGCATTAAGTGTGTGGACTGTTCTTGTCTTGGTGTTCTTGTTCATACCTATATTGCTCGTGGTCTTCCATTCGTTCAATGGCGGTAGTTCGTTCACTATTTGGTCGGGCAACCCCGGAGTCAGATGGTGGGACGAGTTATTCGATGGTTCAGTTGCATGGGCAGTGCTCGTTCGCTTTGCAGCACTGTTTGTTATCTCAATCGTTGCTCGCACAGTTTTGATGCGCACCACAAAAATTTCACGTCGGCTATTGAACTGGTCGGGTCCCGTGGCGTTCTTGATGGCATTTGTCATCAACGGCATGGCCACCAATTGGTATGAAACCGTATTTGACTTCGCCAGTATTGGTGACGCCATACGTAATTCATTTATTGCAGCATTTGGTGCAACAATCTTGGCGGTTATTCTCGGAGGGTTTGCAGGCGTAGCACTTGCTCGACGTCCCGGTGTGTGGACAAAGGTTTTTATGGCCACCGTGTTTCTTATTTTGGTGACACCAGAAATCATGGACGCCATTGCGCTTGCTACATGGTTCCCACGCATCGCCAATTTCCCTCTCATTGGCTATCCGTTTAAACACGGATGGGGTCCGTTTAATGGGGGAATGAACAAACTCTGGGTTGGTCAATCTTTGTATGCCAGTGCCGTGGTCACCCTCATTGTTCGTGCCCGACTAGCCGGACTTGATGAATCACTAGAAGAAGCTGCCGCCGACCTAGGTGCACCACCTGCTCGTGCTTTCCGTCAAATCACATTGCCTCTTATTTCGTCGGCACTCATCGCTGGAGGGCTCTTGTCCTTTACGTTGTGTCTCGATAATGCAGTTATTTCAACACTGATTAGTGAGGCAGGGTCCACGACGTTCCCTGTTGCATTACTGGGCGCAACCCGCAGCACCATTAAGCCGTTCTGGGGAGTGGGTGCGGTAATTCTGTTCTGCGTGACGCTGGGTGCATTGTGGTTCGTAACAGTTGTGTTACGCAGATCAGGGAGCTCTTCCAGTGAAATAGCGGCGACGCTTGCCGGAAGTTGACGTAGCGTTATACCGATATGGAACCTCCGAGTAGTCGCGCAATAGCAGTACAGCCGCCCACCTCACCTGAGTGGGTGCGAGATGCAGTAATAGCTGGCGGTGGTCATATTGTTGAACCTGCTGATGCATCGGCAATCGTATGGACAGCTGCTCGTGACGCATTTGGTTTGCGTGAGATTCTCGATGCGAACAATCACCTTGAATGGGTGCAGGTTCCGTTTGCTGGGATTGAAAATTTTGTTCCCATTCTCGATGATGATCGCATATGGACATGCGGAAAAGGTGTGTACGCCGAACCGGTAGCAGAACATGCATTGGCCTTGGCTCTGGCAGGTATGCGACACATTGCCGCGTATTCTCGTGCAACACAATGGACTGGTCCAGCAGGACGCAACGTATTAGGTGCCGCAGTCACCATTGTTGGCGGCGGAGGCATAACCGAATCACTGATTCGTTTGCTCGCTCCGTTTCAATGCAGCATTACTGTTGTGCGCAGAACGGTGGAAGACATCGAAGGTGCAGACACTGTTGTCGGGCAAGAGAACCTTGTCGATGCATTGGTTGGAGCCGATGTTGTGTTCTTGGCGTTGTCGTTAACTCCTGAGACTGTGGGGCTCATTGGAAGGCCAGAGTTAGAAGTCATGGAGCCACACGCATGGATCATCAACGTCGCTCGTGGTGGACATATTGTCACTGATGATCTGGTCTGGGCACTAGAGAACAACGTCATCGGCGGAGCCGCGCTGGACGTGACCGACCCTGAGCCGTTGCCAGAAGGCCACAAACTGTGGTCACTCAATAACTGCATTATTACTCCGCATGTTGGTAATACACCGGAAATGGCCGTGCCATTGTTGTCTGCTCGAATCTCAGAAAATGTCAAGCGCTTCATCGACAATGAACCGCTCATCGGCCTTGTTGACGTTCGTCTTGGCTACTAAAAAAACCCACTACCAAGTTCTCGGCGTCTCTGCAGGAGCGAGTGATGAAGTCATTCGACGTGCGTATCGAGAACAAATGCGCGCAGTCCATCCTGATGTGAATGGGAACATTGTTGGTGGATCACAGCGAATAACTGAAATAAATATGGCTTGGAAAACGTTGTCTGATCCTCGACTTCGTCGAGAATATGACGCTTCGGTTTTTGTTGCGACGTTTTCGACTGTCAGTAATGGTGCCAGAAACATTGAGAATGTCATCAGTTACACCCCGGCACGATTTCCATGGCGGGCAATGGTTATTGCAAGTGTTATCGGTGCAGTGTTGGTGTTGATTGCTCATGCATTGACACCGCCAGGTAAACCACTTCCAGTTGACCAGTTATTGTCAGCGGGCTCTTGTGTCAATATCGACTCTTCGTTATCTGCAGTGGAAGTTGCTTGTTCGCAACCTCATGACGCCATTGTCAAACGATTGATTCCTACTGATAGTTCATGCCCCTTAGAAATGGGGCAGTTCAACGATCGTCAAGGAATGGGTATTGCGTGTGTCTTGCCAGCGCGACCCGTGCCAGGTGTGCAATTGCCCGGAGTCCCTGGGTAGCACGTTCACTTCAGCCGTAGTTCCTTGAGAATGGTTCGGATGTGGATCAATTGGAACTATTGTTGAATTGTGCGGAAGTTGTGTGAGAGACCTGGGTGTGCGGGTCTTGCTGAAGTGTCGTATGGCATTGACAAGGCGCAACTGATGGTGTGGGTCGATAATCGTGCGGTTCCTGAACGTGAACTAGCAGGTCGATTGTGTCGGCGTCATGCAAATGCTCTCAGCGTTCCGCGGGGTTGGACCATTGATGATCGCCGTGATGCCGTTC
The DNA here is from genome assembly GCA_037129095.1 of Actinomycetota bacterium. Lineage (GTDB taxonomy): Bacteria > Actinomycetota > Acidimicrobiia > Acidimicrobiales > Ilumatobacteraceae > UBA2093. Next base: position 20,769 of record JBAXVL010000008.1, on the reverse strand, counting down.
CAAAATTGTTTCGCATTGTTGATGATCCGGAACCGCCTATCACGCCGCGTACAAAAAAAGTTTCTGCGAAAAAGACCGAGAGGGAAAGGCCGTCCTTGTTTGAGGGAAATCCTGACCCTGATGAAACCCAAGCAATTCCGTGGTCTCCTCGCATTGCAAGAACGGAACCCACCGACGAAGGTCAACCAGCTTTTGGTCGTTTACTTGGCAAAGCTTTTGGTCAGCAGCCACAAGATGACGAATAGGCCATATGCAGTATTCATCTGACGTGGTGTTGGTAGTAGACCCTGCAACCGTACATCCGTACGTTGCTGACCTTGCGCGCTATGTCGAGTGGATGCCAATGGTGCATGGCGTTGACACAGTGGAAGATGACGTTTGGAATGTTGAACTGCGCGCCAAAGTCGGAGTCTTTGCACGTTCGAAGCGTTTGCGGATGAGACGAACAGTGGACACACCACAACAAATAGTTTTTGAACGAGACGAGATCGATGGAAGACGACATGCCCCATGGACGATGTCAATCTCGCTTACAAAAACCAATGAGGGAACTGATGTGACGGTCAATCTTGCGTACGGCGGAACATTATGGACCGCCGGCATTCTCGACAGGGTTCTTGCCGCTCAAGTTGAGGCAGGCAAAACGGGTCTAGCCCGGGCTGTTCACGGGGCGTAGGCAGTTACTCGCCCGTTTGTTCGTTGCACGAGCAGTAACGAGGTTCCGAAACAATCAGATAATGACTCCGATGTCAGTGTTTCCCGTAATGGTCCGGCGGCCATAATTTTTCCGTTTCGCATGAGTGCGCAGTGAGTGGTGCTGACGGGAATCTCATCCACATGATGTGTGACAACCACAGATGGCAATTGAGGGTTATCGCTGGAAAATGATTGCAAAAGTTGAATGAGGTTTTCACGACCACCAAGATCAAGTCGGGCGGTTGGCTCGTCGAGAAGCAGTGCGATCGGGTCGGTCATCAACGCGCGCGCAAGCAAAACACGTTGCTGTTCACCCGATGACAACGCTCCGAGTTCGCGGTCTGCACACCATGCAACTCCGAGCCTGTCGAGGCATTCATGAGCATGTTGTGCATCTTCATCAGAGTATGAATGCCACCACGTCTCGAGTGCGCCATTTTTGGCTGACATCACAACTTGTGTTGCAGTTAAAACAGGACGTATCTCGGAAGCAAGCGATGCCGACATATACGCAATTCGTGGGCGAACGGGCCGGATATCAAAAGTGCCAAGTGCTCGGCCCTGTACGAAGATGTTTCCGGACGACGGATGTAAATACAACGACAGGACGCGAAGCAACGTGGTTTTGCCACACCCATTCGCACCAAGAATGACCCATCGATCAGTCGGGGAGACCGAGAGCGATACGGAATCAAGGATGAAACGGCCGTCTCTGACAATGCTGACGTCTCTGGTCTGCAAAACGGGCGTACTAGTGAGGTCGTCGGGCACGAAGACACGGTATCGGGCGTGACAGAGTAGAGACATGGTCGGCTCTGCTCATGACGAACTCCAGCAGGGGTTAGGTCGCGTGATGAACACGTCAAGCATCACAAGTCTTCAACGCCTATCAGGTGGGGCCTCACGTGAGACGTGGCGTTTTTCTGCAGAGGGCGAATCGTTTGTTCTGCAAAGGGTGCGACCAGGCACGATTGGCGGATTTCAAGTAGAGCCTCGAGTCTTGTCAGCAGCACACCGTGCCGGGGTGCCCGTTGCTGAGTTGGTTGTTGACGGCGCAGACAGAACCGAACTTCAGTCACCGTTCATGATTGTGCGTGCAGTAGAGGGCGAGACAATTGCTCGAAAGATATTGCGAGATGAGCGGTTTGGGACGGCACGAACAGTTCTCACGACTCAATTAGGTGTCGCCGCAGCACAGTTGCACCAAGTTGATCCGTCAACAATTCCTGGCCTCGTGGCAGATGATCAGATGAACAGGTACCAGAGCGTTTTGCGTGACCTTGGAGAACCACATCCTGTCTTTGAAGCTGCGTTTCGCTGGCTACATCACAACAGGCCGGAGTCAACGACAGCGTGTCTGGTGCATGGTGATTATCGGCTGGGCAACATCATGGTGAACGACAACGGACTTGCGGCAATTCTTGACTGGGAACTCGCTCATATTGGTGACCCAATGGAAGATCTTGGGTGGCTGTGTGTTCGTGCGTGGCGGTTTGGTGGGGCGTTTCCTGCTGCAGGTCTTGGCTCATACGACGAACTGTTTGATGCATATGCATCCGTCACAGGCGTGCGACCCGATCCTGAGGTTGTGCGCTGGTGGGAAACGTTGGGCACAGTGAAGTGGGGCATCATTTGTATCTCACAAGCTGCAACTCATTTAACTGGCATTGTGCGCAGTCATGAACTGGCTGCCATTGGCCGTCGTGTGTGTGAAAATGAATACGACCTCATTGAACTTCTCACCGAAGGAACACGATGACAGCTCCACATGACCGCCCCACTGCAGCAGAACTTTTGGAAGCTCTCCATGAATGGATGGAACGTGATTTGTTGCCTGGCGTTGACGGCCGATTGCAATTTCATACACGCGTGGCAATCAATATGGTCGATATTGTTCGACGTGAATTAGAACTTGGCCCTGATCAAGAAGGTCGGCACCGCAATGTTCTGGAGTCATTTGGCATGAGCAACGACGCGGAACTTGCATCTGCAATTCGGGCCGGAGATTTCGACGTGAATTTACAAGAGCTGTTACTTCGTTTGCGCCCCATTGTCGAAGACAAGGTACAAGTTGCGAACCCTCGCTATTTGCGCTGACCGCGAGAAGCGTTAAGGGTTACAGGCTGCCCAGCAGCTAACTGACCACACGCCGCTGCAATTTCAGTTCCACGGTTCTGTCGAGTTGTTGCATTAACTCCGAGATCACGCAGCAGTCGTTGGAATGCTGCAACACGCCCGGGGGAACTACCAACAGTTGGCCAGCCCGGTGTGGGGTTCAGCGGAATCAAGTTGACGTGTGCCGCGGGCGTGAGTTGCAAACACAATTCAGCTAACTCGCGTGCGTCACGATCTGTGTCGTTGACAGCGTCAATGAGCGCCCATTCAAATGTGATGCGGCGTCCCTTTGTAAAGAGATATTCGCGACAGGTTTCCATGAGCATCTTGAGCGGATACCGCTCATTGATGGGCACGAGTTCTGTTCGCAGTTGATCACGAGCTGCGTGCAATGACACGGCAAGGTTGACAGGCAACGGGCGCTGGGTAAGAGCCTTAATTCCCGGGACAATGCCAACGGTAGAGATGGTGAGGTGACGGGCAGAAATACCAATGTCACCGTGAATTCGTTCTATTGCGGCCCAGAGGTTTGGCTCGTTGGCAAGCGGTTCACCCATACCCATGAACACGATGTTGTCAATACGGCGATTCTTCGTCGCTGCTTCGCGAGCGCTGCGTACTACCTGCTCAATGATTTCACCAGGAGACAGTTGGCGGTTGAAGCCAGCTTGACCAGTGGCGCAGAATCCGCACGCCATTGCGCAGCCAGCTTGAGTACTGACGCACACAGTTGCGCGCTCGTCGTAATACATGAGAACAGTTTCAATAGGGTGATTGCCTTCAAGAAGGTGCCACAAAAACTTGATGGTGTCTCCGTTTTCAGATGTCTCACGACGGATCTCTATAAGACTCTCAGGTAACTCTGCATCTAGTTTTGCTCGCAGTGCAGCAGGCAGTGTTTGTATCTCAGACGGCTTTTTGAAATGTGTGTACATGCCAGACCACAGTTGGTCGAGGCGGTACGACGCTTCGCCTTCAAGAATTGCTGCGATTTCTTCGCGAGTGGGGTCGTAGAGAGTTGTCATTAGTTACTTTGCTGCCACGTCACCAACAAAGGCGAGTTCGCGGTGATGAGGGGTGAATCCGAGCGAAGTGTATACAGACATTGCTGCTGCGTTACCTGCATCGACATACAACATCGCAAGCGGCACGTGTTGTGTTGCCAAATAGGCGAGGCCCGCGATGGTCATGCGACGTCCAAGACCACTTCCTGCGTGTGAGGGGTCAACGGCAATAACGTAAATCTCTCCTATATGTGGATCAGTATCGCGATGCACTTTGGTCCAACAGAATGCAGCAAGAGTCTCATTGTCCCAATGCATCAGAAAGCCTTCAGGGTTAAACCACTCCTCTGATTGTCGCGCAGCAACGACTTCACGTGTCCAGCCACCTTGTTCCGGGTGAGTGCCAAAGGCAGCATTGTTCACAGCAAGCCAAGCATCCTCATCAACACCGACGCGAAATGGGGTTGTCGCGAAATCATTGATCAGGCTGAGTTGTTCTTTGCTTAACGGCAGCGACCTGCGCATCTGAACTAAGTGTCGGCCTGACTGAAGGCCAGCGTTATGAGCAAGTTGACGGTGAATATTGTTTGGCTCGAACACCCACCAGTGAACGTGCCCGCCACCTTCATGTGCGACGATGTCAAGCGCGGCGGTAATTAAATCTGGAGCGATCTCCATCGAGTCGTACCGGTGATGTGGGTGAACGATGAGGTCAAGTGACCAAGATTCGTTACCTCGCGAAATTTGGCAGTATCCGACAATGTGGTTGTGGTCGGAGTCGCGGACAATGACCCCGGCAAATCCTGTGCGGCCACCTTCTCGTAAATCGAGCCACAGGTGGTCATTGAGTGGGCGCACGCCATCTGCACGCCATGTGTCGTTGATGAGCTCTGAGACCTCGTCAATGCCTGACGGGTCCATCTGTCTCTTGATTTCGAGTGAACGCACGCGTGTCAGGGTACCTTTTGCCCATGGGAAAGCCGAGAACGCCTGCTGGCCGCGCGAGAGAAATAGCCGTTCGTCTAGAGGCGCTGTACCCGTCGGCGGAGTGCGAGCTCACCCACTCGAACGCTTATGAACTGCTGGCAGCAACGATTTTGTCTGCGCAGTGCACCGACGTACGCGTGAACATGGTGACGCCGGCGCTCTTTTCTAAATATCCAACTCCGCTCGCTTTGGCCGAGGCGAACCCGACGGAACTTGAAACAATCATTCGGTCGACAGGTTTTTATCAGAGCAAAGCAAGGAATCTCATAGGCATGGGCCGCAATGTCGTTGATCGATTTGCCGGAACCATTCCACACGAGATGGAAGACCTGGTGACGCTTCCCGGTGTCGGACGTAAGACTGCAAACGTCTTGCGCAGTGTGGTGTTTGATCTACCAGGACTTGCAGTTGACACTCACGTTGGTCGATTATCTCGCCGTCTCGGGCTCACCACCGAAGAAGATCCTGTCAAAGTAGAAAAAGTCCTCAACGGTTTCATTGACCCACCAGAGTGGGGACGGTTTGGCTTACGACTTATCTTGCACGGACGTCGTGTGTGTGATGCAAAGAAGCCAAAATGCAGCATCTGTGAGCTGGAAGATATCTGTCCGGCCACTCTGATGCCTTCGAAGTCGAAGTCAAAGTCAAAGTGACCGCAGTCAAGTAGCGTCGATGCGATGACAGCCACCATTTGTGCCGAACTGGGCGCAGCAGCAGACGCAGTGAACCGATATCGAACCAGGGTCGCAGGCCTTATTGAAAACATCGGCGCAGATCACGAAGACCTTGTGAGTGCAATGTATGAAGCCGAGCGGGCATTGCTGTCAGCCGAACGGTTGCTTATTCGTGCCGAAAAAATTGCTCGTTGAGTGATGGCGATATTCGCTAAGTTGCCGTCGTGACCTCATTCAACCCCCGTGAACAAATTCAGGCGATGAGTGGATATCACTCTGCCCAAGTTGATGTTCCTGTTCGGTTAAACACCAATGAGTCACCGTTTCCACCGCCCGACGGATGGCTTGAAGCTGTCGCGGATATTGCACAGAACATCGAATGGAACAGATACCCAGATAGGGGGGCTTCGGAACTTCGTGCAACCATCGCCCGTCGGCACAATGTTGACCCATCAAATATTTTCGTGGCTAACGGTTCCAATGAAGTAATTCAAACAATCTTGTTGGCATATGGCGGTGCAGGTCGTTGCGTTGCAACATTTGAACCCACATATCAGATGTATTCCCAGATCGCCCGCGTTACGGGCGCAGAAGTGGTGCACGGTGAACGCGGCGCTGACCTAACTCTTGATGCCTCAGAAATAGAACGAGTACTTACTAGTCACAAACCAGCTGTGTCGTTCTTGTGTAATCCGAATAATCCGACAGGACTCATTGAGCCTCGTGCAAACCTTGACACGATGCTTGCACACACCACTGGTGTTGTCGTTGTTGATGAGGCATACGCAGAATTCTCTGAATGGTCTGCGGTTGAACTGGTGTCAGACGATAAACCTCTCGCGGTCACTCGAACTTTTTCGAAAACATTATCCATGGCTGCACTGCGGGTCGGATATGTGGTGGCTCCACAACAGATGATTGCTGATTTGGAAATTGCTGTTCTTCCGTATCATCTTGATTCGTTCAAGCAAGCTGCAACGATTGCTGCACTCGGATTCGTCTCTGAAATGGAACAACGCGTCGACGCAATCAAATCTGAACGCTCACGAATCTTTTCTGCCATCAGTGAGATGGATTGTGATGTTTGGCCAAGCGGGTCAAACTTCATTCTGTTTCGGCCGCGATTCTCGGCGGCTGCGGATGTCTGGCAGAGACTGGTCGATGCAGGAGTATTGGTCCGCGACTGCAGCACATGGCCGCGATTGTCTGGCTGTTTGCGTGTCACGGTGGGGACGGCGGACGAAAACTCGGCCTTCCTAGGTGCGCTAGCGCGCGCCCTGTCAACCAAATAGTCAGAAATCATCTAATTGACAGTCCGAGATGGGCGTTAAGCGGCGAGAATAGACACATGGCACGTACAGCTCAGGTCACACGCAACACCAAAGAGACATCGATTGAGGTGTCTATCAATCTTGATGGTTCCGGAACTGCGTCCATCTCGACTGGAATTCCTTTCTATGACCACATGCTCGAGCAGTTGGCGCGCCACGGTGGGTTTGACTTGACTATTGCTGCCACAGGTGACCTGCACATCGATACTCATCACACAGTGGAAGACGTCGCAATTTGTGTCGGGGAAGCGGTGAGAGAAGCCCTCGGTGACAAAGCCGGTGTTCGACGTTTTGCAAGTGGTCTGTATCCACTCGATGAAGCACTGGTAGAAGTTGCACTAGATCTCAGTGGACGTGCCTTCGTAGCGTGGAATGTCGAACTGCCAGAGTGTTTACCCCTTGGTAATCCAGCTTTTGATCCGTCACTTGCAGAACACGCCGTATCGTCGCTGGCCAATGCCGCCGCGATCACATTGCATGTCAATCTGCGCGCTGGCCGCAATGTTCATCACATCATCGAAGCAACATTCAAAGGACTTGCTCGTTGTCTTCGCGATGCAGTCCGCATTGAATCGGCGGGAGTGCCCTCAACGAAGGGTGTTCTTTCGTGACATCACGCCCGCGCGTTGCGGTGCTTGATTACGGAATCGGAAATTTGCGTTCTGCGCAGAAGGCCCTTGAACGTGTGGGTGCTGACGCTGTCTTGACCGCAGACGCTCGCATTGCCGCCTCGGCTGACGCCGTTGTCTTGCCTGGTGTAGGGGCGTTCGGTGCGTGCATGAATGCATTGCGCACTGCCGGTCTTGAGTCTGTTGTGCATGAGTCAGTGTCTCGTGGAGTTCCGTTCATGGGAATCTGTGTTGGAATGCAGATGTTGTTTGATTCAAGTGATGAAGATGACACAGCAACTGGCCTCGGCATTATTCCGGGGTCGGTGCAGTGGTTGTCTGGCGATGTACCGCGACCACAGATGCAATGGAATCAGCTCGACATCACAAACAACGATGTTCTGTTCGCTGGCCTTGAAGATCGGCCATGGATGTATTTCGTGCATTCTCTGCACGGAGTGCCGACAGATAATAAAGATGTAGCAGCCACTGTGCACTACGGCGAAACACTCAATGTCGCGTTTCGTAGAGGCAATGTATTTGCAACCCAATTTCATCCAGAGAAATCAGCAACTGCCGGATTACAACTTCTCGACAATTTTGTGAAGTCAGTGGTGGCGTCATGATTTTGTATCCAGCAATTGATGTTTTTGGTGGCAAAGTAGTGCGCTTGCGCCAAGGCGAATATGACGACAGCACGGTGTACGGCGTGGATCCGGTTGCAATGGCCTTGTCATTCGTTGACCAGGGGGCAACCTGGGTGCATATGGTTGATCTTGATGCGGCTCGCAGTGGAGAACCTGTGAATCGTTCGGTTATTGCATTAGTCGCCTCTGCTATCGATGGGCGCGCATCGCTGCAAGTGGGCGGAGGAGTGCGCACGGAAGCTGATGCAGAAGCGCTCGCTGCTGCTGGCGTCACCCGTGTTGTCATGGGTTCAGCTGCAGTTGCAGACCCTGCACTTGTTCGCCGAGTGTCTGACATCGTGGATGTTGCTGTTGGTCTTGATCATCGCGACGGCGTCGCAGCCACCCACGGATGGACAGAATCATCTGGCGTGACAGTGGAAGATCTGTTGGGTCAATTTCCCGCCGCAGCTGCGTTTGTCATCACTGATATCGCGCGAGACGGCATGTTGACTGGTCCTGATGTTGAAGGTCTTGCCCGTGCGGTGTCGCTCACGTCAGTTCCCGTTATCGCAAGTGGTGGGGTAGGGACTTTGGCGCACATTGCAGAGTTAGCAACAGTGATCGGATTGAACGGCATCATTGTTGGCAAGGCACTCTATGAATCAAAGTTCTCTGTATCTGAAGCATTGGCTGCGTTGTCATGAACCCAGATCTTGTTGCTCGCGTTATCCCTTGTCTCGATGTGACTAATGGTCGTGTCGTTAAAGGAATAAATTTCGTTGATCTTCGCGATGCAGGTGACCCCGTAGAACTTGCGGCTCGATACGACCTACAAGGGGCTGATGAACTTGTGTTTTTAGACATCACTGCCTCGTCTGATGGACGTGACACCATGATTGATGTTGTGTCACGCACGGCAGAAGAAGTGTTTATTCCATTTACAGTGGGTGGTGGCATTCGAGAATTGTCAGATGCGCGCGCGTTGTTACGTGCTGGCGCCGACAAGATCAGTGTGAACACGTCGGCCGTGCAGCGACCACAAGTAATTGCAGACATTGCAGATGAATTCGGATCTCAATGCGTGGTGTGTGCAATAGATGCCAAGTGGGACTCTGCAACGCATCAGTGGATGGTGTATCTACATGGTGGACGAACAGCAACAGAATTGAATGCAGTGGAATGGGCTGCTGCTGCTGTATCGCTTGGTGCGGGAGAAATCTTGTTGACCTCAATGGATCGCGATGGGACTCGTGACGGGTTTGATCTTGGTCTTACGCGTGCCGTATCTGATGCTGTCGGGGTGCCAGTTATTGCAAGCGGGGGCGTTGGCACACTTGCACATTTATCTGATGGTGTTATTGAGGGCGGTGCAACCGGAGTACTTGCAGCATCAATTTTTCACTTCGGCGAACACACCATTGGCGATGCAAAGCGTGACATGACTGCACGCGGTATTCGCGTGCGCAATTCCTAATTAGGAAATAGTTTCCAGAAGGCGCGTGAGGGCAGTGTTGCAGAGCAACGCTGCATTGACTGCAAATGAATGGTCCACACCAGCGGCAGCAACGATCTCGCAGTTGTTCCATGTTGACACTGCAGCCGCCATTTCATCTGGCGTCGTAAATTGATCATGCTCCGCGGCGATCACAATCTTCAATCGAGGGCTGTTGGCAGCTGAAGGAAGTGATTTCATCATTTGTGCAGGCGGTGCAACTGCAATCCATCCGGCAATCCAGGGATTACTGACGTTGAGTCCAACAACCGAACCAAACGAGTAACCGGTCATGATGATAGGAATCTCAGGAGCGATGAGATCGGATAACTCGCATGCAGCGGCCAGATCTAGTCGTTCGGAATCTCCGTCATCATGAAATCCGCCTGAATTATTCACCCCACGAAAATCAATAGCGATGGAATGACAATCGTGAGCCAACGCCACTTCTTGCATTGCTCGCACCACGTGGTTGAACCGGTCACCGCCGTACAGAGGGTGAGGGTGGCCAATAATCACAACCGCACGCACATGTTCAGCATCAGTGCGCACTAAATCGGCTTCCACCATGATGCCGTCAATGGTTTCAAGGTAAATAGTTTCCACTCCCACGGGGCAAGACGGTACCGTACTTGTGGTGAGCAACAACGACCAGACTTCAGACAATTCGCGGGGGCGCACCATTGTGGCAACTGCCGACCAATTGTCGAGCGTCACCTATAACGCCGATGGTCTTGTGCCTGTCATTGCCCAGTGCGTTGAGACTGGCGACATTCTGATGATGGCATGGATGAATGCTGAGTCTTTACGTATGACTTTTGCTGAAGGACGCATGGTGTATTTCAGTCGTAGTCGCAACGAATTGTGGCGCAAGGGCGACACCAGTGGTGATCGCCAGTTTGTTCGCGAGGCGTATTACGACTGCGATGGCGACACCTTGCTTTTCAAGGTAGACCAAGAAGGTCGTGGCGCGTGCCATACCGGCGAGCGTTCATGTTTCTATCGTGCGTTTGGTGACGACGAATGACCGGTACTGCCATCACGCCATCGCGTGCTGAATTTATCGAACTTGCAAAACTTCACACTGTTGTCCCAGTGTGGACACAAATACTCGCTGACCTCGAAACTCCCGTTGCAGCGTTCATCAAATTGGTGGGCGATGGTGACGGCTTCTTGCTCGAATCTGTGGAACATGGCGAGCGGTGGAGCAGGTATTCATTTGTCGGGCGTAACCCCCGCGGAACATTGACACTGCGTAATGGTGTTCTGACTGTTTCTGGAGATGTGCCTGCAAGTGTGCCTTTAGATAAAGGCATGTTGGCAGCAATGGAAGAACTCCTGCGCATTTATCGTGCCCCTTTATTTCCTGACCTTCCACCATTGCAAGGTGGCCTCATGGGTCATCTTGGTTATGACGTTGTGCGTGAGATTGAAGATTTGCCGAATGTGCCGCACGATGATCGCGATCTGCCTGACGCATCAATCAGCATTATTGGTTCGCTTGCGGCGTTCGACCATTGGCGTCAACGCGTATACATGCTCGAGAGCGTTCCTGTTGCAGATTTGACAGACACACAAATAGGTGAGGCGTACGACGCTGCTGTGGTTCGCGTGCATGAAGCTGTGGCTGATCTAGCCCGCCCGCTTGCATATGTTGCGGTCGAGCCACCCGTTGCCGGTGAAGATTTGCCAAAGACGCGTTCTTCGATGCCTGACGGTCAATACCGCTCGGCAGTTGATGCTGCCAAGGAATACATTCGCGCCGGCGACATTTTCCAGGTTGTCTTGTCGCAACGCTTTGATATCGATCTTTCCGCTGATCCGTTCGATGTGTATCGCGTGCTTCGTCAAGTTAACCCAAGCCCGTACATGTATTTCTTGCGTCAACCAGATCTCACCATTGTCGGAGGCTCTCCAGAACCGCTAGTGCAGGTAGTAAACGGGCGAGTCATTTCTCGCCCCATTGCGGGCACACGTAAGCGTGGAGTTGATGATGAGCATGACAAGCGTCTCGCTGGTGAATTACGCGAAAACCCTAAGGAAGTCGCAGAACACATCATGTTGGTCGACCTTGCTCGTAACGATGTGGGTCGAGTGTCAACTTTTGGTTCTGTGAAAATGGACGAACTGATGACCCTTGAGCGATATAGCCACGTGATGCACCTCACGTCGCAAGTATCAGGTGATCTGACACCGGGTCTTGGCCCCATTGATGTGTTGCGCGCAACACTGCCAGCCGGAACTGTGAGCGGCGCACCAAAGGTACGAGCCATGGAAATTATTGACGAACTAGAACCAGTGAAGCGCGGCCCGTATGCCGGTGTCGTCGGCTATGTCGATTTTTCCGGAAACCTTGACACCGCAATTGCAATTCGAACCATGTTTGTTGGTCCGAAATTTGCAAGCTTGCAGGCAGGTGCTGGCATTGTTGCCGACAGCGACCCAGCAGATGAAGACTTGGAATGTGAAAACAAGGCGCGTGCATTGCTCGCCACTATTCCAGCGGCTGAACGAATGACTCAACGGCGACACGAAGCTGGCACTTCCGCATGACGAGCGTCGTGTGGGCAGACATTGCGCGAGACGTCATCATCGTGCAGGGAGACAATGCACAAACATTTCTTCATTCTCAACTTGCTAATGACATCGCTTCATTAGCAGTTGGTGCAAGTATCCACAGTTTGTTGTTAGAGCCAACAGGGCATGTGGCTGCAATTGTGCGCGTGGTTCGGCATGAAGACACTGTTTTTACACTTGATGTTGAAGCAGGTTTTGCAGATGCGGTCATTGTGCGTCTTCAGCGTTTTGTTTTGAGAGCAAAAGTCACTATGCGAAATAGCGACTGGGTAGTCAGAGCTTTTCGCGGCACAGATGCTGCGGGCCACGTTGGTGATGGGCCTGGCCGCGCGGCTCCGTACTGGGGGTCTCCAGATGAAATCGATGTTGTGGGCGATCTGTCGCTGTTGCCAATAATCGGTGAAGAAACAGAACCTGAGCGAATGGACTATGTCCGTGCTGATGCGCGGTGGCCACAACTAGGAGTAGACGTTCTTGTTGGCGATATTCCAGGAACAACCGGAATTTTGTCGGTTGCAGTGAGCTTCACGAAAGGGTGCTACCCGGGTCAAGAACTTGTTGAGCGGATGGATTCTCGCGGAACGTTGGCACCAGTTGTCGTTCGTGCCCTTGCGCGTGAAGGTCTCGGGGTTGGTGCTCGTGTGATGGAGAACGATCAATCAGTCGGGACAGTGACGTCAATAGGTGCACGTGTAGCGCTGGCACGAATTGCCCGAACGTCAACGGTTGGAGAACCACTCGTCTGACACGTTTGATTGTCCACGAAGATGATCAAAATCATTCGTGTGATTCATCAGAATCTGAAAACTTCCCATATCAAGTTGCGACTGTTCGGCTACACGAAGCCATTGCGCGGCAAGTGCTTGGTCTCCCAGTTTCATTGCGGACCGAGCAGCAATAAAAGCGTTCATGTCCGCAGGACACATTCGGTACGCATCTGTTGAGAATCGCAATGCTTTTGATGGGTCCCCAGTCGCTAAGAGGCTTGCGGCAATCATCGCATCAAATGTGGGGTCACCTTCTGGCGCTAGCGCAGGATTGGACAAAAACTTTTTCTGGCGTTGTGGTGCCGCTATTGCTTGATATTGCATGAACAACATAAAGACGAACAGAGGAGCGACTGCAGTGTTTCCTGTTGCGATGCATAGCCCAAACAGCACAGCAGTAAAGGCTGTACTTGCTTTCAGAACAATGTCGTTTCCTCGGCCTGGCATGAAGTGCTCGACGATGCTTGCAACAAATGCTCCACCATCAAGGGGCAGAAGTGGAATGAGGTTGAGTGCGCCTAGCGCAATACCGGCCCACCAAATGGAAACTGTGGCATCAGTTGCAGAGATATCGGCGCGACTAAGAGGGTTCGTGCTATTCAGAAGCAACACGACTGCTGCTGAGACGATTTGTAATGATGGGCCTGCCAGGGAGATACGTGCCTTTTGTCCCCATGTCAATGGCGTGCGGGGTTCGTACGCGGCGTACGCGACCATGAAGTCGAGAGAGATGTTTGCACTACATCCAGACATACGAGCAACGAGGGCATGGCCTAATTCGTGAATTAGCGTGAAAATACCGACGGCGCCAGCCATCCAGAGTCCCAAGGGAAATGGATACAGGAAAACGAGAAAGGCAAGAAAGACCCCAAAACCTGGTCGGACAGTTGTTGGGAAACCGATCACATTGAACTCCGAGCGCAAGCCAAGGCGTGTTGGGGCTTTCATGTCTTAAGTGTAAGGAGGAGAACCCTAAAGGCATGCCCGCCTAGACTTTCCCCGTGTCATACGTTTATGCCTTCGATCACAAACACCGCCGTCCCCCGATGGAGTACAAAGATCTCCTGGGTGGAAAAGGCGCCAACCTAGCCGAGATGATGAGCGTGTTGAACTTGCCTGTCCCGCACGGTTTCACTATCAGCACTGATGCGTGCCGCGATTACATGCATGGTGGGTGGCCAAAAAGCCTCACAGAGGAAATATCTAAACATGTTGCATCTTTAGAAAAAAAGATGGGTCGCAAGCTTGGGGATGCCACAGACCCACTTTTGGTGTCAGTTCGTTCCGGTGCAAAGTTTTCGATGCCAGGAATGATGGACACGGTCTTGAACCTCGGACTAAACGACAAGAGTGTTGTTGCCCTAGCAAAGACCACAAATAATGAACGTTTTGCCTTTGACTCCTATCGTCGATTCATTTCTATGTATGGACGCATAGTTCTCGGACTTGATGGCGAAATTTTTGAACATGCTCTCGAGAAGGCAAAGGAACTTGCTCACGCAAAGACGGATGCAGACATTCCTGCAGCTGCATTGAAAGAGCTATGCGAGGTGTACAAAAAAGCAGTTGCCACAGCCACGGGAAAGCCGTTCCCACAGGACCCCGCCAAACAATTGCGTGGCGCAGTGGAAGCAGTGTTTCGTTCGTGGAATGGCCCACGGGCGATTGCCTATCGAGTTCGTGAAAAAATCAGTCACGAATTAGGCACCGCAGTGAACGTGCAAGCGATGGTATTTGGTAACCGCGATGAAAATTCAGGCACAGGTGTTGGCTTCACTCGTAATGCAGCAACAGGTGATTCAAAGCCATATGGAGACTTCTTGGTCAACGCGCAAGGCGAAGATGTTGTTGCGGGAATTCGTAATACTGAAGACCTCAATGCCCTGAAGAAGAAATTTCCAAAGATTCATACTGAGTTAATGGAAATTTTTGCTCGGCTTGAACGTCACTACAAAGATATGTGTGACACCGAGTTCACAATTGACCAGGGCAAGTTGTGGATGCTGCAGACAAGAGTCGGCAAGCGCACCGGAGCAGCGGCATTGAAAATGGCAGTGGAAATGACAAAGCCAACTGGCACCGGCAAACACGCATGGAAAATCTCAAAGACCGAAGCAATTATGCGCATTGCAGCTGATCATCTTGACCAAGTGCTGCATCCGCAGCTCGCTACAAAATCAAAGAGCATCGCCAAAGGTTTAGCTGCTTCTCCCGGTGCCGCAGTAGGTCAAGTGTTCTTTACTGCAGACGATGCTGAAGCCGCTGCTTTATCTGGCAAGGATGTCATCTTGGTGCGTTCAGAAACAAGCCCTGAAGATGTGCACGGAATGATGGTGGCAAAAGGCATTCTCACCTCGCGTGGAGGCCTGGTTAGTCACGCTGCAGTCGTAGCGCGCGGATGGGGAACTCCAGCCATTGTTGGTGCTGACGACGTAAAGATCACGGGCAAATCGTTTACTGCAAATGGAGTGACTATCAAAGAAGGTGACTGGTTGTCGCTTGACGGTACGACTGGTGAAGTAATGCTCGGACAACTTGCACTGATGGCGTCAAAACCTCCAAAGGAATTTGACACCATATTGAAATGGTCAGACGAAGTGCGCAAAGGAAAAATGGACGTCCGCGCAAATGCAGACACTGACGAAGATGCAAAGAAGGCCCGTGAGCTTGGCGCCCAAGGAATCGGATTATGTCGTACAGAGCATATGTTTTTGGCACCTGACCGGTTGCCAGTTGTACGTCGCATGATTCTTGCTAGCGACCCTGCTGAAGAAGCTGCAGCGCTTGAAGAACTTCGCACAGTGCAAAAGAAAGACTTCGTTGCGCTATTGAAAGAAATGTCAGGACTCCCGGTAACAGTTCGCTTGCTTGACCCGCCACTTCATGAATTCCTTCCGCATGTCAGCGAACTCGAAATCAAAAAGGCAACAACCGGACTTGATGCAGAAGAAGAGACACTACTGCGCGCTGCACATGAGTGGAGCGAAGTGAACCCCATGTTGGGTACTCGTGGAGTGCGCCTCGGAGTTATCAAACCTGGCTTATATGCCATGCAAGTGCGCGCGCTGATGGAAGCGGCCGATGATGTTGCGGCAAAGGGCTATGAACCCATCGTTGAAATCATGATTCCGCTCACTGTGACGCGTGAGGAATTAGCGCTTGCTCGCAGTTGGGTAGAAGAGGTTCTGTCTGACATCAATTCACGTCCTGCACCAAAAGCCAAAAAGGGCGGCAAGACAGTGAAGCGTCCGAAGGTCTCAATCGGAACGATGATTGAAACTCCACGCGCGGCTTTGCGTGCTGGCGAACTAGCAGAAGTATCAGATTTCTTTAGTTTCGGAACGAATGACCTCACACAGATGACGTTCGGATTTAGCCGTGACGACGTAGAGAGCCGCATGATGCCTGCCTACTTAGAAGCAGGACTGCTCAAGCGCAATCCATTTGAGACAATCGATCAGAACGGTGTTGGTGAACTTGTTTTCATCGCTGCTGAACGGGGGCGCAAGGTGAAACGTGGACTCAAACTTGGAGTGTGTGGTGAACATGGCGGAGACCCAGAATCAATTGGCTTGTTCTATCGTGCAGGATTGAACTACATCAGTTGCTCTCCCTATCGTGTACCAATTGCTCGACTTTCTGCTGCGCAAGCTGTCATCGGTGGCGCCAAGACCGACACGAAGTAGTCACCTATTATTTCTCATATGTCGTCACTCGTATCGCTCGTTTCATCGGGTACCTCCACGGGCAAAGCCAACCTAGTTATCGAAGGCTGGCACTGGCCGCTTTTGTTGTTGCTTATCGGTGCGATGTTGTTGATTGATATTTTGGTTGTGCATCGCAATGCACATGAGATTCACACCAAGGAAGCCGCCATTGAATCTGCAGTCTGGATCAGTATCGGGCTGTTGTTCGGCGCATTGATGTTATGGGAGTTCGGTTCTGCTGCCGCTGGAGAATACATGGGCGGCTACCTGATTGAGAAGAGTCTTAGCGTAGACAACGTCTTCGTGTGGGCTGTTCTTTTTTCACATTTTCAAGTTCCGAAGATGTATCAACATCGCGTTTTATTTTGGGGAATTTTCGGAGCACTCGCGATGCGAATCGGATTCATTTTTGCTGGCGTTGCCATCATAAATGCATTCAAAGTGGCTCTCATTCTCTTTGGACTGTTCCTTTTGTATTCCGGAATAAAGTTGTTGCAAACGCATGATGATGGTTTTGACCCCGCAAAGAGCAGGGCAATGAAGATTTTCCATCGCTTTGTGCCCTCCACGGAAAAACTCGACGGCCAGAAATTATTTACCAAGGAAAATGGTCGGAGGCTAGCTACGCCACTACTCGCTGTCTTAGTGCTTGTCGAGATCACCGATGTGGTCTTTGCTGTCGACTCTGTACCTGCGGTTCTGGCGGTTACTAATGAGCAGTACATCGCCTTTGCATCAAACGCTTTTGCCATTCTTGGTTTGCGGGCGTTGTATTTCCTTCTTGCTGACATGCGCGACCGTTTCCAATATCTGCAAACTGGACTAGGGGTCATCTTGGCTTTTGTGGGCGTAAAAATGGTGCTGTCATATTGGTGGCATATGCCCATTGCGGCATCGTTGGCCGTGATCGCCATGATTCTTGTGGTCTCAATTGTCGCCTCACTGCGCGCCACACCCGCTTCTCCGTCGTAGACCTGCTCACGGGGCACTAATGTCGTGCCATGGGCATTGCGGAGGACGACATTCAAAAAGTCAGGTCCACTGTCACCTTGTCCGATGTGGTCGCTCCGTATTCCCAATTACGTCGAACCGGACGCAGCCAAGTCGGATTATGCCCGTTTCATTCTGAACGATCACCGTCTTTCAGTGTCAATGACGAGACAGGCCGTTACATGTGTTTCGGTTGCGGCGCTAAGGGAGATGTGTTTACGTTTGTGCAACAGATGGAGCATCTTGACTTTGTAGGTTCCGTTGAACGCATTGCTAGCAAAGCTGGAATCGAACTTCACTACACATCGGGCGCAGGCAACGGTGAGCGCAAACATCGCAAAGAATTACAAGCACTCATGGAACGCGCAGTCGATTGGTATCACGCGCGACTTTTGGAATCTCCCGATGCCCGTGCAGCACGTGAATACTTGCGCGAACGCGGACTCTCTGGCGATGTGGCGCGGTCATTTCGACTGGGATGGGCACCTGATGAATGGGATGCCCTCAGTTCATCACTTGGGGCAACGCCAGCCATGTTGGCAGAGGTGGGTCTTGGCTTCGTCAACAAAGCAGGCCGTTTACAAGATTCGTTCCGTGCTCGAGTCATGTTTCCCATCTTCGATGAAAACGGAGCAGCAGTTGCTTTTGGTGGACGTATTCTCCCTGGGTCTACAGATCCGGCAAAGTACAAAAACTCAACCGAGACCCCGGTGTATGTCAAGTCCCGCACGTTGTACGGCCTGAACTGGGCGAAAGGCAATGTGGTGAAAGAAGATCGAGTCATCGTGTGCGAGGGGTACACAGATGTCATTGGTTTCCATCGCAGTGGTCTGGCAACAGCAGTTGCAACATGCGGTACTGCACTGACAGAAGATCACGTGAAACTCATGAAGCGATACGCACGCAATGTTGTGTTGGCATTCGATGCCGACGCAGCGGGCCAAGGTGCTACTGACAAGTTTTATGCGTGGGAAAAGAAATACGACATTTCGGTTTCTGTTGCACAGTTCCCAGCAGGCAAAGACCCCGGCGAGCTTGCAAGCTCAGATCCCGATGCACTCACTCGTGCCATTAATGATGCGATGCCGTTTCTTGGTTTCCGTTTGAAGAGATTGTTTGATGCCAATCCATTGCGTTCTCCCGAATCGCGCGCGCGACTAGCGGGCAAAGCCATGGAGTTGGTGAACGAACACCCGGATTCAAATGTCCGTCGCTTGTATGCAGGTCAAGTGGCCAGCCATACCGGAGTCTCAGCTGCCGATTTAGTCAAAGTGGCAGACAGGGGAGGCTCGGCACCGGTTGTGATTGCAGCGCCGGTTCAGCAAGCAACCGAAGGCGCAGGGTTTGTGGCGCTTTCGCTTCTCATTCATGAGTGGGACACCATTGCGCCGTGGCTCATTGAAGAACTTTTCCCCGATGATGCATCTCGCGAAGCTTTTAGAGCAATTGCATCGGCTGACGGCGATGTTCATGTGGCCTTGCAGTCGGTTCAGCCCGATGCCGCCGACATTATTGAACGGGCCGCAGTGTATGACATCGATGCTGACCCACTTGTTGAATCACGGGCACTCATTGCTGCAGCAGTTCGAAGAGAATTATCTCGCCGTCGCACTGGTGCAGATATCGAACAGATTCAGCTTGATCGCGTAGTCCGTAACGCTCTTGAAGATCTCAACAAACACGACAAGGCATCACCTGCTGCTGTGATCTTGTTGCAGTGGCTTGCCCAGGTGGCTGAGGCGCCAATATGACCCGCCGGTCCACCATTGTTATGCCTCATCCGTCGGTTGATGCAACTGAGTGGGCCACCTTGCTTGCGTCGCGGTCAGATGATGGCCAGGTAGATCCGAATACTGTCGCCCATGTTTTTAGAAATGTGGAACTGAATCCGGAAATGATTCGTCATATCGAATCAGTGTTACTTGAAGCAAAAATCTCCATCGCCAAAGTTGAACCTGACATCTCAGGTGAAATTGAAATTCCTACTCCACGCCCTCTCAAGCTGGTTGCCCCGAAAGTGACGGCACCTCGAGTGCTTGCTGGCGACGCCGGTGACGCTGTACGGATGTATCTGGGTGAAATTGGCCAAGTGGCGTTGTTGTCAGCTGATGATGAAAAGCGCTTGGGGCGTGCAATTCGCACAATGCAGGAAGCAAAGGCTCGTTCTACTGAGGGGTCTCTGTCTGCCACTCAGCGTCGAGAACTGCGCAACATTATTCGTGAAGGCGAAGAAGCTTTTGAGCATTTGATTACTGCAAATCTTCGCCTTGTTGTTTCCATCGCTCGCAAGTATGACGGCCGCGAACTACAACTTCTTGACCTTATTCAAGAAGGCAACATCGGCCTTATGCGTGCTGCTGAAAAGTACGACTGGGAAAAAGGTTTCAAGTTTTCTACATATGCCACTTGGTGGATCCGCCAATCAATGATGCGAGCCATGGCCGACCAAGGTCGTACCATTCGAGTTCCTAGTCATGTTGTCGAGATGTTGAATCGCATCACCAAAGCTGACCGTGAACTCAATGTTGAACTGAAACGTGAACCAACGTATGCAGAACTGGCCGAACGTACTTTGATTCCAGCGGAAAAGATTGAAGAACTGAAACAGATTTCTTCTGTGACAATTAGCCTCGATGAACCAGTCAGTAGTGATGAGGATTCCACAACATGGGGTGACAAATTCGGCGGAGATAACAATGATTCTCCGGCTGATGTTGTGCAACGTCGTGAACTTGTCGATGCGGTGTCATTAGAACTCGATCACTTGCCAGATCGTGATCGGCGCATCATTGATAAACGTTTTGGTATCTCTAGTGGCGAACCACAAACTCTTGACGATGTTGCAAAGCAAGAGGGCGTCACTCGAGAGCGGATTCGCCAAATTGAACAAAAGACCCTTGCCCGCCTTCGTCACCCAAATAACAGCCAGCGGTTGCGTAGTTACCTCGAATCTGACTAGGGCTATGGCCTTGGGCACTGGGTGTCCTCGCTGGTAGCCTTTGGGTTCCCTTCCGGGGTAGCTCAGTTGGCAGAGCAACGGACTGTTAATCCGTTTGTCGTGGGTTCGAGCCCCACCCCCGGAGCCAGTCGCACCCCTAACCTCGGTCGACTTTTGGGCCAGTAGCTCAGTTGGTTAGAGCAGGGGACGCATAATCCCTTGGTCGCAGGTTCGAGCCCTGCCTCGCCCACCAT
>JBAXVL010000079.1:0-1872 GCA_037129095.1 Actinomycetota bacterium | reverse complement strand
CCTAGACTGAGGGTGCTGACGAGTACAGAACGTCTCCCCTTGCGTTGTGATGCCATTGATAACTCCCCGTTTCAGATTTATCGATGCGCGTCATGCGCATCGTTGTCAGAAAACACAGTGACTACCGTCACATTTAGGTTTTTAGATTCCTCCTCGACAGAAAACCCGGGAGGAATATAGTTTCTTCGTTACCAAATCGTTATATATATGCGAGTCACGCAAAATGAATTAGCACGTGCTACGAACAATTCATGTGAATTTGTCTATTAAGAGAACAGTTCACAAGCCTGCCTCGGTTGTGAACTGGACGAAAAACTGAAGACCCATACCGGACTAAATGGACTCAATGCGGCCCAGAAAGCAAAAGAGCA
Source organism: Actinomycetota bacterium (assembly GCA_037129095.1). GTDB lineage: Bacteria > Actinomycetota > Acidimicrobiia > Acidimicrobiales > Ilumatobacteraceae > UBA2093. The sequence continues at coordinate 1,501 of JBAXVL010000079.1, read as the reverse complement.
CGAACGCCATTGACACGGTCAATGAGCAGTTCGCGCTCTTTTGAGTTTTCCTAGTTCGTTAAGCGTCCGCAGAGTCGCTGTCAACAGCAACTGCATGCGCAACTACTTCGTACTCAGCTTGGTCTTGCGCTGCTTCAAGATGCGCTTCAAGTCGAATGGCTTCGATCGCATCGATGTCTTCGATGCCTTGGAAAGCTTCCATCGCTTCAATCGCTTCGATACCTTCAAGATCTGCGGTATCAACATCTCCGGTTGGTACCGGAACGCGTGCAGCAACGTCTGCGGGATCTACCGCGTTTGCTGGACGACGACTCTTAGGTGATTCCACATGATCATGTTCATGCATGTTCACCTTGACGCCGCGACCATTGCAGGCTTCACAGTTAGTTGAGAAGGATTCAATCAGTCCTGAGCCGATGCGCTTGCGCGTCATCTGCACTAAGCCAAGGCTGGTGACTTCAGCAACCTGATGCTTTGTGCGATCGCGCCCAAGACATTCAACCAAGCGACGCAACACGAGATCTCTGTTGCTTTCAAGAACCATGTCGATGAAGTCGACAACGATGATGCCACCGATATCGCGCAACCGAAGTTGGCGAACAATCTCTTCAGCAGCTTCAAGGTTGTTACTGGTCACGGTCTGCTCAAGGTTTCCACCTTGACCTGTGAACTTGCCCGTGTTGACGTCAACAACAGTCATTGCTTCGGTGCGGTCAATCACGAGTGAGCCACCTGAAGGCAACCACACCTTGCGATCCAAAGCTTTAGCGAGTTGTTCATCGATGCGGTACTCCGCGAATACATCACTGTTACCAACATGATGTTCTAAGCGAACGGCAAGGTCAGGCGCAACAGAAGTGACGTATTCCTGCACTGTCTGCCAAGCCTCATTGCCTGAAACCACCATTTTGTTTACATCTTCATTGAAGATGTCACGGACTACCTTGATCGCAAGATCAGGTTCGCCGTATAGCAACGTTGGTGGTGTTGCATTGACGGCACGGGTGCTAATGCCTTCCCATTGCGCCTTAAGTCGCTCAACATCTTGCTCAAGTGCAGCTTCAGGTGCGCCTTCAGCGGCAGTGCGAACAATGACGCCTGCTTCGTCTGGCATTACCCGCTTCAAGATGGACTTGAGGCGGGAACGCTCAGTGTCTGGAAGTTTGCGACTGATACCTGTCATGGAACCGTCTGGCACATAAACCAAGAAGCGTCCTGGCAAGGAGATCTGGCTCGTCAAACGTGCACCCTTTTGGCCCACTGGATCCTTGGTGATTTGCACCAACACCGGATCGCCTGACTTCATCGCAAGTTCAATGCGCTTTGGCTGACCTTCTAAACCAGCCGCATCCCAGTTCACTTCACCGGCGTACAGCACCGCGTTACGACCGCGACCGATGTCAACGAAAGCAGCTTCCATGCTGGGCAGCACGTTTTGGACGCGACCCAGATAAACGTTGCCCACGAGCGAACCTGAAGATCCAAGCGTGACGTAATGCTC
>JBAXVL010000078.1:0-1971 GCA_037129095.1 Actinomycetota bacterium | reverse complement strand
CAGCCGACGCGATTGCTGTTACATTTGCATTTCCTGTGGCGCATCGTGAGTACACGGAACCGACGCGCAAGGTATACTCAGGCCAACGTGCCGTAGCAACTGGATGGATGGGAAGCTGACATGCCACTCGTTAAATCAAAATCACCCGAAGCGTTTCGCAAGAACATCAAGGCCGAAGTTGCTGCTGGCAAGCCAGTGAAGCAAGCCGTAGCTGTTGCTTACGCGGTCAAGCGCGAAGCAGCAAAACCAATGAAGAAGAAATAATGGCAGATTACACAGGCATCGCCGCAGCCGGTGCTGTGGCCAACGGTGGCGACAAGAAAACCGATTCAGGCATTTTGTCCACCGCCCGCACTCGCCTCAACATGGCGATTGCCGCGCTGTCTGAGAGTCGTGAAGACGAAATTGATGACTTGAAGTTCTACGCTGGTTCGCCCGACAACCACTGGCAATGGCCAGCGGACGTGTTGGCAACGCGCGGCGCAGTGCAAGGTCAGACGATCAACGCACGGCCAACGCTTACCATCAACAAGCTGCCCCAACATGTACGACAAGTCACCAACGACCAAAGGCAGAACCGCCCAAGTGGCAAGGTTATTCCAGCCAATGACGACGCCGACGTTGAAGTCGCCGAAATCTTCAACGGCATGGTCAGACACATCGAATACATCAGCGACGCTGACGTCGCCTACGATACGGCGTGTGAAAACCAAGTCTCCTACGGCGAAGGCTACATCCGCATCTTGACCGAATATTGCGACGACAACACGTTTGACCAAGACTTGAAGATTGGTCGCATCCGCAACAGTTTCAGCGTCTACATGGATCCAATGATCCAAGACCCAACTGGCGCAGATCAAAAATGGTGCTTGGTCACTGAAGACATACCCAAAGACGAATACGCCCGCAACTATCCTGACTCAGCGCCCATCACCACCTTGCAATCAATGGGTGTTGGTGACCAGAACCTGAGCCAGTGGATAACTGAAGACACCGTGCGGGTGGCTGACTATTACTACCTTGACTACACCAAAGCAACGCTCAACCTGTACCCAGGGAACGTGACCGCATTTGACGGCACCCCAGAAGACAAACAACTGAAAGAGCTATATGGAAAACCTAAAAAATCTCGTCAATCTGATCGTGTCCAAGTTAAATACTGCAAGATTAACGGCTATGAAATTCTTGAAGAACGCGATTGGGCGGGGAAATACATCCCCATAGTCCGCATCGTTGGTAATGAGTTTGAGGTCGATGGCCGTTTGTATGTGTCTGGCCTTGTGCGTAACGCCAAGGATGCCCAACGCATGTACAACTACTGGGTCAGCCAAGAAGCAGAAATGCTGGCCTTGGCACCCAAGGCACCATTCATTGGTTACGGTGGCCAGTTTGAAGGCTACGAAAGTCAGTGGAAGTCGGCAAATACGCAAAATTGGCCTTATCTGGAGGTCAATCCAGACGTTACAGACGGTCAAGGCTCAGTGTTGCCACTACCCCAGCGGGCACAGCCGCCAATGGCTTCCAGCGGGCTGTTGCAAGCCAAAGCGGGCGCGTCTGAGGACATTAAATCGACTACCGGCCAATATGACGCATCTTTGGGTATGCGAAGCAACGAACGCAGCGGCAAAGCGATTTTGGCTCGCCAGCGTGAAGGCGACGTAGGCACTTACCATTACGGTGACAACTTGGCCCGTGGTGTACGGCACATCGTGCGCCAGTTGGTGGATTTGATCCCCAAGATTTACGACACCCAGCGTGTGGCTCGCATCATCGGCATGGATGGCGAAACCAAGATGGTCAAGCTAAACCCTGATCAGCCTGAAGCAGTTCGCAAGATCACTGACCCGAACAACCCCAACGTGGTGATCGACAAGATTTACAACCCAAGCGTTGGCAAGTACGACGTGGTGGTGGCGACCGGCCCAGGGTACGCAACCAAGCGCCAAGAGGCGTTGGAAGCAATGGCCCAAC
>JBAXVL010000077.1:0-2025 GCA_037129095.1 Actinomycetota bacterium | reverse complement strand
CAGCAGACATTTTCAGATATTGCCCAGCCTGAGAGAGTGCAAAACATCATTCACTCCACCATTCAGGCACGCGGCGGTATCCGGTCAGGGTCACAGTCAGGCTCGATGAGTATCGCGGGTGAACTAGAGCGTTTAGAGGCCTTACGCGACCGAGGAGCCATTACAGATGATGAATTCCTTGAACAAAAGCGTCGACTTTTGAGTTAATTTCTCCGCTTTTCACTGGGGCATGCCTACCTGTGAGAATGGACAGATGTCTCAAGCCATCTTGCCAAACGGAATCAACATTGAATACGACACGTTCGGTGATCCGAACAATCCGACGTTGTTATGGATCATGGGCTTCGGTGCTCAAATGACATCTTGGCCTGAAGACTTTCTACGTCTGTTTGTTGAGCAGGGTTTTCACATTGTGCGCTTTGATAATCGCGATTGTGGTTTGTCGTACAAACATGACGGTGTCATGGTGGAAACAGACAAAGTCACTATGCAGGCATCTATGGGAGATCCCATCACTGTTCCTGTTCCGTACAAGTTGTCTGATATGGCAGCAGATGCCATGGGTGTTCTTGATCATCTCGGAATCGAAAGGGCACACATTATTGGCGCATCAATGGGCGGAATGATTGCGCAGACTGTTGCAATTGAGCACCCACATCGCACTCAAAGTCTCACCAGCATCATGTCGGTAACGGGCGACGACACTTACGGAACTCCTACAGAAGCAGCGCTGAATGTATTGCTTGCTCCGCCATCTCCTGATCGTGCTGCGTATATTGAAAGTGCTGCCAACTGGGCTATTTGGTGCTCAAAGAAGCATTTTGACTTGGCAGAAGCTAAAGCGCGAGCTGCCCGTGATTTCGACAGAAGTTTTTACCCGGAAGGTACTCACCGTCAACTCGCGGCGATATTTGCATCGGGCGATCGCAGCGAGAAATTGCGTAATCTCAATACTCCAACACTTGTGATTCACGGCCGTGATGATCAGTTGCTCACACCATCAGGCGGCGAGCGCACGGCAGAACTGGTTCCTGGCTCCGTGTTTATGTACGTCACAGATATGGGCCACGACGTGCCGAAACCACTATGGCCAATTTTTGTTGATGCAATCGCGTCACATGCACGCCGCGCCGCATAACTCTTCGCTACACAACTACAAAAGGAATTTGCTATGTCTGGACCACTTACCGGATACAAGATCATCGAGATTGCTGGCATCGGACCTGGTCCGTTTGCCGCCATGTTGCTCGCCGACATGGGAGCCGAAATCATTCGTGTTGATCGCGCGCAAGCTGTGCGCGGTACGCCACCATCAACACCTGCAGGTGACTTGATGTTGCGCGGACGCAAGAATATTGCGCTCGATCTCAAAAACCCTGAAGGTGTGGAGGCGTTATTGCAATTGGTAGAAAATGCCGACGCCATTATCGAAGGTTTCCGTCCTGGCGTGATGGAACGTCTTGGTATTGGGCCTGATGTGTGCCAGGCACGCAACCCACGCATTGTGTTTGGTCGCATGACAGGTTGGGGGCAAGAGGGCATGTACGCCCAAGCTGCTGGCCACGACATCAACTACATTTCGCTGTCCGGTTCGCTCGCACATTTCGCTCGCGCAGGTGAAGCACCAGTACCACCACTGAATATGGTGGGTGACTTTGGTGGCGGTGGAATGTTCCTTGCATACGGCGTTGTCTGCGCATTGCTTGAGGCACAGAAGTCTGGCAAGGGCCAAGTTGTAGATACCGCAATGGTTGACGGTGCAGCTGTGCTGATGACCATGTTCTGGTCGTTCAAGTCCATGGGCATCTTTGATGAAAATGCACCAGGTACAAACCTTCTTGACACCGGCGCACACTTCTACGACGTGTTCGAATGCAAAGACGGCAAGTACATCTCGCTCGGTTCCATCGAGCCTCAGTTCTATGCAGAACTCATGAAACTCACCGGCCTTGAAGGCGATGCTGATTTCGCAAAGCAAATGGATCAGTCAATGTGGCCTGGGCTGAAGATTCGTTTGCAAGAAGT
>JBAXVL010000076.1:0-2032 GCA_037129095.1 Actinomycetota bacterium | reverse complement strand
AAGATTCACACCATCTTCGAGGGCACCTCAGAGATTCAGCAGCTGGTGATTGCTCGTGCAATTTCTGGCATGCGCATCGAATAATTCGGTTTTCCCGCAGCATTAAGGCTGAACGGCATCGCTCGGGTGAGAATTGCTGTGATTGACTAGAGCCTGTGACGGAAAGACCAACGCGCAGCAACGGACGAGAGACTATGTTGCGAATCCTTGACCATGCGCGTGGAGAACTTGATGAAGTTGGGCCCGTCAAGTTCAACATCATGCGGGTCATTGAAGAATCTGGTGTTTCAAAAAGCTCGGTGTATCACCACTTTGGTGGGCGCGATGGCGTTATTTCTGCAGTTGAGGTACAGCGATTAATTGACGAACGTGTGGCAAACAACGCACTTCTTGCCCAGATTCTTGCCAGCGTTAATTCAGGAGAGGAATGCCTTGATGTCATCGAGGCAGGATTACATTTGGCATCAAATGCGACCGGTCGAAAAAATAGATCGCGTCGCATCGCTGTAGTGGCAGCCGCGCAACATATTCCAGTTCTGACTGAATCACTTGCTGAAGAGTCACGCATCGCCGACATTGCGCTTACTGAAATGTTGACTGGTGCGCAAGATCGTGGATTGATCAACCCCACTGAATCATTGGAAGATATTGCGCGATACATGGCCTCGATGTTCATTGGGCGGTCTGCGTTAGATACCTATGAGTCTGAAGAATTTGATGCCGCTTGGATTCGAATGTCGATGGGCGTTCTACGCGGATTTCTTCAGCCATCACCCAACAAAAAACCGGAGAAATAGCCCTTTTTTCTTATTGGTATTGAGGCACGTTAAGAACTTCGAACCAAACAGTTAGAACGTGATCGACATCAGGTCGCGGCCAACTAGGCAGTTGCCGGTGTAGCCACCAGTTTTCACATCGTCTGAAAAACCTTTTTCTTCGGTTTCATTACTGGGTGGCGGGCCAAGGTGAGTGAGCAGCAAGGTCTGTACCTGTGCGCGTTGCGCCATAGCACCCAATGAAATTGTGTCGGAGTGATAATCAAGAATCGAATTGATGCGAGGAAAGTGCTCGATTGCATGTTCGAGTGGTGCGCGGCGAAATGCTTCGTGCACAAGAACGTTTGCATTGCGACTGAAATCTTCTACTTCTTGGCACACGCGGGTGTCGCCAGAAATCACTACTGAACCATCTGGCGTCGTGACTCTGTATGCAACGGCGTCTGGCACTGGTTCATGGTGCACGGCAACTGATTCCACAACAACAGCGCGGTCTTCAGACGCCCAGATTTCTGCGACTGTGAATGAGGCAGGAAACTCACGAGCATCAAGAACAACTTCGCGTGAGCCTGTGTGTTCACGACGAATATGAGTGTCTTCTTCGTACGGATCGAGCATTCTTTTCACAAAACGTGCGGCTCCACCGGATGGCGCAAAAATTGGCAAGGGAGTAGCCACTTTGTCGAATTGAGTTTCAATCCATCGCGACAAAACAAGTTCAGCTAATCCGAAAACGTGATCGCTGTGAATATGAGTGATAAACACAGCATCAAGATCAGCCAGTTTGAGGCCGGCTTCAATTAGTCGGTTACACGTGGCGCGGCCAGCATCGAATTGCACCACTACATCATTGTGCTTGACGAATACTCCGGCTCCGGCGCGGCCAGGTGCAACATTGGGTAAACCTGTACCGGTGAGTGTGACTGTGGTTGTCATGAAGTAACTACCTTTGATTCCAATTGTTTTGAGACAAGAGAGACAACATGACTGAACTGTTGTAAATCTTCTGCTGGTATCGCGCCGTACATTTGCGCGCTTTGTTCAGCAATCAATTCAATGATGTGGTCAGCTACTGCAGCGCCGCTTTTCGTTATTGAAACAAGTGAACTTCGACGATCTGAATCGTCAGCAGTCCGAATGATGTGACCAGCCTGCTCGAGTTGCGTGAGTCGATGTGTGAGACCTGAGGGGGACACCATCGCAACTTCAGCGATGAATGAGGGAGTCAAAGTGCTGGTAGCGCCGTGGCGACGAAG
>JBAXVL010000075.1:0-2163 GCA_037129095.1 Actinomycetota bacterium | reverse complement strand
TCACAGGCTTTAAAGCGGAATAAGATGCGATTGCCCTGCGAGAAGCACGAAGTACATCACTTCAACATACGTGTCTCAAGGCGCAACTTTAAATCAAAAATAAAATTGCCGACCAGACAGACACACACAAAGTGGTTGCATTAATGGAGAGACAAACGGCACGCAGGTTAATCTGATCACAAACAACTTGAGTCATTCGCGAATAAAGGTGCTATTAAGACTGACAACTCATTAGAGCCGCTAAGATGATGAGAGTCGATAGATAACTGGCGTCGTCTTGTCATTTGGCGCAAACTCAAAGCTTTGCGCGAATTCAAAAGTTGGCGCCAAATCAAAAGTGATGGTCTTGCTTTTTATCGGCGTCAATTGAAGTGGATGAAAGGTAATGAAAGCTTGAATGCTCAGAGTGCGGCACTGGCCGGTTCGATCCACAACCTCTGTCACATACGTCAAGCACGCCCTCCGATTTGCGTGTGTCATGCCTTACTGGAATTGGACGATCTTCAGACGGGGCGATGCAGGCCGGCAGCCAGTCTCGAGCAACGCGCGGAAGCAGGCACGCCGTCGGCGACTTCAATAACATTCCTAAGTCGCTCCGAAAATAGGAGCCCGCCCCGTTCTCGTGCACCGCATGGAGGTCTCGCTCACATTCGGCCACTCAACCCTCGAAAGAGCAACCACACACGCAAATCTGCGTTTGGTCTGCGCGAGTACATTTCAGAGCTCACGCGACGCAGTACTCAATGGCTATAGCACTTGAGCGACATTGAAGGCTATGAACGGCAAGACCAGCTACGCCCGACAAGCTGCTCAAAACGGTTGACGGCTCGGGAACCGTTGACGGCGTGGTCGTGTTGTCAATCAACGACACGCGGTCGACAAAGATGAACTTCCGCCCCGGTTGAAAGCACAACCCTCGTGCATCCATCCCGAAAAGGCATGACTATTGAGATTGAACCTTGATGTCTCTAACGGACTGATCGTGAACCGGTGCAGCCAAGGACTGTAGCATGGAGTCTTCATATACATATTGCTGCGATACCGGCCAATAAAGTGACTGCATGTAAATATCGCCAGCAACCGTTTCATTAACACCTCGGTGGATGGGGTTGTTAAAAGACGCATCATCATTTGTGATAAATGCGCCACCTTGTGGGCTATCCGTAAGTTCGTCTTGCGACCCAAAGAGCGGGCCCCACAGTCCTATCCGTAGATTTTCACTAAAAGCAGACGGCGCGCTCGCGTTACTGGCGAACCACGAGTTTAAATCGTGGCATGTCCAGCCGTTAACTCCATTCACTTGATACTCACGCCAATGCACATTCATTACATACCTAATTGATTGGCTGGCCGCGTCTTCGAACCCGCCGTTGACAATTAAAATACCTGCAACAGCCAATCCCGGTGCAACCAGCGTCAGCGCAACCCACACAATAGAAGCAAAAACCACTCGTAACATCACGGCTGACCCCTTGACACCAGACCTTCCACAGACAGACGCACACACAACATCTGCGTGTGGTGTGTGCGTCTGCATTGAAGAGCTAAAACGCCGTGCTACTCGCGGGCGATTGAACTTGCACGACGTCGAAGGCCATAAACGGCGAGGCCAGCCACGCCCAACAGGCTGCTCAAAATGGTTGACGGTTCTGGAACCGCTGAGGGCGTGGTTGTGTTGTCAACTAACGACACACCATCGACGAGGGTGAACGGTGGAACGGCAGGGCTTCCTTGAGCAAGAAACGATAACGTGGAGGAGTTCCCGTCCCAGGTGAAATTCCAAGTCTCCTGTGTCCAGCCCGAGAAGGCATGATTCCCGAGATTGACCGTGGATGTCGTATGGGACTGATCGCCAAACGACGCAGTCAATGACTGTTGTGTATTGCCATTAAAAGAATATTCCTGCGATGCTGCCCAGTAAAACGACAGCGTGTAGCTGTCACCGGCGACCATTCCATTGACGGACTGCTCGATGGGACCAGTCGCAAAAGCACCATCTAATGCTATGAATGCACCACCTTGTGGGCTTTCTCCTAAGCCGTTTGACGATCCGTTAAGTGGCCCCCAAAGGCCGAGAGGAAAATTTGCTTGATTAGCATCCTGCGCTGTGGCGGATGAGGAAAACCAAAAGTTATACCCATGGTTGACCCAGCCGGGCAGACC
>JBAXVL010000074.1:0-2171 GCA_037129095.1 Actinomycetota bacterium | reverse complement strand
AAGGCCGCCGAGGCACTACTCTCAGAAGCATGATTGCTACTTCAGTTGGATACGACATTGTCTTTTTGATTCACCTACTGGCTGGTGTCGCGGCACTTGCGGTGTTCATTACCATGCACTTCTCAGCGCAGAAAGTTGCGCGCGGAGCTGACAACGCTGTGCAACTTGCGAAGTTCCCTGGTGGACGTAATTGGGCTGCACGCATTTTGCACCTCTTGCCAATAACGGGCATCATCATGAGCAGCATTGGCTCCAAAGACGTTTCCTTTTCACAGCCATGGGTGAGTGCCGGACTTCTTATTTACATTCTCGCTGCGGGCCACCTAGAAGCACGACTGCTTCCCAGTGAGCGCACGCTAGCTAAGACAATCAAAGAAAACGGTGTTGCTTCCCCTGCGGCTGGGCGCAAATTCATGATCTCAGTTGACACATTGCTCGCACTGGTTGCAGTGGGCTTTGTTGTAATGCTTGTTCAGATCTAGAAGAACGAAGCTCTTCCGACCATTCCCGCAGCAACTGTGGCGTTGGTCACTTCATCAATTAGCACGAAGCTTCCAGTAACTCGACCTTCACGGTAATCATCGACGACAATCGGATCAGCGGTCTGCAACGTGGCGAGACCAATCTGGTTTGTCGTTAGTGAATCTGAGTCTTCAATCTTCAGCGTCTCAATGTCAACAACGCCATTGATTGCAGCGATGCGAACTGGGGTCACTTTTGATGTGTGCTTCAGGCGAAGTCGCTGACCGTTTACGAGTGGCTTTTCTCCGAACCAGCAAATCGTTGCAGTGATTTCTTTTGTCACGGTCGGCAGCGGAGCGGTAGCGATCATGTCGCCACGCCCGGCGTCAGTTTCTGCTTCGAGGTCAATGTCAATCGAGAGTCCGACGCCAGCTTCACTCGTCTCTCCTGCACCATTTTTGATTGCCTTCACAGTTGTTTCAACACCCTGGGGCAAGAGTGTCACCTTGTCGCCGACTTTGATTGAGTGTCCGCACAACATTCCGGCGTACGTCCTGCCGCCACCGTTTTGGCGAAGCACCCATTGGATAGGCAGGCGTGCCCCGTCAGCAGTTCCAGCCCATGCTCCAGCATCACTTGTTTCTAAGGCTTCAATGACGGTCTGGCCGTTATACCAAGGCGAATTCGCAGAACGCTCCACCACGTTGTCACCAACAAGAGCTGACACTGGGATCACCTTTACTGAAGCAATGTCGAGTTCTGCTGCGATGGTGTTGATCTGTTCAACAACCTTGTTGTACGCAGACTCGTCCCAGTTGACGGCGTCCATCTTGTTTGCAGCAACAATGATCGAGCGCACGCCTAGGAGAGCTGCGATGCAGAGATGACGACGAGTTTGTTCTTTGAGCCCGCTCGCCACGTCAAGCACAACGAGGGCGAGGTCGGCGGTTGAAGCACCAGTTGCCATGTTGCGCGTGTACTGCACGTGACCCGGGCAGTCAGCAATGATGAATTTGCGATTAGGGGTAGTTGCGTAGCGATAGGCAACATCAATAGTGATGCCCTGCTCGCGCTCTGCGCGAAGACCGTCAGTAACGAAACTGAGGTCGAGGTCACCAACACCGCGCTTTTCAGATGCGGCCTGGACAGCGTCTAACTGGTCGTCAAAGAGCTGGCGGGTGTCCACCAGAAGGCGTCCAATAAGCGTTGATTTCCCGTCATCTACTGAGCCAACGGTGGCGAGGCGAAGGAGGTCTTTCGTTACGGTGTTCATTTAGAAGTAGCCCTCACGCTTGCGGTCTTCCATGGCTGTTTCACTGAAGCGGTCATCAGCTCTAGTGGCGCCGCGTTCAGACACGTTGGCAATTGAAATCTCGTCAATAATTTTTTCAATAGTGTCAGCATCAGAGTCAACAGCACCCGTGAGATTGGCGTCTCCTACAGTGCGAAAGCGAACGGTGCGCACTTCAATTTTTTCGTCGCTACTTGGAACTACCCATTCACCAACGCCGAGCCACATGTTGTCTCGAAGCACCACGTGTCGTTCGTGGGCAAAATAAATTGACGGCAGTTCCATGTTTTCGCGAGCAATGTATTCCCACACGTCGAGCTCGGTCCAGTCGGATAGTGGGAAGGCGCGAAGGTGTTCTCCAGCGTTGACTTTTCCCTGATAAAGCTGCCAAAGTTCAGGTCGCTGCGCACGTGGATCC
>JBAXVL010000073.1:0-2194 GCA_037129095.1 Actinomycetota bacterium | reverse complement strand
TCACCTCATTGCTCGTGGCGGCATGGCACTTGTCTACCGTGCACAAGACCTACTTTTAAATCGTGCCGTTGCTTTGAAAATTCTGTACCCAGAGCTTGGCTCTGACCCCCTTTTCGTTGAGCGCTTTCGCCGTGAAGCTCAGGCCGCAGCGAATCTGTCTCACCCGAACATCGTGCCGGTCTTTGACTGGGGAGAAGACAATGGAACGTACTTCATTGTTATGGAACTCATTGATGGAACATCACTCGCTGAACTTCTGCGCACATCTAAAACCTTGACACCAGCCAGGTCGGCAACGTTCGTCGCACAAATTGCTGCAGCACTTGGCTATGCGCATCGAAGTGGCGTTGTTCACCGAGACGTGAAGCCGGGAAACATTCTTATTACCGCCGATGGTCAAATTAAAGTCACCGACTTTGGAATTGCCCAAGCAGTGGCGAGTGAAGATCACCTTGCAGAAGCTGGTTCGGTGATGGGGACTGCTACCTATTTCTCACCGGAGCAAGCATCAGGTTCTGCGGTCGATGGTCGAAGCGACGTCTACTCACTAGGTGTAGTGCTGTTCGAAATGCTTGTTGGTCGTGCACCATTTATTGGTGACTCACCAGTTGCTGTTTCGACACAGCACGTGAACGGCACTGTTCCACCACCAACAAGTTTTAACAGCGACGTTCCACGTGACCTCGAAGCAATTGTCATGCAGGCACTTTCAAAGTCACCAGGACAGCGTTATCAGACTGCTGATGAGTTTCGCGCAGACCTAATTCGCTTTAGCGAAGGACAACCTGTTCGAGCCGCAGCTAATGGAGGCGCGTTCTTTGGTGCTGATGCGACTCGTGCAGTCTCAGCAGTTTCAGCCGGTGAGCGAACACAGGCAGTACCAGTAATGTCAGGTCCTCGCACTGACATTCGCAGGCGAAGCAACCCGAACAAGAACGCAATTATCTCCGTGGTTGCCATAGTCGTTCTCGCACTTGGCGCACTGGTCTATTTCATGGTGGCCGGCGGATCGGTTTCGACCATGCCAAATGTCGTTGGCCAGTCTGTTTCTTCTGCAAGCTCAACACTTCGTGGCGATGGACTCATTATCGGTCAAGTTATACAAGTTGCTTCCGACAAGGACAGCGGGACTGTTCTCTCGACCAATCCATCGGCGGGAAGTCATATTTCAAAGGGCCAGTCAGTAACCCTGAAGGTCAGTCTTGGAAAATCTACGCAACCAGTTACTGTTCCTGACACGACTGGCATGAGCCTCAGTGTGGCCGAGAACGCCCTTCTGGGCCTCGGACTTTCTCCGAAGGTTCAGTTCACCGCAACCGCTCCAGGTGCCGGCAATGCTTTGCCTGACACAGTTTTATCTCAGAACCCACTCGGTGGATCAAATGCAAAGACGGGTGACACAGTTACCTTGATTGTTTTGGCTCCAGGATCTTCATTCCCAATGCCTGCGGTGAACGGAAGCACCACTGTTGCAGCCGCAGCAGTCATTGGTCAAGCGGGGCTGACCGTAAGCACTACAACATCAACCGTGTGTTCCAACACAGTTGCGCAAGGACTCGTTGTGAACACAGTCCCAGCTGCGCAGCAGCCAGTGCAGTCAGGCGCTTCAGTGCAGCTGATTACTTCATCTGGATTCTGCAACGTAGTAGTTCCAAACGTTGTTGGCCAGACATTTAGCGCTGCGCAGAATTCACTACAGGGCCAAGGGTTATCGGGCACGCAAATCTCAGCACCGGCATCGAGCTGTCCTCCGTCACAAGCAGGACTTGTTGTTTCACAAGGATCTGCGGGTGGGTCATCCATTCTCTATAACTCAACTGTGACGCTGTCGGTCTGTCCAGGAGCAACTCATTAGTTGGTTGGACTAATCATCTAACATCGTTACCTATGGCTAAAAATCGTCGCACAAGTAAAGAAATGGGTCGTTACGTAGCCCCTGAACAACGAGGTCGCTACACCGCAAAAACTCAGCATGACACCACAAAGAGCCCTAGGTGGTTCGGTGCGCTAATTCTTGAACTTCTCGGATTCGGACTCTTTGTCATAGTCATGAACTACCTCAACGTGCTTCCTGGTTCAGTGTCACCGTGGTACTTGGTGCTGGGACTCGCATCGATGTTTGGTGCGTTCTTTCTCGCAACACGTTATAAATAACAAAACCCCCGCGCCCGAAGGCACGGGGGCAGTTATTTAG
>JBAXVL010000072.1:0-2334 GCA_037129095.1 Actinomycetota bacterium | reverse complement strand
GTCAGGTGGGCGCGATTCGTGCAGCTCTTGACGGTGCGGGGTATCAGAACGTAGCGATTATGGCCTATTCAGCCAAATATGCGTCTGCGCTCTATGGCCCATTTCGTGATGCAGTCGACGTACAAATCGCTGGAGGCGGCCATCGCAAGGGCTACCAACAAGATTGGCGCAACACACGTGAATCGATGCGCGAGGTCTTTGAAGACCTTGAACAGGGTGCAGACATAGTGATGATTAAGCCTGCCTTGTCGTATCTCGATGTCATTACGCATGTTCGCGAAGCAGTTGATGTGCCGGTAGCGGCCTATCACGTCAGTGGTGAATACTCCATGATTAAGGCCGCAGCAGAACGCGGATGGATCGATCACGATGCAGTTGCACTTGAGCAACTGACAGCTATCAAGCGTGCCGGAGCAGACATTATTCTCACGTATCTCACGCGCTGGTTCGCTGAATATTCTTCGTAAGGAAATAGCTATGAACTCGCCCATTTCGTTTTGTGATGCCAAAGCCTGTGTCACAGCTGGGTGTACTGCCACTGTGTGTCGAGGTCTCGGCATAGCATCAAATCAAGTTCTCTTCAATCGTTCTGCACAAGTCATTCCTGGTGGAGTGAACTCATCTATTCGTGCATTCAAAGCAGTGGGCGGTACGCCGTATGTTGTGTCTCGTGCCGAGGGTGCATTTGTCTTTGACGTTGAAGGCAATGAACTAATTGACCTCGTGCAAAGTTACGGCGCCATCATTCTTGGTCATGCACATCCAAAAGTGACAGAAGCAATCCGCAGTGCCGCTGGTGACGGAACATCGTATGGTGCACCAACTCCTCGCGAAATGAAATTAGCAGAAGCAATTTCTGAACGTGTTCCTTCATGCGAGCGCGTGCGTTTCATGAACAGTGGAACAGAAGCAACGAGCACTGCAGTACGTTTAGCGCGCGGAGCGACGGGACGCAAACGCATAGTTACTTTTCACGGAAACTTTCACGGAGCTACTGACGCATTGTTGGCAGCAGGCGGAAGTGGATTAGCAACACTTGGTTTGCCAGGTACTGCAGGAGTACCTGAAGAAGCAGTAGCGAACACATGGGTTGTTCCGTACAACGTGGTGCCAAAACTTGATGATGATGTAGCGGCAGTGTTTGTAGAACCTGTTGCAGCCAACATGGGATTAGTAGCACCCGCTCCTGGATTTCTTGAAGGACTTCGTGCAGAGTGCGATCGTGTCGGCGCTTTGTTGGTGTTTGATGAAGTCATCACAGGTTTCCGTCTCGGTTCTGGTGGTGCCCAAGCTAAATACGATGTGAAACCAGATCTCACATGTTTCGGAAAAGTTATTGGTGGCGGATTACCAATTGGTGCAGTCGGCGGTCGTCGTGACATCATGGAAAATCTCACACCACTTGGTTCTGTTTTTCATTCAGGAACTCTTGCTGGAAATCCTCTTGCCACTGCCGCAGGTCTTGCTGCACTCAATGAATTATCTGATGATGTGTATATGGAATTGTCAGCGCGTGCACGATTTACGTCGGCACTGTTGCGCGATGCATGTGCATCTACCGGAATACCAGCTCAGTTTCCAGTGGTCGGAACATTGATCGGAATGTATTTTGGAAATGAACTTGGTGGGAAAACCCCGACCAATTTTGCAGAAGCACAAACGACAGATGAAGCGTTGTACGCCAAAGTGTTCCACGCATTGTTGAGTGGCGGCGTTGCTTTAGCCCCAGGTGCTTATGAAGCCGTTTTTGTTGGGCTTTCGCATACTGATTCGGTGTTAGACCAATTGGCCGTTCGAGTATCACAGGCGTTGAAAGGCCTCATGAATTGAGTCGGCGAATTCTTGTTGGTGCACTGGCAATTTGCTTGTTAGCAATTGTAATTGCGAATAATCGCAGTACTCCTTCAAAAATTTCTGTAACGCAAACCCTTCGTAGGATTGACTTGGTTGCAAGTGTGAACTCAATCAATTCAGATTCCACGTGGTCAGAAGATGGCGGGGCAACACATGGTGGTGCACTACGTCTGTCGCTAGATGATTTACGAACGATCACAGTCCTTGACGGAACATTGGTTGATCGATATAACTCTTCACCAGCATGTACAGATTTTGTGAAACCAAATGCATGCGTGTTGCTCGCTGACATGTTGGGAGACGCAGTCGTGTGGTTCGCGCTAGTACCAGCTGATGCGACAGCAGGTCGAGAGTTCCTAACGTTGCCCGGTTTAGTAGACATGCAAGCAAACGGCGACGAAGGAATTTTGCGAAACGGATGGGTTGTAAAATTAGCTACACCCGTGAAGCGTGAATGTGGTGATGTGCCTACGTCGTCAT
>JBAXVL010000071.1:0-2532 GCA_037129095.1 Actinomycetota bacterium | reverse complement strand
CGCTGGGAAACACTTTTCGCTGCGCTACCCAACCCATGAGTTTTTCACCCGTATACGCACGAGCTAAGTCCTGACGCATTATTGGGTCTGTGTTGTACCCGGTACGCTCAGCGAGTGCGCGCAGGTAATGAAACGGCACTGCCGCATGGCCGCTTGCTTCGCGTTTGTCATCTGCGCCCACATTGCCCAATGAACTGCGCTCGTGAGCAAGAAGACCCGTGGCTGCACGCCACCCATCATTCACTTCACCAACCACCCAATCACGCGGCACTCGCGCATTGGTAAAGAACACTTCATTGAATTCAGCAGCCCCCGTCATCTGACGTAGTGGCCGAACTTCAACACCCGGCTGCTTCATTGGAATCAACAACATTGAAATTCCGCGATTACGCGGGGCATCACCCGTGCGCGCCAACAATACGCCCATCTCGGAATTCATTGCGCCAGATGTCCACACCTTTTGCCCGTTCACTACCCACTCATCACCGTCAAGAACTGCAGTGGTTCGCAAACTTGCTAAATCACTTCCGGCCTCTGGCTCTGAATACAACTGGCACCACACTTCTTGCGCGCTCAACGTTGTAGCAATGAATCGTTTCTTTTGTTCCTCCGTTCCATATTGCATGATGATCGGCACGGCCATGTTGAGACCAATGCCCAACCTGTCTGCTTCTCGCGGCATACGGCCATCAGATAGTGCTTGAAAACGCCGTTCACCGTTTTCCACATCTGTGCGGCCACCATATTCTTCAGGAATTCCGAAGCCGACAAGTCGGGCCTTTGCCATTGCCCCGCGCAACGCACGCACCTTGTCCATTTCGCGTGTTCCTGCAGCAGCCATGACTGCAGGAAGAGTCTCAAAAAAGGCTTCTACTTCACGGGCAAAATCGTCGACCATGTTGTTCACTGTAGGTGTTAGATACGGTCAAGGACATCATGAAGGCGCACCTCACATCACAAACCCCTGGTGCACGTCCACTTGACGGCATACGAGTTCTAGATTTCACGCGCGTGTTGTCCGGCCCTCATTGTGCGCGTATGTTGGCCGACCTAGGTGCAGAAGTCATCAAGATCGAACCGCCAGAGGGCGACCTCACGCGTTTTGCATTTCCGCGCGTTGGTTCGATGTCCACCTACTTTGCGCAGCAGAACATTGGCAAGCTCAACATGTCAATGAACTTAAAGAAACCTGAAGCAATTGAACTCGTAAAGGGCCTCGTCGCCGAGAGTGATGTACTGATTGAGAATTATCGCGGGGGCGTTATGGATTCTCTCGGGCTTGGGTACGACACGTTGTCAGAAATCAATCCACGACTTATTTACGCCTCTATTACTGGCTATGGCACAACGGGCCCATGGGCGCATCGTCGTGCGTATGCAACTGTGATTAACGCAGAGACCGGGCTCACTGGCATTCAAGCTGATGCACGCAGTGGTGAATTGTCAAACGACCCACATAGCCACGCCGATGTGTACACCGGCATGGAAACAGCCGCCGGAATTCTCGCAGCGCTCTTTCAACGCGAACATTCAGGTGTTGGTCAACACATTGATGTGTCAATGGCGCAAACAATGTTGTACGTCAACGAACACACGCAGAACGAACTGTTCGAAGATGATGTTCCGACTGACCTCATTCGTTCATTCCAACCAGGTGATTACCCAATTCTCACAACTGGTAACGGAACATTGGTTGTTGTTAGTGGGCATCCGGCGGAACGTGGAACTTTTGATTTGTTTGCAAAAGCAATGAAGCGCTCCGACATGTTGACCGACCCTCGATTCGACACTGTTGCGAAACGCCTTACAAATCTTGCAGAACTTCAACAAGTTGTCCGCGATTGGGCACTCACAGTCCAAACCGCAGACGAAATTGAAGACACGTTTGCAGATGCTGGTCTTGCAATGGGCGTGTTACGCAAGATGACAGACCTTGCAGACACTGATTGGGCACACGACCGCAACGCAATCATTTCAATTGATGATCGCTCGGGTGGCACTTTCCGAATTCCGAATGCCCCGTGGCAATTTTCAGGCGCTGATGTGTCAACGCAAGGCATTCCGAAGTTCCGCGGTGAAGACAACGCAGAAGTGTTGCAGCGTCTCTTAGGTGTTAGTGCAGAAGAAGTTGCAGCACTTACCGAAAGTGGCGCTCTTTCAATTCGTTTACCTAAGAGTTAACTATCGGCCCGAATGGCCAAAACCGCCGCCGCGGTCGTTGTCATCAAGAGTGTCGACTTCCGTCCATGTCACTTCTTCAACACGTTGAATCACTAGCTGAGCTACACGGTCGCCACGTGACACGTGATACGGGCGAGTCTGATCAGTGTTCACCATCACCACTTTGATTTCACCGCGATAGTGCGAATCAATAAGACCTGGAGTATTCACAAGACTGATCCCGTGATTCAAAGCAAGGCCGCTGCGGGGCAGAACAAAACCTGCGTATCCGAGCGGAATGGAAATAGCAATACCTGCTGGAACCAACGCACGTCCACCATTCGGCGCTAACACCACATCGATTGCCGAGTA
>JBAXVL010000070.1:0-2537 GCA_037129095.1 Actinomycetota bacterium | reverse complement strand
TGATCTCTTGTTTCTGGTTGCGTACCCTGAGATCAACCCGATTAAATTTGTCGACTTTATCATCTTTGTTGCTCTCACTTTCAAGAAGATCCAGGATGACGATCTCCTCTTTGAGCAGTTCAGTTAAAAAGCCTTCCAGAATCCCGAAGTTGGCTTTGCTCCGCAGCAGCCGTTTTATGGCCCAGTCGAAGGTGATCAATTTTCTTGTATTGCTCATAAGCTGGTAAACATAAGTGACGTTGAGCGTTTGCTGTTAATCATAAAACCATAAACCCCGATCACCCTGATAGCTGATGACCTTTGTGTTGCTGACTGGCGCTGAATTCATCATCTGGCAGCGCCAGTATTACGCTATTAATATACAAGATCAGAACAAAACAACAAGATCGTCTTGCTTGTCGAATCGAAAATCCTGCATTGATTCATGCCACCCAGCTCCCATTCACATCGCCCATCACAATCCCGATCAAGTGCAAATCGTGATCCACATCCAGTGTGACCGGTGTCGGATTATCCGGCCAGACAACATGAGTGCGCGACATTGCCTCGCTGCCCACACTCTCCGGCACAAAGAGCCACTCCTTTTCAGGCGCAGTGTTGAGCTTGACTGCCATCTTCAGGATATTGAGTGCATCTGTGGCCTTTACCTGGCCATCCTTGTTGACATCCGCTGCCAGATACTGGTATGGCGATATCTCACTGCCATCCGAATTGGGGTTCATAGCTACGGCAATCTTCAGCGCAGCAAGAGCGTCATCTGCCTTGATCGCGTTGCTTTCGGCGGTGCCCGACACCCTGGCGCTGGTCAGGGCATAGCTGCCATCTGCCATATCAAGATGCTGGTATAGGCCATCAAGAGCGGTTGTCATGAAGTCTGATGCAATACCATAGGAGGAAATAGCATCTTTACCCAGGTCACCCTTGCTCAACTCAAGCTCAAAGTTTTGAGGATTAGCAGATGCCGTGAGCGTCAACGTGCCAAGCTTTACCGTACCTGATGACAAGGCGTTGGTACCAATGCCACCAAGAATGAACTGACCGGCAAGCCCGGTATTGGCAACAGAGTTCCATCCCGCTGGCAAGTCGGCAGCATTCTGCCACGTAGCAATTGAGCCTGTCTGCAAGGCAAGTTCCAGTTGCAGACTGTTGATGTCCGTTTTTGCTGAGGTTTCCCATATTTCGATGGTTCGAGTGCCATCTGCAGCTATCTGTATGATTCTGAATTCCACACTTTGTTCGGTTGTGTTCGGAGGTGCCGTGGTGAGAATGCTTGTAACACCGGCAATGGGTGCGCCGGTTTTCCAGAACGTTACCGACCCCGTCAAATCAACTGACGGCACATCGCTTGTGCCCGAAATGGCAACATCAACCGTGCGCTCCACGCTACCGCCATAACCACCAAGAAGGCTGAACATGAAGCTCTCGACCTTGTGCTCACCCTTTGCAAGGTATTCAACCGCAGAAGCGGCAACACTGTAGTTCCAGGTGACATCGCCGCCAAGCCCTGTGCCTGTTGTGTCTGTTGTGATTGTTGATGTCAGCGTTCCCAGTGCTCCTGCCGATGGCGTAACGCTGCTGATACTGTGACTATCGGCAAGGTCAACATCTGTAAAGTGTATCGTGCCGCTGTCGGTCAGGTTGCCAATCGGGGTGAGCAGATCGGTCACTGCGCCGGTAACATCTGTTGCGGCCACAACCGGTGCATCGTTCGTGCCGTTGATCGTTATCGTTGCCGTGGTGGTCGGGTAACCAGTGAAGTCTGTCGACGTGTTCAGCAGCACTGATACCGTATCGCTGCCAACATTCGCAACAATCAGGTCAAGTTTGCCGTCGCCGTTCACGTCTGCACTTGTGACTGAACGTGGCATAGAGCCCGTCGCGTAGTCGACTTTTGTGGCAAAGGTGCCATCGCCATTGTTTTTCAGTGCCGATACCGTATTGCTGTCACGATTAGCAACAATCAGGTCAAGCCTGCCGTCGCCGTTCACGTCCGCACTCGTCACTGATTCTGGATGAGACCCTGTCGCGTAGTCCACTTTGGCTGCAAAGGTACCATCGCCATTGTTGTTCAGCACCGATACCATATCACTGTAGCTATTAACGACAATCAGGTCAAGCTTGCTGTCTCCGGTCACGTCCGCACTGGTGACTGAAGCTGGATAAGACCCTGTCGCGTAGTCCACTTTGGCGGCAAAGGATCCATCACCATTGTTGTTCAGCACCGATACCGTATTGCTGTTCCAATTGGCAACAATCAAGTCAAGCCTGCCATCGCCGTTCACGTCTGCACTCGTCACTGAATCTGGAGTAGATCCCGCAGCGTAGTCCACTTTCGAGGCAAAGGTGCCATCGCCATTGTTTTTCAGCACCGATACCGTATTGCTGTCTCGATTAGCAACAATCAGGTCAAGTTTGCCATCGCCGTTCACGTCCGCACTTGTGACTGAATAAGGAGCAGATCCCGTCGCGTAGTCCACTTTGGCAGACAAGGTACCATCGCCATTGTTGTTCAGCACCGATACCGTATTGCTGCTTAT
>JBAXVL010000007.1:0-77943 GCA_037129095.1 Actinomycetota bacterium | reverse complement strand
GGAACACGCACCACTCTGATTCGTTCAATACGCATTGTGCCTCCGAAGAACTGGTGCTACGAGCAAGATTGCAACAACGAGAACCAGGTCGCCCGTTATTGTACGGGGGTTACCAGCCATATTTCATAAGGGTTGCAGACAAATATCATCATGTTGGCATCAATTCACAATGAAAAGTTGTTGTCATGAGAGTCCTCGGACATGACAACAACAGTTGAATTTTTTGTGTTAAGGATAAAACCATGATCTTCGTCAAACAACGGAGTTTGTAGAAAGACCACAGTGAAAAAAATCATTACCTCAGTTGGATTAGTCCTCGTAACCTCCGTACTTGGAATCTCCCAAGTAGGTGCCAAGTCAATGCCTAGCGCTTCACCGACCACCACCATTGCACCCGGGACCACCGTGCCAAAAACAACCATTGCTCCTATGACCAATACGACAACAAAGTCCACCTCGGTAGTACCAGTAGTCACCGAATCATCGATGGGTGGAGTCATCACATTCACCGTGAGTGGATCAACCGCAAAGTCGTTTGAGATTGAAGATGTCTATAAGGGTGTTACCAAATATCACAAGATGACTACCACTTCGTTGAAACTCAAAGGCTCAGCCGGCAAGACCATCAAGTTCCGAGTTCGTTCAACTTCTCCAAAGTCATCTTGGAGTGCATGGCAGACAGCAACCGTCGCCTAAGAAAATCCTGTGCGTTATCGATGCGTGGGAGTTTCTTGTGCATCAATAACGCGCGAAGTTTTTGGTGAGAGCCATCGACCAATTACTGGAAGTTCCCACAAACTTTCTGCACTGGCTATCGCAAGACCGACGTAGAAAATATTTTCCCACCCATCGAGCACGACGAATCGTTCCAGCCAACGCGGATTGAATTTTTCGTTGAATTTCCAGAGCGACTCGATTTGCATATCGTCAGACAAACGTCGCAGCACGACACGTTGGAATCGCTGAATTGGTCCATTACCTCGCTCAGTCGCCAGCACTCCCCGCATGGTGGCAAAGTTCAGGCCAAGCCCACCTCCACTTGTGGTGCGAACATAATTAATAGTCTTCACGATGATGAAATCAAGAAGACCATTTGGGTGCTCTCCCATGTCTCGACGCATCAGGTCAAGCGACCACCCATCAATCTCTCGGCACGGCGCGTACTGACAGAACGCCACCGGTTTGCCAGCATCATTGCAACACACAGCCATCAACATTCCAGTGTCTCGTGGATCAAAAATACGCCCCAATGTCATTGAGAATCCCCGTTCCACACCACCGCGACGACTTGTGGAGAGCAAATCAAGAACGCCCTCTTTCAATTCTGGCGAGATGCGCAGAGGGTCAACAAACTGAACTGTGTATCCATAACGCTCAACTCTGGTGGCAGCCTGGCGAATTCCTTTGTTTGAGCGACCAGCCACCGTGAATTTAGTTGACTCTACGATTCCTTCGTCACCCGCGTAAATAGATGACATGCCCTGGGATAGATAAAAGTCCTTCCATTGAGTATTCGCTCCGAGAATGCAGATAATCCAGCCCTGCGTGTCAACGAACTTTCTGAAGTGATGCCAGGCCTCTTGTGTTTGCGAATGTGGGCCAACCGGATCAGGCGACACCACACATACACCAAAGCGAACTGTGTATGCAATAAGCGTGTCCTGCCAAAAGAACCACAACTTGTCATCGCGCAATGCAAAATAATCAAGCGTGCCTGAGCCTGACTCCATCAAAATATGTTTAGCCCGAGTCTCCTCAGTGCGGCGTTGACGACTGACGACCAGAACACCAAGCGATGGCTTGAGGATGGAACTTAAGGCCCACAACCCCACCATTGTCGCCGAGCCAAATAGTGCTGCGTGAAAGAAACCATTTGTTCGAGCGTGTGACCCGGTATTTGGCCACCCAAATAGAGCATCAAAAACAAAATCAGTGGTGCCTGACGTGGAGATGTGTTGATGTGTGAGGTGAAAAATGGCTTCTGCAGCAACAAACGCAGTAACAAAAAGCGCAAGCAAGTTGGTGACAAGCCTGGCTAATGCAATGCGGAGAGGAACCACAATTGATCGAGCTCCAAAACTTCCTCCGGCGCTCAGAACCAACGTGAGAGCAAGTAACGCATAGGCGGTCAATTCAGGACTTGACGATCTCGTTGTGTGAGTGAGTCCAATACAGGCAAGGAGAATCACTGTTGCTGCCCATGCACGTCGTAATCCGCGCGCAAGACCAGTACCCATGATGATGAGTCCAACTCCGGCCGCAGCGGCAACACCTACTGCTGCATGTCGCCAACCTAGTGACCAGCCCACATACCGTTCAACTTGATGACTGTGAGGAAAGACAACAGTTACAATCGCGACCGAAAAGCCAACTAACACAACAAGGCCAGAAATAAGTCGGCGAATGAGTCGACGTCGAAGAAGGACACGCGTTGCCGAGCGCTGCGGAGGATTTGTCACAAATTGACTGCGCCGATATAAGTCATGCGTGAGCCACCAAAGGACGAGTCCGAGCATGAGAGCTAAAGAGTGCTCTACACCCGATAAACGAGGACTAATAACCATCGCGGTCAGCATGATAGAACTCACCAATACAGCAAGAAAGCGGTAACGCATTTCGATTACCGTCGCAAGCATCAGTGCAATGACGATCGCAGATGGACCGCTATCAATCGCGGTGAAGTCGTGTCTTACAATTCCAAAAACTTGAGCCATATGACCGTGCATAGAAGTGTGCATGAAAATATTGATGGCATATTGTGTGCCCAGCCCAATCACAACGACTCGGCGCCAACCGAGAACTGCTTCGGCGATTCCGACAAAAAAAAGTACTTGAAGGACTGCGCCGATGGCGAGAAGGTGTTCGTCAGGAAAGAACGAAGAAAATGGTGTGCGAATGAGAACTTCGTTCAGCGATCCTGCTTGCACCGTGCCAGCTACATGGATAACAACGTCGTGAAGTGCACGAATATGGACACCCGCACTGAGGATGACCACCAAAACCACGGAGATAACTGTGACTGGTTGTCGAATAAATCGATGCACTATTTCTTTGTCAACTGGTAACAAGTCACGCATGTTTGCGACGAACCATTAGACTATTCATCCACGATTGAGACAACTCACAGATATCTCTATTCACTGGGTAAGGCTATTACACAAGTGCACGACAACGCTCTGGAAACTCCCGTTTCTTATGGTGCCCGGAGCGGGAATCGAACCCGCAAGAGGTTGCCCTCCGGGGGGTTTAAGCCCCCTGCGTCTGCCTGTTCCGCCATCCGGGCAAGAACGTATTTAGGCTACGCGCGTTGTGGCGTGGTCGTGGCGTACGACATGAGGAGAATTCGACACTTCGTTTGAAATTTCTACCGTGAACTGCAACATGGTGCGCCATAACTGGGTGCGGGCTCTGTCAGCTTCAGGGGGTTCAAGTCGGTTGATAAAGATGACACCTTCGATCATGTCGCCAACAGCTGCCGTAAATGGCCTGTCAGACAAGCGCACAGCGACGACACCACCTTCACTATCGCGCGAGCGCCTGATGCTGCGATTGACACCCACAATGCGAGGAGGGCTGCGAAACCCCGGCACTACCAGATCAAGTTCGGCTGCACGTTGGGCTAGCACCCTGGCTGCTGCCGTGAACTTTGTGGTGGCCGATGGACTCATGGAGACATCTTGCCAAAGGGGTGTGGCACGCTCTCCCCGACTGCGACACTCCCGCGACCTATCGTTACTGCGTCGTGGATACAGAACTTAACCCGTTGCAACAGACCGTCATTTCGGCACTTGGCGTTCCTGCTGATTGGGAACCGTTGTCTATTGACGTTGTTGAATCAATTGAAGAACAACTTGTAGAGGCACTTGCGCCCATCAAAGATTTATTCACGCCAGAAAATCCATTACGTGTCAACAAACATCACATCGCAACTGTTCACGGTTGTGAGAAATACCACGTGCTTAATCGGCAAGCGCAATTCGCGTGGAACATCAATACCGTGCGCGGCACCATCGCGCACAAAGGCATTGAACTGTTGTTGAACTGGCGCGGTCCAATAATTCCTTCTGAAATTGTTGATGCAGCCATTACAAGCGTCGCGGAAAACCCACGCGAAAGTGCATCTGATTTCATTATCTCGTTGCCTGCACATGAACTTGCCGAATTGCGCGGTGCGGTTGTCGGCGCTGTGTCAAATTTTCTTGAATGCTTCCCGCCGGTCAAACCCCAATGGCGCCCCATGGTGGAATACTCCGCGTCGTATTCATTATTCGGTGGCGCAGTGCTGTTTACGTCTCGCATGGACTTGGTACTGGGCGGGCCAGGACGCAAAGTCATCATCGACCTAAAAACCGGACGACTCACACCTACGCACCGTGATGATTTGCGCTTCTACGCACTTATCGAAACGTTGCGCAGCCGCCAAGCGCCACGTCGGCTTGCGTCGTACTCGCTCGACTCTGCTCGTCTCGACGATGAAGATGTCACCGAGGGTTTATTGCAATCCGCCGTTCGACGAACAGCCCACGGCACATTGTTAATTGCAGATCTTGTATTGAAAACCCGCGAACCAGATGTTCGTCCCGGGTTTCAATGCAGGTGGTGTCCGGCAAATGATTCGTGTGACGTTGGCGCGCAGTACTTACGACAACTTGCTGGCGAAGACGACGAGTCTGACTAACTCAGCGAGTTGCCATGCCGGGCACGTGAGGCGTCATCATGGCAAACGGAACACCAAGCCCTGTTGCTCCGCGCACAGTTGAAATGTAACGACCCGGCTGTGTCGCACGTTTCGGTGGTGAAGCAATATCGACATCCAATGATTCGCAGTATTCAAACAAGTCATCAATACTGGCGACCATGCCCCACAACGATGCACCAACGGTGGTGATGTGAGGCCCGCTGACAACTTCAATAATGGTGTTATCAAGTTTGTGGAATCGCTGCACGACCCCGTTTCCGACTTCGCGTTCACGTCGTACATCAAGACCAAGAACTGCCTCGATGGCTGCACATGTTCGATCTAGGTTGTCGGTGTTCACCACGACGTGATCAAGACCAGTGATGGTGTGAGTACCGATCGGAGAGGTGACAGACCGTTCAGGCGACGATGAGACAAGAGTGGTGGGGATGCCATCGATCTCACAGACATCATCAATGCCGACATCAATAGTCCAGGAATGAAGACCCAGAGAAAGGCCAGTGACCGTCAGGTCAACATCAGCCAACAGACAAGAGTTACCAGTAAATGAAAGCCCCAGCTTCTGCCAGGGTTCACGAGAGCCTCCTGCGTGCAGTGCAACGAGGCGGCTCATATGGGTGTCGGCTTAGCCGCGACCCATGTTTGGACGCTTGCCGTGGTTGGCCTTGGAGCGGCGCATGCGCGCCTTACGCTTTTTGGTCTTCTTCGACATAGGAGTCAAGGCTATCGGGCAAGGGCCTCAGCGCCACACAGCAGTTTTATGCTGGTCGCCACATGTAGTAGCCCGCCGAGTAGGCAGTGCCGTCTTTGCGATGGTCTGAGCAGACATACGCAGCGCCCTTGTATTGCCCAGTCTGGCCGAACTCGGCTTTTTTGCATCGAACGGGCGACACTTCACGTCCCATGCCTCCTGCGACGGTCGCAGTGGTGAGGGCGAGGGTGACTGAGGATGAAGCCCCAGAAGAGGGAAGGGTGACTGTTGTCGGCATGGCGACTGAGGACCCCGCTGTTCCCCATGGCGCAATGGTGGTCGTTGCACACGAGTCATTCAGCAAATTCTTGATGCGTCCAAATTCACTTTGGTCCATTGAAAGATTCCAATGCGCCTTAATAGCAACCCACTCGGCAAGGTACGTGCATTGGTAGGACCTCTGTGGCGGAATCCAATTCGCCGGATCCTTATCCGACTTTGATCTGTTTTGTCCCGCAGTCACTGCAATGAGAGGGCGAGGATCAGATAAGTCATTGGCATACGTCTGGCGTTGCGCTGCTGTCCAGTTCCATGCACCTGAATCCCACGCTTCTTTTAAAGGCACCATGTGATCAATATCAAGCTCACTCGGATTGGTGTGGGTGACATTGTCGTAGGGAGACAACCAGTCACCTTCAACAACTTTGCAACCGTACGCATCGACTTGAGCTTTGCTCACTGATTCCGCAATGAGAACTTCTTCACGTGTATCGCATCCGTTACCGTTCGCATCAACCCAATGTTTGAACAATGAACGGGAATAACCACTCTTATATTCGTTCTGCACAGTGATTGTGGCAAGAACTGACAGTGCAGTTGGGTTAGTAACTACAGAGCCCTTTGCAATTGTTGTCTTCGGTGGATTTATTTTTACCGAGGTAACAGTGACCGGTTTTTTCTTTACGGTTGTCGTTGTTTTCTTTGCATCGGGAGATGACGTGGCTCCGGACGAACTAACACAACCAACCGAGACTGCAAGCGCGAGTGCCGGAAAAACAATCAGAGAACGCTGCAAACGTCGAGACACATTGTTAGACATTTTCATAAGTACCTAGCGCGAACTGTACTCGGGGGATTCTGGTAGCTATGAAACCACTGTCAATTAGCGGTGACGCGTACCCCAGCGCTCGAGGTCCTCAAGAATAGGAACCAGTTCAAGACCTTTGGCGGTGAGGTGATATTCAAATCGTTGAGGTTTTTCTGTGTACAGACGTTTTTCCAAAACACCACCAGCGACAAGAGTAGTCAGACGGTCAGTCAGAATATTGCGGGCAATGCCAAGTGAATTCTGAATTGCTTCAAAACGAAAAGAGCCAGTACTCACTGCCATGATGATCAGTGGAGTCCACCATTCACCCATCACTTCCAACGCATCTGCGAGACGATGATCGAGATGCGAGAAGTTTTTGCGTGGCGACATTTTGTTCACCTTAGGGCAAGCATGCGTCACCTAAATGCGTTTCATAACGAACACATTGCGTTGCTCTATGAAATTAACTCAACGTTCCATTCAGTTTTTGTGGTGAGAACAATTCACTACGAAATAAATCACTCGTCTATCTCAACGAAGATGCATTCACCGGGACACACATCTGCAGCTTGCACGACTGCTGCGTAATCACGCACAGCAACATCAGCAAGCGAACCGGCACCACCGGGATCGTTGAGAGGTTCGCCACGTTCTGCGACATATGCGATGCCATCTTCAAGCTGCACAAACACATCAGGACAATGATCCACACACAAACCATCACCTGTACACAGGTCCTGGTCAATCCACACGCGCATAACAAAACGGTACCGTCTGCTTGCCCTTATCCTGCACTTTATGACATTGAACGCACCCATTGCCCCACGTCGACCGCACACGTGGGCGAGGCCGGCGGGTGATGTGCAAGACCCATA
Organism: Actinomycetota bacterium; assembly: GCA_037129095.1. Classification (GTDB taxonomy): domain Bacteria; phylum Actinomycetota; class Acidimicrobiia; order Acidimicrobiales; family Ilumatobacteraceae; genus UBA2093. The sequence goes on along the minus strand of JBAXVL010000007.1, from coordinate 70,588 downwards.
TGCGTGGCTGTTGCAAAAAGAAGACGCCGAGACATTGCATTACCTCAACAGCGAGAATGATTTTTCTCGCCAATGGTTTGCTGACCTTTCAACCGACACCACAGAAATATTTTCAACTATTAAGTCGCGCATTCAAGAAGACGATGCATCTCACCCAGTTAGCCATGCAGGTTGGTGGTACACGTCGCGGACTGAGACCGGGAAGCCATATGCCATTCATTCACGAGGCCGGACAGCAACAACCGCCACAGAGAATGTTTTGATCGACGAGAACGTCGAGGCAGACGGCCATGACTATTTCTCATTGGGAGGCTTCGAAGTCTCAAACAACACTCGCCTTCTCGCGTGGTCAAGCGATATTGACGGAGGCGAGTACTACACATTGCGCATCCGAAATACCGAAACCAACACTGATTCAGAAGATGTCATTTCGGACACTGCATTCGGAGGCATAGCGTGGAGCACCAATGATGATTGGCTCTTTTATGTAAAACCTGATGAACAGATGCGCCCATGGCAGGTATGGCGACATCAAATAGGCACACCGATTTCTAATGATGTCATGGTGTACGAAGACACAGATGAGCGTTTCTTTGTTGGCGTGGCAGCAAGTCGTTCAGGTCAATGGATCATGATCGAGTCCTCCAGCAAGACCTCAAGTGAGTCATGGATTCTTGATGCATCAACCCCGACTGCAACGTTCACCTGCGTTGCCCCGCGCCGAGACGACATTGAGTACACCATTGACCATTGGGGTAGTGACTTCGCCATTACAACAAACCTCGATGCGATCGATTTTCAAGTAATGACAGCCTCCACTGCTGCCCCTTCAGAGTGGAGACCATTTCTTCCTCATGTGACTGGTGAACGTATTACCCAGTTTGAGTGTTTTTCTTCATTTGCTGTGATGCAGCGATGGGTAAATGGTCAGCAAATAATTTCTATTGTCAGTCGCGACGGCAACCTCACACACATTTCAATTCTTGACGAACCTCACGAAGTAGAACTCGATACCAACCCGGATTTTGATACAGATGGCATCCGTCTGTCGTATCAATCACTCACAGTTCCGCATGTAACCGCGTGGTACTCAATCAGTACTGGCGAAGTATCAACGCTCAAACAAGTTCACGTCAATGCATGTGATTTATCTCAGTATGTTTCACAACGTGTATGGGCAAATTCTGAAGATGGCACCCGAGTGCCTGTCGACATTGTGCGTCATCGTGACACGCCACTCGATGGCACTGCACCAGCGATGCTCTATGTCTACGGAGCGTACGAAATTTCTGTTGCACCATGGTTCTCAGTTGCACGACTTTCCTTGCTTGATCGTGGCTGGATCTGGGCGCTTGCACACCCTCGCGGAGGCGGCGAAATGGGACGTGATTGGTACCTGCAAGGCCGCTTGTTGCATAAACGCAATACCTTTATCGACACCATTGCAATCGCAACACATCTCAGTGAGCAAAGAATCTGTGACGGAAACAAAATTGTCATTCGTGGCGCAAGCGCTGGTGGCCTAACGGTCGGAGCGTGCATCACCATGGCACCAACTCGCTTCGCTGGCGCTATTGCTGAAGTTCCGTTTGTGGATGTGGTGAGCACAATGAGTGATCCATCACTGCCTTTGACCGTGACCGAGTGGGAAGAATGGGGCGATCCGCGTTCAGAGCCGTTCGCCTCATACATCTCGAACTATTCCCCATATGACAACACCACGACAGTGACGTATCCGCAGCTCTATGTCACAGCGGGACTGAACGACCCTCGCGTTAGTTATCACGAACCAGCCAAGTGGGTTGCCCGCATGCGACATGAATCACCTGGCACAACTGTGGTGTTCAAATGCGACATGGGGGCAGGACACGGCGGACCTTCTGGTCGTTATGACCAATGGCGCGATGAAGCGCAAACGTTGTCATTCGCCATCAATTGTGTGCAATAAATTCTCAGCTAAACGCTGCGGCAGCAAACATCAAAGCAATAAGTCCAAAATTACGTGCAACATCACGCCATGACGGCGGTCTATTGACGTGAGCACCAAAGCACGCGCATGGCACCTGCGATTTGGTTGTCACTTGCAAAGCGAGAAACGAGGTGAACACCACCAGCAACAACGTGGCCAGACCCAACACGATGGCCGCAGGTTTCAATACAAGTAGTGCAGCACCAAGAACTAGTTCAAGCACGGGAAGCGAGATTGCCACAATGGTCCACAGATGTTGCTGACGGGCATTTGCGCGCCATTGAGACCACGATGTGACTTTGCCCGCACCCGCAAGCGCCAGTGTTGCACCGACAGCCGCAGCACAGACGCGGGCAGTGATTTCTTTACTATCCACCGTGCTTCACGCTTGACACTTTGCCGCGAAAGAACACCATGGCGTTTTCTACATCTTCTGCATGGTCAAGTGACGTGACACGACCCACCACGCACGTATGGTCGCCCATCACTGTTTCGGTGTCAATCTTACAATCAATCCACGCAATCGAGCCAGGCAACACCGGACTACCGCCAGCCGAAGGGACCCATTCAACATCTGCAAACTTGTCGTCACCTTCTTTGGCAAAGCGCCAACACATATCTTCTTGATGCGACCCGAGCACGTTCACGCAGAATCGACCAGATTCTCGAATAGCAGCCCACGATTGGGAACGGACGCCAGGAAAAAAACCAACAAGTGGCGGATCAAGCGAGACTGAAGCAAATGAACCAATGGTGATTCCAAATGCAGCCCCTTGTGCATTGAGGCCAGTTATCACGACTACAGAAGTTGGCACGTGGCCAAGGACGGCGCGAAAGTGAGCAGAGTCAAAAGAAGCAGACATAGTGTCAGATTAGACGCAAGAGGTCACAAGTTGATTGTTGCGCCTTCACGTGCAACAAAAACCTCAACTCCTGCAGAATTTGAACAGGCTTTGGTGGCATCCAGTTCATCGTCCGTGCGCTCTGGATCGTGATGAAAGAGAGCTACGCGCTTTGCGCGACACGACATAGCGACGCCGACGGCGAATTCTGTGGTGCAGTGACCCCAATGACCTTTTGTAACGAATTCGGCTGGGGTGTATTGGGAATCGTGAATCAAAAGATCAACACCTTCGACAAGTTCACGAACACCGTCTGCGATGGAGAATGACCCGTCGAGTGGTTGCTGATGATCAGAGATATAGGCGACGGAAACACCGCCGAACTCAATGCGATACCCAACTGTTGGCCCGATGTGCGGCACTAAGCGGGACTTGATTGTGTATCCATCGATTACAAAATCGCTGTCAGCAACATCATGAAAAGAAAAACGTCCGTGTAATCCGGCCATGTCTACAGGAAAAGTTGGCGGACGAACAATGCTCTTCACCGACTCCATAAAACTGGTGCCATCTTCTTGTGCGGGTCCAAACATTTCAAGCCGCGCATCTGGCTGCAACACAGGTGCAAAAAAAGGAAGCCCTTGAATGTGGTCCCAATGAAGATGAGTCACTAGGGCAACTGCGTTAAGAGCCGTATCTTTTTCAACGAACTGCTTACCGAAATAACGCAGTCCAGTTCCGAGATCAAGAAGAAGAGGACGTTGTCCTTCTGCTTGCACAGAGACACAGGCAGTGTTCCCGCCGTACTTCACTGTGGCGGGCCCATGACACGGCGTCGAACCACGAACGCCATGAAACGTGACGCGTAGTTGTTCTGACCCCATTTCCCTAACGCTACGCATGTTCGCTCGTGAAGTACACAAGTTCTTAGGGTGACGCGTGTCGCACCACACCCGACTACCGTTCGGGTATGACCCATGAGATCACCACACACACAGTCACTGCTAATGGCATCAACTTCACCTACTTAGAGTGCGGCACCGGCCCATTAGCCCTATGTCTTCACGGTTTCCCTGATTCAGCGCATAGTTGGCGCCACCTCATGCCCGAACTTGCTGCTGCCGGTTACCGAGCGGTAGCGCCGTTCACACGCGGCTATGCACCAACGTCAATTGCGCCTGACGGCATCTACCAAACAGGTGCCTTGTCTGCCGATGCCAATGCTTTGCACGAGGCCCTTGGCGGTGACGGTGACGCAGTCCTGATTGGGCACGACTGGGGTGCGCCCAGTGTCTACGGTGCAGCAGCCAGCGAGCCACAACGCTGGAAGCGAGTTGTTGGAATGGCAGTGCCTCCAGGTGCCGCAATGGGAATGTCATTTGCAACCAACCTTGAACAAACAAAACGCAGTTGGTACATGTTCTATTTCCAACATCCACTCTCTGACATGGTGGTGCCAGCAAACGATCTTGCATTCATCGACATGTTGTGGCGTGATTGGTCACCTGGGTATGACGGTGCAATAGATTCTGAAAATTGCAAAGCATGTTTGCGCGACCCTGCACATATGTCAGCTGCACTTGGTTATTACCGAGCAACACTCGGCACAGGTGCGCGCAGTGAGAAATATGATCTGATTCAAGCTGCAGGTGGCGGCGAGCTCACGCAGCCCACGTTGTATCTGCACGGAGCAAATGACGGATGCATCGGAACTGAAGTTGCAGAATTGGCACGGGCAATGTCACCCTGGGCCGAAGTGAAAATCGTTGAAGGTGCTGGTCACTTCATGCAATTAGAAAAGCCGGCTGAAGTGAACAAACTCATTATTGATTGGATTACGGCAAAGTAACTATGTTGCCGGTGCGTCGGAGCAATCCTTCGTTCACTAGAGATGCAAGTAGCTTCTCTGCACGTTCTTCATCAACTCTCATCTCTTCAATTACATCTGAAACTTTCATTGCCCCAGACCCAAGTACGCGCATTGCACGTCCGCGCGCTTGGCGATCAGAACCTTCGAATCGGGCCTGTGGTTTACTGACTCCAGCAGACAACTGCGCAGGGTCATCTCCCACGCCTTTGTATCGACACTGAGCACGAACAGGGCACGTGTCGCATTGCGGTGACCGAACAGTGCAGTGTCGTGCGCCAAAATCCATCATCACTTGGTTCCATTCCCACCCGAGCCCTTGCGGAACCAATTCATCGGCCAAGGTCTGCAATGCGCGAGCTTTCATGGGTGTCCCTTCGAGTCGCGACAGCACACGCGAGACATTGACATCAACAACAGCTACATCAACGCGATGAGCAAATGCCAGAACTGCGCGCGCTGTGTATTGACCAATGCCCGGAAGTGCAAGTAGTTCATCCAGTGTTTCTGGCATGTTGCCCTTGAACTCTTCATGAAGAACTACTGCAGCTGCTTGCAGATTGCGGCAACGTCGTGGATAGCCGAGACCAGACCACAATCGCAGTGCATCACCTAACGGAGCTTCGGCTAATGCGCCAGGCGTTGGAAAAACGTCAAGAAACGCTTCGTACTTGGGCATGACGCGCGCAACAGACGTTTGTTGCAGCATTACTTCGCTCACTAAGACACGCCACGGGTCGTTTGTGCGTCGCCACGGCAGGTCACGCAGCGAACCGCTGCCCCAACTAATCAGTCCGGCCGCAATGCGGTCGTAGCGACTTAGTCGGCCCACACGTCCTGTCCGTCATATGGACGGCGACGGCTCGGAGCAAATTCACGCTTCCACACCATGACACGACGACGGAAGTAACACACTTCTTTGCCATCTTGATTGAAACCCTTGGTCTCTACCAGCACAGTACCGCGGTCGTTCTTTGACTTGCTCTCCGTGGTTTCAAGAACGCGAGTTTCTGCATGAATGGTGTCGCCATGAAAGGTTGGGAACTTGTGTTGAAGTGTCTCTACCTCAAGGTTTGCAATAGCAGCACCACTGATATCGGGCACGCTCATACCCAGTACTAATGAATAGACGAGATTGCCAACAACAACATTGCGACCTTGCACGCTCTCTTTTGCAAACCAGTCATTGGTATGCAGTGGGTGATGATTCATAGTGATCATGCAAAAGAGATGATCGTCATATTCGGTAATGGTCTTACCTGGCCAATGACGAAATACGTCACCAGGAACAAAATCTTCAAGGCAGCGACCAAAGGGGCGTTCATGTGTTGTCATGCCCCAAACGCTACTTGGGTTTTATCGTGCCATCCGTATCATCGTCAGAGAATTCAAGATCTGACGGGTCAAACACAGGTAGAGGAAACTGCCCCGTTCGGTCACGTGGAGCAAATTTCTCCACCCAATCAACAGTGGTGAGCCCACGTTCAGCTTGCGCGGTGGCAACACGAGGCAACGGCCCCAACTTACGCTTTCTATCGATTGCAAACGGACCAACACGCAGTGACAAGTACGTCAGCCACCCCACAAAAATTGGTAACCAATATTGCGCCACTCGATACGACAGAACACCGACAGTTACTACAGGTCGGGAAAGTCCGAACCCAACAAGTGTTGGAATATAGATGCCCTCCATAATTCCCAGCCCACCTGGAGTGATTGGAATAACAGAAAAAACATTTGCAATACCGAATGAGACTATGAGTGCATCAAAGCCAAGCGTCCCACCGAATGCACGAAGAAAAACCCAGAGCGACAACGCATCAAGCGCCCAGTTCAATGTTGCCCACCCAACCACGCGCTGCATCAATGCGCGATCAGTGAACAGTCCTTCAATTCTGTTGCCCAAATGTTCAAGTACCGATGCCGCATGGTCTTCATCAAACCTGAACCGTCGAGCGAGAGATCGCACAAGTCGTTCTGAACGTCCTTGACCTTCAACAAGACCAAAAATAAGGAATCCGGCAAATGCCATCAACAAAATTCCCACAATCGCAGCTGATCCGTACGCAGCGTTTACACCTCGTGTGGGAATTGAAATAATTAATCCAATCCACAAGATGAAGTTCAACACCACAGCCGAACCAACACCAGCAGTGGCCAATGCAAATGCCGCATCAGGACCTTTCACATCACACATTGTGATGAGTCGGTAGCCAAGTGCGGTACTTGCAGCGCTACCACCAGGAACAATATTTCCGAGTGCCTTCGTACTGAGTTGAATGCGAAACAAACGCAGAACACTGATACCTGCGCCGTGATCTCCGAGCGCAGCTTTGGTCAACATGGAATACGCCAGCAACGAAAAACCCTGCAAGCCCAATGCGACGAACAACAAATTGGGATCTACGTTCTTTAACTTGCCGACCGCATCACGAAATCCAGGGATAAGGGGCAACACAAAGAAATACACGATTGCGCCGAGCACGACGAATTGCAGAGCCCTACTGATGCGCCATCGGCGCTGCACTTCCTCAGCCATGGTGACCATCGTTACCGAAATCCGATGCCCGAGCAGGGAATGCCTGAACAATCTTTGATAATTCACTTCGTAACTGCGGCCCGTACTCGGCATTTGTCTTTCCGAGTCTCACGACAACAAGATTGCGGCGAGGTGACGCCCACGTGAACTGACCTTCATATCCGAGAGCGGCAATTGACCCTGGGTCATTTGGAAACATCCACACGTGTGCACCGTAATCAAGGTTGTTATCAGGGTCACGTGCAATTGGCGTGCGTGAATAGTCCACCCAACACTCAGGCAAGAGACGCGAACCATTCCACATTCCATCATTCAGGTACAGGTAGCCGAATCGTGCAAAATCACGTGCAGTCGCATACACAAACGATGAGCCAACAAAATTGCCTGAGTCATCAAATCGGGGAACTGCCGAGCGCATACCGAGCGGATCAAACAAACGTTCTTGCATAAATTTTGACATCACATCAGTCGAACCAGGTTTTTCACCTAAGGCACGAGACAAAATTTTTGTGACAAGATTTGTTGTGCCCGATGAATACAAATATTTTGAACCTGGCTTTGCTTCCAAGTTTTTTGATGCCGCATACGCAGCATGATTGCCAACAAATTTCTCGGTACCGAACAACATCTCAATCACATCAGACGCTTTGTCGTCAACATAATCTTCAACCCATTCGAGGCCGCTTGTCATATTCAGTAAATTGCCAAGTGTGATGTTCGCTCGATCATCGTGTTCCCATTCAGGAAATAGATGATCGTCGTGAATCGACAAGAGTCCATCTCCAACCGCCATGCCCACTAATGCCTGCGTAATACTTTTTGCCATCGACCAAGAAATCAATGTGGTGGAAACTTCAGTTTCAGGGCTATAAAACTCACGAACAATTCGACCGTTATGAACTACGACAAGTGCCAAGGTTGTAGCCAGGTGTGGCGGTTGTGAAGCCAGTTCCGCAAGGACTCGATCAAGAGTTTCCACATCAACCGATGTGTCAAGTTCGCCATCGAGCCAGTCGAGCGCGGGGAAAGTGTCAAATGCCACATCCAAAGACTAGGCGTGAAGGCCTTCTGAGGCGTCATGGGTGCGTTGAACCCATGCATTATTCACTAGCGTTTACTGCCATGACTACGACTGCCCCCGATATCCAGACAGCTACCTCGGTGATCTCCACTGCCTCAGCGATGATTGACACCGCAATTGCATCGCTTGTCGCACTAGGTGGCCCGGATAAGAATCAGACTTTGGCCTACGACATTGCTCACGTAGCAGCAGCTGTAGCAACTGCAAAGTCGCTTCTTCCATACGGAGCAAAGGGCACGACAGAAGGAAACATCACGTGCGCATTTACTGCCGACATGGTGCATGACTTCGTGTCTCGTCTTATCGGTCGCGAACAAGCATGGGGCGTAGATCCTTCACTCTTTTCTTCTGCACATGATTTCGTACAGACATATCGCGCGCCAAGCTTCCTTGCTTCACTTGCCGAAGTTCAGGGCCCTCGCCATTTGGCCAGTGACTTTGAAATGGTGCAAGACACGTTTCGTTCGTACGCAAACAAGGTCATCGCACCTCAAGCCGAGCATGTACACCGTCACAACGGTGATGTACCAGAAGAAATCATTTCTGGACTTGCAGAAATCGGTGCATTCGGTCTCAGTGTTCCCGTTGAGTACGAAGGTTTCAGCGAAGGCGGAGAAAGCGAATACATGGCATCTGTCATCGCTACTGAAGAATTGTCTCGCGCCTCACTTGGTATCGGTGGTTCCTTAATTACTCGTCCCGAAATTCTTACTCGCGCACTTGTTAAGGGCGGCACAGAAGCACAGAAACTTGAGTGGCTTCCAAAACTTGCCAGCACAGAAGTGATGTCAGCCGTTGCAGTAACAGAACCTGACTACGGATCCGATGTTGCGAGCCTTAAGACAACCGCAGTTCGTGGAGAAGGACCAAACGGTGAAGCTGGCTGGATCATTAACGGCGTAAAAACATGGTGCACATTTGGTGCGCGTGCAAACGTGCTGATGCTTCTTGCACGTACAGACCCAGACCGTTCAAAGACTCACCGCGGGTTGTCTCTGTTTATTGTTCCAAAACCACTTGGTAATTCACACGGTTTCACGTTCAATCAAGACGGCGGCGGAAAAATGGAAGGCAGCCCCATTGACACCATTGGTTATCGCGGGATGCACAGCTATGAAATCGCAATTGAGAACTGGTGGGTCCCTGCCGCAAACCTCATCGGTGAAGAAGATGGCATTGGCAAGGGTTTCTACTTGCAGATGGCCGGCTTCGAAAATGGTCGTTTGCAAACAGCTGCTCGCGCCGTTGGCGTGATGCAAGCCGCATACGAAGCAGCAGTTGATTACGCAAATAACCGCACAGTGTTTGGTCAGCCCATCTCGCAATACGAACTCACACAAGTAAAATTGGGCCGCATGGCCGTGCTGATTCAGGCATCACGTCAGTTCTGTTACTCAGTGGCAGGCCTTATGGGCATAGGTGAAGGCGCCATGGAAGCCAGCATGGTGAAGGCATATGTATGTCGCGCAGCCGAATGGGTGACTCGAGAAGCTCTCCAAATTCATGGCGGTTACGGCTACGCAGAAGAATACAGCGTGAGCCGTTTGTATGTCGATGCTCGAGTGTTATCAATCTTTGAAGGCGCTGACGAAACACTGTGCCTAAAAGTAATTGCAAAAAACCTTTGCGACACTAAAAAATAGTTACAACAGCTCGAGGAGCGATGTAATTCTGCGACACGTCACTAGGTCTGCAGCATCGTCGTACGGGTCAACAAGAATCGGGATTAATCCTGCTGCTGTTGCCCCGCCGACGTCCATAACCACACTGTCGCCCACATAGGCAATGCGCGAATGATCAATGTCGTTAAAGAATGGCAACGCGAAGTCAAAAATGTGTGGGTCAGGTTTAGAAACTCCGACAACATGACTATCGACAATGCAACGAACACTGGCTAACGGTCCATCGCCCACTTGACAGATACCACTGCGACCAAGAATTTCTTCAATCTGTCCACTCGCGTTACTGACAATTCCGATTGGAACGCCTGCAGCATTGAGCCCACGAAGCGTTTCAGCAGAACCAGCAAGAGGTGCACGCCACAAGTGGGCGTGGCGCGTACGCGACAACACGTACGTGGCCTCTTCACGATTGTGTTCTGGCACTCCCACCAACTGCACGTATGCAGTGTTGTAGTGCGACCAATCATCTTCACCAGAACCTTGGCGAGATTTCGCAGCCATTGCGCCGTAGTGGGCACGAACATAAACATCGAGTTGAGTGGAAGCGCCGTAATAGGCCAGTGTCGGTGCCAGTACTGCTGGGTCCGGGATCAGAAATACTCCCCCTGCATCAAAAAGAATGGCGTCGTACTGTTGGCTCATGGCTACGACACTAGGAGATTTGCCCTGCAGGTATGATCCATTCAGAACGTTGGCCCGTGATCTCTGCAATGTGATCGAAATCAATGTCGTAGTGCAGCAATGTGAGATCTAATTGTTCAGCAACTGCAGCAATGATGAGATCTGGAATTTTCCGACCGCGTTGAGACTTTTGCGCAAGAATTCGTTGCACTTGTAGAGCGCGAGTGAAATGTTCAGACTGAACCTCAATGTTGAAAAAGCGCGACAATAGATGTGAAGCACCTTCCCATTCATCTTCGTTTCGAGCCGAATACAAGTACTCAAGATCGGTGATCGAGCAGCGTGCAATTTCTCCGTTCAAAGTTAAGGCACGAACTTTTGTCAACACTTCGTCACTCTTCAAGCGATGAAGAACGCTGGTGTCGATGAGATATTTCAGCGCCATGCGTTGTCGCGACTAATGGTGTCGAATGTTGAAGCGAAGTGAAGGGCTTTATCTAGTTCGTACTCAGCTTCAGACACCGAGTTAATGAGGGCCTGATTGATGGTGTCTTTCATGGTGGCCGTACCGAGGGCCGCCTGAGCAGCAACGAGCAACTCATCAGGTATTTCAACGAGGCGTTTGGTCATATTTTGCAGTATATCTATATTTCTCAATCGTATATATCCCTGTCAGGTTCGGAAATGTTCCTCAGGAGTCAGTCCCCCCATACGATTAAGGGGTGCGCCCATCTCGTGACTTTTTCAAACCCCTTGCCGCCGGAGCTCCTGCCCCTGTCCAAGAAATTCCTTTCAAGCCCAGTCGTGTCATTCACTTCTTTCCGCCTCACAACGAAAAGATGGTGTCAAAGCTTCCTGACACGATTCCAAACGTCGACATCATTCTCGGCAACTTAGAAGATGCGATCCCAATGGCAGACAAAGCAGCAGCACGTGCAGGACTTATCAAGGTTGCCAACACTCTCGACTTCGGCACCACGCAATTGTGGACACGCGTTAACAGCCTTGACTCCCCGTGGTTCCTTGATGACATCATTGACATCGTCACACAAGCTGGCGACAAGTTTGATGTGATCATGATTCCAAAAGTGGAAGGCCCTGAAGACATTCACTATGTCGACCGCTTGCTTGCACAGCTTGAGGCACGTGCCGGTTTGAAAAAACCATTGCTGCTTCACGCAATTCTCGAAACAGCTCGTGGAGTTGCAAACGTTGAAGAAATTTGTGCTGCGTCTCCTCGTATGCAGGGAATTTCGCTCGGACCTGCAGATCTTGCAGCAAACCGTCGCATGAAAACAACGCGTGTTGGCGGTGGCCACCCCGACTACATCGTGCGCGCAGACCCTGAAGGCGACAATTACGAAGGTGCACGCACCGTGTACCAACAAGATTTGTGGCACTACACACTTGCTCGCATGGTTGATGCCTGCGTGATGAACGGAGTGCTTCCGTTCTACGGCCCATTCGGCGACATCAAAGACACCGTTGCGTGTGAAGATCAGTTCCGCAATGCATATCTTCTAGGTTGCGTTGGCGCGTGGAGTCTTCACCCCGTACAAATCGATATTGCTAAGCGCGTGTTTAGCCCTCGCCCGTCTGATGTACTACAAGCACAGCGCGTTATTGACGCAATGGGTGACGGCACCGGTGCTGTCATGCTCGACGGCAAGATGGAAGACGACGCATCTGTCAAGCAGTGCAAAGTTGTCGTTCAGCTCGCTCGCCAATTGGCAGAGCGCGACCCTGCACTTGCCGCTTCATACGGTTTCTAAACCCCACAACACTGAGGAGACATCATGTCTGCACTACGCCCACGCCGTTCCGCTTTGTATATGCCTGCCGCCAACGAGCGCGCGCTAGAAAAAGCAAAAGGCATTTCTACCGATGCAATCATCTTCGACCTTGAAGATGCAGTGTCACCTGATTCGAAAGACATTGCGCGTGCGCAAGCAATTGCAGCAGTAAACTCAGGCGAATATGGCAAGCGCGAGCTCACCATTCGTTGCAACGCACTTGCAACACCATGGGGCCATGCAGATGTTGCTGCAGCAGCAAAAGCATGCGTGTCAGCTGTTGTGATTCCAAAGATCAACTCTGTTGCTGAAGTGAATGAAGTATCAGCAGCACTGGATGCTGCCGGCGCACCAAAAGAGATGATGATTTGGGCGATGATCGAAACCCCAACTGCAATCTTTGATTGTCGTGAAATTGCCGCACATCCTCGCGTTCCTGTCCTCATCATGGGAACAAACGATTTGGCTAAGGAATTGCGCGCAGCACAGATACCTGGTCGTGCACCGCTGTACCCAAGCTTGCACACTGCATTACTTGCAGCGCGCGAAGCAGGAAAAACAATTCTTGACGGCGTCTACAACGATATTAAGAACGCTGACGGATTCCGCGCAGAGTGTGTTCAAGGTGCTGAGATGGGCTTTGACGGAAAGACCTTGATTCACCCAGATCAAGTGGGCGTTGCAAACGACGTATGGTCACCGAGCGAAGCCGAAGTGGAACACGCACGCAAAGTGATCGCAGCATTTGATGAAGCTCTTGCAGCAGGCAAAGGCGTTGTACAACTTGATGGCCGCATGATAGAAAACCTTCACGTTGCAAACGCTCAGCGCGCTATTGCAATTGCAGATGCGATCGCCGAACTTTCCTAATTTTTTGAATTAGAGATTCGCGCGAAATAGCGCAAGAGTCCGATCCCACGCAGTTTTTGCAACTGCGGCGTCATAGACCTCAGGGCGAGTGTCATTGAAGAATGCATGCTGTGTACCTGGGTACACATGGAACGTTGCGTTTTTGCCTTTGGCGCGCAATGTGGCTTCTAGCTCTTTCACAGCTTCGGGTGCTGCAGTTCCTCTGTCTGTAGCCGCATAGTGACCTTCCACTACCGCAGCCAAGTTGTCCCACTCAATAACAGTGTCTGGGCGCATGCCGCCGTAGAACGGTGCCGCAGCAGCAATTGCATCAGGACGCAAACATGCAGCCATCAGCGCAAGTCCGCCACCCATGCAGAAGCCAGTGACACCAACCTTGGTGCGGCCAGTACGTTCTTGCAATAAATCAACTGCACCACTGAGGTCTTTTCCTGCTGTTGCGAGATTCATGCTCATGAGCAACTTGCCAGCCATGTCTGGTTCGTTTGTCATTTCGCCGTGATACATATCTGGAGCAAGGGCAACAAAACCTTCTGCAGCGAATCGATCTGCGATGTCAGTGATGTGTGGAACTAAGCCCCACCATTCTTGAATAACTATGACGCCAGGACCACTGGTACCGGCAAGATAGCCAGTGCATGTTCCGCCGTTACTTTTGAATTCGACCATTTCACCCATCGGAATACTCCTTCTCGATTCGTGATTACAAACTTAGACGCAATGGTCACACAACACTGCGCCGAAGAAGTTCGTCGGCAGCAGGGCAGGCAATCATGCGAGCAAGTGTGTCAGCGGTACCTGCCGTAATAGTTGGCCCAAAGACCGACGACAGGAGTGCGTGTGGCACAACATCAAAACCAGACGCCCACGGGTCTGGCCGGTCGCGCACACCGGCAACCATGGCAGTGAATAGTCCGAGCGGTAGTCGGGTTCCTTCTGATGCCACCATCCACACTGGCTGTTCGACGCAATATGCGACAGCAGCAAGAGCAAGCGAGCCACCTGCACACAACACGCTGTCATCACCGACTGCAAGCGCGGACAAAATTGTTGCATCAGCATATTCAGCTGCTGATGCAAGACCTTCAGGTGCGACTAGTTCACAACTCACTTCACGACGAGACAAGTAGCGCAGCGCATCTTGCCCGTCGCCTAATGAATCAACGACGAGTGCGTGAATGTCTCCGCGTCGTGCGAGTGCATCAACAAGATGGCCAGACCAACCGATCATGCAAATAGTTGACGCGCCATCAAGAGCATCGACAAGATTCGTGGCGGTGGCATCGTTGGCAATGCGGCGCGCCAGATCATCAACGTCGTGATACGGGTCCATAGATGTGACTGCATGGGCACACACAGACCACAGCGGCGCGTTTGTGGCGTGATGTTCGACTAAGCGCCGAGCCGCCACCAAGGCCGCTGCCGGATCGCGGGAAATGCCCGCAAGAGCGTCGGCTGCCCCCATTGCAACTTCCACTGGGTCTGCCCCATGGGCTCGTGCCACATAACGGAGATGCTCGATGGGGTGCATGATCGCAACGCTACTGAACTAGCGTTGAAGACGTGGCAACCGCATCTCTCCCCAACCCCAGCATGGACCTCACCCTCACCCCACTTACGGGTGATGGAAAGACCTTGAGCCAGTGGCTCACCACTTTTCACCTCGCGTCTGTAATTCTCGACCCATTCACGAACGAGAGCTCATGGATCTTGGAAACTGCAGTTCGTATCTTGCGCCAATTCTCTGGTGCCGCAGTTCGTATCAACTTCATTGTGACCTGCGATGCCAGCGATGCTCGCGCATTCCTTGGCCCATACGCCGATGAGTTCTTAGTGTTCTGTGATCCTGATCGCGTCGCTGTAAAGGCACTTGGTTTGTCAGAACTTCCTGCATTTGCCCTTATCAAGTCTGACGGTTCTGTTCCTGTCGCAGCTCAAGGCTGGACATCAGCAGACTGGAAAGAAGTTGCTGCAGCAGTTGCAGAAATTACCAGTTGGTCTCGACCCACCATTCCTGCGCCCGGCGACCCTGGTTCATTTCGCGGCACTCCCGCACTTGTCTGATTCGTTACCAAACACAGGCCTCCCTGTTGAAGAGGCCATAGGACCGCTACGAGAAGCTCTGGCAACACGTCGACACGCGGTACTCATTGCTCCACCCGGCGCAGGCAAGACAACCCTTGTTCCATTGCGTCTCTTGCATGAGGATTGGGTAGCGGGCCGCAAAATTGTGATGCTTGAACCGCGTCGGCTTGCTGCACGAGCAGCAGCGCAACGCATGTCATTCATGCTGGGTGAAAAAGTGGGTGACACGGTTGGATACCAAACGCGTGACGAACGAAAGATCGGTGGAACTACGCGCATCGAAGTGTTGACAGAAGGAATTCTGACACGGCGTTTACAAAACGATCCAACACTTGATGGCACTGCACTTGTTATTTTTGATGAAGTGCACGAACGCAACGTGCCAACGGACCTCGGGCTCGCTTTTCTTCTTGATGCAATCAAGACATTTTCTACAGACGTAAAGATTTTAGCGATGTCTGCCACGGCACAAACACAGTTGTTTGCTCATGTCCTTGCCGACGACACAGGTGATGCGCCCATCATCACATCTGAAGGTCGCACCTTCCCCATTGATGTTCGCTACGTGCCGCGTCAACGCAATGACCGACTAGAAAACGCAATCACAGATGTAGTTCTTGGGGCACTCAACACTGATGACGGCGACATTTTGGTGTTCTTGCCCGGAATTGGTGAGATCAACAGGGCCCAAACATTGTTGAAAGAACGTGTGGCAGGCAACGTTGATGTGTTGCGCCTAGCAGGCGCTTTGCCATTCTCTGAACAAGATGCTGCACTGAACGCCAGTGGGCTTGGCCGCCGGCGCGTGGTGTTGTCTACCGATATTGCTGAAACGTCACTGACAGTAGATGGAGTCCACATTGTGGTGGATGCCGGAATCGCTCGCGTTCCTCGACTTGATTCGCGCACAGGGCTAACCGAACTAATCACTGTGACATCATCGCGAGCATCTGCTGACCAACGCAGTGGCCGTGCAGGGCGCGTGCGCGAAGGCGTTGCATACAGATTGTGGAGTCGTATTGAAGACTCCACTCGCCTGCCCCATTTACCGGCGGAAATTACACAAGTTGATTTATGTGGTGTTGCATTAGAGGTCGCCGCATGGGGAACTCCGCTGTCGCAGTTGTCTTTCCTCGATGCACTGCCAGAGAAGTCTTTACGAGTAGCTACTGACACGTTGACCATGTTGCACTTGCTGAACAATGAAGGCAACATCACGCCACTTGGCAGGTCTGTACTTGGCCTACCTCTGCACCCTCGCCTTGGCACCATGGTCGCGCGCAACCGAGACCTTCACCCTCACGGATGGATTGCATGCGTTGTTGCTGCGCTGTTGGAAGAGCGCGACATCATGCGCGGTAAACCAGACACACTGCCAGCAGACCTTGCATTGCGCGTGAAAGCGGTACTTGGAACTGCACATCACGACTCAGCAGATCGTGGCGCTACTCGGCGTGTTCTTGAAGCAGCACGTGATATCGCACGACGCTCGTCTATCCATACTGATGACAATGTTTCTAATGACGCCGTTGATTCATTGTGCGGTTTTGTTCTGTTATCGGCTTACCCCGACAGGCTTGGCATGCGAAGGTCTTCTCCTGGTCAGTTTGTGATGCGTGGTGGTGGCGGTGTCACTATGGATTCGAAAGACCCCATAGCGCGCGAGAAGTTTGTCGTCGCAGCCGATATTGATGCGCAACGTTCAACATCACGGCTTCGTCGCGGAGCAGCCGTGGACATTGAATTCATCGCTACGGTTCTTGGCGATGACGTTGAACTTGAGTCGTATTTACTATGGGATAAATCACGAGATGATCTAGTACAACGTGTGGTGCGCAAAGTGGGAAGCATCCGCATTGACGAACGTGATTTGCAGCCAACTCCAGGCGACGAAACAACCGATGCGCTTCTTGAACGAGTACGCGCAACAAACATGGCAGTTCTCGGTAACGGTTCAGCTACAGCATTTCGACAACGCATCGCATTTCTGCGTCATCACCAAGGAGAAGCGTGGCCCGAGACTTCGAATGCTCATCTACTCGCAACCCTCGAGGAATGGCTAGTGCCGTTTCTTGCCGGCGCAACATCTCGCAGTGACCTCGCAAAGGTTGATGTCACCATGGTCTTGCAATCAACTCTTGGCTGGGATGCAAGTTCCCAACTAGATCAATTAGCACCAGCCCAATTTTCTCCGCCTCGCGGCCAACCAGTGGACATCAATTACGCAGACCCCGCCGCTCCGATGATTTCCATTCGGGTGCAGCATCTCTATGGCGTCACCACGCACCCCTCAGTTCTGAACAACACGGTTCCCCTTCGCGTTCAACTGTTGTCACCTGCGCAACGCCCCATTCAGATCACTGCCGACCTGCCTGGCTTCTGGAAAGGCTCATGGGCAGAAGTTCGCAAAGAGATGACTGGTAGGTACCCCAAGCACGTTTGGCCCGTTGACCCCAGCGCATAGAGCACCCTGAGTGGGTTCGTTCTAACCTAGGTGCATGCCAGATTTTGTCTTTTCAGAGATCTTTCCCTTAGGGCCAGACACCACCGAATACCGATTGCTATCGAAAGACGGAGTCTCAGAAGTCGAGACCCCTCTCGGCAAGTTTCTGAAGGTCACACCAGAGGCAATAACTCTTCTTACACAAACAGCCATGCGCGATATTGCACACCTTTTGCGCACAGATCACCTGCAGCAACTCAGCAACATTTTGTCCGACCCTGAAGCAAGTGCAAACGACCGCTTCGTAGCGCTTGACCTGTTGAAGAATGCCGGTATTGCAGCTGGTGGTGTTTTACCAATGTGTCAAGACACCGGCACAGCAATTGTGAAGGGCAAGAAGGGCCAGTTCGTCATGACTGGTGGCGGTGACGAAGAAGCAATCGCTCGCGGCGTTTTCAATACGTACCAAACAAGCAACCTTCGCTACAGCCAGATGGCCCCCATCACGATGTACGAAGAAAAGAACACCGGCAACAACTTGCCTGCTGAGATCAAGATTGCATCAGTCGATGGTGACTCATACAAGTTCCTGTTCATGGCAAAAGGCGGCGGTTCTGCAAACAAGAGCTATCTGTTCCAAGAGACAAAGGCACTGCTGAACGAAAAGGCCTTGCTCCCGTGGGTATTTGAAAAAATGATCACTCTCGGCACTGCTGCATGCCCGCCATATCACTTGGCAATAGTCATTGGTGGCACATCAGCAGAGCAAGCAGTCGAGACAGCGAAATTGGCAAGTGCTCATTACCTCGACTCGCTCCCGACACAGGGCAGCGAACTTGGTCATGCATTCCGCGATCTTGACCTTGAACAAAAAGTATTGAAGTTGTCCCAAGAAACAGGTATCGGTGCGCAGTTTGGTGGAAAGTATTTCTGTCACGACGTGCGCATTGTTCGCCTTCCACGTCACGGTGCTAGTTGCCCCGTTTCATTTGCAGTGTCATGCAGTGCAGACCGTCAAGTACTCGGAAAAATCACTCGTGATGGAATTTTCTTAGAGGCACTCGAAACAGACCCAGCTCGTTTCTTGCCAGAAGTGACGCATGAGGACCTCAGTGAAGAAGTAGTTCGCATTGATCTCACCCAACCAATGGATCAGATTCGTGCAACCTTGTCGAAGTACCCAGTCAAAACCCGCGTGATGTTGACAGGGCCAATGGTTGTCGCACGAGATATTGCACACGCAAAATTGAAAGAGCGTCTCGATGCTGGCGATGGGTTGCCGCAATACATGAAAGACCATTGTGTGTACTACGCAGGACCTGCAAAGACACCGACCGGAATGGCGTCTGGTTCATTTGGCCCCACCACCGCTGGTCGCATGGATAGTTATGTCGCCGAGTTTCAAGCAGCTGGCGGAAGCTTTGTGATGTTGGCTAAAGGAAACAGGTCACGACAGGTCACAGAGTCTTGCCATACATATGGTGGCTTTTACCTTGGTTCTATCGGTGGTCCGGCAGCTCGCTTGGCGCAAGATTGCATCACCAAGGTTGAGGTGTTGGAATACGCAGAGCTTGGCATGGAAGCTGTGTGGAAGATTGAAGTGCAGGACTTCCCTGCATTCATCGTGGTCGACGACAAGGGCAACGACTTCTTTGATCAAGTTGGCGGCACCGGAACCCCGGTCCACCTCCACTAACTACTCGGCTTCTACGAAGCCGGGCCAGTTACCCATGTAACCAATAAATGATTCGCTGAGTCCTTCTGCGCGCAACGTGGCACGTGGAACAGGCAACGTGCGCATTGCAAACGCAGGGTCTTTTGCAAGACGCGGGAAATCATGGTTGGTAACTGCTGCTCTGCCGATGGCAATGATGTCTGCACCCGCATCTACTGCACTTTGGCAATCTGCTGCTGAATACAACTTGCCGGCCACGGCCAGTTTTGTTGCGCCCCGTTCAAGGTTGGCGAAAATGTCAATCAGTACCTTGCCATCACAGTCCTCATCAACAGCGACTTTGAAACAGTCCCACAAAGACATGTCAATCATGTCCACTTTTCCTGAGTCAACGAGACGACCGTAGATTTCAACAATTTCTGAAGTCTTCATACCGAAACGTTCAGGCGAAAGACGAACTGCAAGGTTGAAGTCTGCACCGCAACGTGCACGAATGCCATCAACAATGTCAAACAACACGCGTGAGCGATTCTCTAATGATCCACCGTACTTATCGGTGCGAACATTGAGTTCAGCATTCAGGAATTGACAGATGAGATAGTCATGAGCGCCGTGAAGCTCAACGCCGTGAAAGCCAGCGTTCTCACTGCGGATAGCGGCAACGATGAACGCTTCCACCATGTCTTCCACTTCGCCAGTGGTCATTGCACGTGAATCCATCTTTTCGTCAACACCAGAACTGACTGGCTGTCCGCCAATGAGTTCTTTCGGAGAACGACGACCTGCATGGTGAAGCTGCACAAAAGACAAACTGTCTTCTTTGTTGATTGCATCAGCAAGACGCGTCAAGCCTTCGAGGTGTTGATCACCGAAGCAGCCCAACTGGCCAGCAAAACCCTGACCAATTGCCTGCACATGCGAGGCACATGTCATGGTGAGTGCAAAACCACCCTGAGCCCGCATTGTGAGCCAGCGGAACTCATCGTCAGACAACGTCCCGTCTACATGGCTTTGTTGGTTCGTTAGCGGAGCCAACATAAAACGGTTTTTCATGGCTGGGCCATGCGCAAAAGTCACTGAATCAAAAAGAGAAACCATGACTATTTCAACAATCCTTTGATGGCCTCACGTGTGTTCGAAATCTCTTCGGGTGTTGCACCAAATTCCACTGCAGCAAAATCTGTGACACCAATGTCTGCCAATGCAGCAACTCGGTCTTGCACTTCACCAATTGAGCCCATGATGGCGATATCAGCTGGGCCGGCAGCGCCCTCACGGTCGAGCATGGCGCGATAGCTAGGCAATGTGCCGTACACCGCAAACACTTTTGCTGCGCGTTCTGCCGCAGCAACTTTGTCAGTTGTTACACATACTGGAAGGGCCGCAATGATGCGAGGAGCTGGTCGATCAAATTCGTCTGCTGCTTTGGTGATAGTGGGAATGGTGTGACCAGCAAGTGTCGCTGGGCCGGTACACCATGTGAGCGTGCCATCAGCAAGAGCAGCAGTTACCCGCAACATTTGCTCGCCAAGTGCAGCAACAACAACCCCAAAACCATTCGAACCCTTTGCTGAGATGTTTGCGTGCACCTTGTAGGTCTCGCCATCGAAGTGAACTGTCTCATTGCGTGACAACGGCATAAGAACATTGAGATATTCGCGAAGGTGACGCACAGGCTTGTCGTATGACATGCCAAGCATGCTCTCGATAACCACTTTGTGGCTAAGACCAATCCCAAGCGTGAGGCGATTACCGGAGGCTGCAGCCACGGTATGGCACTGCTGGGCAATGGCGTGAGGGTGACGTGGGTATGTCGGAACTACAGACGTGCCCAATTCGATGCGAGGAACTTCGCGACCAACAACGGCCAATGCAGTGAGTGCGTCGTGACCAAAGATGTTTGGTGCCCAGTAACTAGCGAACCCATCTTGCTCCGCTGACCGCGCCTCGGCGACAACATCATCGACCGTTCCATCGTTAACTGCTCCACCAAAAATTCCGTACTTCATAGTGGCTGACCGTATCAGGGGTGTTGAAAGAATCCCTTACGAGAGGCTGACGAGGTCGAGCCATTCCTTGCTGAAGTAATCCACTTGTCCATCAGGCATCAGGATCACTTTTGTGGGCTTCAGACGCCGAACGAACTCTTCATCGTGGCTCACCATGATGATGGAACCTGGCCATGATTCAAGTGCATCAGCAACTGCCTCACGACTTGCAGGGTCAAGGTTGTTTGTAGGTTCGTCGAGAAGCAGAACATTGTTTCTCCCCACCATCAACATGGCAAGTGCAAGTTTAGTTTTTTCTCCACCAGACAATGAACCAGACTCTTGAAACACTTTGCTGCCTTGAAGGCCGAACATGCCGAGCAATGCGCGCATCTGTGTTTCAGTCAGTGCTGAACCAGCTGGCAACTCGCGACGCATGTGCCAAATGAGAGATTGCGTTGGGTCAATAGTGTCGTGTTCCTGGGCGAAGTAGCCCACTTCCACTTTGTAGCCCCACTCGATATCACCAATGTTTGCTTGCGTTGCGCCAGCCAAAATACGAAGAAGTGAAGTTTTACCTGCACCGTTGAGACCAAGCACAAGTAGGCGTTCACCACGACCAAGGTCGAATGAAACATCTTCGAAAATTGCTGGGCCACCGTAGCCCTTTGACAGACCCTTGGTGGTCACTACTGTGATTCCACTCTGAGGTGGCGGAGGGAACTTCACTGTGAGTGCGCGGTCTTTTTTGCGCACTCCAGCTGATTCACCCTCAATGCGAGCGATGCGCTTTTCAATGCTGTGTGCCATGGTGGCCTTTGATGCTTTTGCACCGAATCTGTCAACGACTTCTTGCAAACGAGCAACTTCTTTTGCTTGCAAAGAAGCCTTCTTCTCTGCACGAGATTCATCTTCAGCACGTGAACGTTTGTATTGCGTATAGGTGCCGCGATATTCGTACACCATGCCGGTGTCGTCTTCATCTGGACGGTCTAGGTGAATGACTCGCGTAATCGCCTCATCAAGAAGTTCAAGGTCGTGGCTAATAACTAGCAAAGCACCCTTGTAGTTGCGCAGGAAATTCAGCAACCAGGTCTTTGCGTCGATGTCTAGGTGGTTTGTTGGTTCGTCAAGCAGCAACATGTCACTTCCGGCGAACAAAATGCGAGCCAATTCGACGCGGCGGCGTTCTCCACCAGACAGAACTCCCAAAGCGAGATCAAGTCGGTCAGCTTTAAGCCCAAGCCCTGCAGCGATCGAACGAGCTTCGCTTTCCGCCGAATAGCCACCTTTGATCGTGAACTCTTCTTCAGCTTTCGAAAACTTTGCAACATTCTTGTCGCTCGGTTCCTTTTCCATCAGCACACGAAGTTTTTCCAACCGAGCCAAATCTGCATCAATATTGCGACCAGACAATACGTGACCAATTGCTGAGCGTGCCTCCTGCTCTGGAGAGGTGCGTGGGTCTTGTGACAAATACCCAAATGCACCACTGCGCATCACTTTTCCGGCAGCCGGATCATTCTCACCACCGAGAACACGGAACATAGAAGTTTTACCCGCACCATTACGGCCAACGATACCCACTTTGTCTCGCGCCATCACAGTAAATGTTGCGCCTTGCACGACATTTTTTCCGCCCACTTCTACTGTGACATTTTGAACTTGCAACATAATTAACGAACCGTTGTCGTTGTTGACACTGCGGGCACAGTGGAAGAAACTGTCGGCACAACGGTTGTAGCACTCATGACGGTTGTCATGGTGGTCCCAGCAATAGTCGTTACAGTTCCTTCTGCAACTGTTGTGGATGGCATCACTCCAGTCACCAGTGAATCATCAACGAATTTCGAGGGCAAACAGGCACCTGGACTAGTTGGTGCAGTACCAAGTGCAGCCGCTATGGAGGAAACAAGAACCTGACGACCAGCATTCGTTGGGTGAATTTTGTCGCGGTTCAGTATTCCGGTTTGCACAGATGTTGTGCCCCAGTCAAGAACAGAAACGTTCGGATGCTTTGCAGCAACGATTCGTATCACTTGATTCACTTGCACCATTGTTGGACGGAACAATGAAGCGGTCAATAAGAGAGTCGGGCGTGGTGCCAATGATTCAACAATTGCCGTGAGATCTTTTTCATACAACGAAGCACTGCCGCCGAAATTAGTTCCGAGGAACACAACAGCAGCATCCCAACCTTCATTAATTCGGTCGCGCAACACAGTGCGACCAAACCCAACCATTTGTCCGGCCTCCGCTTCAACTGCAACGCGCCAACCGAGCGGGACAAGGCCTGAGCACATTGCCCCACCGTAACGATTTGCTGTGCCCGCAAGAATCGAGTCACCAAGCACAAGAAGACGGTTACCGCTGGCAATAGTGCCAAGGACCGGGCCATCGAGATTTGCTAGTGAAGCACGTACTCCGTCAACAACGACTGCCCCACTTGTTGCGTTAATACCCGGAATGCGACCCACGTTGGTGAGCGTTAACCGAGCGCTATCAGATCCGACTCCGAGACATGAGGACACAAGGCCAGAGAGGGCAATCAGAGTTGCAACAGTGCGAAAGCGGGGGGCTGACATGACCTCCCAAGGCTATTGGCTAATTACCCCGTAATAGGGGCACCAATGTTATTGCTGGTCGTTATTTCTATTGGCACGCAACTCGTCACGAATCTCAACTAGTAAATCGTTGGTATTGAGCGCAGCCTTCGCTTTGTCATCTTTCGAACGAAAGCGGTTGTAGAGCTTGACAACCATGAAGAGCGCCAGGGCAACAAAGAAGAAGTTCATCGCCGAGGTAGCAAATGCTCCAAACGGAATATCGCTGCCATTGATTGTTAGAACCTTCTTTGAAAAGTCTGGTTGCTGACCGCCAAAGATGGCGCCAATAAAACCGCCCAAGATTCCAGGGCCTTTGTCACTGCCGGCAAATGAGTCAACGACCGTCTTAAATGCAGCACCCATAACAAAAGCAACTGCCAGGTCAATGACATTGCCTCTATTGATGAACTCTTTGAATTCAACGACCACACCACGCTTGGCTAATTGTTCCACTTTGGTAAAAATTTCAGACATTAGAAACAACTTTCTCAATCAGCACTAATGCTTCATTGAAGCATGCTCCACCACCTAAGTCATTGACCCCATCTGAAATCAAGGCGTTTGACACCATTCCCCCATCAACGTGACGCATCCATAAACCTTTCGGAATTTCACACACCCCGACTCTCATACGAGCATCAACCTTGATAGGTAAGCGAACCTGACCAAGCGCATTCGAGACCACAACATTGTCGCCATCAACAAGACCACGCTCTTTTGCATCGATCGGATGTACCGATACCACAGCAGTTGGTGGGTCATACTCAGCAAACATTGAGTTCACTGTTCGTGCGGTTGCTGAAGTGAGCAATCGTAGGAACAAACCAGTTGATCCTCGTCCTGTCATTGGCGAAGGTAGCGGCAACTCAGAATCTGGTGAGAACAAACACGCCTTCATGCCGTCGGGGAAGACATCGCGAAATTGAACACTGTTGTGCGGAGCAAGAACAACTGTTGTCTGCATTGCCTCTACGTCGACAACTCGCGGAGTAGAAATATGGACCCCAAGACGGGCTGCCAGTTCACGACCTACCCAGTCATTACTGCGTGACTCACCCACAGGATCAATGACTCTGTTGACTCGTTGCAATACGAATGACCCGTAACTTCCTGCAAGATCATCAACTTCAAACTGTGTGGTCGCCGGCAAAACAACGTCTGCGTACTTCGCGGTATCGGTCATTACCTGGTCATGCACCACAGTAAAGACAGCGTCGTTGGCAAGCCCTGACAACATTCGCTGCTGGTCATTTGCGGTGATAGCTGGGTTCGCGCCTTGAACAAACAAAACCGACGGAGCAACATCAGAATTCAACCAGCGCCCCACATGATTCATGTTCACGACAGCACGAGAACCATTCACTTCAGGAAGTAACGCATCAACATATGCAGAGGACGCTCGCGATGTGGACCCGAGAACTCCACTTCCCTCAACTGTGAAATGACCAGTAAGTGCCCACATGGAAAATATTGCAAGCATGCTGCTGCCGCCGTTGATATTTCGTTCAACTCCCCACCCCATGCGCAACATTGCGGGCGTGGAAGAAGAAATCAAATCCACGCACTCAGTGAAGAGCGAGACGTCGATTCCACATTCATCTGCAGCATCGTCGAGAGTCCATCCGCGGCACACCGTAAGAAACTCTTCAGAACCACTGACGTGATCTCGGATAAATGTTGAATTCAGTTTTCCTCTGCGTTCAAGTTCGGCTGCAATTGCCATAGCGAACACAGCATCAGTCCCGGGGAGCAATGGCACATGCAGATCAGCACGATCTGCAATGCCTGTTACTCGAGGGTCAATGACAACAACTGTTCCCCCGTTGGCTTTGCATTCATTAATCAGTGGAGGAAGGTGCGAGTTTGACGCAGTGGAGTTAGCACCCCAGACAATAAGAAGCTTTGCTTTCGGAATTGATTGTGGATTAGCCGAAGACAAACCAGGGAAAACCTGTTGCCAGGCACGTCCATATGTGAAAGCACAAATGGTGTGTTCGATCTCTGGAGCTCCAAGTCGGGCAAACAGCTCCAAGGTGGAACCATTGCCTTCAAGAATTCCTGACGAAGAGTTATACAGATAGGGAGCAATGCTGTTGACGCCACGAGCGGCAATACCGCCAGTGATTCGTGACGCAATGAGGTCTAACGCTTCATCCCATGTTGCGGTGCGAAACCCACCTACACCCTTTTCTCCGGTGCGAATAAGCGGCGTGGTAATTCGTTCAGGAGAATAAATACGCTTTGTGCTCATCTGCACTTTTCGACAAATGAAGCCAGTGGTAAACGGATTGACATCTCCGTCCTTGGCCGCATCAATGTCGGTGATCACACCATCAGTAACGGTGACGTCAAGCGTGCATGCATCAGGACAGTCCAGGGTGCACGCAGTGCGAACAACGTTGATGCTCATGAGTTGGCTGGATCCAGTTCTTCGAACGTATCGACATCACGCAAGGATGGAAAACCAAACCACCACACGCCAACTATTGCGAGCGTGGCAAGTCCACCACCCACAACAGTTGCTGGAGTTCCAGCAAAGCTGGAGACAGCCCCCGATTCAAATGCGCCCAATTCATTGGACGCACCAATAAATACGTTTTCCATTGCTGACACTCGACCCCGCTTTTCATCGGGAGTCACGAGCGGCGCAATTGATCCACGAATAAACACACTGACCATGTCTGCTGCGCTGAGAATCAACACTGCCAAGAATGCAACAACATATGAATGAGTCATGCCCAGAATAATTGTAGAGACACCAAAGACACCAACAACGAGCAACAGCACTCGACCAACTTTGCGACGTACTGGCCGAAATGCCAAAAAGATAGCCATGACTGCTGCACCAATACCACCTGCAGCTCGTAACCATCCGTACGCAATGTCTCCGACATGAAGTTGTTCTTCGGCAATAACCGGCAGTAACGCCACAGCTCCACCGAACAGCACAGCAAACAAGTCAAGAGAAATAACAGCAAGCAAAATTGGTGTGCGACGAATGAAATGGAATCCTTCCATGGCATGTTTCACGGTAGGTCGTTCGGCGGCTTGCTGTCGGGCCTTGTCGTGAGGAATCGTGATGGTCGACAACGCAATCATTCCTGCAACAATTAAAGCAGTAGCTGTCGCATACGCAATCCATGGATCAATTGCATACAAGAAACCACTTGCTGCTGGACCAATGATGACTGCCCCTGTCCACGTAGCACTGTAAAAAGCAACAACTCGAGGTATTCCGCCTTCGGGTGCAATCATGGGCGCCATTGGGCGCAGTGCGGGCGACAAAAATGCTCGTGCCACGCCAAAGAAGAAGGCAAGAATAAATATTGGCATTGCACTGGTGGGCAACGTGCGCGCATACAGCACTAACCCAAGCGAACACACAGCTTCTCCGCCAAGAGCAATGAGTGCCACATGTTTGCGATTGAAATGATCAGCAACTGAACCTGTAACAAGTGCAAAAAGTACTGCAGGAGCAAATTCAGCAAGCCCAAGCCATCCAATATCCAATTCTCGATGAGTGATATCGAAGATGTGTTTACCCAGAGTGGTGGCCTGCAACATAATGCCCACATAAAAAGTGAGGTTTGCCAACATCAGGGGCAATACCCCTGGGGCACTCAATACTTGCCGAGCAGTCAGTGTGCTCGAGTTCTCGCTTTCGCTCATCGCGCTGTCCATCCACCATCAACGATGACTGATTGACCAGTCATAAAAGATGATGCGTCACTGACCATAAATAACAATGCGCCATCAAGTTCATGTTCTGCTCCCATGCGGGGAATGGGCGAATTTTGCATCACGTATTTTTGTGAACTGTCGTCAGTATCCATTCCTGCAGTCATTTCACTGACAAACCATCCTGGACATAATGAGTTCACGCGCACACCTTTTCGGGCCCACTGAACAGCAATTTCACGCGACAATGCAATAACGGCACCCTTACTGGCGGCATAATTCGCTTGCTTTATTGGTGTACCCGCAATCATTCCCAAGATGGAGGCCACATTGACGATGACACCGCTTCTATTAGCAACCATGTTTTCTCCGGCAAGTTTGCACAGATGCCAAATTGCAGTGGTATTCACTTCCATAGTTTCTTCAAACATGTCGAGCGTTTCAGATTCAATTGCAATCTTGTGCGTGATACCCGCATTGTTCACCAGGATGTCCACACGGCCGCACGACTGTATGACTTCAGCTATCAGGGCCTCACGATCAGTCGCGCTGGCTACATCGCACTTGATTGAAATCGAGCCAGGAAGTTCCTTCGACAATGACTCCAAACGATCAAGACGCCGAGCTGTCAACACCACTGTTGCACCTGCTGCATGAAGGACACGAGCAAAACGGGCACCCAGGCCTGACGATGCTCCGGTGACGATGGCGATCTTGCCATCCACGCGAAATTGGGAGACAGGGTCAAAAGAAGAAGAATTCGCCATGCGCCGAGGCTATTGCCCCGCGGCTCATGTGTCAGCATGGAAAACATGAAGGTTCGCGTTGGCTATGGATTAGGGGTTCGTACCGCCCTCAATGACACAGGTTTTCTCGAGGTGGTCGACACCCTAGAGAAGCTTCACTTTGACAGCTTGTGGCTCAGTGAACGCATTGGCGGAGACGCTCCAGACCCGCTGGTCGCAATGGCCATGGCAGCTGCTCGCACAACTCGACTCAAAGTGGGAATGAGCGTCATGGTCCTTCCTGGTCGCAATCCCATTGTGTTAGCCAAAGAGCTCGCCACTCTTGACCGTATGTCGAATGGACGACTACTCCCCGCTTTCGGACTTGGTGTTGCAGATGTACACGAACAACAAGCCTTCGGTGTTGAACGCACGAAGCGGGCAAAAATGTTTAATGAAGCTCTTGCAGTTGTTCGTTCATGTTGGATCGATGATGAAGTCACATTTCATGGCGAGTTTTACAACTACGACAATTTGCGCGTGAACCCAAAACCACAACAACAACCACCTGATGTGTGGCTTGGTGGCATCGCTGAAAGCGAACTGAAGCGGGTTGGTCGTTTGGCTGATGGCTGGTTGCCATCATTTGTTACTCCACAGGACGCTGAAGCGGGTTGGAAGACAGTCACCACTGTTGCGTCAGAGCACGATCGCGAAATCGAAGATGAACACTTTGGTGTACTGATCCCCTATGTCATTGGTGAACCACCTGCTGCATTGCTTGCAGGGTTACAGGCCCGTAGGCCAGACCTTGATGATGTCTCGGTACTTGTACCAACAGGCTGGGATTCGTTAGCACACACGATCCAGCAGTTTGTAGACGTTGGCGCTTCAAAGTTTGTAGTTATTCCACTTGCAGAACCGTCATCGGTGCCTGACTGGAATTCACATCTGGAAGAAGCAGCAACTCACTTGCTGCCACTACAGAATTAACTACTTCTTTTTTGCTGGCTTTGTGAAGTTGGCACAGAAGTCAATGAGGAGCCGGGTGCCGTATGCAGTTGCTCCACGATTCAACCAACCGCTGTCACTGTCGGCATCCATTGGGCCAGCAATATCAAGGTGAGCCCATGGCGTAGAGCCAACAAATTCACTGAGGAACAATGCAGCAGTCGTCGCACCTGCCAGCGGTCCACCAATGTTGCGCATGTCTGCAACGTTCGAATCGAGCATTCTGCGGTAATCAGTAAACAATGGCAATTCCCACAACAACTCATCAGTACGCGTGCTTGATGCCTTCAATTGATCAATAACACCTTCGTTATTTCCCAATACACCAGCCATCTTTTTTCCAAGAGCAGCAAGACATGCACCCGTAAGAGTCGCAATGTCAATCATTGCGTCAGGCTTAGATTCTGCACCCAACGACAAACCATCAGCAAGAATCAAACGTCCTTCAGCATCAGTGTTGTGAATTTCAACAGTCTTTCCGTTACGCATAGTGAGAACGTCGCCCAACTTCAATGCACTTCCGCTTGGCATGTTGTCTGTGCACATGAGGTATGCAGTGACTTGGGTCTTCACTTTCATAGCGCGCAAGGCACCCATGGTGGAAAGCACTGCCGCTGCACCGCTCATGTCCATCTTCATGGCTGCGTGACTTTCATTGCTTGGCTTCAGTGAGATTCCACCAGAGTCGTACATAACACCTTTGCCGACTAATACAACTTTGCCTTTTGCTGATGTTGGCGTGTACACCAACTTCACCATGCGTGGTGGCTCCGTGCTGCCGGCATTAACACCAACAATTCCGCCGCAACCCATCGCAATGAGTTGATCACGGTTGTACACCGTTGCTTCTAAACCAGATGCATTGGCAATTGCTACTGCATGCTCGGCAAACTGACGAGCAGTGAGATGCGATGGCGGTGTGTTAGCAAAGTCACGTGCCGTGCAGACCGCAGTTGACGTAGCAATTCCCATCAACAAGCCGGCTTGAACATCAGCAGTTTTTTCAGCTGATACCAAAGTGATAGATGTCAACTTTGCTAATCCGGATTTGTCGTTCTTCAACGCAACCCAACGATGAAGTGGAAGCGCAAAACCTTCAACGACAGCTTGAGTTGAGGCTTTCGCACTTCCGCGAATAACGCCTGGCAACGTGGTTGCGATTGATTCGTATCGCGCACACGCACGTGCAGCCGATGCTGCCACATTGCGCAACACGCTCGTGTTGAGATCACGTCCATCACCAATACCAATCAGAACTCGCACTGCAGTTTTGCCAGCAGCAGGTGTCAACGTGTGAGTTTGTGAGGTCTTTCCTTCAAACCCAAGCGCAGCTAGTTGCGCACGGTTCAGTCCAACACCACTAGGAATAGGGCCAGAAGCAGCAACCGGAATGACGATGGCTGCCACTTTGGCAGGAACGGACTTTGAAACAGAAAAAGCAGTACGCATGACACCACTCTATGTGTCGGCGAGTACGGCGCTACCGCCGAAGTACCTACAGGCTCTTGACAGGGCGCGAAGTGCCCTCTTGCCAACGTGCCATGGTCCACAACAAGTCAGACAACCTGTTGAGGTACGGCACGACATAACTTGGCGGCGGTGCAGCAGCAAAGGCCTGACGTTCTGCGCGACGCACCGTAGTACGTGCAAAGTCGAGCCATGCAGATACCGGATGTTCACCCGGCACTACGAACTCGGTCGGTGGTTCAAACTTCGTATCTAAATCGTCAATGATGCTTTCAAGGCGATCCACCATCTCAGATGTGACACAACTGACACCTGGCTTTAGCTTGTGACGATTTTCTGGCAATGTGGCAAGTTCAGCCATCAGCACATAGAGGTCTTTCATCATGGGCACCACGATGGCATCAACCTCAGAACCATGACCAGCAGCTGTGCGCACCAGGCCAATGACGGCTTGTGCTTCATCAACAGCGCCGTAGGCACGAGGCAACTCACTATCTTTCGGCACTCGGCCTCCATAAAAGAGTCCGGTCGTGCCGTCGTCGCCTTCCCGGGTGTAGATCTTCTCGCGAGCCATTTCATTGACTCTATGGCAAGTATCGTGGTGAGGTCATGAATCGTCAGCCATATCTTGAAGCCGTCCGCGACCGAGTCATTGTTTTCGATGGCGCTTTCGGAACTTTTGTACAAGATCTCGACCTGGGCGCAGCTGACTTTGGTGGAGAATCACTGGAGGGTTGCAACGAAATGCTGTGCCTCACCCGCCCAGATGTCATTGAATCAATGCACCGTGCTTTCCTTGATGCCGGCGTCGACGTTATTGAGACCGCCAGTTTCGGAAGTTTTTCTACCGTGCTCGTGGAATACAACATTCCTGAAAAGGCATATGAGCTCAATGTGGCCGCTGCAGCTATTGCGCGCCGTGTTGCAGACACATATGAATCAGATGGTCGCCCACGCTACGTAGCGGGCAGCATCGGGCCAGGCACAAAATTGCCAAGCCTTGGCCATATTGATTTCGCCACCTTGCGTGATTCTTACGAAGAACAAGCTCGTGGTCTTCTTGATGGCGGCGCTGACCTCTTTCTTATCGAGACATGCATGGACTTGCTGCAAATCAAGGCCGCAATGCAGGCCTGCCGTCGTGCAATGAAGATTGTCGGCCGCGAAGTTCCGATTCAGGTGCAAGTCACCATGGAAACAACCGGCCGCATGTTGGTTGGTACAGAAATTGGTGCCGCATATGCATCACTGCAAGCAATGAAGCCTGATGTCATTGGAATCAACTGCGCAACTGGGCCTTCAGAAATGCAAGAACACTTGCGCTACCTCAGCGAGCATTCACTGATTCCCATCAGCGTGTTACCAAACGCCGGATTGCCAAGCGTTGTTGATGGAAGAACTCATTACGACCTCACACCAGAACAACTTGCTGAATTCCATTTGCAACACGTCAGCAAATTAGGCATTGGCATTGTGGGCGGTTGCTGTGGAACAACGCCAGAGCATTTACGTCAAGTGGTAGAAGCTGTTCGCGGGGTTGCTCCAAAAGTACGCGTACCAGAATTCGAACCAAGTGTGTCGTCGCTGTACTCCCCTGTCACGCTGGAACAAGACAACAGTTTCCTCATCATTGGTGAGCGCACCAATGCAAACGGTTCGAAAGCATTCCGCGATGCAATGTTGCGTGAAGATTGGGACTCCTGCGTCAAGATGGCAACAGAGCAGATCCGTGAAGGCTCTCACGTGCTTGACGTGTGCGTTGACTATGTCGGCCACGACGGCGCCGTTGACATGAACGAAATAGCCTCGCGTTTCGCTAGCCAAGCAAGCGTTCCGCTCGTTCTTGACTCAACAGAACCCGAAGTAATGGAAGCCGGCCTTTTGCACACCGGTGGCCGCAGTATTTTGAACTCGGCAAACCTTGAAGATGGCGAAGCACCTGGTAGTCGTCTCGACCGCGTGTTCAGCCTGGCTCGTGATTACGGCGCAGCTGTTATCTGCCTTCTTATTGACGAGCGCGGCCAGGCCCGTGACGTTGAATGGAAGATGGAAGTAGCTCATCGCATTCACAAAATTGCCACTGAGCGATACGGCCTTTCCGCCAGTGACCTCATCTTCGATGCACTGACATTCCCCATTGGTACCGGTGACGAAGACTTACGCAAAGACGGCATTGCAACGCTGGAAGCCATTCGTCGCATCAAGGAAGAGATTCCTGGTGCATTCACCACTCTCGGTCTTTCGAATGTCAGCTTTGGTCTCAGCCCAGCAACACGTCAGGTATTGAACAGTGTGTTCTTGCACGAGGCACGCCAAGTCGGACTTGATTCTGCAATCGTTCATGCATCAAAAATTCTGCCGCTTGCACGCATTCCGGAAGAACAAATTTCCGTTTGCCAAGACCTCATCTTTGATCGTCGTTCGCAGGGTTATGACCCGCTCACAAAGTTGCTCGAGATTTTTGCTGATGTGTCAACAATTGATGCCGTCAAAGAAGACCGCACCGACTGGACCATCGAGCAAATCCTTCGCCAACGCATTATTGATGGCGACCGCGAAGGCCTCACCGACGACCTTGACCGTGCAATGTCAGATGGTGTTGCCCCACTTGACATCATCAACGAAATTCTTCTTGACGGTATGCGCGAAGTGGGAGAACTCTTTGGTTCTGGCCGCATGCAATTGCCATTCGTATTGCAGAGCGCTGAAACTATGAAGACGGCTGTTGCCTACCTTGAGCCGCACATGGCAAAGACTGGCGAGAGCAGCGCAAAGGGCAAGTTGGTATTGGCCACCGTAAAGGGTGACGTTCACGACATTGGTAAAAACCTGGTTGACATCATCTGTACCAACAACGGTTACGAAGTGCACAACATC
Organism: Actinomycetota bacterium; assembly: GCA_037129095.1. Taxonomy (GTDB): domain Bacteria; phylum Actinomycetota; class Acidimicrobiia; order Acidimicrobiales; family Ilumatobacteraceae; genus UBA2093. Next base: position 36,769 of record JBAXVL010000007.1, on the reverse strand, counting down.
GGAATCAAAATCAGCATTGCTGAAATGATCGAAAAAGTTAAAGAGGTTAGAGCTGACGCACTTGGCATGAGCGGACTGCTCGTAAAGAGCACCATCATCATGCGCGACAACTTGCTTGAACTGAATGCACAAGGCCTCAGTAACATTCCTGTTCTTCTCGGTGGTGCCGCACTCACCCGTAGCTACGTAGAACAAGACTTGCGCAAGATCTATGACGGTCGTGTTCTGTACGGAAAAGATGCCTTCGAAGGCCTCGCAACTCTTGACACGCTGATGGCAATCAAGAAGTCCGGTATTGACGACCCAGACTTTGGTCGCAAGCTTGGCGAGCGTGTTATTCCGCGACGCGAAAAGGTAGAGGTTGATCCTGCCTCTATTCCGAATCGCTCACCAGAAGTTGAAACAGACAACACAGTCTTTGTTCCGCCATTCCTTGGTTCCAAAGTGGTGAAGGGCATCGGCATCGATGAGATTGCCGAATACATCAACGAAACAGCGCTGTTCCGTAACCAGTGGCAATACCGTCCGAACGAGGGTGAATCAGATACTGATTTCAAAGACCGCATTCGCCCCATCTTGCGCGCACAACTCAGCAACGCAAAAGCAAGCGGAGTTCTTGTTCCACAACTTGTCTACGGATACTTCCCCGTCAATAGCGATGGTAATGATCTCGTTGTCTACACAGACGACACACGCACAGTTGAGCGCACTCGTTTCAACTACCCGCGTCAAAAGGTCGCACCGTTTATGTGCATCGCTGACTTCTTCCGTTCTGTCGAAAGCGGCGAACCTGACTACGCCGCGTTCCACATTGTCACGATGGGTCAACCAATCAGCGAAGCAGCAGCCGAACTGTTCGCAGCAAATAAGTACCAGGACTATCTCGAACTTCATGGCATCGGTGTTGAAATGGCTGAAGCACTTGCTGAGTACTGGCACCATCGCATTCGCACCGAGTGGGGCTTCGTCAACGAAGATGGCCCATCAGTTGCCGGCCTCTTCCGTCAGCAATACCGCGGCGGTCGCTACAGCTGGGGCTACCCCGCCTGCCCAGACCTCGAGGACAACGCACGCGTTGCAGAGCTTCTTGAAGCTGGACGTATCGGTATCGAAGTCAGTGAAGAGACCGGTTGGCAATACCAACCAGAGCAGACCACTTCAGCAATTATTTGTCATCACCCGAAGTCAAAGTACTTCGTCGCTCGCGATTAAGACTTCGGCTCGTTCGGCCTCGTCTTTGCACGATTAGATGGGTCAATGACGACCGACCGATGGACCGCCGAGAAGGCACACGACTGGAATAGCCGCACCAGATGGTTAGTCGGCTGCAATTTCAGTCCGTCAACCGCCGGCAATCAATTGGAGATGTGGCAGTCAGAGACATTCGACATTGAGACCATTGATCGAGAATTGGGTTGGGCCGCAGATATCGGAATGAATGCCATTCGCCTCTATCTGCACGATCTTTTGTTTACGGAATCACCAACGGACTTTCTTGATCGAATAGATGTTGTTCTCTCTGTTGCACAGTCACACGGAATCGGAGTAATCCCCGTGCTTTTTGACGGAGTATGGAATCCGAAACCAAAACTTGGAGTTCAGCGAGAACCCGCACCGCGACTTCATAACGCAATGTGGGTGCAAAGTCCAGGTTCCGAGATCTTCTATGACCGTTCTCGATGGAACAAACTACGCGCTTACGTACAGGAAGTTATTACGAGATTCAAAAATGATCCACGTGTTGTCGCTTGGGATTTATTCAATGAACCGGACCAGGTTGATACCGTCACTTTGAAACTCGGTTCTCGAGATGAAAAAATCAAGACAGCCACTGAATTGGTATCGCAGGTCTTCGACTGGGCACGAGAAATATCCCCGTCACAACCATTGACAGTCGGGTTATGGGAATACAACTCACAATGGCAGCCCTCAGAAAACTCGTTGAATGAGTTAATTCTCAATCGCAGTGACATCATTTCGTTTCACTGTTATGAACCTCGTGAAAAGCTCATCGCAGTCATTGAATCACTCAAGACATTTGGCCGGCCACTCCTCTGTACGGAATGGTTGGCACGTACTGCCGGTTCAACTGTTGACCTCCTAGAGGTTTTTGCTGAACATGGCGTGGGTGCCATCAACTGGGGGTTTGTTGATGGAAGAACCCAGACTCGTTTTCCGTGGCGCTCGTGGACCGAACCAGTCACAGATGAAGAGCCATGGTTTCATGAACTATTTCACCGTGATGGTTCGCCATACGACATCAAAGAAGTTGATATTTTTAAACGACTCACTTCACTACGTACGTAGTTAGTGAGCGTCGCTCGCGATTAAGCGTGCCCACCACCAGTTGCGGCAAAAGTCTTATTTGTGATCTGCCAACGGCCGTCAAGTATCGACAAGTTGAAAAAGTTGGTGAATGAAATACTTCCCCAAAAACCTTCTTCTTTAACTGTTACTCGTGCAGCAGTGCCTGCCATTTCTACAGCGACAATCTCTGACTTTGAAGGAAGACCTGGTGTCTCAACCATGTAAGCAACAAAGCCTTCTTTGTCCATGTCGTAATCAACACCATCCATTGTGCCGAACCAGCGTGCACTGCTGTGAAAGGCCTCATTTAATTGGGCGGCATTTCCTTTACCAGCACCATCGATATAGAGAGTTACTACTCTGCGTACTTCTTTTTCGTCATTTGACATGTTGTTTCCTTCGAATCAATCTTTAATCCGGGACGGAAAAGGCACCGTAACACAGTAATTTGACCGCAATTACGGGCGAGTCCAGCGAGAAGCAATTGCTACTAAATGCTTAGTGGGGTTGGGTTTTATTCCACGTCGATGCAAGCAAGGCGTAATGACCATTGAGAGCAATCAGTTCGTCGTGAGTGCCGATCTCCGAGATATGCGCATCAGCCACTACGGCAATCTTGTCCGCGCGCTGAACCGTTGACAGACGATGCGCAACCACAATTACACTGCGATTGGTCATTAGTTTTTCAAGCGCGGCTTCAACCAACATCTCTGTACCTGGGTCAAGGTTTGATGTTGCTTCATCGAGCACCAACACTGCAGGGTCAATCAGAGCTGCACGTGACAACGCCACCAGTTGGCGTTCACCAGCAGACAGACGAGACCCACGTTCACGCACTTCTGTATCAAGACCTTCTGGCAATGCTTCGAACCGTTCACGCAGGCCGATCTTGTCAAGCGCGATGAGAAGTTCATCTTCTGTGGCGTCTGGCTTTGCAATGCGCAAGTTGTCACGAATTGTTCCGTCAAACAGGAAACCTTCTTGAGGGATCACAACGATGCGATTGCGAAGATCGTCCATTGATGCACGACGTAGGTCTACCCCGCCGTATGAGACAGTACCTGATTGAGCGTCGTAGAGGCGCGCCATCAACTTGGCAAGCGTTGACTTACCAGCACCGGTTGGGCCGACCAATGCAAGACGTGTACCCGCAGTGAGCGTTAATGAAACATTTTCCAACGCTGGTTGCGATGCGCCGGCGTACGAGAACGTGATGTTGTCAACCACGACATCGCCAACAGTGGGCAAAGAAATGGGATTCGGCGATTCATCAACATCGGGAACTGCATCGATGATCGCAAACAACTTGTGCAATGCAGCGGCTGCCGACTGCAACGTGTTGTATAACTGCGAAAGCTGTTGCACAGGGTCAAACAAACTGGCGAGCAGAAGAACAAAAGCCACCACTGTGCCAAGCGAAACTGACCCGTTGTGCACCAAGAGGCCACCAATGCCCACGATCAGGGCTGATGAGCCGATACCTGCAAATTCAATAAGCCCGAAATACCAGGTACTTACTTTTACGCTGTGAATGTGGCTGCGGTACAACGCACGGTTTGATTCTTCAAAGCGGCGAATCTGTTCATCTTCCCGGGCATAGGCCTGAATAACTCGAACGCCAGTAATGCCCTCTTGAAGCGCGGAGAGGTTCGCACCTACTTTGTCACGCACTTCCAGATACGCCTTATTTGCATCGCGTTGGAACTTGATGGAAGCAACAATGAGGAACGGGAACACAATGAGAGAAATAAGCGTGAGTTCCCACGAAAGACTCATCAACAAAAAGAATGCAAAGAACAACAGCAGAAACGCCGACAGGAACTGCATCAGACCCCATTGCACTAGTTCCGCCATCGACTCGATATCGGCGGTCATTCGGGCAACAAGTACTCCGGCTTTCTCGCGATCAAAGAACGCCATTGACTGCTTCTGCATACGAGAAAACACTCGAATACGGATGAGGCGCAAGAAACCTTCTCCTGCCGAGTTCAGCGCGACATACTGCCAACGGCCAACAATGTACGCAATGATGACCACCACGATGTACGCAATGACTGTCATGTTGAGGGCGTGAGAATCTTTGGCGCGGATACCAGCGTCGATTCCGTGACGCACAAGTACTGGGCCTGCCAATGTGCACAACACAGTGATGATCACAAGACCTAGCGCCAAGATTGCTTGTTTGCGAAATTCCCCTGCCATTCGGAAACTACGAATAAGCACCACTCGCGTTTGGGTGCGGTCAAGCTTCTGATCTTCTTCCATGCCGCGACCACCTGCGCCACCGCCACCGCCTCCGCGTCCTCCTGCGTACATAACTACTCAATCACCTTGCTTGTCATTGCAGCAAGGACACTGCGGTACTTCTCGTTCGTTTCCAATAACTCATGATGCGAGCCGGTGGCACTGATTCGTCCTTCATCAAGAAGGACTACTCGATCAGCTAATTCAATGGTTGCTGGACGGTGAGCAATGACCAACGTGGTGCGTCCGCGCATCACTGTTGAAAGCGCGTCACGGATTTCATGTTCCTTTGTGGGGTCAACAGCAGATGTTGCATCATCGAGGACTAATACGCGAGGGTCAGCAACGATTGCACGAGCGATCGCAATGCGTTGGCGTTGCCCTCCTGAGAGCGAATAGCCACGCTCTCCTAACGATGTGTCGTACTTATTCGGCAATTGCATGATGAAGTCATGAGCACCTGCCAGTTTTGCTGCACGCTGCACAACGGAGAAATCAATTTCTGGTTTAGCAAATGCGATGTTGGCTGACACTGTGTCATGGAATAACAACGTGTCTTCAAAGACCACACCAACAGAATGTCGTAAATCTGGAAGACGTAATTCGCGAAGGTCAATGCCATCAAGACTGATACTTCCGGCCTGCGGGTCATAGAAGCGCAACAACAAACGCGCAATAGTTGATTTTCCAGATCCGGTGGCACCAACAATTGCAACTGATTCTCCGGGTGCCACTGAGAAATTGAATCCTTCGAGAACACGAATATCTGTATGGCCGATTTCGTATCCGAACCGTACGTTTTCGAACTTCACAGCCCCGACGGGTTGAGCAACTGCTGCTTGTGGAAGTCGCACTGGGTGCGGAGGGTCTGCAATTGCAGGCACTACAGCCAAGATTTCATGAATACGTACCAACGCCGACGCTGCACGCTGCCCCATGGCAACGGTCATGCCGATGTTGCGCATTGGCCAAATCAACATGGTGAGATATGCATTGAACGCAACAAGTCCGCCAAGCGTCATGTCGCCACTAATTACGCGGTGACCACCAAGTCCGAGTACTGCTACAAGACCAAGCCCTGGCAACAAATCGATGGCGGGAAGAAAACGGCTACGAATGCGTGCGGCCTTCATGGATTCCCGGCGAATGTCATCTGCTTCAACTTCTAACTTGGCTTGTTGTACAGCTTCAGCACCGAAACCCTTGATGACACGAATACCCGAGACGGATTCTTCAACGACGCTTGCTAGTTGTGCTTGTTCTTGTTGCACAGCAAGAACTGTTGGGTGAATTTTGTGCGAGAAGGACCGGGCCGAGATGTTGATGAATGGCAACGGGAACAATGCGACTGCAGCAAGAACTGGGTCTGATAAGAAAAGAACTGCGACAACACCAAACACCATGGTGACCTGCGAGGCAAAAATAGGAATGTTGACAACAAACCCCTGCACTTGCAACAAATCGCTTGATGCACGACTCATTAACTGGCCCGTTTGTGTGCGGTCGTGGAAGCCAACGTGAAGGCCCTGAATTTGTGCAAAGAGGCGCTCACGCAAAACCGTTTCAGTCAAACGACTTTCACGGAAAGCAATAAAGCGGCGCCAGCCTGCAAACACGCCGGCAATCAGAGCAGCAGCAAGAATTGTGGAGGTCCAAAACAGCAACGAACCGTTCTTACTAATTCCGCGGTCAATTGCATATCGCGTGAGTTGTGGAACAGCCATCTTTCCGACTGACCATGACAAGCCGACAGCAACACCCGCTAGCAAACCCTTACGTTGAGGAACCAATGTTTCACGAAGAAGCTTCCAGCCTTCTTTCGTTACTCCTTTGACGGGCTTATCAGACATTGCAGCGGTGATGAATTACTTGTGCGCCGAGGGCGATAACGAGCGAACTGCATCCCAATGTTTTAATTCGGGATCAAAAGGCATGATGGCAAGAGTCGAAGTGGTGACTCCATTATCAAAATACTGACGAATACGATCACGGCAATATTCCGGTGACCCATGAACAATCAACGCATCAACAACTTCATCGGGAATTGCTGCAAGTGCAGCTTTTCGGTCTCCGGCTTTCCAGTTATCCCACATTCCCTTCAGCAAATCTGCTCGGCCGAGCCATGCATGGAAATCTGCATAGACAGGCACATTGAGATACGCAGCGATTGCAAACCGAGCCATTGAACGCACTGCTTCAGTATTTTCAGATGGGCATACAAAGATGCGCGCAACGATTTCCTTTGGTGTTCCGCCTGCAGCACCATGCACTACTTCTGCAACACGCGTGACATCTTCAGGGCTCAGCCAGTTGATGATTGCGCCATCTGCTTCGCGGGCAGCGAGGCGCAACATTCCTTCACGCAAACCGGCAACCAGAATTTGCGGTTTTATTTCTGGCTTGATTCCTAAACGAAATCCGTTGACTTTGAACGTGTCGTATTCCTTCGAGACTTTTTCACCACTCAGCGCATCATTCAGAAAGCGAACAACATCACGCACTTTTTTGTACGGCTCTTCGAAAGGCACGCCATTCCATCGTTCAACAATGACATTGCTCGAAGATCCGACACCGATTGCAAAGCGACCAGGTGCTGCATCAGCCATTGACGCCACTGATTGTGCAAACAAAGCCGGGCTACGTGTGAAAGCCGGAACAATTGCAGTACCAAGACGCAAACGTGGTTCCCACGCAGCTGCAAGTGCCAAGGGAGTAAACGCATCTGCACCATCTGCTTCTGCTGACCAGATATCGGTGTATCCCATGTCTGCAAGTTCAGACAGTTTGTCTTTATGGCTATGTAGTGGACCTGGTAGCGGCACAGTCATGCCGGGTCGAACTGGCAAGCCGTGTTGGCCCTTTGCTCCGTATGCATTCATTAGTCATCACCTTTCCACATTCGAACAATGCAACTCTGACTGGCGGTTGCCATGAGAGTTCCGTCTTCAGCGAACATATGCACGAGCCCGTGCCCAAAGCCGCGAGCAACACCCTGAACGCGAATATCAAGAAGCACCCACGTGGTGGGAACCAAGTTCATGACGCGCAGCGTGTTGTCGAGAGAATTACCGCCACCACGAACACCAAGAGCTTGGCCAACACCGCGAGGAACAAAGTCGCCCAACACGCCAAGAGTTGCAGCATCGACGCCCTCGATAACTTGTGGCAAACGCGCCCACATCACTGTTTGACCATCACCAGGAGTTCCGTCGAGTTCTTCATCAGTGCGAGCCTTCACAATGCGCTCTTCCATGAAGTCATGGATGGTTCCTTCAGAAATGTGACGGTGTCGCCAGTTTTTATAGTCCTCTGGTCTGCCAGCTTCAGGAGCCTTTACAAATTGGCCCGAGTGTTCAAAATTACGATCACCAAGTGCAGCGTTCACAGTGATGATCTCGCGCTCTCCCACGTGGCCCACAACGCGTGCCTGCGTGATGGCGTTGCCCTCAACCGGCACAATGACATCAATGTCCATCACTTCACCAGGACGGGCATAGCTGAGGTACTGAGCGGTGGTCCAGATGACGTTTCTGCCAGTGGTGCCTTCCATGGCCGAGATGGCTGCACCAAGGGCGCTACCGCCGTACAGGAAGTTTCCGCCTGTGCAGAGCCGAAGATCAACGGGAAGATGCCAACGATAGGGATTATGGGTCTGTTGCAGACCGAGAAAAGCACGACTATCCATGAGCAATACCACCCTACTTGCTGGCGCGTTTTCCGTCAGGGTCGAAGGTTTCGATCGTGGACTAAATTGCATCTATGACTGATACACCATGGCAAGGCGATGCATGTTCGCTCGTTGACGAATTCAGAGCAGGACGCAGATCTCCTCGTGAAGAATTGCAAGCAACATTGTCTGCTATTTCTTCAAGCTCGCTCAATTGTGTGTCATTTCTTGATAGTGACGGCGCACTTGAGCGTGCAACAAACGCAAATGTTGCACTCCCCTTTGGCGGAGTACCAATGGGAGTGAAAGAACTTGACTTTGTGCAAGGTTGGCCTTCGACAGAAGCTTCAGTTCCCTTTGCTGATCGAAAATCAGAACACACTTCAACAATGGTGTCTCGTCTCATTGCTGCAGGTGCAAATCATTTTGGTCTCACCACTGCAAGTGAATTTGGTGGGGTCAATGTCACGCGTACCGTTTTGAACGGCGTCACACGTAATCCGTGGGACCCAACTCGCACACCAGGTGGATCATCTGGCGGAAGCGCTGCAGGCGTCGCCGGTGGCTTGTTTGCTCTCGGAACCGGTGGCGATGGTGGCGGTTCCATCCGTATTCCTGCCGGATTCACTGGTCTTGTGGGCTTGAAATCCACCTTTGGTCGTATTCCTCGTGGGCCTCACGTTGAATACGGCAACCTCACGGTCACAACAGGCGGAATGACTCGCAGCGTGCGCGATACCGCGCGTTGGTTTGATGTGTGCAACGGTCACCATGCCGCAGACCCACTCAGTCTTCCTCGTGTCGACGGATGGGAAAATGCACTCGGCACGATCAATGTCGCAGGACTACGCGTCGCAATTGTTCACGATTGGGGTGGTGCTGTTGTGTCTCCCGCAATGTGGAATGTGTTGCTGGAAGCGGCTGATCATCTCGTTGCATCTGCCGGCCTTCGTCGCATTGACGGCGTAAACACAGAACTGCCTCGCATGGGTGCAGCGTGGTCCATCAGCGGAATGATTGAAATTAGAGCAGCACTTGGCGACATGTGGCCAGCATGTGCAGACGATTTAACACCAGAGATGCGTGCCGGATTGCAATTAACAGAAGGTCGCTACAGCGCAGCCGAGAGAACAAAAATTGAAGCACGGCGTGCAGCAGTGAACCTACGAATGAGTCAAATCTTTGATGAGGTTGATCTTGTGATCACGGCAACAAATCCCGATATTGCATTTGTAGCCGAGGGCCCCCTTCCCAATACGTTCGGCGGGGTCAAGGCCGGTGCCGGCAACAACGGACTCCTGACATTCCCATGCAACCTGCACGGCAATCCAGGCATTTCAGTGCCTGCAGGTTTTGTCGACGGACTTCCTGTCGGACTGCAAATCATCGGACCGCATTTCAGCGAACAAATTCTTCTCGAACTTGCATTACGTCTTGAGAGAGAACGACCATGGCCGTTAGTCGCAACGGGGGCACCAACATGAGCATTGATCACAGTCAAGGACCACTCACCGGCATTCGTGTCGTTGACATGTCTGTCATGATTTCAGGACCACTTGCGGGTATGACGCTTGCAGACCAAGGAGCAGAAGTCATCAAAGTTGAGTCACCTGGCCTAGGCGACATGATGCGCTATCTCGGTTCTCAAAAAAATGGCATTACAGGCATCTACGCATTGCATAATCGCGGCAAGAAATCACTTGTCATTGACTTGAAGAAGCCAGAAGGGACAGAAGTGCTTCGATCACTCGTTGCAACTGCCGATGTTCTTATTCAAAACTTTCGACCAGGCGCAGTTGAACGCTTAGGTTTCGGTTACGAAGAGGTACGGGCCATCAACCCAAATATTGTGTATGTCTCCATTGCTGGTTTCGGAGCCGACGGCCCGAGTAGCAACCGTCGTGTATACGACAACGTCATTCAGGCTGCATCTGGTCTTGCCTCTGTACAAACTGACCCTGCAACGGGCAAACCAGCAATCTTCAAGCACCTCATCTGCGACAAGGTCACGGCATACACCGTTGCTCAAGCAATCACAGCTGCATTGTTTGCGCGCGAACGCGGTGCTGGCGGACAACACATCACCGTCTCAATGCTTGATGCTGCAATTGCATTCACGTGGCCCGATTGTGCCATGGACGTTGCCCTTCTCGATGAAGACGCACTACGTACCGCCACGATTTCTTCGGCCTATTCGGCAATGGAATTCAAAGATGGCTATGCAACTTCATCTGTTGTCACGCAATCAGAATTTGAGGGCTATTGCGCTGCTCTCGGCGTGCCTGAAGTGCCACAGGACGAGCGATTCAAAGATCGTGAAGCGCGAGCAATAAACGCTGCCGCTCTCAAAGAGATAGTTCAACGCCAACTTGCCACCATTTCTGTGCACGAGTTCTTAGAAGGTGCACTGATTCACGATGTACCTGCTTCGGGGCTCAACACATTGGCAACAGTTGTCGATGATCCTCAAGTCATTCACAACGAAACCTTTTTCATTCGTGAACACCCACAAGCTGGCTCTATGCGCGAAGTACGCAATGCTCCTCGCTTTAATGGAACACCAACGATGACGCAGCCCCCTGCTCCGGCCATGGGTGCTCATTCAGATGAGATTGTGTCTTCACTCGGATTAGATGCAGCCGCACTGAGAGCAGCGGCGATCATTTTCTGATTACTTCGTGAGGCTTCTGCCCACGATCTCTTTCATAATTTCTGTAGTACCGCCATAGATGGTTTGGATACGACTATCTGCCCACGCACGAGCGATGGGGTATTCCAACATGTAGCCGTAACCACCATGCAGTTGTAGGCACTTGTCAACAACTCTGTTCTGCAATTCAGTAACCCAGAACTTTGCAGCTGCTGCTTGTTCTGCAGAAAGTCGCCCTTCGCAATGTAATTCGATACAACGGTCAACATACACCTGGGCTATTTGCACCTCAGTTGCGATCTCAGCAAGTACAAACTTTGAGTTCTGGAACGTTGCGACTGACTGACCAAACGCTTTGCGGTCTTTTGTGTAATCAAGTGTTGCCTGAAGCGCTGACGACGCAACTTTGACACCACCAACTGCCATCGTTAGACGCTCTTGTGCCAAGTTCTGCATGAGGTACACAAATCCTTGACCCTCAACGCCCAACATATTCTCGCTCGGAACTTCTACATCGGTAAAGAACAACTCCGCTGTGTCTTGTGCGTGCATGCCCAACTTGCTGAGGTTGCGTCCGCGCTCAAAACCCTTCATTCCACGCTCAAGGATCAACAAAGACAACCCACGGTGACCAGGCTGATCGTTAGTACGAACGGTGGTGATGATTAGGTCACTATTGATGCCGTTAGTGATAAAAGTCTTTGCACCATTCACTACCCACGTGTCGCCATGACGCACAGCCGAGGTGCGAACGTTTGCCACGTCGCTACCTGTGTTCGGTTCGGTGATTGCTAATGCGCCAATCAGTTCACCCTTCACCATTTTTGGAAGCCAGCGTTGCTTCTGATCATCGGTTGCAAGCCCCAAGTAATACGGCAACACAATGTCATTATGCAATGTCATTCCATTTGCACTTCCGATGACTCCAGTTTCCGAGACTTCTTCTTGCATGATGGCGCCGAACTTGAAATCGGTAACACCACCGCCGCCGTATTGTTCTGGTACGTGGTACCCGAGGAAGCCAAGCTTTCCGGCTGCAAGCCAAATGTCGCGAGGAACGATTCCGTCTGCTTCCCACTTCTCATGATGTGGGACAATTTCTTTATCTAGCCACTGGCGAAAAGCCGCACGAAACTGTTCATGCTCTGCGTTGTAGATGGTGCGTTCGAAAGTTTCCATCCGCCAAAACTAGGCGAGGACAGCCCGCGCCACGAGATCGGTGCCAAATGCGGTGAGAATCGCCAAATACAGCAAGCCTGTCGCCGCCATCACTGCCGAATAACTGCGCTCTTTGAGAGCGGCGCGAGTGACCTCAATCAGGACTGCGGTTGTAACGGCACAGGCAACCCAGAACCATCCGAGGGTGCCATTCCAGCCGTCGTCAACAGTTCCAGTGAGAACACTGATCATGCCTGTCGGGACCAACATGACCACAACCTCGATTGGCAGAATCCAACGTAGGGCGTCAACTAGTTCGTTCAAAATAGAACGAGGCATTCCTGGCTGCACTAAGTACCAATGACCAAGCAACATGGCGTCGCTTATTGCACCAAGAAACACCGTGCCTACTGCAACGCGCAACAGGTTTGTACTGATGTTGCCAGCGCCATTCGTTGCATGCACAGCAGCAGCTACAAGTCCGATTGCACCAATTGCTGGTCCAAGTAAATCCAATTTCACGTTTGTACGGCGAACAGTTGCAATGGCAACTACTGCCACTGCGATTGCTGCAATGTCACGCACGGCAACAAAGTCAGTAGCAATGCCGGCCGCAGCCGCACCCGCAGCGAGTACACAGAAAGTTCCACGCAATAACCATCCGTACCCTGCACTGATTTCATGCTTACGAGTGGTGAACCACAGGAACAAAAGTCCGCCTGTTGCCCATTGGAGAAGGACGGTTGCTGCATCAAGTTTGATCATGGAGGTTTCTCGGTTAACGGTCTAATACGACTAAGTGGTGATTGGCATGGTTCACAGCCTGTGGCCCGGTTGCTGACACCACCACGATGTCTTCAAGTCTCATGCCCCACTTGCCCGGAATGTAAATACCTGGCTCAACGCTGTACGCGTGCCCGACAGCAATAGGAGTCTCATTTCCGGCGACCATGTACGGATCTTCGTGCGCTTCCATGCCGATGCCATGGCCTGTGCGGTGCACAAACCATTCACCAAAACCTGCTGCGTCGATGACGCCGCGCGAAGCAGCATCAACCCCAGCACAAGACGAACCGATGATTCCAGCAGCAACACCTGCCGCTTGTGAGTCAAACAACACGTCGTACGCCTCAGCGATATCTGATGGTGGTTCACCAATATGAACACACCGCGTGATGTCACTGCAGTAATCATTCATCGTGCCGCCAAAGTCACACAACACGATTTCGCCATGTTTGATGACTCGATCTCCAGCATGGTGATGTGGGCTTGCAGCATTTTCACCTGCGGCGACGATTGCAAAGTTCACCACTTGATGTCCCTCAGCAATGAGGCGTGCCGAAATATCTGCAGATACTTGCGCTTCAGTGCGTCCAACTAACGGAATGTCACCAGCATGCAATCGCGCAGCCACTCTGTCTGCTGCAGCACCTGCAGCGACTAATGCCGCAATCTCAGCAGCATCTTTGCGTGACCGCAGTGCTTCCATCACCACTACCGAGCGAACGTATTTCGCATCAGGTCGAAACTTCAACAGATCAACCAAGAATCGAGACCACATTTGATCACCCACGGCAATTGTGCGAGCAGAGCCAAGCAACGTGTGCGCCAGCGCAACGGGGTCATCTGTTTCATTCCATGTAGCAAGTGAGAAGACACTTGGCATTTCCGTCACACGTGGAGCTTCAAGTCGCGGAATGATCAGAGAGGCATTCCCTTCACGAGGAACAACCAACATGGTGAGGCGCTCCAGCGGCATTGCCAAGTAGCCAGTGAGGTACGGAAGGTCATGCCCGAGAGACAAAATCAGTGCATCAACGCCAGTGCGTGTCATTTCTGCGCGAGCCCGCTCTAGACGACTACGAAATGTTGATTCAGAAACTGCAGAACTCATCGAGCACCAATCTTGACAGGTACGGCATGTGCAGCAGACTCTTTCGCGTGATAGCTCGACCGAGTAAGAGGGCTTGACTCCACATGCCCGATACCGAGCGACTCCCCTACGCGCTTGTATGAATCAAATACGGGAGGTTCTACCCAGCGCGAAACGGGCAAGTGATGCGACGTGGGGCGAAGGTACTGGCCGATTGTCACAATGTCGACACCAATGGCTGCGAGATCCGCAAGCACACCAAACACTTCGTCATCGGTCTCGCCCATTCCTACGATGAGACCAGACTTCACAGTGAGACCTCGTGCTTTTGCACGTGACAACACTGACAAACTGCGTGCATACCCAGCTGATGGCCGCACTGCACGTTGTAAACGCGGCACAGTTTCCACGTTGTGATTCAAAACATCTGGTGCTGCATCCAAAATGATGTCAAGTGACACTCTTCCTCGTGCATCAGAGATCAGTGTTTCCACCTGAATTGATGAATCAAGCTCTTTGATTGCGGCAACACATTGCGCAATGTGTCCCATGCCTTCGTCGGCTAAATCATCACGGGCAACCATGGTCAGCACTACGTATGACAACTTCATCTCAGCAACCGCTGCAGCGATTCGTGCTGGCTCATCTGCATCCGGGGCATTGGGCTTGCTGGTATCGATCAGGCAAAAACCGCATGCACGTGTGCATCGCTCGCCGAGAACCATGAACGTTGCGGTTCCATCGCTCCAACACTCAGACAAGTTGGGGCAACCAGCTTCTTCGCACACTGTTACAAGTGAATGGTCACGCAAAGTCTTTTTTACATCCAAAACTTCTTGACCTAGTGAAACACGCGGACGAATCCAATCAGGTTTACGTTCTGACAACTCAATGGCATCTTCAACGCCAGCGCGTGCAAGCCGACTAAGCATGCGCACCGGCGTTCCGGGACCTTCACCTCGTGAAAAAGCTGACAAATCTTCTGGTGTGTGCTTCCACGCGATATCTTGACGTTCTGCAACTGCGCCACCCCACGCTTTTGCGGCATGTGCACTGACCACATCAACCATTTGTTTCATGGTGATGTCAATTCCTTCGGCAGCAACTGACGTGACGGGATATTCAGCAATTCCACACGGAACAATATTGGTTGTCATGTACTCAAGATCAGTATGAACATTGACGGCAAACCCATGCATTGTGCGGCCACGACCAACGCGAACCCCGATGGCACAAATCTTTCGAGGTGTTGCGGTGTCAACGTCAAGCCAAACACCCGGATAACCATCAAAACGAGCCGCGTTGGTGAGTCCAATTTCATGTAACGCATCGATCACCACTTGCTCAACTGCGTGCACATATGCCGGCGAATCTGGCGGTGTGTCATTGCCATTTTTGCCCTGCAGAGTCAACAGCGGATAACCAACTAATTGACCAGGACCGTGATATGTAATGTCACCGCCGCGCTTCACAGCAACGAAGTCAGCTCCGACCTCTGTTGGCACGCATCGCAAGTTCTTCTCCAGATCAGCCGATGGTCCGTACGTAAAAACGTGAGGGTGCTCGAGCAGTAGCAATCGATTATCTGTTCCGTGGCGAAACATTGAATCCTGAATTGCTAACGCATCGGCATACGGAACAGAGCCAAGCCACCGAACATGTAACGGCGAGGTGCTGCTAGTCATTGGCACATCGTGGTCCGAATGGTCTTTAGACCTCGGACGACCAGTCGCGAGTTTCCAAGATGAGTTTGACACGTGACAAGAAGCCGGCTGCATATGCACCATCGAACGCACGATGATCCCATGCCATTGCCAAATTGCCAACTGGATGAATGGCGATACTTTCGCTAAACCCAGGCACTTCAATAACTACTGGTTTTTTCACAATCGCATCGGTGGACAAAATTGCCACCTGAGGCTGATTAATAATTGGCATCGTCAATACTGAACCAGCTGAACCATTGTTTGAAATAGTGAATGTTCCGCCAGAAATCTCGTCAGGAGACAAATGGCGACTGCGTGTACGAGCAGCAAGGTCATTTATTTCACGTGACAAAGCACGAAGACGCTTACCCTCTGCATCGCGCACTACTGGCACTAACAGTCCTTGATAATCAAGGTCAACGGCAATACCAAGATCGACATAGCGATGAACTATGAGTTCGTTATCGCCGAGCGATGAGTTCATGTGCGGAAAATCGGCCAAAGCATCAACAACTGCGCGTGCAATGAACGGCAAATAAGTAAGGCTGAAACCTTCTTGCGCTTTGAATTCTTCTTTGACACGAAGTCGAGTGACATCAACATTTGCATAGTCGACTTCAACAACACTGAGAACGTGCGGGCTGATGGCTTTACTTGCGACCATGTGTGCGCCTGTGGCCTGACGAATCTTTGACAATGCGACAACTTCGTCGCGAGCACCAGCAACTGCCTTTGGAACAGCAGCACGTTGTGGCGCACTTGCTACGGGAGCAGATGCAACGGGTGCAGGTGCACTTATTGCACCACCACGTGAAACAGCAGCAAGAACATCGTCACGAGTGATACGTCCGCCAGGACCTGTGCCGGTAATCGCCGCAGCGTTGAGATTGTTTTCAGCAATGAGTTTGCGCACGACCGGCGACAACACCGTGCTTGATCCGTCGGAAGCTGCTGGCGCGGGTGCCAGAGCAGCCGCGGGTGCCAGAGACTGCGCGGGGACTGACGCTGAGGGCGGTGGTGAGACGGGAGCAGTAGCGGGCGCCGGAGACTCCGCAGAGACGTTCGAGCTTGCGAGAGTCGACGCGGGGGCTGCCGGCGCCGAAGCTGCTGCGGTAGGAGCGGCAGCGGCAGGAGCAGCAGACGCATCGCCAACGACGGCGATGACGGTGCCGACGGCAACCGCGTCACCTTCGGCTACTCGAATCTCAGTGAGCACGCCAGAAATCGGCGACGGCACTTCCGTGTCAACTTTGTCTGTGGACACTTCGAACAGTGGTTCATCGAGCGCAACGCTGTCGCCGACTTTCTTGAACCATTTCGTAATGGTTCCTTCGGTAACTGTCTCGCCTAGTTGAGGAAGTGTGATCTCTGCCATGTTGTGTGTGTCCTGATTGTTACGCGTTAATGCTTCGGCCGGTGAGCGACATCACAGTCTCACCGAATAGTTCGGAAAGACTTGGATGGGGCTGAATGAAATGAGCAATTTCTTCTACTGTTGCTTCCCAGTTCACGGCGAGGTACCCGCCAGAGAGTTGTTCTGTAACCCATGGGCCCACCATGTGAACTCCAAGCACCTGACCTGCTGTGCCATCGGGGTTTTTCTTAGCGATGATTTTCACGAGCCCATCAGTTTCACCAATGATCATTGCGCGACTGTTTGCACGGAACTGATGCTTTGCAACAACAACGTCGTATCCGGCAGCTTTCGCAGCCTCTTCGCCTGGGCCAGCCCACGCAACTTCTGGGCTGCAATAAATTGCCCAGGGAACACGGTCGTAATCGACGGGTATTGCAGTTTCACCAAGAATTTGTTTTACAACGAGAATTGCTTCTGCGTATGCAACGTGGGCAAGTTGTGGAGTGTTGATGAGGTCACCAACTGCATACACACCAGAAACGTTTGTACGGCAGTACGCGTCAACTTCAACGAAGCCACGGTCACTGACAGCAACTTTTGTATTCGCTAATCCGAGTTGATCAACGAACGGACGACGACCGACCGACACAATGACCGCATCAACTTCAAGCGATTCGCCATCACCGAATGCGACCACAGTTGACCCCTTGCCAGTTGGCGTATGACCTGTAACCGCTACACCAGTTTTGATTGCGATTTTCTTTTTACCGAATGAGCGAACCACAACGTTGGCAAGGTCGGCGTCAAGGCCAGGAAGAATCTTTGGCAAACCCTCTAAAATGGTGACATCTGCACCAAGGTCAACAAAAGCTGATGCAAACTCACATCCGATTGCGCCTCCGCCAATCACTGCAATACGAGCAGGAATGCGATCAAGCATCAACACTTCATCGGAAGTCATCACGGGGCCACCAGGTTCAAAACCAGGAATAACACGAGGGACACTGCCGGCAGCGAGAACAACATTCTTTCCGGCAAGCTCTGTTTTTGTTCCGTCTGCCGCTGTGACAGTGACTGAGTTGTCAGCATTCAATGCGCCAACTCCGAGCACGTACGTAACCTTCTTGGCCTTCACTAATCCGGTGAGACCTTTGACCAATCCATCAACAATTTTTTGTTTACGAGCTTGTGCAACTGCGAAATCGGTTGAGCCAAGAGTTGCAGCAATTCCGAACTCGGCTGCATGTTCAACGTGACGTCGAGCTGCTGCAGTTTCAAGAAATGCTTTGGCCGGAATACACCCGCGGTTCAGACATGTTCCGCCAATGATGTCTTTTTCAACGAGTGCAACTGTGAGACCGGCAGAAGCGCCATAGAAAGCAGATGCGTATCCGCCAGGTCCGCCGCCAACGACCACGAGATCAAACGCTTCAGCCATGGGGGTTTTCTCCTATCAATCGAATACGCCGTTGTATTCACCTACAACGGTAGCCGTTCCTATTGACGAGCCCACTGAGATTGCAACCCCGCCCGCAGATAGGCAACCGTTACAGACCCTTTTGAGGCTGGAAAGGCCATGTCACACGAGGAGGTCACCGCGAGCTTTGTAGTGGCGCAGGGCACACCAAGTGTTCCAACCGGCAAAGCAATTGGCGACAGGACCGTACCCCCTGCCAACAATCGCCAGCCCTCTGTGGCATCAGCGCCATCGACACCGACCATGGTGACATGGACAACCGTTGCATTGGCATTCTGAGACACGGATTTCACCGTCACAGTCATATCTGCCAACGTGCGCTGAGTACCGAGCGCAAACACCTTCACCGTGATGGTGTCACGAGTCATTTGGAAAATCTTGGCTCCGCCAGCCAGGACAATGACTAATGCACAGACAATGGCCGAGAGAATGAGTTTGCGGGTGCTCATAAGAACCTTCAGGCTACGCAATATCGAGGAACAATCAGCGGTAGTTCACGGTTGACTGAGACCATATGAAGATTCTCATCACCGGAGCCTCTGGCCTCATCGGACAAGCCCTCACAAAACAACTCAACGCATTGGGCCACACCACCGTCGCAGCCGTTCGTCGCGAACCACGCCGCAATGACGAAGTGCAGTGGAACCCTGCCACCAGCACAATGTTGCCATCAGCATTTGACGGTGTTGACGCCGTCGTGCATTTGGCCGGAGCCGGAATCGGCGACAAGCGCTGGACTGATTCATACAAGATGGAAATTCTGCAGAGTCGCACTCTTGGCACCGCGTTGTTGGCAGACACCATGGCATCACTCGAGAAGAAACCGTCAGTATTTCTTTCTGGTTCTGCAATCGGAATCTATGGCGTACGTGACGACACTGAACTCGCAGAAAATGCAACCATCGGTTCCGGATTTCTCGCCGATGTGTGTCGCGATTGGGAAGCTGCATCCGCATCTGCATCAGCTGCTGGAATTCGCACCGTGTTGTTGCGCACAGGAATCGTGCTGTCGCCAAAAGGTGGCGCACTAAAGAAACAATTACCGCTGTTCAAATTAGGTCTCGGCGGAAAATTCGGTAACGGCAAACAATGGCAAAGCTGGATCTCCATCACTGATGAAGTCAACGCAATCATTCATTTGCTTACTTCACAGTTGTCAGGCCCTGTCAACCTCACTGCTCCACACGCAGTAACGAACAGTGAATTCACACGTGTTCTCGCTGGCGTGTTGTCACGTCCAGCCATTCTTCCTATTCCTTCATTTGGGCCGAAACTGTTATTGGGCGGAGAACTTGCCGATGCATTGTTGTTCACCGGACAACGAGTTGTACCGAACGCACTTGTTGCAGACGGTTTTCACTTTGCGCACCCAACACTTGATGTCGCATTGCGAGCACTGCTGAACAAATGACGGCAGAAACTCTTCCGTCCTCTGCCGATGTAGTCATCGTGGGTGCAGGCCTTGCTGGGCTCACAGTTGCGCGTGTTCTTGAGCAACACGGCATATCTGCAGTGTTGCTCGAAGCATCAGACGGTGTTGGCGGCCGAGTGCGAAGCGACGAAGTAGATGGCTTCATTCTTGATCGCGGTTTTCAGGTCATGCTCACTGCGTACCCAGAAATTCACCGACATCTTGATATTCCCGCTCTCGACTTTCGTGCCTTTGAGCCTGGGGCGTTGGTATGGCGTGAAGGAAAAGGAACAGTTGTCGGTGATCCGTTTCGTCGGCCAATGACGCTGAAGTCCACCACGTTTGCTCCCATTGGTACATGGGCAGACAAAGCACGCATCGCTCTGTTACGAGCAAAGGTCAAATCAGCTGACCCACAGGCATTGTTGCGTGGAGACGATGTTGACACTCTCACGGCTCTACGCGCGTCAGGGTTTTCATCCACCATGATTGACAGATTCTTTCGGCCGCTTGTTGGTGGAATTCAACTCGATCCGCAATTGCGTTCATCGCGCCGCATGTTTGACATTATTTTTCGCACGCTTGCAACAGGTGATTCTGTGGTGCCAGCAAAAGGCATGGGAGAAATCACACAACAGCTTGCGGCATCGTTACGTACAACTCCCCTTTTTCTCAATACTCCGGTGGCGTCAACAACTCCTGGGTCAGTAACACTGTCAAACGGTCACACCATTGTTGCCAAAGCAGTTGTGGTTGCAACAGAAGGGCCAATTGCATCTCAGTTGCTGGGAATTCCTGCAGTCGGTTCACGCAGTGCTGGGTGTGTGTATTTCGCAGCACCAACCGCACCAATTGATGGCGCGTATGTTGTACTTGACGGCGAAGGAAAAGGTCCCGTGTACAACGTGGCAGTGATGTCGCATGTCAGCCCTTTTTACGCACCTCATGGTCAGCACCTCATTGCGGCTGCATTGCCAGGACTTGCCGATGGTGACCTTGAGGCTGCCGCGCGCCGCCAATTGCGTAGTTGGTGGGGACCAACCGTTGATTCATGGCGACACTTGCGCACGTATCGCATACCGCACGGCCAACCGAACCAAGACCCGCCGTTCAATCCGCGTCAGCGCGTGTCGTTAGGCGATGGTTTGTTTGTCTGCGGCGACCACCGCGACACGGGCTCAATTCAGGGCGCAATGTTTTCTGGCCGACGATGCGCCGAAGAGGTGTCTGAATGGGTCAGACTGCAGTCATGACTTCTGACCCCGCAAAAATAGTTTCTCGCTCCACCATCGTTCCGGCTCCGGCACAAATGATTTTTGATCTTTTGGCCGACCCGCGTCGTCACAGCGAAATTGATGGTTCTGGTTCTATCCAGTCAGCCCAAATCAATGCGCCAGAACGTTTGTCATTGAATGCAACGTTCGGCATGCAGATGAAAATTGGCCTTTCATACAAAATCACGAACACTGTCGTTGAGTTTGAAGAGAACAAGACAATCGCGTGGCGCCATTTCGGTGGACACATTTGGCGATACATCTTGGAACCAGTTGATGGCGGCACAAAAGTTACTGAACAGTTCGACTGGAACACATCGAAGTCGCCGCTGATTCTGAAGTTGCGAAAGTCACCACAAGACAATGCAAAATGGATTGAGAAGACTCTCGAAAACTTGGTGAAGCGATTTGCTTAACGAATATGACGTGATATGTCACGTCGCAAATATTTTCCGCGACCAACGCGGCCAAGGAAATTGCCTTTGTCAACAATTACTTCACCACGTGACAGCACGGTTCGCACACCGCCCTGCACACTGACGCCTTCATACGCTGAATAGTCAAGATTCATGTGATGAGTTGTTGCGCTAAGTACAGACGTTACGTTCGGATCGTAAATAACAACATCTGCATCGAAGCCCTCTGCAAGAACGCCTTTTGTGCCGAGACCGAACAACCGCGCAGGCGCAGTTGCACACACTTCGACCCATCGTTCTTCGCTGATATGTCCTGCTACAACACCTTGGTACACCAAGTCCATACGGTGTTCCACTCCACCAATTCCATTTGGCACCACATTGAACGCTTCACCATTGGCCAACTTCTGTTCGCGCAAACAGAACGGGCAATGGTCAGTGCTCACAACTGCCAACTGGTCAATGCGCAAGCCTTCCCACAGGTCTGCTTGATGATGATCGTGGCGAGATCGCAATGGAGTAGAACAAATGAACCCTGCCCCATTTGGCCAGCCCTGTCCCAAATGTTCTTCTAATGACAAGTGCAAATACTGCGGGCACGTCTCGGCAAAAATGTTTGTGCCCCGCGAACGAGCTTCAACTACTTCACGTAGTGCATGTGAGCTAGACAAGTGCACGATGTACAACGGAGCATTGCCTGCAACACGCGCTAATACCGCCGCACGATGCACTGCTTCAGCTTCAAGTTCGGGCGGACGAGTGAGCGAATGAAATTCTGGCCCTGTGTTGCCGGCAGCAATTGCTTGTTCAATCAAGACGTCTATGGCTAAACCATTTTCCGCATGCACCATGGCCATCATTCCGGTATCTGCACACATTTGTAATGCACGCAATATCTGACCGTCATCGGAATACAAACGCCCTGGATACGCCATGAACAATTTGATAGATGCGACACCTTCGCGTTCAACAAGTGATCGCGTATCAATGAGAGCTTGCGCGTCAACTCCGCCGAGAACTTGATGCAAGCCCCAGTCAATAACGCACTGTGATTCTGCTTCTGCGAACCGTTGCTCAAATGCAGTAAGAACTTGGCCACCAAGGCGTTGTTCAGAAAAATCAATAATGGTGGTGGTGCCACCATGTGCTGCTGCAATGGTGCCTGACTCAAATGAATCAGACGAGACCATCGTGCCCGTATCAAGTTGCATATGAACATGGGCATCAACTCCACCCGGAATCACGAAGCACCCATCAGCGTCAATGACTACATCGTTCGGGCCAACTGCTACCGCCCCAGATGAACGTGGCACCACAGAAACGATGCGCTCTCCCTCGATAACCACATCGGCTGCTACCCGTCCTTCAGCATTGATAACGGTTCCGTTGACCACGATTGTGCGCACGAATCAAATCTAAACCCCCAACAGGGCCTTCGGGGTGCTAAACACAATTGTCGTGACTACTGCACTTCCCCTCGGCTTTTCCTCCTTCGTCACCAATGTCGGAGTCAAGGACACAACGAAAGACTTCACGGTTGTCATGGCCGATAGGCCATGTTCTGCCGCCGGAGTATTTACCCAGAGCAGATTCGCAGGCCCGAGCGTGATTATTTCTCGTCGCAATGTGGCCAACTTGTCGGCTCGAGCAGTCGTCGTGATTTCAAAGAACGCCAACGTGGCAACTGGCGAAGAGGGCATGCGCCATGCTGAAGAAGTCACATCGTCAGTCGCATCTGCACTGGGATTAACGAGCAGCGAAGTTCTCATCGCTTCAACGGGTGTCATCGGCCGCCTGTATCCCATCGACAACATTCGCGCAGGAATCGCATCGCTTCCTTTCCCACTGCCGGACAACGATGCAGACGATGTGGCGCGCGGCATCATGACAACTGACACCGTGCACAAAATTTCATCCGCCACCATTGCTGGGTCAACCGCACGCGTTGTTGGTGTTGCCAAGGGCGTTGGCATGATCGAACCGAACATGGCAACTCTTATTGCAATGGTGTTCACCGATGCACAGGTTGAACCACAGAAATTAAACGACATCTTTCGTGGCGTCATCAACAAGACGCTTAACTGCGTGTCAGTTGATACAGATACCAGCACCAGCGATACAGCCATCATCTTGGCAAGTGGAGCCGCAGGTTCCGTTGCTGATGATGCGCTTATAGTCGCGCTTCAAACAGTTCTTCTTGATCTCACCAAAGCAATTGCACGTGACGGCGAAGGCGCAGAGACATTGATTGAAGTCACAGTTGACAATGCTCGTGACGCCGAACAAGCAAAGACCGTTGCCAAATCGATTGTGAACTCGCCGCTGGTGAAAACTGCTGTGCATGGCGCTGACCCAAACTGGGGTCGCATTGCAATGGCGGTCGGTAAATGCAGCCAGTACACAGATATTGACCAGGAAAACGTAGTTATCCGGTTTGGTGCGCAAGAGGTGTACCCAACTCAAGTTGACGAATCAGGACTGACCCAACTCAGTGAGTACATGCGTGGCGATGACGTCACTATCCACGTGTCACTGAATACTGGCAAGGCAACCGCCACCGTGTGGGGCTGTGACCTCACTGACGGATACGTACGCATCAACGCCGACTACACCACGTAAACATGAACAACGTTCGGTCTGTGCATCGTTCTCCCGTTCACGGGTTCTCCAAAGAGTCCACCAACTCCATCACATTGCTGACGGGCCTCGGTGTAGAAGGTGACGCCCATTGTGGATCATTAGTGAAACATCGTTCACGTGTCGCTGTAAATCCAGACCAACCAAATCTGCGACAAGTGCATTTGATGATGGGAGAAACTCTGGACAGCCAGAACGTCCCCGATGGCGCACTGGGCGAAAACATCACAACGTTCGGAGTCGACCTTCACGCCCTGCCAACAGGAACACTGATGTTTATTGGTGATTCGATCATTGAACTCACTGGATTGCGCAATCCGTGTGCCCAGATCAACACCTTTCGTGACGGCTTACTGTCAGCCTTCCGATCAGAAACTCCCAGCGGCGAAACCATTCGACGCGCTGGCATCATGGCAATCGTTATTAATGGTGGCATTATTCGCACGGGTGATGACATTCGAATTGAAATTCCCGATGGCAACTCAGAGCCGCTTCGCCCCGTCTAATTAGCGGGCGCTGAAGTATTCGAAAAGTCGTTCGCGATATGGCGCAATGCTTTTGTATTGCGCAACATTTTCCGGAATCTTGTTAATGATGTCGCCAATACCGTGCACGAGTTCGTAATCCCGTGTCACAAAATCACTTAACTTTTCCACATACGTGCGAATAGTGAACAGAATCGCACCGGTCTCAGGCAAACGACGCAATGTTTGCCATTCGGTACGGAACCACATCTCTGCAATATCTATGTCAGGTGTAATTGGTGGAATATCTGGTTGAAACAACGACGCATGGTTGCTAATTCCCCAGTTTGTTCGCCACATTGGTTTTTCAACGTTCAATCGCGTGAGTACCGCATTCACGGGAGAATCAAGGTCTTTGTCGTACCGCGCAACTGGCACGTGAATTGACGCCATAGTGCCACCCAGTTTCTCTGCAAGCCGCCACCTGTTCGGCGCGCACAACACTGCTGCAACCAACCGCGGCATTCCGTCTGCATCAGGAATCAGAATGCATAAATCATCAGCCACGCACAATGCCGCTTCAACTAACGCATCAACACCAGATGCATCTGTGGGCACTACCCCAACAGAGCGCATCACGCCGCGCGCTACTTCTTCACATGCTTCTTCCGCGCCAGGTAGGCATGCCACCACTTCATCTCGGCGCTCATTAATCAATGCACGTTTCATCTCAATGGTGGGCAGCAAGTCATCGTCGAGTTCAGAGACCCACTGATCAAGACCTAATGGACGAGCTGCAACACGCAATCGCGCTGCATCAGCAGGCACAGGTAGATACGAATGGGGAATGGCCACAGAACGACGAAACCCCGAGCCGGAGCTCGGGGAATCGTGCGAAATTATCGGTTGCCGATCAAACGGCGTGAAAGGGTCGTTATGAAAAACGATGCTCACTTAGGCGGCATACGAATGCCACCATCAACTCTGATGGTTTCAGCATTCATGTAGCTGTTCGTGATGCACTCAAGAACCATTGAAGCCAACTGATCTGGACGACCAAGCTTCTGAGGAAACAACACACCCTTTTGAAGTTGTGACTTGAATGCTTCGCTCTGATCACCTTGTCCGTAGATCGGTGTGTCGATGAGTCCTGGAGCAACGGTGTTCACGCGGATACCAGATGCTGACAAGTCACGAGCAATAGGAAGTGTCATACCGACAACTCCACCCTTTGACGCCGAGTATGCGTTCTGACCAATTTGGCCATCGAATGCTGCAACAGATGCGATATTGACAATTGCGCCGCGCTCGCCATCTTCCAACGGCTCTGTTTGGCTCATTGCAGTTGCTGCAATACGAATTGCGTCGAATGTTCCGACCAAGTTGATTGCAATGACCTTCTTGAAGGCTTCGATATTGGCAGCCGAATCGTATGACCCGTCTTTACCGATGGTGCGTTGTGCCCAACCGATACCTGCTGAGTTCACCAAGACGCGAAGTGGGCCCATGGACTTTGCCATTTCCACTGCGTTAATGATGTCCTCTGTATTGGTGACGTCAACAGCACAAAATGCGCCACCAACTTCCTTAGCAAGGGCCTCGCCGACCTCTTGCTGACGATCAAGGTCGGCGATGACGACCTTTGCTCCACCTTTTGCGAGGAGACGAACAGAAGCTGCTCCGATACCGGATGCTCCACCTGTGACAATTGCGCTAACGCCTTTAAGTTCCATCCCTACAGGCTACGCAATCAGGTCACCGACTTCCTAGTGGAGTCGCGAATCGGGCTAAATCTGGGTGTGCGCCACCGCAAGCGCATCCACATAATCATTCATGCGATTGCCGCTATGACCCTTGACCCATTCAAATTCCACTCGGCCTCGCTTGATGACCAGATCAATAAATGGTTCCCATAAATCGCGATTCGCAACTGGCTGGCGCTGCGAATTTTTCCAGCCTCGTTTGTGCCAGCCACGCCACCAGCCATCGTTGAAGCACTTCACCACATACGTGGAATCGGCAACGATGCGAATGATGCGCGGGTCGTCTTCAAAATGAATGACAGCTTGATAGGCAGCCATAATTTCCATCCGCTGATTCGTTGACCGGGCTTCTCCACCGCTGTCATTGATATCTCCAGACGGAGCTACGGCCCACGCCCAACCACCCGGGCCCGGATTACCCGAACACGCACCATCTGTATAGATAACAATTACGTCGTCGGACAACTCCATGACATTGATTGTTCACCATCAGACAGGGTGACGACAGGCTTTTGCGAAAAATCGTGGGAGAATGACCCTTGTGATCTTCGACGGCTCAATGCATCAACTTCCCGATACTGACCCGGGCGAGACTCAGGAATGGCTCGACTCTCTTGATTCTGTTGTCGATGGCCATGGCGTCGAACGTGCCCGATATTTATTGTCACGACTTCTCGAGCGTGCGCAACAGACTGATGTGAACTTTCCCGCCACAGTGTCAACGCCATATGTCAACAGCATCACTGCAGACAATGAACCGTGGTTTCCTGGCGACGAACATTTAGAGCGTCGCATTCGTGCATACATCAGATGGAATGCAGCCGTCATGGTGACACGAGCAAATCACTCCGCCGAAGGCATTGGTGGCCACTTATCAACATTTGCAAGTTCTGCAAGCTTGTACGAAATTGGTTTTAACCATTTCTTCCACGGCAAAGACAACGGCACTGCAGGTGACCACGTGTATTTCCAGGGCCATGCCGCTCCCGGAATTTATGCACGCGCGTTTCTTGAGCGTCGCCTTGATGAAGATGACCTCGATCATTTCCGTCGCGAAATCGGACGAGATGGAAAAGGCCTCTCTAGTTATCCGCATCCTCGCCTCATGCCAGAGTTCTGGGAATTCCCCACCGTGTCAATGGGGCTTGGTCCACTCACATCGCTATATCACGCCCGCTTTAACCGCTATTTACATAACAGAGGCATTGACGACACGTCAGCAAGTCGAGTGTGGGCGTTCATAGGTGACGGCGAAACAGACGAACCAGAAACACTCGGTTCCATTTCACTCGCAGCACGCGAAAAACTGGACAATCTTGTCTTTGTTGTGAACTGCAATTTGCAGCGCCTTGATGGACCCGTTCGTGGCAACGGAAAAATAATTCAGGAACTTGAAGCAGTGTTCCGTGGTGCCGGGTGGAATGTCATCAAAGTGGTGTGGGGTTCCAAGTGGGACGAACTATTAGCAGCCGATGTTGACGGATTACTTCTGAACAAGATGAACTCCACTGTCGATGGCGAATTCCAGCGTTACTCCATTGAAGGTGGCGCATACATTCGCGAACACTTCTTTGGCTCCGACC
This sequence comes from Actinomycetota bacterium, assembly GCA_037129095.1. Classification (GTDB taxonomy): domain Bacteria; phylum Actinomycetota; class Acidimicrobiia; order Acidimicrobiales; family Ilumatobacteraceae; genus UBA2093. The sequence goes on along the minus strand of JBAXVL010000007.1, from coordinate 8,782 downwards.
CTCGCCTGTTGCAGTTAGTTGCACACTTATCCGACGATGAATTATTGAATCTGCCTCGCGGTGGTCACGACTACCGCAAGTTGTTTGCCGCATACCAAGCAGCTGTCGACAATCTTGGTTCTGGCAAGCCCACTGTTATTTTAGCTAAGACCATTAAAGGCTGGACACTCGGGCCACAAGTTGAAGGCCGCAACGCCACGCATCAAATTAAAAAACTGAATGCTGACCAATTGCGGGCCATGCGTGACCGACTGCATTTGCAAGAAGAGATTCCTGATTCAGCACTTGAGGGCGACGTGCTTCCGTATTATCGCCCACCTGTTGACTCTGTTGAGTACCAGTACATGATGGAACGGCGCCGTGCACTTGGTGGTTCGTTGCCAAAGCGTGTTGTTCTCACGAAGACTCCACTCACACTTCCCTCTGCAGAAGTCTTTACTGAGTTCACTCTTGGTTCTGGCGACCAAGCGGTGAGCTCCACCATGGCGTTTACGCGCATGTTGCGCAATCTTGCTCGTGATGATTCGTTCGGTAGCCGCGTCGTGCCCATCGTCCCAGACGAAGCGCGTACCTTTGGCATGGACTCCATGTTCCGCGAACAAAAGATCTACGCATCACAAGGACAAAAATACGAACCAGTCGACCATGACTTGTTGTTGTCATATGCAGAGTCTGCCCAGGGTCAAATTCTCGAAGAAGGAATCACCGAGGCCGGTGCATTGTCTAGCTGGATTGCAGCCGCCACCAGTTATGCCACTCGCGGCGTGCCGATGGTGCCGTTCTACACGTTCTATTCAATGTTTGGTTTCCAACGCGTTGGTGACCTTATTTGGCAAGCAGCAGATGCTCGTGCACGAGGGTTCCTCATGGGCGCAACGGCAGGTCGCACCACACTTATGGGTGAAGGTCTGCAACATCAAGACGGTCACAGCTTGTTATTAGCAAGCGCAATACCCGCGTGTCAGGCATATGACCCATCTTTCGCATTCGAAGTAGCGGCAATCGTTCAACACGGCATAACAAAAATGTACGGAGAAAATCCAGCAGACATTTTCTATTACATCACGTTGTATAACGAAAACATTCCAATGCCAGCACAGCCGAACCACGTGTCTTCACAAGACATCATCAATGGTCTCTACCAATGGTCGCCTGCAGCATCAAGCACAGCCCACGCCTCCATTCTGTTCTCTGGTTCTGCATTCGCTGCCGCTTCTGAAGCCGCCACCATCCTTCGCACAAAATATGCCATCGATGTCGACCTTTGGTCAGCTACTTCATACAAGTCATTGCGTGAAGATGCAATGGAAGTGGAGCGTTGGAACCGTCTTCACCCAATTGAGAAAAAACGGCGTTCACATGTCGAAACAATGCTTGGCGCAACAACAGCGCCCGTTGTTGCAGTCACTGATTTCCTACGCATTGTCTCTGAACAAGTAGCTACGTTCGTGCCGACTCGCCGATTCCTGTCGCTCGGAACGGACGGAATGGGCCGCAGTGACACACGTCAAGCGTTGCGTAATTTCTTTGAAACAAATGCCCCGCACATCGTCATCGCAGTTCTCTCCAGCCTCATCGGATCACATGGCGTGACAAAAGAAATCGTGGCCCAGGCGATCATTGACCTGAATATCAACCCAGACGCAGTACATTCTCTTACTCGCGACTAAATCAAAGGAACAAGCCCGTGGGCACCTTGTACATCACCGGAAATCCTGACTCTGATGCGTTTCTCAACGCCAACGGCACTGCATTGCTCATTGGCATGCTGCTTGATCAACAAGTTCCGATGGAGTGGGCCTTCAACGGGCCTTGGACATTAAAGCAACGACTCGGTCATCTTGATGCAAAGAAAATTGCAGCAATGGACCCAACAGAATTTCTTGCTATCTGTTTAATCAAGCCTGCAATTCATCGTTTTCCTAAGGCCATGGCACAACGCATTCAAGGAATGTGCGCAGTGCTCGCTGAGAAATACAAAGGCAAAGGCGAAAATATGTGGACCGATGTTGAAGATGGTCATGTCTTGTTTGAACGCCTTCGCGAGTTGCCTGGCTTCGGCGCAGAAAAGGCGCAGATTTTCGTTGCGTTGCTCGGCAAACGTTTTAACTTCACACCTACCAACTGGAAAAAGGCTGCAGGAGTGTTTAGTGATTCAAACCCTCGAACAATTGCTGATATCACTTCACCAGAAACTCTGTTAACTGTTCGGGCATGGAAGAAGGCCGAGAAAGCTGCTGATCGCGACAAGCAATCGCGGCCTCTCAAGTAGCCTCACTGCAATGACCGTGCTCATCACCGGCGGTGCCGGATACATCGGATCCATCACCACACGTCTCATTCGTGCATCTGGTCGTGGCGTTGTAGTTCTTGACACTCTTGAAAACGGACACCGCAAAGCCGTAGCCGATGCGCCATTTGTTCAGGGTGACATTGCAGATTCTGATCTCGTTGCACGAGTTGTTGCTGAACACGACGTCGATGAAGTGGTTCACTTTGCTGCGTACAAAGCTGTGGGCGAATCAATGTCTAACCCTGGTAAATATTTCAGCAACAACGTCACTGGTTCCCAGAAGCTGTTCGAAGCATTGCACCAGGCAGGCGTCACGCGTGTTGTCTTTTCTTCTACTGCAGCCGTTTACGGCACTCCGCAGTCAGTTCCAGTGCGTGAGACCGATGTCCTTAGCTGTGAAAGTGTCTACGCCGAAACAAAGCTGATGATCGAAAAAACTCTTGGTTGGTATGCGCAAACCACAGACATGCGCAATGTGTGTTTGCGCTACTTCAATGCAGCCGGTGCTTCCGAAGATGCAACCCTCGGCGAAGACTGGCGGTTCTCTCAGAACCTGATTCCTCATGTCATGAAAGCTGTTCTCGGTTTTGCACCAGCGCTCACAGTATTTGGCAATGACTTCCCTACCCCAGACGGCACGGGCGTACGCGATTACATTCACGTGGAAGATCTTGCTCGCGCTCACGTTGCAGCACTTGATTACCTCGCAAAAGGCGGTAACAGCATCACATGCAATGTAGGTACTGGTCACGGCACAAGCGTGATGGACATCATCGCTGCAACTGAACGCGTCACGGGTAAAAAAGTTCCGTATGAAATCGCTGGCCGTCGCGCAGGTGATCCGTCAGAGTGCTACGCAGATCCGCGTCGAATTAATGAGACATTCGGTTGGTCACCTACTCGTAGTCTCGATGACATCATTTCGTCTGCGTACGCATGGCATACATCGCACCCACACGGGCACGATTCGTAAATTACGCTGACAATGTGCGTTGGCGATCTAGCCAACCAAGCAACACTGCAATGGCACGTGGGTCATGACGAAGTCGATGCCCTGCCCCTTCAATCACTCGTAATTCAGCACTGCCATGAGCGGCCGCCAACACGCGCGAGTCAGCAACTGGCACACTTTCATCACCATCACCATGCATTACCAACAATGGTCGTGGCGCAAAACGTTTAGCAGCATCAACGGGGCGGAATCGGCGTAGTTCCCGGCTCCATTCATCAAATGATGCAGGAAATCCGGGCGTACGAATGGCCCCAATTTCGCGGGCGTGTTCAAAAAACCGTCGTGGCTGACCAGCCCAGTCATCAAAATCTGCACGCGCACTGAGCAGTGCACATCCGCGCACTCGAGGGTCGTCGGCTGCAACACATAACGCAAGAGCACCTCCAGTATTTGTACCTACGAGCCACACTCCATCAGGCGATACTTCGTCTTCTAAATGATCAATGGCAGCACGCAAGTCATCAACCCACCCCTGCATTGAAAAATCGCCTTCACTGTTGCCGCATCCGCGAAACGTAAACGTAAGCGCAGCCCATCCCAAGTCATTTGCCACTCGATCCATCAGTTGTGAAAACGAGTACCCAGATTGTCGAGCATCAACTGAACCACTTGGAAAACCGTGACACAAGATGACGCCAGGCAATGACGATGCATAACCAGTCGGCGTTGCCAAGTATCGATTAAGAACTAACGACCCAGATTGGAAAGTTCCGTTGGTCGCGTCTGACATCTGAAGCTAACTTACGCGCGAGGCTTGCGAAGGCGACGTGTTACACCAACAGTTGCGAGCGTGTATCCGCGGTTACGCGCTTCTGCCAATGTGTCTGGTCCGAAACACAGACCAACTCCCTCCGCAACGATTGTGTCGACGATGTCTTTGTCGGTCCACTCATCAAGGTCATACACCAATTGTGTGCGCTTGTCTCCGAGGAATCGTGTGTGCTCAAACTTGACTGGTCTTTCCATGGACATAACGGTAGTACCCCAGCCTCCTATGAGAAGGAACGACGCGCTAGTCGGTTAGTTCTCGGGCGAAAAAATGAATCCGAGGACGGCTTCGAAGGACACTTTGTCCCATTGAGCAAGGTCAACATGCCCAGGGTCCATCTCTGCGACAGCACGACCAATAATTTGGCCATGCAACCAATACGCAGTTGCCATCGGGTCTACATCTTGACGTAGCCAACCCTTTTGCTGTGCGACTAACGCTGCATCTGCAATTGTGGCCAGAAACCTTTTGTTGATGTCGTTAATAGCAATAGCCAATTCTGCATTCCGCTGCGCGGCACCCAAGACGCTCAAGCGAATCGATCGAGCATGATGACGCTCAGGCTGATAGCTCCACTCCATGGACTTGCGAACCGCCCGCACATAATCCTCTTTTGTTTCAACCAACACCATCATTGCTTCGACAGAAAATTCAGTTTTGAGACATTGCCAATACCACTCGACATACGCCGCATTTATTAACTCAGTACGGTTCGTGAAATGGTGATAGATCGATGGCTCTCTTATGCCTAACGCTTCAGCAATTGCACTCAGACGCACTGATGACTCTCCACCAGTTTCCATCATTTCAATAGCTGCATTGAGAATACGTGATCTGGTGGTTTCTACGATCTCCATGTGGCTTGAGGTTACATGCGCTAGTAACCGCTATCCGAACCGACGGAGATGATCTAGACCTCGTCTGCCTTCGGGCCAACTGCACCAATAGCTGCGAAATACCCCATGTGGGCATCAGCCACATACACCACATCAACGTCATCAAGAATGTCGACTCCTCGTTTGGATGCTGCATCTAGCAAGTACGCAGTCAACGTGGTCTTATCAAGCACAACTGGTGTTTCGATATCTTGCACATGGTCGGTCACATCAAGTGGCATCAGTTCACGCTCGTTCATCCATGACAAGTGGGCCATCAACAATTGGCGAACTTCTTCCATGGTGAGACGAGCCTGTGTTGTCTGCGGCAATGTGCGAGCAACGAACTCCGCTGCTTCATCAATGTCATAAATGACACGTGGGGCAACCATGTCTAAACGTTGCGCTTCTCGCCCCACTACAACAGCCGCAATGACAAATACTGCGAGTGCCGAAACAACGGCGAACAGGACAGTAACTAGTGACATCTCTTTAGCCTACGAGAACCCGCTTGTCAGAAGCTCTCCATCACAAACCACTGGTCATCGGGGGCAACTGTCACAACGCGAGCCATAAAGGCACTGCCTTTACTGCCCCAGGAATACTCCATGTACTGAGGTAGACCTGGACGATGCATCAGGTTTCGTCCTTGAAATCCGAATTCATACGCAACAGACGGGCAAATATATGCAGTCGTTCCTGCGAACGGGGCAGACAGTGTCATGTGAGCATGACCACTCACCACAGCAAGTACTTCATGGCGTGACACCACGTCTGTCAGCCCCGCAATTGACGCATCGTCTAGGCGTACCGAATCAAGCACCTTCCCTCCGGTCGCAAAGCACGGATGATGCATCGCTATCAGCGTAGAAACACCCTGAGACAGTTCAGAATCCAACCAGTCAAGTTGATCAGCATCAAGTGCACCATCACCGCGACCCATGCGAGAAGAGTCCATCACAACCACTTTGCCTTGAGGGACGTCAAGTACATAATCAAGTCGGCCGTTACGCGATGGCAGTGAGTACAGGCGTTGCATCTTTTCTGATTCATCATGATTACCTGCACATAATGCAACTTCTACATCCACTGATGCCAGAACATCAGAGAAGCCACGGTATTCATTGTCAGTTCCTGCGCGAGCTACACAGTCACCAGTGATCAGCACTGCATTACTGCGTTGAGATGCATGGTGTAGCGCTTTAGTCAGGTTCCCTACGGGGTCTGAACCTTCAAACAATTCGTCACCAGGACCAGTGATATGAGGGTCAGAAATTTGGGCGATTACTGTGCGTGCCATAGGCGCAGAGTACCGCACCCGCATAGATTCAACATGTCCGAGAAATGAAAGAACCCGGGCACTAGGCCCGGGTTCTTTGAAGTTTTATCTACTGCTGAAGCAGTTAATGATCAGATACCGATGCGTGTAGCAAGAAGCTCGCGGTGGTAGGTCGGATCACCAAAGATGAGTTCACTTGACTTCGCACGCTTGAAGTAAAGGTGTGCTGGGTGTTCCCAGGTGAAACCAATACCGCCGTGGATTTGAATGTTCTCTGCAGCTGCGTGGAAGTACGCCTCTGAGCAGTAAGCCTTAGCAAGTGATGCAACTGAAGGAAGTTCTTCATTCATTTCTGCTGCACACCACATGCCGTAGTACGCAGCTGACTTTGAAGACTCAACTTCAAGCAACATGTCTGCACACTTGTGCTTGATTGCCTGGAATGAACCGATTGGACGTCCGAACTGAATGCGATCCTTTGCGTACTGCACTGCCATCTCGAGCACTTTCTGTGCTCCACCGACTTGCTCTGCTGCAAGTGCAACTGCTGCAAGGTCCATGACTTGGGTGAGGACTTCGCCGCCCTTGCCTTCTGTACCGATGAGCTTTGCTGGAGTGTCTTTGAACTCAAGCTTTGCTTGCTTACGTGTCTGGTCCATTGTGGAAAGCGCTGTACGAGTGAGGCCCTTTGCGTTGCCTTCAACTGCGAACAAGCTGACACCCTTAGCGGTGCGTGCTGAAACGATGATGAGGTTTGCTGTGTGACCATCAAGTACGAAGCTCTTTGCACCAGTAATGGTGAAGTCAGAGCCAGAGCCCTTTGCTTCGATTGTGATTCCTGCTTCGTCCCAACGGCCTGATGGCTCTGTTGTTGCGAGTGTTGCAATTGTTTCGCCACTTGCGATGCCTGGAAGGTATGCCTTCTTTGCTGCATCATCACCCGAGAGGAGCAATGTGTTTGCTGCAAGCACAACGCTTGAGAAGTACGGAGCGCACAACAAAGCGCGACCCATTTCTTCGAGCACAACGCCGAGTTCAATAAATGAGAAACCTTGTCCACCGAATTCTTCGGGGATGGCAAGTCCTTGCAATGCCATTTGGTCATTCATTTGGGCCCACACTGCTGTGTCGTAGCCGGTCTCTGTCTCCATCTGCTCGCGCACTGCGGTCTCTGAGGACTTGGCCTCAAGGAACGAGCGCACCATCTTGCGGAGTTCTTCTTGTTCTTCACTAAATGCAAAATTCATAGATCACAGTCTGCACTGGAGGCCAACCCCCTCGCCAATCGGAATGTGTACGCAGGTGTACACATATCCCGCTACCCTGTACCCATGGCCCACATAGGAATGCGCGAATTCAGATCTGCCCTTGCCACGTATGTACGCAGGGCACAAATGGGCGAACGGGTGGTCATCACGGTCGATGGGTCCCCGGTTGCGCAACTGTCGAACATGGGCTCTGACTATTCAGGAATCACCATTGCGGATCTCGTAGCGCGCGGAGTGGTTATGGCACCCCGACGCACAGGCGATTGGGTACCGAGCGAACCGCTCATTCTGTATTCCGGTGCGCGTATCGACAAAGCACTGTCGCAGGTACGCACATGACGGTTGTGCTTGATGCCAGCGCGCTTCTTGCTTTGCATGTTGAAGGCGCACAGCGCGACGTTGTTCGTGACATGCTGGAAAACGACACCACATGGGTTGCATGCGCAATTGCATTGAGCGAGTCAATCGTTGCTGCATCTCGCCTTACCGATGAAGTGGTGTTGTCGCGTCACCTTGAAGACATGATTCGCCACACGTGGGACTTCTTACATGTCGTGCCTATTGATCAGTCATTGCTTGATGAAGCAACGACGCTCTGCCAGTCACAACCAGTGGGAATCTCAGCTGCTTTGCACCTGGCGGCCGCATCTCGCCTTCCCGCCCCCATTCGCTTCATCACCTTTGATGCCGCACAAATCCCCGTTGCTCTGTCTTTAGGGTTCGAGGTTGTGTCAGGCTAAAGACATGGCTAGCTCACTCGGAACTCTTCACTATTTTGACCATCGGTTGGAAGTGCACCGTGTTGTTGTAGGGCCATATGCAAACAATGTGTTCGTTGTTCGCTGCAAACACACAGGAGAAGCAGTGCTTATTGATGCTGCAAACGAACACGAGCGACTTCTAGAACTGTGCCAAACACTTGGCGTCAAGTCCGTACTTGAAACACATGGCCACCACGATCACATTCAAGCAATCCCTGCAATGCGCGAAGCCGGATATTCCGTTGCAGTGTCGCATGATGATGCCGGCATGTTGAAAGATGTGGGATACGACATCTTCCTTGATGACACGCAAGTCGTTGAAGTGGGCAAGTTGCGTTTCGACGTGATTCATAACCCAGGGCACACCGCTGGTTCTGTGTCATTCAAGGTGCATGATGCGCCGTTGTTGTTCACTGGTGACACATTGTTTCCTGGCGGACCTGGTGCAACACATTTCCCTGGCAGTAGTTTTGACACCATCATTGAGTCACTAGATACACGCTTATTCACGTTCCCTGGAAACAC
>JBAXVL010000069.1:0-2587 GCA_037129095.1 Actinomycetota bacterium | reverse complement strand
TCGGCTGGTCGCAACTTGCAATTGAAATATATGGCGGTGTTCTTTTGAACTCTTGGTTGGATCGTGATCTCGGCATCGCCGGACGAGTCATAGATGACAGTGGACAAGCTCATTTGTTTTCATCACCGATGGCACTTGCTCGCATTCCGCAATTAGCGATTCATTTAGATCGTGAGATTAATGACAAAGGATTGCTGCTTGACAAACACCATCACATGACTCCGGTGTGGGGATCTTCGCCTCAATCATTTTCTGAATGGCTGAAAACAGAAACCGGCGTGTCACATATTGCCGCATACGACGCTCACCTCTTTGATATTTCCCCTGCTTCACTCCTCGGCGCGGACTCATCACTTCTTGCAAGTGGCCGACTAGACAACCAAGCATCATGCTGGAGTGCAATCGAAGCACTCTGCACATCTGAAGGCTCGGACCATACGTCCATTCTGGTTCTCAATGATCATGAAGAAGTAGGAAGTAACAGCAGTACCGGCGCCGCAGGACCAATATTGGCTGCCGTTGTCGAGGCAATCTCTACACAGCACGGATTGTCGCATTCACAACATTTTGATCGTTTGTCTTTGTCTTGGTGCCTATCTGCTGATAACGCTCACGCAATTCATCCGAATTACTCTGAACGCCACGAACCACGTCACGCACCTTTAATCAACAACGGTCCAGCCGTAAAAGTAAATGGCAATCAGCGGTACGCAACGTCGGCGCGCGGACTTGCACACATCAGGGCTATCGCATCATCACGTGATATTCCCCTTCAGACTTTTGCATCGCGCAACGATGTGCCGTGTGGCTCAACAATCGGCCCAATTACAGCAACACAGTTGGGAATCGAAGCAATCGATATTGGCATTGCGCAGTTATCGATGCACTCCGCTCGCGAGATGTGCGGAGCTGCTGACCCGGTCCACCTCGTTCACTTAATGACCGAGTTTCTCGCGCAATAACTATTTAGTAGATATTCGGCGATCCGGCGCGTTCTTGTGCGTCATCGAAGAGACGTTGCAATTCAGATGACAACGTCGCACTGAGTTCTTTCAAAGCAGAACGGGGCAATTTCTCTGCGTTGTTGGTAACTGTTGGAATTGCAGTGCCAATAACCACGACACATTTTCTCGGATAAATCATCTTGGACCCCTTAGGCATCACGCGTTCAGAGCCGCCTATACCAACAGGAATAATGGGTACACCTGCTTTTGCTGCAACATATGTCGCACCATCAAATAGAGGATGAACAACCGGCCCGCTTTGTCGTGTGCCCTCGGGAAATAATACGAGTGGTTCGCCAGCATCGAGCACTGCGATGCATCGTCGTAGTGCTTCACGGTCTGCGGTCCCACGACTCACGGGAAATGCTCCTAGCGAAGACAAAATCCAACCAATTGGTCTGTATTTCCATATTGAATCTTTGCCCATAAAGCGCATACGGCGCGTGGTGACCGCAGCGGCGAGTGGAGTATCAATATTGGAACGATGAATGGGAGCCAGCAAGAACGCACCGGTCGCTGGAATATTTTCGCGGCCAATAATGGTGGTACGCGTGTACGACCTAGCAAGGAAAACAACCAACAACCGAAACACGCGATAAAACATGCGACTCCCAGTTGAGTTGTCTGCCATGAAGGATTCAACGTCAGCCATGATCTACTCGCACAAAATGGCCAACAATTTCTTGAACAACCTCTTCGATTGTTCGACGACTTGAGTCAACAATCACGGAGTCTTCTGATGGTTTCAAAGGAGAATCAAGACGGTGTGAATCTAGATAATCACGCTCTGCGATACTGGCAGCTACAGCTTCGAGGTCGCCACCGTTTTGTTCGACTCTGCGTTCTGCGCGAACTTCAGGCGAAGCCGTGAGAAACACTTTCAATACCGCATCTGGAAAAACAACCGTTCCAATATCTCGTCCTTCCACGACGCCGCCGTGGTGATCGTCAATCCACCGACGTTGTTGTTCGCGCATGGCGTCACGCACGGGTGTGTGAGCCGCAATAACACTGACGATGGCATTGATCTCTGGGGACCGAATCTCATCTGTGACTGAGACGCCATTCAAGAGGGCTCCGTCACGTTCGATAACAACCGACACATCTCGAGCGATTTGTCCCACTGCCTCTACATCGTGAGGATCTGTGGATGATCGTTGTACAGCGAGAGCAACGCAGCGATACATTGCGCCCGTATCTAGATACCGAAGTCCTGTAGCGGTGGAAACTTGGCGAGCGACGGTCGACTTACCTGCGCCTGCAGGACCGTCAATGGCGATAACGCGCACAACTACCAACTAGTACCGAGTGGTCGACCTTCGTCGTAACCAGCGGCACTTTGAACGCCAACCACAGCTCGATCATGAAATTCTTCGAGGCTTGATGCGCCTGCATAGGTACACGACGACCGCAATCCGGCGACGATTTGATCAATAATGTCTTCAACGCCAGGGCGAACCGGGTCGAGATACATACGAGACGTACTGATTCCCTCTTCGAAGAGTTCTTTTTTCGCACGCTCTAAGGCGGACTCAGTGCGGGTGCGATTCTTCACGGCGCGGTTAGAGGCCATACCGAAGCTC
>JBAXVL010000068.1:0-2617 GCA_037129095.1 Actinomycetota bacterium | reverse complement strand
GAACGCAGTGGCCTTTCTGAAGGTGCTGGTGGTGGTATTCGCGTATCTGCCGGCACTCAAGCAGGATTACTTGATCGCCCTGTTGGTCAGCTTGTTGCTTCGTCAAAGAAGGCGCGTTCACACCCCGACGAATATGGTGGCGTGTTCAGCACACTTCTCGAGGTATCTAAGTCACGGACACTCACTTCATCACAGCGTGACCGCATGGTGTCGCTATATATGAACGAACAGGTTGCCGACTTCACTCGCCAACGCATGTCCGCAGCTGCAAAGTCAGGCAAAGAAACCGGAGCTGTTGCATCCACTATGAAACTTCATTGGACTAACGGGCTCAAGGTATCTCGAGACCTCGGCGTTGAACTGTTGGGCGCTGAGGGAATGTTGGTTGGTCAAGACCTTCCTGCCGAAGGAACCGTGCAACATTTCTTTCTCTCAATGCCATCGGCGTCTATCGCTGGTGGAAGCGACGAAGTGCAGCACAACATTATTGGTGAACGTGCGCTGGGTCTTTCCAAAGATGTCTCACTTGATCCGAACACTCCATTCAGAGATATTCCAAGGAACTAACAATGACTCGCATCACCACAGGCAATCGCAACCCTCGCAACTTGTCAATTGATTCCAAAGGAAGCATTCACGATGATGCAACTGCAACAGACCTTGGTTTTCGAGCAGGAACAGTTGCCGGTGATATTCATCTCGAACAGTTCGGCCAAATACTTGTCGACGAATTCGGCAAACAGTGGTTCGAAAACGGTTGGCTCAGCATGTATTTCCAACAAGCAACAGCAGACCGTGAACCCGTTGAAGCGTGGCTTGATGGCGAAGGTGACATACGCAATGCAGGTATCAATACTCCTGACGGCGCAGTGGTTGCAGAGGGCAATGCTGGCATAGGAGCCGCCGGACCATCAGCGTTGTACGCCCGCGATCGCCGCAGTGTTGACCCATCGCAGTTACGAATGTTGCGCGATGTTCGTATCGGTCAAGCATTAGATATTCAGGTGCGTTCACCATGGGCGACCAATCAACACGCACGAATGAACGCAAACACCATGACAGCGCCCATGGATTGGTACGGCACATCATCACCTTGGGGCGGCGGAATCAGTTCGCCACTCACCACGTGTCAATTAATGGTTGCGGGCGTCACCGACTCCATTGCTGCATCTTGTGGAGACTTTGTTGGTCTCTACGGCGCAATCGAGATTCGTAATCTTTCAGGCCCGTTGATGCTTGATCATGAATACGTGATTAGTGGCGAAGTAATTGATGTCAGTGAAACACCAAAAACTGAAGTGCTGTGGTATCGCACGCACGCACGGCCATCAATTGATCCTGAAGGACCAGTAGTCGCTGAACTCACAATGATGACTCGCCTTCTCAAAGGCTCATCACCGCGCTACAGCTAAGTGCAGTATTTCTTTCACATTTCTTAATCCTTTTTTACTGTACGTACACCTTTGTGCCACAAGATATGGCTCATGAAAAAGTTCACTTCAGCAATTACTACCTGTGTTTTAGCAATGAGTGCGGTATCCGTAAGTAGTGCAAGTGGTGTCAGTGCCGCCACATGCGCTACTCCCAGCAGCGGGTACGGCCGACTCTTTCCAAACCTGGCAGCTGTTTCATTTGATTCCACCGCACTACGCAGTTTGGCTTCCAAAATTATGGCCCCCGCTGAAACTAATCCGACCCCGGAAGGAGAAGTTGATGCGGAAGAAAACTACGCACTACCCGCCGGATACACCTACTTCGGACAATTTATTGATCATGACCTCACTAATGACGATCGACCGAATGATCTCACAACACCCATAGCTATTACTTCTCTTGTCAATGGTCGCACTCCACAACTTGATCTTGATTCTTTGTACCTCGCTGGTCCAATCGCTGCTCCGCAGTTGTACAACGCAGACCAGATGCACCTATTAACCGGCGCAATTCTCACTGGTTCAACAGATACAAATTCAAGAGACCTTCCACGCGACGCAAAGGGTAAGGCACTTATTGGTGACGCCCGAAATGACGAGAACCGCATCGTTGCAGGTATCCATTCAATGTTTATTCGTTTCCACAACCAGATTGTGGACCAATTGGTGGCCGCTCATTCACCATGGACTGCGGCCCAAGTGTTCACTGAAGCACGCACACAAGTGACACACGTGTACCAAGATTTAATCCTGCAGGATTATCTACCTCGAGTTGTGGGAAGAAAAACGATGGATTCAGTATTGCGCTCCACACCTCGTGGAATCTCAACACAGTTGAAGTACTACACAAACTGTGCACAAATGCCGGTTGAATTTAGTGTTGCCGCTTTTCGATTCGGTCACTCAATGGTTCGCGGTCTGTATCGAGTAAATACATCTACAAATCGTGTTCCTGTTTTCAGTGGAAGTTTCGGAACACCAGGCATTGACCTTGTTGGATTCAGTCCGTCACCCACAAACTTTGCAATTGATTGGTCACTGTTTCTTCCTGGAGGAAAGACTTCGGGCGGTGCAGTGCAAGCGTCATACAAAATTGATGCCTCGATTACTAACTCATTGAGCTTGTTGCCATTGCCTGTTTCATCAGCGGGTCCTGCAGATTTAGCAGTGCGAAACCTTCTGCG
>JBAXVL010000067.1:0-2706 GCA_037129095.1 Actinomycetota bacterium | reverse complement strand
ACGCCTTGCGGCTATCCGTGAGATTCCGGGCCAATTGCCAAACGTTCTTGCAGATTTGTTGGCTTTCTATTCGAAGTCGTATATCGACCATCATCTGAATATGACTGGCGCTGCTGTGCATGACCCGTGCGCGGTGCTGGCGCTCACGCATCCCCATCTGTTCACTATCTCGTCACATCGTGTCGATATTGAATTGCGTGGCGAACACACCCGTGGAATGACAATGATTGACAGGCGCCAATACAAGAATCCTCCTAATCCAACATGTGATGTGGTGTGGAGCGTTGATGCCGAGCCGGCATTCGATGTTCTAATAGAAGCAATTCGCCACTTCGCCTGACTACGATTGTCAAATGCGTCGTAACCCTCTTCTGGCAATTTTCACCACAGTCTTTATTGATCTCGTTGGCTTCGGAATTCTGATTCCGGTCTTCCCACTTCTGATCGGAGTTGGTTCACCTTTTCGTGTGACTCCCGAATCGTGGTCGTTCACTCAAGGATTAATTATGCTTGGCTGGCTGCAGGCTGTCTATCCGTTCTGCACATTTATCGCGTCACCCATTCTCGGACAATTGTCCGACAGGTTTGGTCGCCGTCCGATTTTGGCTCTTTCCATTTTCGGAACTTCTATTGGGTATGTGCTTTTCGCTATCGGAATTAGCACGGCGAATATTCCGCTGTTGTTTGCAGGTCGAGCACTTGATGGTTTCACTGGCGGAAACTTGGCTGTTGCAAACGCTGCAATTGGTGACATCAGTACCAATGAGAATCGCGCGAAGAACTTTGGTGCACTGGGGGCCGCATTTGGTCTTGGGTTTATTGTTGGTCCATATCTTGGTGGAAAACTCAGTTCGCCTCATGTGAGTTTCTACGGTCTCTTTCATACGCCGGGTTGGTTCGGTGCAACCACGCCGTTCTGGTTTGCCGCAATTATTGCGATGTTGAACTGCCTTGCAGTGTTAACAACTTTCCCTGAGACTTTGAAAGAAAAGTTTCATGCCGGCAAATTGAACGCAACTCAAGCAATCTCAAATGTGATTATAGGTTTCAAATCAGATCGACTTCGTTCAGTACTTCTCACCGGTTTCTTGTTCAGTGCAGGCTTCACTTTCTTCACCACTTTTTTTGGTATTTACCTTCGCAATAACTTCCATTTTGGATCATCGAAGACTGGTGACTATTTCGCAATCGTTGGTCTCTTCATTGCTTTCTCACAAGCAGTACTTGTTGCGCGTGTTTCAAAGAAGTTGTCTGACTATTCGGTTCTTCGCTTCAGCTTGTTCGGTAATGCTTCAATGATGTTGTTGTACTTTGTAGTTCCCACGACATTCTCGTTTGGCTTGTACTTAGTCATTCCATTCTTCACCGCGTTTAACGGCCTCACCATGGCGAACATGACAAGTCTGATTAGTCGTTCAGCTGAGCCAGGAAAACAAGGACAGGCCATGGGTATTTATTCAAGCGTGCAGAGCCTTGCGCAGGTACCTGCCTCAATCTTGGTGGGATACATCACTACGAGCATCACTTCAAGCCAACCACTTGTCGTCGCCTCGGTTTGCATTGCCCTTGGTGGCCTGTGCTTCATATTTCTCTTCAAGCCGACGTATGTTTCGTCAACTGTGGGTGCCCCAGCTGGAGCTCCCAGCCATTAAAACTGCGGAGGCTCTTGTTGAGTTCATTGCATTCTCGTTGGCTTGTAATTAGAGGGTTGGCCCTCGCTTACAATTCGGTGAACGAGGGAGACAATCATGGCATCGAAGCAGGAATACCCATTACGAATTAGAGGCGTACATGGTTCGCCGTATTCGTTAAAGATGCGTGCTGTGCTGCGCTACCGCCAAATTCCGTTCAAGTGGGTGCCACAGGGTTCAAAATGGGATGACCTGCCGCCATTTCCTCTGATTCCTGCAATTGCTTTCCCTGATGCAACCGGTGCATACACAGACACAATGATTGACTCGAGCCCGCTAATCATGCGCCTTGAGGGAATGTATTCAGAGCGCAGTCTTGTGCCCACAGATGCCGTTGTGGCATTTATTGACTACTTGCTTGAGGATTACGCGGACGAATGGGTGACGAAACAGATGTATCACTATCGCTGGTACTACAAGGACGCTATTGATAAAGCCGGAAAACTTCTTCCGCTCGATGGTGATCAACAAATGCCCTTCGAAACATTGTCGCGCTTTACTAACTACATCACAGAGCGTCAAATAGGTCGACGTGCGCTAGTGGGTTCAACCGAAGAGAACAAGCCTGCAATTGAAGAATCATTTCATCGTTTGCTCGACATGATGCAGGCTCATCTCGCAGTTGCACCGTTTCTTTTAGGTGATCGACCAGGACGTGGAGATTTTGCGCTGTACGGACAAATGACTGAGTTGTTGCGCTGGGATCCGGAATCTGTACGCATTGGAATTGAACGTGCACCACGCATGGTGAACTGGGTGGAACGAACTGATGACTTGTCATGGTGGGATGTAGACGGGAATAACGGCTGGGTGACTCGCGATGCTATTCAACCCACAGTTCTTGCGTTATTGCCAGAGATCGGTCGCACGTATGCGCCGTTCTTGCTTGCAAATGAAGCTGCGATGGAAGCCGGGGCAGAGACCTTCTCATGTGTAATAGATGGCCATCCGTATAGCCAGGGAACGTTTGTGTATCAACGTAAGTGCTTGAAGTGGATTCGCGAAGAATACGCAA
>JBAXVL010000066.1:0-2753 GCA_037129095.1 Actinomycetota bacterium | reverse complement strand
CACCAACCCCACGATGTAGCTCCCCGGGAGGGGACCCCCCTCCCTCGGCTGACACACCCGTATGACAAAGTGAACTCCTGAGACTCAACGTCTCAGACACTTTTCGATGGGAGACCGAATGTTCCGAAGACGGCACGAGATAGGTCAGATCTAACTCTCTGCAGGTACCAGCCTGCCAGAGCTTTAGATCTTGATTTTTGTAACCAAACAGCCGTTCACTAAGGAGCATCCGCATGTCATCACCCACCAACGACCCTTTCGAGGGTTTCGATACGAATGAATTTGATACTTCATTCGCAGCTATCGAAAAAGCAATCACATCAACCGAACCCATCGTTCGCGATTTCAATCGTCACTTCACAGATCTGCTTGGCGCTTGTCCAACAACAGATGATGGCAAGTGGCTTACGCTGAACAACGACGGCGAAGTTGCGTTTCATCTCACTCTTGTCGATGCGTTTCGCCTCACATCAGCGATGCAAGAGATTGAGCGCCTCATTGATACCGCAGACGTACGCACAAAAGTGCCGTCATACAAGAAAGCGTTGGAATATATTCCAACATTGTTCACGCAATTGCAGATGAAATCATCTCCTCATTTGGTTCGTCGCCGCGCACGGAAGGGACAGTAAATGAACTTGCAAACACTTTTTAACCAAGGCCTTGAGAACTGGTCGATGAGCATTTCTCCACGCCAACTTGAGCGCGTCATGGCAATGCAGTCACCTATGAACACGAATGATTCATCTGTGGTGTGGGTCCAATCAATTGGGCCTGCTACCCGCCGTTGGTTTACGAAGGCGTATCTCATCCACTCGTGGGTTGACGCAGCTGGTGATGTCACAGATCCGAAAGAGCAAGTGGCAATTCCAGAAATCTTTCTGGACACTATGCATGATCTTGCATTGGCGTACGGCCAGGTAGTTCTCACATTCAATGAAACAGAAAATGTCTTCATTGCTCGGGCAGGTGATGAATACATTTGCATTGATCAAGTAGACGAGTTTGACGCTGATGTTCAGATCGTCGGAATGTTGCCAGCTGAACCAGAGAATACGGGAACATGTACCGCAACATTGCCGGCCGACATGTTTCATCGCGTAACTCAGTCGTATTTCTCTTCACTTCAAGCGCTTCCTGCCGAGAATCCGTTTATGCCTGCGTTTACTACTTTTGAAGTGGGAGATGGATGGGTACATCACACATCAGATTGGTCGCGTTGGAATAAATCGCCATCATCTGGTGCAATGCGCGCTACGACAGTCGGGTCAGCCACCGTCACTGTATTCGGCCCATTTCTGTGGGCGTCTATGAACTTAACTCCAGAAGGCGGAGATATTTCGGTGCACATTGTTGGAGCAAATCCGGAAGCGTTGTACATCACGGGTGACGACTGGGGTATTGGAGTCCCCGCTTGTTTCGAACCGATGGTTCGTTGGAAGACTTTCTTGTCAGGTCATTTTTCAGAGGCTGGGTATTCACCCGTCGAGAAAAATGTGCCACTGACTCAGGAATCAGAGTCCTACGTATCTGGAACAACAGTGATCACGGCACAAGTCTTTGAGTATTTGAATGACGCCCCAGAATTTGTCCGTTTCTCATCCCCGGTTGCTCGCACCACTTCTTTGTCGGAAGACACGATGATGGAGTTGTTGCAACTTAATGCAGAACTGGCAAACGCAAAACTTGTCATCAAAGATGGCAGTGTTTATGTAGTAGTTGATTCCGCTATTTTTGGCCCAAAGGGTACGTTTGCTCGCGATATTGCATTTATTGAGCAAGCAATCAAGCGCTGTGAAGGCCTTGATGGCTTTCTCGGTTTGTTTGCAACCGCTATGTAGTTGCACGGCGTGCGACTATTGCACGCCAACCAAACATGGTTATTCCCAAGAAGACCGTTGCAACAATGATAAATGCAACGGCGGTACCGCGGTTGAAAACCATGTTGCGTAGCAACATGCCCATAATCACTGTGTAACCCCACACCACGTACGTGTTCGGGTCTTTACGATCCTTGCGCTGCAAGAGCGGCGCAAGATGCGCAAGAGACAGTGCAATCCAGAATGGGGCAGCAACAAACAAGATGCCAGAGAGGCCTGTGTCCGTTTTGTGGTTACGCGTACCGATGACAACCATCAGCAGAACACACAACGCATCGAATACATATGCCCGTAGCGCAGCACGACTCATGGTTGTTTAATCAACGTCGTCGTAATACTCGCGACCAAGGTGCGTGATCTGGTCTTCGTTCATCAACCAACGCAGCGTGTTGTGCAGTTTTTCAAGCTGTACGAACAAGTCATGCTCGGCGTGAAGTCCAGGTGCAACCTGTGGACTCTTGTAATAGAACGACAACCATTCCTGGATGCCGCCAAGACCTGCACGCTGTGCAAGGTCTGAGAACAAGATGAGGTCAAGCGCAAGGGGAGCAGCAAGGATCGAGTCACGGCACAAGAAGTCAACCTTGATCTGCATGGGGTAACCCATCCAACCAAAGATGTCGATGTTGTCCCAGCCCTCTTTGTTGTCGCCACGTGGTGGGTAGTAGTTGATACTGACTTTGTGGAACACATTGCCGTAGAGCTCTTGGTTGTTTGCTGGATCAAGAATGTCTTCCAACACACCAAGCTTTGATTCTTCTTTTGTCTTGAAGTTTTCCGGCGCATCAAGAACTTCACCATCACGGTTACCAAGAATGTTTGTGCTGTACCAACCGGCAAGACCAAGTTGACGAGCCTTCAACATTGGAGCCA
>JBAXVL010000065.1:0-2780 GCA_037129095.1 Actinomycetota bacterium | reverse complement strand
TCGGAACAAGAATTATCAGAGAAATCGACCTTTCTCGCAGACTTTCTAGCGGTGGGCCAATTTCACCGAACCAAGTCCAAGTCTGGTTAAGTGCCGTAGACGCCGAACGGTTTAACGGTTTTCAAAAAGCTCTGATTGCTGAATTAGAAGAGACCGTCCGCCAACACGCGCTTAACGAGGGATACAACTTCGTCGGCCCAGTGGCGCTTGAGATTTTTATCGACGATGATCTAAGAGCTGGCGACTTGGCTGTTGAAACCAAGTTTGTGGGCGGTGAAAGCGAGCCTCGACTTATCTGTGCTGATGGCAGATCCTTCGCAATTGGAGATCGCCCTTTGATAATTGGCCGAAGCCCCGACGTAGACGTTGTAATCAACGACACCAACACTTCTCGTCGTCACGCTGAAGTTTGGAAAACCAGCGAAGGAATTGCTGTGCGAGACCTTCAGTCAACCAATGGCACCTACGTCAATGGTCACAAAATAACTGCAGTCTCGCTGTCGCCTCGTGATGACATAACGGTTGGCCTCGTTCATTTTCGGATTGAGTTAGCTTGAGTCTTTTAGCCGCCTCGAACTACGCAGCAGTGGTTCGTCCACTGCAAATTCTTGTGATGGTTGTGGCCATCTTGTTTTTTGCCCGAGTGATACGTGTCGCCACTGTTCAGGTATCTCCTCCGGATGAGGTAGGTCGTGGTCGTCGCCGTTCTCAAAATCTGCACATTGAATTTATTGAACCACTTGACCGCGCTGGTCAAAGCCTCGATGTTGATGTCGCGATGGTGATTGGTCGAAGCCCAGAATGTGACCTGCAATTGAACGACAATTTTTTATCATCACGTCACGCACGCATTGCTAATGATTCGGGCGAGCTGTCAATTGAAGATCTTGGTTCTACAAACGGCACCTATGTAAATCAGCAACTAGTTAAGGGTCGCGTTCACCTAGAGCGTGGAGACATCGTGCAGGTTGGCGGCGTCTTGTTCGAGGTGGTTCGTTGACCCGTTGGCGTTTTGCCGCTGCTACTGATACTGGTGTCGTTCGTGCGACTAACCAGGATGCTCTGCACGTTGACAATCAACTAGCGATAATCGCTGACGGCATGGGTGGTCACGCTGCGGGTGAAGTGGCTTCAGAAATAGCCGTGAACATAGTGAGAGAAGACTTTGCACGCAGCGGCGCTGTTGAGGGTCTGCACGAAGCTATTGAAAAAGCAAACCTCGCAATTATCAAGGATGCGAGCGATAACCCAGAACGTTTTGGAATGGGAACAACAGTCATCGCCGTTGGCATTACTTATGACGCTGAAGGAGTTGGTTCTCCTACATTATTTAACGTTGGTGACTCACGCGCATACCAACTTAGAGATGGAGCACTTCGCCAGTTAAGTGACGATCACAGTGTTGCTGAAGAGTGGGTCCGCATGGGCAGGCTTACTCCAGAAGAAGCACTTACACACCCACGTCGTCATCAACTGACACGAGCGTTAGGTGTGGAAGAGAAATTAGACATTGATGTTTTGTCGCTCGACATCCACGTGGGTGATCGAATTTTGCTCTGTAGTGATGGACTTACAAACGAGCTTTCGAATGAAGAGATTGCACGAATCGCTTCTTCGCCAAATTCGCTCGATATTGCGGTCACTGACTTGGTTAATGGGGCAAAGCGTGCTGGTGGAAATGACAATATTTCCGTTATTTTGCTGGAGTTTGATGAGGTATCACGCGCCAGTAATCCAATCAAGAAAACTGTTAGCTCCGCTCCTCCTCCAGAGGCAAAAGGTGCACAGAGTCAACCAACAATTATTCGACGTCGACGCCAATTCTCATGGCGCGTTTATGGCGGAGCTGGTGTATTTGCTTTTCTGATTGTTGGATTCGTACTCATCATGCACTGGTACGCATACTCAACGTTTTATTTAGCAAATGACAATGGTGTTATCGGTGTTTACCAAGGTCAAGTTAACGGTGTCTTGTGGTTCCAGCCCCAAAAGGTGCTCGACACGACGTACCAAGTCTCGCAACTTCGACCTGCGGATCAACAAGCACTCAACGCATCAATCGCCGAGCCAACGCTCAACGCAGCGCTGAACTATGCGGCGTATTTGCACACAGCGTGGACGCTCTCAAGTAATTCTGCGGTAACGAGCACAACAGTAATTACAACGACAACAACGAAGGTGAAGAAGGGTTAAGAGATGTCACGTCGTCTTCGCTTCTTGGCGTCTTTCATCCTGTTTCTTTTTGTCGTCGTCGCCGCACAATCTGCTTACATTCAGTTTTTTCAATCGCAAAAATTAGCGAACTCTTCTCTGAACCCGAGAATCTCTCAAGCGTCAACGCTGTACGCACGCGGTGAAATTGTCGCCGCAGACGGAACCATTCTCGCCCAGTCTGTTCCCGCTAAGGGCCCGTATCCTTGGCAGCGCCTTTATCCGCTTGGTTCGTTAACGTCAGGCGTGGTGGGGTTTTCTTCACCCTCCTACGGGGTTTGGGGTCTAGAAGCGCAGTACGACAGCTACCTTTCAGCTCATGCGCAACCGCCGCAAAGCTTGGCGCAACTGCTCGCACCATCTAGCTCAGCTGACACATTGAACCTCACCATTGAGCCAGCACTTCAAACGCTTGCTCGTAATGCACTAGCGGGCAGAGATGGGTCAGCAGTAGTTCTTGATCCGCGAAATGGTGCGGTAATGGCAATGTATTCGAACCCTAACTATGACCCAACACCACTCGTGTCCTCAGACTTCACAGTGGCGGCGAAGGCGTGGAAGAACTACAC
>JBAXVL010000064.1:0-2878 GCA_037129095.1 Actinomycetota bacterium | reverse complement strand
CAGTGGTTCGCAAACTTGCTAAATCACTTCCGGCCTCTGGCTCTGAATACAACTGACACCACACTTCTTGCGCGCTCAATGTTGTGGCAATAAAACGTTTCTTTTGCTCTTCTGTGCCGTATTGCAAAATGATTGGTAACGCCATGTTGAGACCAATACCCAATGTGTCTGCTTCGCGAGGCATACGGCCATCAGATAGCGCTTGGAAACGACGGTCACCGTTTTCAATGTCAGTACGGCCGCCGTATTCCTCAGGAATTCCGAAACCAACAAGGCGAGCCTTCGCCATCGCTCCACGTAATGCCCGCACTCTGTCCATTGCACCTGGTCCGGCTGTAGCCATGACCGCAGGAAGAGTCTCAAAAAAAGCTTCTACTTCACGGGCAAAATCGTCGACCATGTAGTTCACTGTAGGTGTTAGATACGGTCAAGGACATCATGAAGGCACACCTCACAACACAAAACCCAGGCGCACGGCCACTCGACGGTGTGCGGGTTCTTGATTTCACGCGTGTGTTGTCCGGCCCACATTGTGCGCGTATGTTGTCAGATCTCGGCGCGGAGGTCATCAAGATTGAACCACCCGAAGGCGACCTGACCCGTTTTGCTTTTCCTCGCGTTGGTTCGATGTCTACATATTTTGCTCAGCAGAATATTGGCAAGCTCAACATGTCAATGAACTTAAAGAAACCTGAAGCAATTGAACTCGTAAAGGGCCTCGTCGCCCAGAGTGACGTGCTGATTGAGAACTATCGCGGTGGCGTTATGGATTCACTTGGGCTCGGGTACGACGCCTTGGCAGAGATCAATCCACGTCTCATCTATGCCTCTATTACTGGCTATGGCACTACAGGCCCATGGGCGCATCGTCGGGCATATGCAACAGTTATCAATGCCGAGACAGGGATGACTGGTATTCAGGCTGACGCGCGTAACGGTGAACTATCGAATGACCCGCACAGTCATGCCGACGTGTACACAGGCATGGAAACTGCAGCAGGAATTCTTGCAGCGCTCTTTCAGCGCGAACAATCAGGTGTTGGCCAACATCTTGATGTGTCAATGGCACAAACAATGTTGTACGTCAATGAGCACACCCAAAATGAACTGTATGTAGATGACGTTCCGGCTGACTTAATTCGTTCTTTCCAACCTGGTGATTATCCAATTCTTACAACAGGCAACGGAACACTTGTCGTTGTTAGCGGACATCCTGCAGAACGCGGAACTTTTGACTTGTTTGCGAAAGCAATGAAGCGTCCCGATATGTTGACCGACCCTCGATTCGACACCGTGGCTAAACGTCTTGCAAATCTTTCAGAGCTGCAACAAGTTGTTCGCGATTGGGCTCTCACCGTTCAGACAGCGGAAGAGATTGAAGACACATTCGCTGAGGCTGGACTCGCTATGGGTGTGTTGCGCAAGATGACTGATCTTGCAGAGACTGATTGGGCACACGACCGCAATGCAATCATTGCAATAGATGATCGCTCTGGCGGAACCTTTCGAATTCCAAATGCGCCGTGGCAATTTTCGGGTGCCGATGTTTCAACACAAGGAATTACGAAGTTCCGTGGTGAAGATAACGCAGAAGTTTTGCAGAGGCTCTTAGGAGTTAGTGCAGAAGAAGTTGCAGCGCTGACTGAGAGCGGTGCTCTTTCAATTCGTCTTCCGAAGAATTAACTAACGACCTGAGTGGCCAAAACCGCCGCCGCGGTCGTTGTCATCAAGTGTGTCGACTTCAGTCCACGTCACTTCTTCGACACGCTGAATCACAAGTTGTGCAATACGGTCGCCACGTGACACGTGATACGGGCGACTTTGATCAGTGTTCACCATCACCACTTTGATTTCACCGCGATAGTGCGAATCAATAAGACCTGGAGTATTCACAAGACTGATCCCGTGATTCAGAGCAAGCCCACTGCGGGGCAGAACAAAGCCCGCGTATCCGAGCGGAATTGAAATAGCAATGCCTGCCGGCACCAATGCACGTCCACCATTTGGTGCCAGCACCACATCGATTGCCGAGTAGATATCAAGGCCGGCATCTCCCGCATGTGCCAATTTGGGCAATGGGAGATCGGCATCGAGGCGCTTGATGTGAATGTTCGGCACATCTCTACGCTATTGTCCACCTCCGCTATGGGCGTAATCAAGCAATGCCAATTAGATTGGAGAAGTGCTGATTTGGATGGACCTCGAAATGACAGGGCTCAATCCTGAGACCGACGTGATTGTGGAAATTGCCACCCTCGTCACAGACGATGAACTCAACATCATCGCCGAGGGCCCAAACCTAGTTATCTTCCAGCCTGAAGAAGCCCTGGCCTCCATGGGCGATTTCGTCACCCAGATGCACACCACCTCTGGCTTGCTCGAACTCATCAAGACGTCAACCATCAGCCATGACGAGGCAATGCAGCAGACACTCGACTTCATCAAGGAACACAGTCCTGAATCAGGAAAAATTCCGTTGTGTGGAAATTCCATTCGAACAGACAGAAGTTTTCTTGAGAAGTACATGCCTGAAATTGAACACTGGTTGCACTACCGGTGTGTAGACGTTTCAACGGTGAAGGAACTGGTGAAGCGCTGGTATCCGAATATTGCATACGGTCGTGAAATCAATGCTGGCCAAAACCATCGCGCCATGGATGACATCCGTGACAGTGTTGATGAAATGCGTTACTACCGCAACCTCATTTTCCGCGACCCAGCTGAAGTGAAGAAACCGAGCAAATGAGCACAGACACTCCTCGTCCGTTGAAGTCTGAACAACTGCAAGCGACCGACGAGATTGTTGAAGTAGCACCCGGAATTTTGCGCACACAGTTGCCAGCAAATATCACTGGTCTTGGTCACGTAAACATGTACG
>JBAXVL010000063.1:0-2917 GCA_037129095.1 Actinomycetota bacterium | reverse complement strand
GATCAGTGGTGCCTTTGGCACTATTTCAGAAAACGATGTAACAAGCCGCAAGGGAATCCGCGCGCGCTTCCTGACGTTACTGGCCATTATTGGCCCCGGCCTCATTGTGATGGTCGGAGACAATGACGCCGGTGGTGTCTCTACCTATGCCCAAGCGGGCCAAAATTTTGGGTACTCACTGCTGTGGGTCCTACCTCTACTTATCCCAGTTCTAGTTATCAACCAAGAGATGGTCGCACGTCTCGGTGCAGTAACCGGTGTTGGCCATGGACGACTTATCCGTGAACGCATTGGTCGTTACTGGGGCAATGTTTCTATTGGTTCAATTCTTCTACTTAACTTCTTGATCATCATTACTGAGTTCATTGGAATTTCGCTTTCCATGGACTACTTCGGTGTGAGTCCATACATTTCAGTTCCAGTCGCAGTGCTGTTGTTGTTCTTAGTGACCGCGTCTGGTTCATTCGCTCGCTGGGAACGATTCATGATGATCTTTGTGGCGGTGAATCTTTTTGTTATCCCACTCGTGCTGCTATCGAAACCTCACTACGCAGTTGCCATCCATCACTCAGTGACACCAGGAATTCGTGGTGGAGCATCATCGAGCGCTGTCCTACTCATAATTTCGATCATTGGAACCACCGTTGCTCCTTGGCAGCTCTACTTCCAGCAATCAAACATTGTCGACAAGAAGATCACGCCACGTTGGCTCAACTACGAACGCGTTGACACAGTAATTGGGTCGTTGATTGTTGTACTTGGTGCGTCAGCCTTAATGGCCGCCAGCGCTGCTGGTCTTTCACACCACGGTGGAGTTAACTCATTCACCAATGCACTCGGAGTTGCTAAGGGATTCTCGCAACACGTAGGACATGGAAGTGGCGCGCTCTTTGCGATTCTGCTTCTTAACGCGTCAGTGATTGGTGCAGCAGCGGTGACGTTAGCTAGTTCGTATGCTCTCTCAGACCTCTCAGGCTCACGTCAGTCACTCAACGCACGTCTTCGTGATGCGAAAGGATTCTTTGGAGCCTTTGCTGGTCTGCTTAGTCTCGCTGGAATTGTGACGCTGATCCCAGGAGCTCCACTCGGCGTCATTACTCTCGCGGTGCAGGCAATGTGTGGTCTCATGTTGCCGAGCACAACAATCTTTGTCCTGCTGCTCTGTAATGACCGAGAGATTTTGGGCCCTTGGGTCAACTCGAAGTGGCTGAATGCAGTGGCGACGATTATTGTCACGGTGCTCGTTGTTTTGTCAGTCACCATGATGGTTTCTACACTCTTCACTGGCGTCAATGTACTGAAACTCTTGAGTGTTTTATCGGTTATTGCAGCGTTAGGGCTTGTCATTGGGCTACCGATTGGACTTCTTCGTGCTCCAGCGAAAATTCATTACGACATAAATAAGCGAGACTGGCGAACCCCTCGACTCACTTTGCTGGCACCTGTGCCAAAAACCAGGGGCCGTAAAATTCTGCTCCGCTGCGTAGGGTCATATCTCATGGTTGCCGGGGTGCTTTTGGTGGTACGAATCATCCAACTCGCCACGTCCTAACATTGTCGTATGCCGTATACAAAATCAATCGCTATTATCCATGCGCATCCAGATGACGAGGCAATCTTTACTTCGGGAGTCTCGTCGCACTTTGCTGAGCTTGGACACGACGTAACGCTGATTACCTGCACCAACGGATCACTTGGTCGTGATGATCAGGGTCGTGAAGGAAATCATCCAGAGCACAACACTGAGTGGACAATCGCTACGCGTGCCGCTGAACTCGAGAAGTCCGCAAAGCTTGTGGGTTTTAATCGAGTATTCAACCTCGGCTACGACGACTCAGGACTGCCTGAGTGGGACCAGTTCAAGAACCCCAAGGCTTTTGTTAACGCCGACTTTGAAGAGGCATCACAAAAGATGGGTGAAATCATTAATGAGGTGCAAGCAATGGTTCTCATTACATATGACGAGAATGGCTTCTACGGACACCCAGATCACATCATGGCGAATCGAGTAACTGGACGAGCTGCGTACCTCGCAATGTGTCCTCAGCGTATTTACTATCCAGTTATGCCACAGCGCATCATGGAGGAGTTCATCCCTGCAGCCAAGGCGAAGGGGATTGAGCTACCAGAATGGATTCTTCGAGCAGTGACTGATACGCCTGATGAATTTGTGGACACCACTATGGATGTTCGTAGATTTGCAAAGATCAAGCAGCAGGCAATTCTCACGCACGCATCGCAGATCGACAACAGTGACATTGCAAACATGGATGAAGAACTCTTCATGATGCTTTTTGGTACTGAGTACTACCATCGTGCGTGGAGTCGCATCCCAACCGAACATGATGCGACTGATCTCTTCGGAGGAATGCCTGTTGAGTAATTTGACTTTTCTAGCTGTGCACGCACATCCAGATGACGAAGCCAGCTCTACTGGTGGCGTCTACCCACTACTTCACGACCAAGGAATACGAACAGTTCTTGTCACGTGTACCAACGGAGAGTGCGGCGACGCGCTTGATGGCGCAAAGCCAGATGCTGATCACCACGATGGTGACGCAGTTGCAAAGATTCGCAGAGTTGAGCTCGATAACGCAGTAAAGATTCTTGGCATTGACCGTCTCGTGCGCCTCGGTTACCGTGACTCAGGAATGATGGGGTGGCCACAGAACGCTGATCCAGACAGTTTTTGGGCAGCTGACGTGAACGATGCAGCAAAGCGACTTGCTGAAATCATTATGGAAGAACGTCCGCAGGTCATTGTTACGTACAACGAGATTGGTTTCTACGGACACCCTGACCACATTCAGGCGAACCGAATCACTCTTGCAGCATTAGAGCTGATTGACTACGAACCAACGCTGTATTACAACGCAATCCCAGACTCAGTGATGGCAATCTATCGTGCACGATGGGA
>JBAXVL010000062.1:0-2932 GCA_037129095.1 Actinomycetota bacterium | reverse complement strand
GCTTCGTGGGCCGACTTCTTAGGAAAACTTGTTAGCGGTGTTTCGAATCGCGCGACACATAACCGCGCCAACATGGAAATCACTCTCGACAAATTAGCTGCCGCAGCAGTTAGCTGATCTCTAAACTGCCCGAATAGACCCTCTATATAGAGGTGTGCAAGGCTGATATCCCAACCGGAGGTACATCATGGAAATTCTCACTGAACTAACAAACAATATTCTTGTCATCACTCTTAACCGTCCCGAGGCAGGAAATGCTCTCAATGGCGCACTCAGCGAGGGCCTTTCCAATGCATTATCCGATGCCGCAACAAACCCAGAAGTGCGCGCCATTATTGTCACCGGTGCTGGCGAGAAAATTTTCTGCGCAGGTATGGACTTGAAGGCTTTTGCTGCCGGAGAAGATCTTGCAAAGATCGGAATGGGCTTCACAGCGCTACGTCAGTGCGCTAAACCGTTGATTGCAGCAGTGAATGGTCATGCGCTTGCTGGAGGCTTTGAAGTTGTGATGTTGTGTGACTTGATCGTGTCTATTGATACTGCGCGCTTTGGTATTCCTGAAGTAAAGCGCGGATTATTTGCAGCAGGCGGCGGCGTTCGCTTGCCAGCGCGTGTTCCCTTGGCTGTCGCAATGGAAATGGGACTAACTGGTGATCCGATTGATGCGGCTCGTGCAAAAGAACTTGGTCTCATCAATCAGGTTGTACCAGCTGCCGAATTGCTCGATGCTGCAAAGACACTTGCAGCACGCATCACCGTGAACGGACCATTGGCTGTTCAGGCAACAAAACAATTGATGCTTGATGAGATTGGCGACGGCAATCCTGCGCTACTTGGTCAACTTCAGCGTTCTGTGTTCAGCAGCGAAGATGCAAAAGAAGGTCCTCGTGCATTTGCCGAGAAGCGTGCACCTAATTGGCAAGGCAAATAGAACCTCTTCTGACAAATTGGGCTGGTCTCCAGCGTTGCTAGTGTTCAGTTCATGACAAAAGCAATTCTCACTAAAGACTCCATCGACCTTGGCATTGTTGTGTGCGATGCAGATGCATCGTTGGCTTTTTATCGCGACACTCTTGGTTTCACATTTGAAGGCGAAATGCCAATGCCAGGCGGCGGAACTATGTATCGCGTTTTGGCTGGAACAACTTTGTTGAAGTTGGTGAAGGCCAATAATGATCCTGCAAAAGCAGCAGGTGGCGGCATCACAGGTGCATGCGGGTATCGGTACATCACGCTCAGTGTCAGCAACCTTGAAGAAATCACAAATGCGTGCGGAACAGCTGGCTACAAAGTTGTTGTACCCCCGCGCGAAATTCGTGCAGGAATCAGCATCTCCATAGTGGAAGACCCTGATGGCAACTGGGTTGAGTTTCTTCAGTCTGCGTAGAGCGACATCACTGCTGCACGTTGAGGCAGTGAAGGAACAGCGCCGCGAACAGTTGTTGCTAACGCCCCTGCAATAGAAGCAATTTGTGCGGCGCGTTGTATGTCTGCGCCACGTGCGATTTCTGCACACAGTGCACCAACGAATGCATCTCCTGCACCAACGGTGTCAATGGCATCGACTTTGTATGGGGCAATAGGTGTCGTTGAGATCGCATCTGATGTTTCAGCGCCTTCTTCACCCAATGTGGTGATCACGGTGTTGACTCCGGCGCCCAGCAGTACCTGAGTTCCGCCCAACGCTGCAGATTCGGTTTCATTTGGTACTGCGATGTCACAGAGCGACAAGAGTTCTTTTGTGAGCACAGTTGCAGGAGCAGGATTCAGAACTGTTACTGACGTTTGTAGGCGGGCTTGAGTAAGTACATCGATAACAACAGGAAGTGGTATCTCTAACTGCGTGAGTAACACTTTTGTACGAGGAACTGTGATCGCAGTGTCACCCAGATGCGCATTCGCTCCAGCCACAATGACGATGGTGTTCTCGCCATTTGCATCAACTGTGATGAAGGCACGACCAGTTGGCGCATCAACTGTTCTTAGTTGAGTTGTATCGATGCCTTCGGACTGGAGTAATTCTCGCAACATTGTGCCGGCACTGTCATTTCCGACACATCCGATAAATGCAACACGAGCACCCATGCGAGCACATGCCACAGCTTGATTAAGGCCTTTGCCGCCGGCGTGTTCTGCATAGGTAACGGTACGAAGAGTTTCTCCGGGGGAGGGCAGATGGGAAGTAGTACTGACAAGGTCAAGGTTGCAACTGCCCACCACGACAACATCGAAATCAACGGAATCTCCCATCTATGAACTCTCGCATATCGGAACTAAGGTCTGCTACATGACGTCGAAAATAAAGATGATTGTTGACTGCGACCCAGGCCATGACGATGCAATGGCGATCGTTGTTGCTGCCAGACATGCTGATTTGCTTGGAGTCACAACTGTTGCGGGGAATGCACCCTTGTCTTCAACCACACGAAATGCCCGCATTGTTCTTGATCTCATCGGCTCAGAATTGCCCATTCACTCCGGTGCCAATAGGCCGCTGGTGGCGCCACCACATGATGCTTCGCACGTTCACGGAAAGAGCGGTCTTGATGGGGCAGATTTGCCTGAGCCTTCGCGCGGCCCTGACAGTGAGAACGCCGTGGAGTTCATCATCGAAACGTGTCGGGCTACTGAAGGAGTGTGGTTGGTGCCGATTGGTCCGCTAACCAATATTGCGTTGGCTCTTCGGGCAGCTCCTGATCTTGCTTCTCGTATCGCTGGTATTTCGCTCATGGGCGGTGGAACATTTGGCAATGTGTCAGCTGCGGCAGAGTTCAACTTGTGGGCAGACCCAGAAGCTGCAGACATTGTGTTTCGATACGGCGGAAAATTGATCATGAGCGGGCTTGATGTCACGCATCAATTGCAATCAACACCAGAACGCCTTGCGGCTATCCGTGAGATTCCGGGCCAATTGCCAAACGTTCTTGCAGAT
>JBAXVL010000061.1:0-3656 GCA_037129095.1 Actinomycetota bacterium | reverse complement strand
GACGGCGAAGCCGCCGGCGATCTGTCGGGTGGCGCGGTTGCGATGTCGGCGAGCGGCACACGCATTGCCATCGGCGCCTGGAGCAACCAATCCTTAACAGGTCAAGTTCGGGTCTATGAAGTACTCACTTCTCCAACTGCTCCGACAATTTCATCCGTGACGTCCGCCAATGGTTCGCTCACAGTTGTCTTTACTCCCGGCACAGATGGTGGATCTGCAATCACAAACTACAAATACTCTGTAGATGGCACCAACTATGTCGCACTAAATCCTGTAACTACGGCTAGCCCGTTCACCATCAGTGGACTGACAAACGGAACGGCCTATTCAGTCACTATCAAGGCTATGAATGCAATCGGAGACTCGCCGGCTTCAAACGCAATAGCTGCGTCACCCACCGCGCCAACCACTTCAACAGTTGCACCAACAGCCACACCAACAACAACAACGACAACACCAACCACTTCAACAGTCGCGCCAACAACCACAACACCAACCACAACGACGACGATTAATCCAACAACTACGACCACCGTTGTGAAGAAAATATCGGCACCAGTCGTGTCCATATCAAAACCAATCTCAACGAAATCAATTGCTACTTACCTCAACCTTGCAGTGTCTTCGACATCTCAGTTGTCAGTAAGAGTTGCTTCTGTCTCTGCGAAATACTGCACAGTGTCAGGCACGAAACTAAAAGCACTCAAAGCTGGTTCTTGCACAGTGACGGTAAAAGTTACCCCGAAAAAAGGCAAACCTGTTTCCAAGACAGTCACATTGAAGACCATTAAATAAATTCCTTCGCATGTGGAAGCCATTTACTGTGGCAACCCAAAGTTCAGTTTTTGTCAACGCAGTCGAACCGTTACTTCACCGAACTTTTCTGTATGCTCGCCTCATGAATTTTTCAAAAAAGACTCTCATTTCAGTGACAGCTGTGATTGCTTGCATTGCCGTGCTTGATTCTTCCCTTTCAGGATCAGTGTTCGCTGCACCGACTGATGGCAGCCTTGACACCGCATTCGGTAACGCCCTCTTCCCTGGAAGAACCGGCACCAATGTTGGGGCTCCAAACAGTGCCGACTACGCATACTCAATGGCGGTGCAATCCGACGGAAAAATTCTTGTTGCTGGAGTTACAGGTAATGACTTCGCGGTTCTGCGATATAAGACCGACGGCAGCCTCGATACAAGTTTTGACACCGACGGCAAAGCAATCACCGACATCGGCACCAACACTATTGATGATGCACGTGGAATCGCACTGCAATCCGACGGAAAAATCCTTGTCGCAGGAACCACCACTACAGGCAGTACATCTGACTTTGTGGTTGTGAGATACAACACCGACGGCATCCTTGACCCCACCTTCGGCACCGACGGCAAAACAGTCACCGACATCAGCACCAATAGTGTTGATAACGCGCACTCGATGGCATTGCAAGCTGATGGGAAAATCCTTGTCGCCGGTAGTGCCATTTTGGAGGTTGTACCTGACTTTGCGGTCGTGCGATACAACACCAATGGCAGCCTCGACCCCACCTTCGACACCGACGGCAAAGTAATAACTAATATCAATGATGTCGATGAGGCGTACTCAGTAGCAGTACAAGCCGATAACAAAATCATTGTCGCCGGATACTCCGCCGGGGACTTTGGGGTTGTGCGATACAACACCAACGGCAGCCTCGACCCTACCTTCGGCACCGACGGCAAAGCAGTCACCGTTATCAACGCCAATAGCGTTGATAACGCGTACTCGATGGTATTGCAAGCCGACGGAAAAATCCTTGTCGCCGGAAAAACCGCAACAGTTTCAGACATTGGTACTACGTCTGACTTTGTGGTTGTGAGATACAACACCAACGGCAGCCTCGACCCCACCTTCGACACCGACGGCAAAGTAATAACTAATATCAATGATGTTGATGAGGCGTACTCAGTTGCATTGCAAGCCGATAACAAAATCATGGTCGCCGGAAACACCAAATCAACGGGCCGTAACAAGGACTTCGCCGTTATGCGTTATTCCCCCAACGGTAGCCTCGACTCCACTTTTGATGGCGATGGAATTACCACAACCGATGGCGTCCAAAATAGCGACGATGATGCTCACGCAATTGCAGTTCAATCCGATGACAAAATCCTCATTGCCGGATCAACTAACTTCGGCTCTTCATATGACTTCGCACTTGTGCGATACAACGCAACGAGAAATATTGTTGCCACAAGTCCAACAACAACCGTGATATCAACCACCACGACAATCCCGGCAACTACAACCACCGTGATATCAACCACCACAATCCCGGCAACTACGACCACCGTTGTGAAGAAAAAATCGGCACCAGTCGTGTCGATATCAAAACCCATCACGGCAAAATCAATTGCTATTTACCTCAACCTTGCAGTGTCTTCAACGTCACAGTTGTCAATAAGTGTTTCATCTGTCTCGGCGAAATACTGCACAGTGTCAGGCACGAAACTAAAAGCACTCAAAGCTGGTTCTTGCACAGTGACGGTAAAAGTGACCCCGAAAAAAGGCAAAACTGTTTCAAAGACAGTCACATTGAAGACCACTAAGTAACCCCTGCATCGCGATCAACAGCCTTCGAGGAACACCACGTTTCCAAAATCCGTTAGTTCGTTAATCCGAAGATTCTTGAAGGGCTCATAATCAGCCGAGTTGTACCAGGCCTCTGCAACTTCCATGCTGGGGAAGCGAAGCACTGCTGCCCAGTTTCCATTGAATGAACCATCCATGGTGCGAGGGGTTGTTGTTCCGGCAATCATCTCAACCCCCCATGCCTTCATCATGGGATGCACGTGTTGCGCGTACCGTTCCAAGAATTCATCGGGATTTCTGGCGTAAATCTGCACCATCCCGTACGCAGGCTTTGTCTCTTTGATCATTAGAAGGTCCTTTTCGGGTCGGATCACTTATTTTTTGCAAGTGAGTGGCTGAGGGTTGTGCATGCAGTGCACTTAGTGTATGGTTCCAGATGTGTACATTATGCACATATTGGCAGATCACGCAACCCTTGCTTTTCCCTAAGCACAGACTCAATGAACAATAAGGAGAAACATCAATGAACGAAGAAAATGCACCTATCGTCAGAATGAGCGGCTTCAAAAAGGGCCCGTCGTGGAAAACCAAGGGCCTTGCTCTCCTGACCGTGCTCAGCATCACATGCCTTGGTCTTGCCTCATCAACCGCCTCAGCTGCTGAGAATGTCCCCCAAAGCATTGTCGACAGCACATTCGGTAAGGATGGCAACGTCATCACCAATCTCGGCGGTAGTGACGTGGCAAATTCAACAGCAATACAGCAAGACGGAAAAATCATCGTCGCCGGACACAGCGACAACGATTTTGCCTTGGCTCGCTACAACACCGGCGGCGATCTCGACACAAGTTTTGACACAGACGGCACAGTCACCACCAACTTCGGCGGTACCGACTATGGATATTCAGTAGCAGTACAAACAGACGGAAAAATCATCCTCGCCGGATTCAGCAACGTGAATGGTAACTACGATTTTGCCTTGGCTCGCTACAACACCGATGGCAGCCTCGATACAAGTTTTGACACAGACGGCACAGTCACCACCGACCTCGGCGGTGACGACTATGGATATTCAGTAGCAGTACAAACA
>JBAXVL010000060.1:0-3678 GCA_037129095.1 Actinomycetota bacterium | reverse complement strand
GTGTTGCAACAACTACTGGTCGGGCGTAGCGGACACCTTCGTGAACAATGGTCTTTTGAAGGTGTGGAACATCTTCAATTGGCATACGAACTCCGAGGTCACCTCATGCCACCATGATTGAGTCAGAAACTTCAATGATTTCAGAAAGGTTGTCAATTCCTTCGCCAGTTTCAATCTTCGCCATCATCATGACGTCATCACGGCCAAGAACCGTGCGAACTGAAACCATGTCGAATGCAGTGCGAACAAATGACACAGCCAAGATTTCAAACTTTTCGCTGCGAAGTGCTTCGAGACGGTCTCTGTCATCAGCAGTTGGGAGTCGATCAGCAATGATTGAAGTTGGAAGCGAAAGTCCTGGCTTACCCATAACACCGCCGCCTGAAATTACAACCGTCATAACTGTTTTACCGGTTGCTGTGACTTCGAGTGAAGTTCCACCGTCACCGAGGTGAACTCGGTCGCCAGTTTTGAGCATTCGAAGAACATCTTCGCGCTCTACGGCAATGCGTGAACTTGTTGAAGTCTCACCAAAGGCTTCATACAGCTCTACTTGGTCACCAACATTTAGTTGCACCGGAATAGAACCGAATGATCCAGCACGAATCTTTGGTCCAGGGATGTCAACCATGATTGCAGCGTCTGGTGCGAGAGCTCTAAGACGGCGAAGTCGTTCAATGTTCGAGGGAATGTCGCCGTGTGCGAAAGAAAGACGGAAAACATCTACCCCGGCGAGGACTAGACCCTTAATGACATCGTCACTCTCAGAAGTCGGTCCAATGGTTGCAACAATTCGCGTACGGCGCAAGGTGTTTCCCTTCGTAGTTACATCTAAGTCTAGGTGGTAAACAGCAAATATCTAGCCGAGTTTGTACTTAGTAGTAAGTAATTAGGAACGAACTGGCACAACGACATCGGATCCGTCAACATCAACCACACGAAGCTGCATGCCATACCTACTGGCGAGTTCAGCATTTCGAATAACTTCATGCGCAGTTCCGTCAAGAACAACTTGAGCGTTGTCGAGCAGTACAAGTCGGTCAGCAAATTGACCTGCGAGCGTGAGATCGTGCAGTGTTGCGAGCACAGTAAGCCCGCAGTCAGCAACTTCTTTCTTTAACAGCTCCAGCAAGTCCATCTGGTGACGAAGGTCAAGTCCAGTAATTGGTTCGTCAAGTACAACCACCATGGTTGACTGCGCGAGGGTGCGAGCAAGCACCATGCGCTGTCGCTCACCGCCTGAAAGTGTTGCAACATTTCGTTTAGCGAATTCCTGAAGCGAAAGTCGCTCTATAACTGAATCAACAATCGCGCGGTCCCCCGCAGACGGAGCACGCAGCATGCCGTGATACGCCGTGCGTCCGAGCGCAACATAATCACGAACACTCATGCCGCTAGGAACGAGTGGGTTCTGTGGAACGAGAGCTACGAGACGTGCGCGTTCACGTTCATTGAGCCCTCCAATATCTTCGCCAGTAATTGCAATGGAGCCAGAATCATTTTTTCTAATTCCCGCAACAGCTTCGACCAGTGACGTCTTGCCTGCTCCATTTGGTCCAATGATTGTTAGCCACGTTCCCGCCTCAACGCTGAGCGTCACACCATTTACAAGTGTCTTCGCTCCAGCTTTTACCGTGAGGTTCTTAATAGCAATGGCGCTCATTACTGCGTCCTTCGAAGACTGAGCACTAAAACAAACACCGGGGCACCGACGAGCGCAGTAATAACCCCGAGTGGAAGTTCTGACGGTGACACTGCACTGCGTGCAATGCTGTCAGCGAATACTAGAAATGCAGCACCAACGACTACCGAGATAGGCAGAATGCGTCGGTACGAAGCACCAACGACGAGTCGAACAATGTGCGGAACAATAATTCCGACGAAGCCAATGAGGCCGACTACCGAAACAATTGCTGCGGTCCCAAGCGAGGAAGCAACAATCACCTCCGTGCGCACAAGCCGTACAGGAAGTCCAAGCGAGCGAGCTTCATCTTCTCCCACACTCATGACGTCAAGTGCCTGACCACAGAGAACACAAATTGTTATACAGACAAGTACGTAAGGAAGCACGAGATTCACTGAACTCCAACTCGCACTCGCCAGTGAACCAAGTAGCCAGATGTACACGCGAGCAATTGAATTCGCCGAAGCCTGTTGTTGTAAGAATGTCTGAGCACTGGTGAGCAGAGCTGCAACTGCAACTCCAGCCAGCACCAACGTGTTGGCGTTCGAGGACATCCCCCTTCCACCTATGAGCCAGGTGCACCCAACGGCGAGCATTGCTCCAACGAATGCAATGAGCGGCGTCCACAGTGGCGTACTGATTGCGTGGCCTACGTTCATGATGGCAAACGTTGCGCCGAGCCCGGCACCAGCAGCAACCCCAAGTAAATACGGATCAGCTAGAGGATTACGAAAAACACCTTGGTAGGTGCCACCCGCTACAGCGAGCATCGCACCAGCGAGTAGTCCGAGCACCAACCTTGGCGCTCGAAGCTGCCAGATGATTGTTGACTCCATGGAATTTAAAGTGCTGTGACCAATACCCAGATGTGCAAACAGTGAGCCAACAATCCTTGAGGTACTGATTGATGTTGGTCCAACAACAAGCCCACAGAACACGGCAAGCATCAGACAAATAAATGTCACAACACTTACTATTGCCACGCGGCGCGCGGTCTGTGGGCTTGGTGTCACGATCTAACTATCCCCAGAGAGTTTTGTTCGCGAGCGAAGCCTTAACCGCAGTTGCAATCGAGTGAACAAGCTGTGTTAATTGTGGCCCCCACTCAGAAGCCAAGTTCGGGTTCAAAACAACAATGTTGTTGGCCTTGACTGCACTCAGTTTGGCAAAACCAGAACGTGCTTTCACGTCCGCAGAGGTCTGCGCATCAGCAGTAATGATCATCTTCGGGTTAGAGCTCAGTACGTACTCAGGGGTTAGAGACGGATACCCAGCGTCAGCAGATGTTGCAACCGCATCAGCAATGTTCTCAAGTCCGAGCGATTTCAAGATCGCACCAATAAATGTTGAACTAGTAATTGAGTAGTACGGCTTGGTGCCAATTTCGTAGAACACCGTCAACTTCTTGGTTGGGTGCATTGGAATAGAAGCAACATCGGCGTTAATGGCCTTAGTCATTGATGCAGTGAGCTTCGAAGCCTGTGTCACGTGGCCAGTCAGAGAGCCAAGTTGTGTGATTTGTGCAAGTGCACCAGTCAATGTTGTTGGTGCTATCTGAGTCACAACCTTGATGCCAAGTGCGGTGAGCTTTTGCTCGATGTTGTTGGCATTGTAGGCAATTACAACTAGTGATGGCTTGGTCTTTCCAGCACAAATAGATGCAATCCCCTCAGCACTTGGACTTAGAGGATTGATCTTGCTTTTTGTTGCGAGTGCCGCTGCGCCAGCTGGGTACGTTGAGTTTTGATCAACGGCACCAACCTGTGAGCCTGCACCAATTGCGTACAGCGTGGACGTCGCAGTTGGTGAGAGCGACACAATGCACGATGGTGACTGTGTCGCTGCGCCTGACGATGTGATGCTTGCTAGGGGAAACGTCAATGCACTAACTAGTAGTGCAACGACGAACCGTGGGAAATGCTTCATGGATATCTCCTTATTGTTCGTCGAGTCAGGTGGACGACGGAGAAATATCCGAACGACCGCTCCTTACC
>JBAXVL010000006.1:0-80962 GCA_037129095.1 Actinomycetota bacterium | reverse complement strand
CAAGAGTTCAAAAGAACACCGCCATATATTTCAATTGCAAGTTGCGACCAGCCGAGAACTGACATGTCTGGATTCGGCAAAACTCGGAGATTTGGTGAATCGGTATGAGCGCCAATGATTCGTACGCCACCAGAACGTGAACCCATTCGCCAGGCCACAATGCATCCGTCTTTCGCGTAGTAGCCGTTTGTCGGAATCTCACCACCCAATGTATGAGTCTGAACAAAGCCCTCCGACATTAAGCGTGTTGATGCTTGTTCCACTACATGGAACGGTGTGGGGCATTTATCAAGCCATGAAATCAACGACGAGATACCTGTCTTAGGCATGAAAGAGCCCCGTCGGAAGACCAGATCCGCGCAAGTGAGATGTTTCGTTGACTGACAAAATACTTCGATGACCAGAAGATGAGGCAGCAATTCTGTGTATCGACGTGTAGTTCGGATAGAAGAATTGTGACGTTGATAACCCGAGGATGTGCGAGAGGTAATCGTTGATGACGCCGCCGTGGCAGGTGACAACGACAGTATCGCCACGATGGTTATTGATGATTTCTTCAATGGACGTTACAACGCGATTATGAAAATCCTCTGGTATTTCATCAGAGTTAAATCCACCTTTGGACATTTCAATCCAGCGTGGGTCATTAGCAGCTTTTAATTCCTCAACTGGGATGTACTCATTTGCATGTTGATCCCATTCTGCTACGCCCTGTACTAATACCGGAGTGATTCCGGTTGCCGCACACAATGGTTCTGCAGTTTGTACAGCGCGTCGCAAGGGACTCGAATAAATCGCGTCCACAGGTTCTGACATCATGTAGGCGGCAAATAGCGCAGCCTGCGCATGTCCGTCGACTGACAATTCGGGGTCGGCTGGTCCAACCGTATTTTCTTTCCTCACAGGGAGGCCATGACGCACAAGAATTAGTTCCACAACTATGAAAGGATACGGACGTGTGTGACGAGCAGCATCATCGACAGGACGTCTCACCGCTTTATTGCGTTGAAAGTGGTCCGGAAACTGACGTAGTCGTCGTCTTGATTCATGGGTCTCTCGACCGAAGTGGTGGAATGGCACTGCTGGCTCGTCAGATTCACAACTCTCACCGGGTCTTGAGATACGACAGACGCGGCTATGGGCGTTCGTGGCCCCATAATGGGCCATTTACCGTTGAAGATCAGGTCAATGATCTCGCTGAACTCATCGGAACTCGTCGCGTTGTATTGATTGGTCATAGTTATGGCGGCAATGTCGCGTTGCGTGCTGCTGCTCGATTAGGTGACCAGGTTGTCGGTGTCAGTACTTATGAAACTCCATTGTCATGGATGTCGTGGTGGCCAGGCACGACAGCCGGTGCTATGGCAGTGACATCGAGCTCCTCAGATGCAGCGGAGAATTTCATGGTCAGGCTGATAGGCGAAAAGCGGTGGAATTCACTTCCTGAAAGAACACGTGACGAGCGACGACGAGAAGGCCCCGCTCTAGTGGGCGAGTTGACGTCATTGCGCGAGACCCCACCTTGGGATGTGGAATCGATTCGTTGTGCGGTGTTCTGCGGATACGGTTCGCGCGGCTTGGCACACCATGCAGACGGAGCGAGATGGCTTTCTGCTCATTTGGTTGCAGGAGCACTTGTGAAGTTAGAAGACGCCGCTCACGGTGCTCCTATGACACATCCTGAGCAATTTGTATCAGCGCTCGTGATACCTCACTTTGTCGGTTGAGGAACCTTCACTGTGATGTCCTGACCGAAAAAAGTACAAGTCGTATTCACAGATGCAGTGGCTGTCGCTTGAGATTTCACCGAATTAGCACAGTCAATAATCTGAGCCCTTTGTGAATAGCCAGCTAGTGCGATAGCGACAAAAATGACGAGAGACACGACCTTTCCGACGATGGATGAGACAACTTTCATCAGAATGAGACCCACGATGATGGAAGCCCCAGACAGCCCTAAAGCAATGTTTTTAAGGGTTTGGATGTCGGTGGATGCCCATAACGAATTCATGTCCTCACCATAGATGCCGAACAGCCCGTAGCGTTGTCATTATGTCTGCTGAGCCATTCACGGTCGCGATCCTCATTGGAGGCGATAGCTCCCGAATGGGTGTCGACAAGGCCACCTTCGAAGTCGAGGGAATGTCAATGGCTAATCGCGTGTCTCACGCGGCACAAGAGGCG
Organism: Actinomycetota bacterium; assembly: GCA_037129095.1. GTDB lineage: Bacteria > Actinomycetota > Acidimicrobiia > Acidimicrobiales > Ilumatobacteraceae > UBA2093. The sequence continues at coordinate 78,778 of JBAXVL010000006.1, read as the reverse complement.
GGCGCAGCTCAAGTGTTGATTGTTGGTGGTACGGCCGCAAAAGCCAAATCAATTCTAGGTACGTGGAAGAAAGATTCTTACCCGGGTGAAGGTCCACTGGGTGGCGTCATTACTGCTCTGAAACATTCCGATCATGATTCCGTTGTCGTTCTGTCGTGTGACATGCCGTTTATCACCAGTGCAGTTATTCAAAGTCTTGTCACTGGTCTTAGCGATGCTCAAGCAACTGTCGGTCGTACAGATCGCTTAAATTGGTTGTGCGCGGCATGGTCGAAGCAAGAGTGTTCCCAGACATTACAGACAGTGTGGAAGAGAAATGAGCGAGCTGTTCATCGAGCTGCTGTGTTGTTAGATGTTGCTGAGGTTCCTGTGCCTGCAATGGCGGTACGAAATATCAATACCGTTGCAGACCTGAACCCCAGTGATGATGGAACTACTGTCTAGATATGTCTATTTCTGAGATTTCAATCACCGACCTTTCGCTTATAAATAATCCAGTGTTGATAGACGTTCGTGAAGTAGACGAATACGTCACTGGTCACGTACCCGGGGCAATCAATATTCCGCTATCTGAATTGGTCGGACGTGAGACTGAGTGTGGCTTAGGCAAAACGGTTTATGTGATTTGTCAAGCCGGTGGGCGCAGCCTGCGGGCGTGTGGCCATTTGTCAACAATCCCAGCGCTCGACGGGGTTGCCTTTATCAATGTCGCTGGCGGAACCGGGATGTGGATCGTTGAAGGACATGAGGTGACTACAGGTGACACAGCGTCCTGACATTTCCTACGAATGGATTGATTCAAATTCTGCATTGCTTGAATTTGTGTCCTATGCATCAGCACAAGATGTGTATTACCTTGATACCGAATTTCATCGCGAAAAGACATACTTTCCACAGTTGGCGCTGATTCAAATTGCTACCGGTAGTCGTCTTGGCGTTATCGACCCTGTGTCATGTGATGCAACGTTGATGAGACCGTTAATGGATGGTCCCGGATTATGTGTCCTGCATGCTGCCCAACAGGACTTAGATGTCTTAACGCAAAGCGTTGGCTTTGTTCCCTCACGCATTTTGGATACCCAATTATGCGCCAGTTTCCTCGGGTACACGCAACCTTCTCTGGCGTCTTTATTGCAATCGCTATTGAAGGTTGTTGTTCCGAAAGGCGATCGCCTCACTGATTGGCTGCGTCGCCCGTTGACAGCTGATCAATTGCGATATGCGGCTTCTGATGTTGCATATCTTGCCGAGCTGTCATCCATTATTTTTTCCGATCTGGAAAAACGCGGTCGAATGGAATGGGCCGCGGAAGCGTGCGAAGAATTGCGCACCAAACCGACCGGACCTAACGCGCCTGAGGATGCATGGTTGAGAGTCAAAGATGTCAGAACCCTGCGAGGCAAGTCACGATTTGTTGCTCGCGCTGTGGCCAAATGGCGTGAAGAACGGGCCATGGACTTAGACCTGCCGCCTCGGCATGTGTTGTCAGACATCGCCGTGCTTGGCGTTGCACAAAGGGCTCCTCGCACTGCTGACGATTTGTTGCAAAGCAGGGGAGTCGACAATCGACACGCCAATGGGACTCATGGCCGAGCATTGCTTGATGCCATCCAATTCGGTGTGGCTGATGCCGTTGATGGGGAGTTGAATTTCCCCTCAAGCGACGGTGATGATCTTGAAAAATCCATGAGGCCGGCAGTGACGTTGGTGTCTGCATGGATCACTGAACTTGCTAAGCAAAGTGACCTTGATGCCGGGCTGCTCGCTACGCGAAAAGACATCGTTGACCTCTTGAGTGGGTCATCGGATGCGCGCCTTCGTCACGGATGGCGTAAGGACATCGTCGGTGCCGACATCGAAGACCTGGTTGCTGGACGAAAGGCTCTGACCTTCACAGGAACGTCAGGTTCTGGACTCAAACTGGTCGATATCGACCCATCCTGAGGCAATAGCCATCTTTTTGTCTCACCGACCTGTACACTCGTTTCGGTTGTCCAGTAGGCATTTATGCCGTTGAAATGTTCGGAGACCGACCGTGAAAAAAGGTCGACATCGCCGGTTTGAAGAAGCGCGGAAATTGAAGCAAGCAGGTCCTAGTGCCGCAGACCTGGGGCTAGGCGACTCACCACGACCTAGCGCATCTGATGACGACGAGTACGCAGCCATAGCCGAGCGCTACGGGGTGCGCTTCGACGACGAAGACGACGACACCGAAGACGACATCGATTAGTTCGGACAACCGGACAGAAGACGAAATACCCCCATGACAAACTCCTTACGCAATGTCGCCCTAGTGGCGCACGTCGATCACGGCAAAACAACACTCGTCGACACTCTCTTGAGGTCGACTGGCGCGTTCGCCTCCCATGCCGCAGTTATCGACCGAGTCATGGACTCAGACGATCAAGAACGTGAACGTGGAATTACCATTCTTGCCAAAGCCGCACGTATCAATTACGGAAGCACTCTGATCAATATTGTTGACACACCTGGTCACGCTGACTTTGGTGGAGAAGTTGAACGCGCTCTAGCGCTCGTCGATGGCATTGTTCTTTTGGTTGATGCTGCCGAAGGCCCGCTTCCACAGACTCGTTATGTTTTGTCCAAGGCTCTCGGTCTCGGACTACCAGTGATTTTGGTCATCAACAAAGTTGACCGCGGAGATGCTCGACCTGAAGAAGTGCTCGTTGAAGTGGAACAATTGTTTCTTGACTTGGCGAGTTCCGACGACCAGCTCTCTTTCCCTGTTATCTCTGCAGTAGCCCGCGAAGGTCGCGCAATGATGGGCATCGGAATGCCAGCCCCAGACGCAGATCTGTCCTGCTTGCTTGACACTATTTTGGCTACTGTTCCGGCACCCACTGGTGACCCAACTGCACCACTTGCTGCTCTTGTGACAAACCTCGATGCGTCTGAATACCTTGGTCGTCTCGCCATTGGTCGTGTTCACAGTGGAGTCATGAAAAAAGGCGAGACTGTCGCTCTGTGGGGTAAAGACACCGATGGCAATCCGCTCAAGCGTCGTATTGCTCAACTCAGTGTGTTCGACGGTATTGGTCGTACTGAAGTTGAATCTATTTCAGCTGGCGACTTGTTCGTTCTTGCAGGTATCCCTGAAGTTGAAGTGGGCGACACCATTTCGGCTGTCACTGTCACAACTCCACTGCCGCGACTCGAAGTGGACGAGCCAGTCATTCGCATGGCGTTTGGTGTTAACACTTCTCCCTATGCAGGTCGTGAAGGTAAATTCGTTACCAGTCGCCACTTGCGCGATCGTTTACAAAAAGAAATTCTTGGAAATGTGTCTATCAAGATTGCAGACACAGATTCTCCTGACGTAACAAGCGTTGCTGGGCGTGGAGAATTGCAGCTTGCCGTACTCATTGAAAATATGCGCCGTGAAGGTTTCGAACTTCAAGTGGGTCGCCCCGAAGTTATTACTAAAGAAATTAATGGCAAGCGCCACGAACCTTTAGAGGCAGGTACGTGTGACGTGCCAGATGAACATGTCGGCACCATCACACAGGGCCTCGCGCCGCGCAAAGGCCGTGTGACCGATCTACGTCCGGGAGACCCTGGCCGAACCATCGTTTCTTTCGAGGCGCCCTCTCGTGGTCTTATTGGTTTCCGCTCGATGTTGATGAGCAGTACGCGTGGAACAGCCCTGCTGCACCAGACTCACGCTGGTTGGACTCCATGGGTGGGTGAACTTCCACATCGACTTGGTGGAGCCATGATTGCTGACCGAATCGGTTCGACAACTGGGTACGCACTCGACAATCTTCAATTGCGCGGAGAGCTATTCGTAGCGCCAGGTGTTGAAGTGTATGAAGGCATGGTTATCGGTGAAGCTGCGCGAGGCGAAGAGATGGTTGTCAATGCAGTGCGCGCGAAAGAAAAGACCAACATTCGTACTCATAGCCATGACGATGGTCCGAAACTTGCTGCCCCTGTTGACCACACATTGGAAACTGCCATCGAGTGGATCGGCGACGACGAACTCGTTGAAGTAACTCCAAAGAGCATCCGTATTCGCAAGCGTGGGCTCAGCATTGAAGAGCGTCGCAAGTCTTCCAAAAAAGGCTAACTAGCCTTACGTTCTAGTCCTTCTTGCGAAGCGCAGGATGGGGCAGTGGCACACCAACTGGTGCAGACAACATCTTCACCAAAATGTCGTAGGCCTTTTTTCCCATGATCTCTGTGAGTTCATCGGTAAAGAACGTGTACGTGGGGTCTTTACCTATAAAAGAATCACTTGATTCGGTACACCACCAGTGGAAGTCGTCTCCGCCTTCGCCCCAGTCGCGACGTTTCCATTCACGAATAGTTGATACGACGTAACCGCCGTCCTCAATGTGCTCCTCAAGACGAATAGGAACTTGCCAACACACATCGGGCTTCCAATCCATGTGGCGTTCGCCAGCCTCTACTGCCGCAATATGGAATGCACACCCGGTGCCTCCTTCAAACCCAGGAGGGTTGTGGAAGATGCACGCACCGTTCACAACGCGGGTTTTCTTCTCGCCGTCTTTTTCGGTGACGAACCAGCCTTTGTCTTTGGCTTTGTCTTTGTTCTTCCAGTGACGACCCTTCAGTCGTTTTACATACTTTGTCACGTTCTTCAGATCCTTCTCGTCGAGGAAATGAGCACCAAAAGAGCAGCAACCATGCATTAATTCTGGAGACGCATCATCCAAAATTCCTTGACAGCCTTGGCCGTATATGCATTTGTAGCTTGAGCGCAAAAAAGTTGCATCAAGCATCCATGTGCGCATTTCATCTGGATCTTCAAAACTGATCCACTCGTGGGGTTGGTCTTCTCTAGTCACGACGCAACGCTACGCCATCAGGGCCCTTGCCACACTCATCGTTCTGCTTGTGGCACAGTATTTGCCTATTCGTCATCTGCGAAAGGCGACACATTGAGTGACATAGACAGCATTATTTCGGACCTGGAACAAGTGAGCGAGGCACTGAATGATGCCGCGATGTCGTTGTTATCAGAGGCAATTCGTCACGGTGAAAAAGATCGACCGCCAATGGAAAAGAAGATTTCTCAAGCCCGACGATCAGTCGATAAGGCAATTCATCTGCTGCGATACAGCTAAAAATGATTCAGCGCGTCGATCAGAGCGCGCAGATCCGCAAAACCCTTGGCAGAGTATTTCAATGCCACTCTGTATAAATGAGGTTTGTCATTATCTGTCACTTCTTCTGCAGAAGCAGACGTTTGTGTCAACAGACCATCTGACGCCAAATGAGCGAAATTTTGGGCGATTTCAGAAAACGGAATCTCCGGTATTGCCCGATTGATCCTGATGTACAGATCACCATTGACAAAACGAATGGAATCGTAGTTGTTGTAGAACTGAGTGATTTCCTTGACTGCATCTTCGATGTTGTCTGTAATTGTGTATAACGATGTGTCGCTGGGAGAAATTAACCCATGGTCAAGTAGCAATGGCTCAATAACGTTCATAAGTGGAGTCCAAAATGGCTGACCAGGAACCTCTAAAAACACTATGGGCACGGGAAGAGATTTGGCGGTCTGTGCGAGTGTCAGCAATTCAAAGGTTTCATCTAGCGTTCCAAAGCCACCTGGCATACACAAGAAAGCGTGAGATTCTTTGACCAGCATCAATTTCCTTGTAAAGAAATAACGCATGCTGACGTACTTCTCATCACCCGCAATTATTGAATTGGCCCCGGTTTCGAATGGCAAACGGATGGACACTCCAATTGATTTCTCCCGACCAGCACCGACCATTCCCGCTTCCATGATTCCTGGGCCAGCACCAGTGACGACCATGAAGTCGTGTTCAGCGAGTGCTTTGGCTGTGGCAACCGTCAGAGCATAAATATCACTATCAGGGGCAGTGCGAGCAGAACCGAAAATCGACACCTTTTTAATGTCACGGAAAGGAGCGAACATGGTGAATGCTCTACTCATTTCTTCTAAGGCAGAGCTTGCAATTTTTATATCTAAGGAAGAGGCCATGCCTGTAACCAACTCGGCAGTAGTAGCAACGAGTCGATTCAGTTGCCGAAAATCGGATGGCGACCGCTCGGATTTATCAAATTTCTCAGACAGTTCCTCTAGGGCCTTGCGAGAGTGTGGAGACTGTGCCACTGCTAGGAAAGTCCTGCGGCTTTTGTTTCGAGTGCTTCAATCAATTCTTCAAAACTCTTGATGAAGGAGGCGACACCTTCGGCTTCTAACTGAGAAGCAACGTCATCAACATCAATTGCATTCATCGCTAACTCTGCCCACTGACGCTTGCTGATGTTTACATTCTTGTCAATCGTGCACGCAACAGTTCCGTGTTGAGCAAAAGCATCCAAGGTTGCGTCGGGCAAGGTATTCACCGTGTCAGGCCCTATGAGCTCATCGACATACATGGTGTCTGGGTATATGGGGTTCTTTGTAGACGTTGAGGCCCACAGTGGCCTTTGTACAGATGCACCAGCGTTTGCCAAGGCTTCCCAACGAGGCCCACTAAATGTTTTACGGAATGCGGCATAGGCAAGTCGCGCCTGATTAACCGCTGCTGTACCGCGAAGCGCGAGAGCTGAAGGCGTTCCTAAAGCCTCGAGGCGCTTATCTATTTCATTGTCAACGCGACTAATGAAAAAACTTGCAACACTTGCGACTCCTGAAACGGGTGAACCGCTTGCAAGACGTTGCTCAAGCCCATCGATGTAGGCATCCATCACGTCCTGATATCTCGCCAAACTGAATATCAAAGTGACATTGACATTCCGGCCCTCAGCGATCATCTCTCTGATAGCGGGAATACCTTCGATTGTCGCTGGAATTTTTATCATCACGTTCGGACGGGAAATTCGTTCATGAAGCAGGCGAGCAGCTGAAAGAGTTCCAGTTGAATCATGAGCAAGCGACGGATCAACCTCAACGCTGACAAAGCCATCTGTGCCGCGAGACTGCGAATACAAATCTGCAAACACATCAAGAGCCCCATGTATGTCTCGTAATACGAGTTCCCAATATGCATCTCGTGGCGTGGACCCACTGACGATTTCTCTAGTGAACTGCTCGTCATAATCGGAGCTTCCTTGAATGGCCTTTTGAAAGATTGTGGGATTAGATGTGAGACCCCGAACACCACTTTCTACCAATGATGAAAGTTTTCCCGATGTCAGATATCCGCGTTGAAGGTTGTCAAGCCATGGACTTTGGCGTTCATCTTCAAAAAGTTTTCGGAGTGAATCACTCATCGACTAACAGCAGTTCGTACAACGTTTGCTACATGATCAGCAGTGATTCCAAGTTGAGCCATCACAACATTTCCCGGCGCACTTGCTCCGAATCTGTCAATGCCAACACTGTCGGTTGCATATGCGGCCCACCCAAAAGTTGTGCCTGCTTCCACGCTGATACGAGGTAATTCGCGAGGTAATACTGTGTCTTGCTCTGCAGGAGAAAGAGCTGCGAAACGATCCCATGAAGGCATTGACACTACGTTCACATTGATTCCTTCTGCGCGAAGAGCGGATGCAGCATCGACTGCTACTGACAACTCGCTTCCGGTTCCGATAATGATGGCTTGAGGAGATTCCGTGGAAACAATGACACCTGCGCCTTTTGTAACGGCAGAACCATCAGTCAGTGCCACAACAGTTTGACGCGACAAAATAAGTGCCGTCGGACCATGATGAGTTGCCGCTGCCAACCAAGCTTGAGCGGTTTCATTTGCATCAGCAGGTCGAATGACTTGCAATCCGGGGATAGCGCGTAGTGAAGCTAGTTGTTCAACGGGTTGATGAGTTGGTCCATCTTCACCAACTCCTACCGAGTCGTGACTAAAAATAAATACTGTGCGCGCACGCGACAGTGCGGCTAATCGGATAGCAGGGCGCATGTAGTCAGCGAAGACGAAGAATGTGCCACCGACGGGCAGAACACCGCCATGTAGCGCCATACCGACCATTGCTGCACCCATTGCGTGTTCGCGAATGCCGTAATAAATCTGCTTTCCTCCACGATTCTCCGCGGAATAGGCAGATGTTGCAGCGAGTTTTGCTCCCGTATTACCAGTGAGGTCCGCTGCGCCAGCGAGGACGAACGGTAGAGCGTCCCCAGTTGCTTCAAGAACCTTTTGGAAGGCCTGCCGAGTCGCCAGTTTTGTATCGTCAGGAAAGACGGGCAGGGAAGCTGCCAACTGATCGTACGAAGCGACACCAAAAGTTGACGGAACAAGTGCAGGAATTTTATTACTGGTGCGTTGAGTCCATTCAGCATGCGCGGCAGTGCCCTTTTCGCGACAATGAGCGCGATACGCAGCCACAAAATCGGCCGGTGCATAGAACGCTTCATCTGGAATTCCCATCACCGCTTTCGTAGCACTGACAAGAGGGGCCGTAAATGGATTTCCGTGCGCCTCGTGTTTGTCAGTGAGATCCGGAGAAGGGAAACCAATATGCGATCTGAGAACTACAAGTGTGGGTGCACCAATATGTTGGCGAGCCTCAAGCAATACTCGCTCTAACGCGTCACAATCGTCTGCAATTTCTCCAGCTTCAATGACATTCCAGCCATACGCACGAAAGCGTGCCGGAGCGTCGTCGCTACATGCAAGGGAAGTGCTTCCGTCGATTGTGATCTTGTTGTCGTCAAATAGGCACACTAAATGGTCAAGCTTCAAATGCCCTGCAAGTGACGCAGCTTCATGACTAATGCCTTCCATCAAACAGCCGTCACCTGCAATTACAAAGGTGTGATGATCTATTGCATCTGCACCGTGCACTTGACGTAAATGTGATTCTGCAATGGCCATACCGACAGCATTTGCAAAGCCCTGGCCTAGTGGACCCGTTGTGACTTCGACACCTGCAGTATGGCCGACTTCGGGGTGGCCAGGTGTTGCAGAGTTCCATTGACGAAACTCTTTGAGATCAGAAATTTCTAAACCGTAACCAGCAAGGAACAGCATCGCGTACTGCAAAATCGACGCGTGGCCATTGGAAAGAATGACACGATCTCGGTCAATGAAGTCAGGAGAAGTGGGGTCGTGCTTCACAATGCGGCTATACAAAACGTGCGCAAGAGGCGCAAGTGACATTGCTGTTCCTTGATGTCCGCTGTTTGCAGCTAGCGGTGCGTCCATCGCAATGCCTCGAATAATCGAGATGGCGAGTTGGTCTTGTTCGGGGCTCATTTGTGTAGGCACCTCATGATGGTAATCGGCGCCAGGCTTTGAGAACGGAAAGATCAGAACCGAGAGCCACAAGATCTGCTTTTTCCCCTACCTGAATGCGACCAACCGAGGCCAGATTTACGAGATCGGCAGGGATGGACGTTGCTGATTTCAGAGCAGAATACAACGAGACTCCGCAGTGCTGCACTGCATTTTGCACACAAACAGCCAAAGGAGTGCTGGAGCCAGCCAGGGTTCCGTCAGGCAAACGCGGGGCGCCATCGCGAATTTCGATATCGGCCATCGTGCCTGTCGGTCTCTTCCAAGCAACTGAGTCAGACACCAAGCACATTCGTGAATGTGCAGCTGCGAAAGCTAACGACACTGCTTCTGGTTGAACATGAACAAGGTCTGCAATCAGTCCCATCATGATCGACGGATGCGTGAGCGCCCATAAGGCGAGACCTGGGTCTCGATGATGCACTCCACTCATACCGTTGTATAGATGTGTCACCATTCGTGCTCCTGCAGCTACAGCCTCGTCGAATTGTTGACGACTCGGCCGTGAATGACCGAGAGAGACGGTGATTCCCTTCATGACCAGATGTTCTATTGCGGCAATGACATTCACTTGCTCAGGAGCAACAGTCATCAATCGGACACTATTTGGAAGGCCCGAAATCCAGTCAAGATCACACGCAATGATGTGCTTGGTCCTATGCGCTCCTGGCGCTAGTCCGAGAAATGGACCTTCGATATGAATTCCTGCAAAACCAGCGATCTGATGAGAAATAAAAATTTCATGCAACGAAGCAACATATTCGGTTAACGATGTAAGAGGCGCTGTGACCACTGTGCCAAGCCAGCTAGTAGTGCCACAACTAAACAAATAGTCATCGAGTAGTTGTAACTCTGATGCAGAGGCACCGGCGACATTGACATCAAGAAATCCATTCATTTGTATGTCCACGAAACCTGGAGACAGAATGGGCACATCTGGCGAACCACTGAATGGTGTGATGCTTTCAACTGAGCCGTTGGCTCCCAGAACCACGCGATGTGGACCAGTTAGCGTGTCGCCGTCAAAAAATTGATTGCATGTAATTTCCAAAGACACAGTTGAAATGTAGTGCGTGGGCTACTGAATTGACGCCTTAGCAGTGGCTGTTAAGCGGATGTCAGAAAATCGTAACGTTGCTAATCGCAGTGTTGCTAGCGATTTGATCACCCACCAGCCTGGGTCGACTTGATACCAATGATGAGATAGTCGGGGCGACGATGGCGCTGCATGGTGATTGTTGTGCAATCCTTCGCCCATTGTTAGGAATGCAAGCCATTGAAGATTTGTCGCTGCGTTGTCATACGGACGTCGTCCAAAGTGATGTCCAATAGCATTAACAGCAGCGTTACTGGCCAAGTAAATATTTGCGTGGATAAACGCGGCAAGGAGACCAGTCCATGGTCCGAGCAGAATCATCAAGATTGCAATACCAGTGACAAGTCCAGTCTTGTTATGACCAAAAAAGATCTTGTCCCATCGATCATCCGGTAAGTCCTTCGCGTATCGACCAATCGTGTCGGGATCAAGCACTGTTGCTCGATACAGGGCAACATTTTTTGCTTGAACGTGTTTCCAACCAAGGAGCACAGGGGAGTGAGGGTCACCTTCAACATCTGTAAACGCATGATGCTTTCTGTGGACTGCTACCCATTCCTTCGGCTTGATTCCGGTGGAGAGCCACAAGACAGCCCGAAAGACAAGGGCAACTGTGGGTCGAATGGCAACAGCTCGATGACTAAGAGCGCGGTGCAAATAGACAGTGGTGCAGGTGTTAGCTGCCGTGGAGACTACGACAGCGACAACACTGGCGGTGACGAGATGGGAGATGATGGTGCTCATGTGGGTACCTTAACTCCCTACCTACTGGTAAGTAGGGAGCATTGAGCGATAAAATGCTTGTGTGTCACAAGTCTCCGATGAATCCGTCTCCAAATCGACCCGGGAACTGATTCTGGATGAGGCCTTGCATTGCTTTGCAGACCGCGGATATGAAGGCACATCACTCAACGACATAGCAGCAGGCGTGGGAATACGACGACCAAGTTTGTTGCATCATTTTCCCAGTAAGGAAGCCTTGTACACAGATGTTTTTGAAATGCTGTTGTCGGAATGGCTTGAAGGGCTTGAAGTAGCAATCACGTCGCCCGCATCGGGTTGGGACAAAGCAGAATTGGTTATCCGTGCTGGTTTTGAACTGTTTGCACGTACTCCCGACTATGTGCGCATCATGAGGCGAGAAGCTCTTGATAGCGGAGTGCATGTTGGCGTTGATTTATCCGGATTTCTTCGACCTTTATTCAATAATGCTTGCGACTACTTCACGCAGGAGATGGATGCAGGTCATTTTCGTCGACATAACGCACAACATTTAATCATCACTGGTTATGGCGCAATTTTGACTTATTTTTCCGACTCACCATTTATTGACGAGTTGTTTGAAGATGAAGCATTGACCCCGCACAATATTCAAGATCACTGCGATCATGTTGTCGCATTTTTTCGTGCGGCCCTAATCGCTTAGATGCCGACAGTATTTCCGATACGGTAATCGCATGTCATCTTGGAATTACAACGACCGAATCATTGGTTATTCACTCGAAGGAACTGGGACTCCCATCCTTGCTTTCCACGGAACCACTCAGGGAGCAAATGCTTGGACTCAAGTTCAACAGGCGTGCACAGCACCTTTGCAATGGATCACATTTGAGTTTCCTGGTTCCGGTGAATCTTCTATGCCCACGTCGCCAATTGATCTCGATGTCACGGTGTCCGATGCTTTTGCTCTGATGCGACATTTGGGCCACGAACAGTTCCATGTCATTGGCTATTCACTCGGAGCAGTCGCTGCTCTGCGTTGTGCAGCGCTATTTCCTGAGTCCGTTTTGACAGTGACATCTTTGTGTGGTTGGTCTCAGTCTGATGCCCGCATGAAAGCGACTTTTGATTTGTGGCGGCGATTGATATCAATTGATCGGGAATTGTTTATGCGTTATGCGTTGGTCGACGGCTATACCGCAGCCGGACTTGCGATCATTGAACCTATGTTTGATGCAGTCGTGCAGATGGCAGCTTCAGCAGTACAGCCCGGATCTGACGCACAACTTGAATTGGATATTCGAATTGATATTGAAGACAGCCTTGGCCGCATTTCGTCTCCTTGTCTTGTTATTGGTGGCATTGAAGACAGATGGGTGGACATCACTAAATCCCGACATATTGCAGAGCGCGTCTCAGGATCCACCCTTCTCGAGTTGCCCGCAGGTCACCTGGTGATTGGCGAATTACCACTCGAAATTGCCTCCGCGTTGTCATCTCACGTCATGAAGTGACCAATTGGAGTCAGTCGCACCCGCTGTGGAGGCTCACAACTGACTACCGTATGTAGTCGTGTCATCTGAGAATTCTTCCACCCTGTCTGAATCCGATTCCAAAAAGCTTCTGTCGTCGTACGGCGTTCCATTTGCTCCTGAGATTCAAACCACAACTGCAGCAGATGCTGTGACCGCTGCTGAACAATTGGGTTATCCAGTTGTGGTGAAACTCGGTGGAGACAACATTGCTCATAAAACAGAGCGTGGCCTAGTGCGGTTGCGTCTCACCAATGCAGATGCTGTTCTCGAAGCAGCCAACAGCCTTCTTGCAGCCGCCACGCCTGCGGACGGAAATGTTCACCTGTTGGTGGCGCCGATGATTAGTGGAACACGTGAATTAATTGCCGGAATGCTTGTTGATCCTCAGTTCGGCCCCACAGTCATGCTTGGCATTGGTGGTGTTATGGCTGAAGTAATTGCAGATGTCGCATTTCGACCAGCACCAGTTGATGAAGTCGGGGCTCACGCAATGATCGAATCATTGCGAATGCAAGGCCTATTGGCGGCGTTTAGAGGTGAGGCAGCCGTCAATACGTCTCAATTGAATTCTGTCATCGTCGGTCTTTCCAGAGTTGCTCTTGAGCGTTCTGACATTGTGTCTGTAGATGTCAACCCGCTCATCGTTAAAGAAAATGGTGATGTCGTTGCGGTAGATGCGCTCGTTGAAATGGGCGAACGTAACGTGTCCATGGTCTCGGCACGAACGCCATACACAGATGCGCAGTTTCGCGCACTATTTGAGCCAAGAGGAGTTCTGGTAGCCGGAGCGTCAACGCATCCTGGCAAATTTGGTTTCGTCTCGTTGCACAACATTTTGGCAAGTGGATTTGCAGGCGGCGTATACGGCACCAATTTGCAGGGTGAAGAAGTGCTCGGTATAAAAACTGTCGCTGATATTGCTTCGTTACCTGACAATGCAATTGACTTGGTATTCGTATGTACCCCAGCTTCTGCAAACCCTGACTTGTTACGTGCATGCTCCAAAAAGGGAATCCGTGCCGCATTCTTAACATCTGCCGGTTATGGCGAAGCAGGCGAAGACGGAAGAAAACTTGAGTCTGAACTTGTAGCACTTGCAGACGAATTAGGAATTCTTCTTGCTGGTCCAAACGGACAAGGTGTCGTTTCCACTCCTGCACATCTTTGCGCACAAATTGTTGCGCCATATCCGCCGGCTGGAGCAATCGCAGTAGCGAGCCAGAGCGGCAACTTTGTTTCCAGTTTTCTGAATTACTCACGACAGTCTGGTGTCGGAATCAGTCGCGCTGTCTCTGCGGGAAATGCAGCTGCGCTTGGTGTTGCAGATCTTGTCGAATGGTACGGAACTGACGAAGCCACAAAGGTTGCGTTGACATATGTTGAAGGCATCAGCGACGGCCGAGGATTAATGGAACGACTCGCTCGGGTTACGCCAGTCAAGCCAGTTGTACTCATCAAGGGTGGAGCCACTGACAAGGGTGCTCGTGCTGCAGCCAGTCATACAGGGGCCCTTGCTGCAAATGACGCAATTTTTGACGGAGCATGTAAGGCCAGCGGAGTCACGCGGGCAGCGACCGTTGAGGAAGCGTTCGAAGCTGCAGCAACTTTTGCAACACAACCACTGCCTAAGGGTCCGAATGTTGTCGTATTAACGACAGCTGGCGGATGGGGAGTAGTAACAAGTGACGCAATCGCAAATGACGGTTCGATGCAATTGATGACACTGCCTGAAGACTTACTTGCTCAGATCGATACAAAATTGCCACCTCGTTGGAGTCGCAACAACCCTGTCGATTGCGCTGGGGGAGAAACAAGAGACACCATTCCGGAAGTTATGGCGATGATTGCAGAACACAAAGATGTCGATGCAATTATTTACTTGGGATTAGGAATTCAAGCTAACCAAGCCCGACTTATGCGCGAAGGCGCTTTCTATCCCGATCATGGTCTTGACCGCATTGTTGAATATCACGAACGGCAAGATGCACGATTCGCTCAGGCCGCACACGATCTATCCGTGTCTACAGGCAAGCCAATCTTGCTTGCCACCGAATTGGCTGTAGCTGACCCAGAAAACTCAGGCGTGCGGACTGTCAGAGAAACTGGTCGTCTGTGTTATGCAAGTGGAAATCGTGCAGCAATAGCTCTCGGACATCTCTATCGATATGCGGTACACTCTGGTGTTTCCCACAAGTAATCGCCGAATCGCTCGTGTGCGCAGAGCACGCAATCCACTTCGCACCGTCACAATCCTTGCTGTAGTCGGTCTCGTCGGTTTGAGCAGCTTGTACTTGGTTCTTGTTCGTACTGCATCGCGAGTCACGCACCATGCAGAAACCACCATTTCTGCAACACCTGCAGTGTCTGTGCTGTCGGCCCGTCGATCACCCAACACCTTGTCTCTTGTCACTCGAACAGGAAAAATCACGCGGGGGTTTACGGCCATCGCGTCAGTGATTCCCTCGCAAAGTTGCGCTTCAATTGAATGGCTCGGCATGCGACTCGGTTCATTGAATGCAGACAAGGCGTATGTCCCTGCTTCTTCCACGAAGGTCATTACGGCATCTGTTGCTCTAGAGACGTTGACTCCGAGTTTTACTTTTACTACCGAAGTACGAGGCTCTCTCGATGCCACAGGGACTGTGCCCGATTTGTTTTTTGTTGGCGGAGGGGACCCTGTATTGGTACGTAACGAATACGTCTCATCCGAAAAGTACGCAACTTCGTCGGGCACGTCGCTAGAAAAGCTTGCAGATTCTCTTGTTGCAGCCGGACTTCACCGCGTTAATGGGTCAGTAGTGGGGGTGGACACGCGATATGACAACAAGAGGTTTGTAGACGTTTGGCCACAGAGTTTTCACTTCACCGAAGCTGGTCCGCTTGGGGCCTTAATGGTTGATGACGGAGTTGTGCTGGGCCAGTCAATGAAACCTGAAGACCCTGCCGTTGCCGCCGCGACTGAATTGCAGAACTTGCTGGTTGCACGTGGGGTCATGATGGGCGCTCTACCACGACACGACGTAGTTCCTGCAAACCTTCCGGTGATTTCATCTATTCAGTCGGCGCCGCTGACCGCAATCTTGCAAGAAATGTTTGTCAATAGTGACAACAACACTGCCGAGATGATCTTGAAAGAAATCGGATACACAGCGAAGGGGACAGGTTCTACTGAAGCAGGATTGACCGTGGTTCGCGAACAACTTTCCAAGTGGAAAGCAGACAAAGATGTGCAACTTTTTGATGGTTCAGGGCTTGCCGCAACTGGTCGCATTTCCTGTGATTCTTTTATGATTCTTCTGAACAAGTTCTCCGCCACTTTTCCATCTTTGATGGCAGTCGCAGCCGAATCAGGAACTATTAGAGATGTATTTGACGGAACCGCAGTTGCAGGAAAACTGCGGGGAAAAACAGGAACACTGAATGGAGTGAAAGCCTTAGTCGGCTATGTTCCGATTCCAAATTCGGAGCCTGTTGTTTTCTCACTTCTGATGAATAAGGCGGGCATTGATAACCAAAGCGCATACAGACCTGTGTGGTATGCACTTGCTGATGTGCTTAGTAGGGCGTCTGCTACACCGTCAGTCGAACAATTGGCACCGTGAAGCAGGCATTACCAATCTTTCCATTAGGAACTACGTACTTGCCTGGCGATGTTGTGCAATTACATATTTTTGAAGACAGATACATTCAGATGTGCACAGACATCGAGTCAATGAACACCGGATTTGTTTCTGTCTTGATTGAACGTGGGCATGAAGTGGGCGGAAGTGACATTCGATGTTCGTACGGTGTGGCTGTTTCTATCCACGACATGTTTCGCGCCGATGGTCGAATTTTACTGACGGGTCAGGCGACACACGCCGTAGAAATTTCTCACTGGCTTTCTGATGATCCATATCCACGAGCCTTCTGTCATTCACTTGATTTTCAGATTCCAAGCGATGTCTCTGGTGAAGACGTAGTGAAAACGTTGAAGTCACTTTTGTCCCGTGTTGAGTTCGCAGAAGCTATTGCCGTGAATGATGAGATCTCTGCCATCAACACGCGTGAAAGTGTCCCGCACGACATCGTGAGTGATCTTTTTTGGGCCATTGCTCGGTTGATTCCTTCTGGACCCCAGGATCGCTATCTGCTCTTGCAAACTCAAGACTTGAACGAACGTTTGTCTCAATTAGACGAGATGATTACCCATTTCAGAGAGATTTCGCAGTTTCAGGGCGGATAAGACCCTGTGGATATCTCAAACACTCTGGCGTACAATGTAGACCCCATGACATCCCCTCGCATCTCTTCACGTCCCGCAAGGGGACCAGTGAGTCAGTTCAATGATTTGGCTGACTCGGTGAAGCAATACGCGCGGCAGGAGACCATTGAGCCCCTCAAGGGTGCTGCTCGCTGGGTCGGTGTCGGGTCGGTGGCTGCGACGTCGCTCGGTCTTGCTCTGATTTTTACTTCATTGGGAATCTTGCGCCTCAGTCAAGATGTCGGTGGCACGGTTCTTGACGGTTCATGGTCATTTGTTCATTACTTCATCACACTGACCGTTGTCGCAGTTGTGGTGAAGATCACCTTTTCCCGCGTCTCACAACGAACTCTTGCTAAGGAAGCGTAATCATGGCCGAGCACACACGAATATCTCGAGACGACCTGGAATCAAAATTTCGCGCCCTACAAGCAGATATTCAGGGCCGTGCAGCAGACAAAAAGCAATCGGCTATCGCAATCGGTTCGGCAGTAGCTTCAGTAGTCGTGATACTTGCGTACCTCTTTGGTCGACGCACAGGTCGTCGCCGAGCATCGCGCGTTGAATTTCGCCGGTTCTAAGAGATATGGGCTCTTTTGTCCGCTTCATAGGTCGTCGCATTTTTGCGAGTCAGAAGCGAAAAGTACGTTGGCTCAGCAGAGTTGTAACAGTTGTCGGGTTCATTCGTTTGGTCTCTCGTTCAACATCACCTGTTCGACGCATTGTCTTAGCGCGTGACGAGTCAATGGAAATACGAATATCGAAGACGGTAAATTGATCATCATGAGCGGAGTATTTACAGAAGGTGAAAAAGCCCTATTTATTGATTCAAAACAACGTCGCTATTTGATTCAGTTAAACAAAGAAGGTGAGTTCCATAGTCATGCAGGCTTCGTTGCGCACACTGCAGTCATAGGAACGCTTCCGGGACAACCTGTTGAATCAACAAAAGGCTCCAAGTACATAGTGTTGCGGCCAACTCTCGAAGACTTCGTTATCGAGATGCCACGTGGCGCTCAAGTGATTTATCCGAAAGATTTAGCGCCGATGTGCATGATCGGTGACATCTATCCAGGTGCACGAGTATTTGAAACTGGCGTTGGCTCCGGCGCACTCTCAATGACAATGCTTCGCTACGGCGCCCACATCACTGGTTTGGAACTGCGAGAAGATTTTATGAATCGTGCTACGTCCAATGTGCGGTCTTTCCTCGGAGAAGAGGCGTTATCGCGATACAAAGTGTCCCTTGGCGACAGTTATGAAGTCACCCCCGAAGGATCATTTGATCGAGTCATGCTCGATCTGCCCGAGCCGTGGCAAGTTGTTCCTCGGGTACAACATGTTTTAGAAGCCGGCGGCTTATTGGTTGCCTATACGCCGTCCATCACACAGGCTGTACAGGTGCGTGAATCAATGGGCAAAGGATGGGTAGACCAAAGAACCCTTGAAGTCCTACATCGCACATGGCACATTGAAGGCATGGCAGTTCGCCCTGATCATCGAATGGTTGCTCACACAGCGTTTCTTACTGTGGGCAGGTGGATTGGTTCGAACCTCTAAGGTTCAATGAAGATGCATTCGCCGGGGCATTCCTCGGCGGATTCAACGACAGCATCAATCAATTTGTCGTCGAAATTTGCAAGGCCTTCAGCGCCTTCTGCGTTTCCCTTGGCTTTGGCAAACACTTTGTCACCTTCGCGAACATAAGCAAGTCCGTCATCAAGAAGCGTAAATACATCAGGTGCAATTTCTTCGCAGAGGCCATCACCTGTGCAGAGGTCTTGATCGATCCATACCTTCATTTGGGGGGTCCCTTCTTATGGCCGACTAACGGCGTAAACGGCGTACCCCAGAACGGGGACAAATATCAGCCTACACAACGACCCTGCGTCTCACCATGTCTTGTCTCGATGGGGAAATCTGCCCGTGCGAAGCCCGAAGCGATGACTCGCGTATCACCAAGACGAGTAGCGTGGAGGATTCATGACGGAGCCCACCACAATCACTGAGGACGCCGAGCTTCACCCTCTGACGAAGACCCTTCGTGACTGGATAGTCGTGATAGCTCTCGCTCTGGGGGCTGCTCTTTTGGTGCGGGTATATGTGCTGCAACAGTTCTACATCAGCGGCCCATCCATGGAAACGACATTGTTTGGCAACAACCGTGTGCTGGTCAATAAATTGAGCTACCGACTGCACAGCATCCATAGAGGTGATGTTGTGGTGTTTGACCGCGTGACAACGAACGATGGCACAGTGTCTCATGATGACCTCATTAAGCGTGTGATTGCTCTTCCGCATGACACTGTTCAGATCAAGAATTGTGTTGTGTATGTCAACTCACAGCCAACTATCGAAAAATATTTGGATAAAGACGTACTGTCGATGGCCAATCCGAACGACCGTTGCCGAGTGCCGGAAATGCCGTTGATGACTATTCCCGACAAGAAAGTCTTTGTAATGGGTGACAATCGGCCTGAGTCTTTTGACAGCAGAAGTTTCGGACCTGTTGCTGAGAGCTTGATTGTGGGTCGAGCGTTTGCGATTGTGTGGCCATTCAGTCGCATCTCGACTTTGTAATTTTACACTCTTGGTACGTAACCGATTTCACGAGAGTACGCCTCGACCATTGTGTCAACGTGGTCGCTGTAGACCGCATCAAGGCCCATTCGTAAAGCATTAGACAACACATAGTCGAACTGCGCGTCCCATCCAAAGGCAAAAAGATTGAATTTATGAACAAGAGTGGTGCTACCGCCGGTCCAATCCGAGTGGTGCATGTTCAAAGCATCGATCCCATGAGCAGACAGAGAAGCACACCGCATCTCGAGTCCCTCTTTCATTCGGGCAATACGCGTTGAGTCAACCAGTTTTACGTGAGGAACTTTTGGTCGCTGCGCAATAACAACTGCACTTGAGTAATGACACAACCACAAACGAGATTCATCAAAACCACATTCACGGGCTGTTTCTGCACATCGCACAAATCCGGCTTCATCTTTAATGTCAATACTGAGGTCGTAGTTGACGCCACAAGTTTCGAATAATGATGCAAGCGTCGGAATATGGTCGGGAAGATCACGCACATTCATTGAAGAGATAGCACGTTTCCGTCCGAATTTTCTCACGACGCCGTCGTGATCAAGTACAACGTGACCGTCGGCCGTAGTCCATGCATCTGTCTCCAAACCATTAGCTCCCAATTTCAACCCGAGAGAAAACGTGGCCAAGGTGTTTTCAGGAGAATGAGCCATTCCGCCACGGTGGGCGAATGCAATTGGATCTGAGCGGAGAGAGGCAATGCGTTGTTGCACCCCACAACACTAGGTGGCGGCTTCTATGCTTGGAGGGTGTTCAACTTGTCAGGCAGTGAGATTCTGTTTCTCCTCGTTGCTGGCTTAGTGGTCTTGGGGCCGGAACGGCTTCCCGGCGTAATCCGGCGTGCAGGAAAGATGTACGGCGATGTTCGCCGAGCAGCGAGCAGTTACGAGAAGGAATTTCGAGATACTTTCGCCGAACCCCTGAACGAATTGAAATCGACTGCCGATCAGATGCGACATGGCTTTGGTCTCGTCGACACAGAACCGTCGCCTCCCATGAGACCCGAGATGGCCGAATACCCTAAGCCTGACTTTTCTCCGCCCGTCACTGAAATCATTGCTCCTAGTGACGACAATGAGTGACGCAACTGTAAATACGGTTGAGGGCATGTCCATGATGGACCACCTTCGTGAACTACGCATGCGACTCATTCGAAGCGTTTTAGCAATTGGTATTTCAACATTGTTGCTGCTTGCGTTTTATGACCAGTTAAAGAATTTCCTGACAGAGCCCTATACAAAGTTATGCCATCATCGCCCTGACTTTCACTGTGACGGTTCGCTATTTTCTCTCGGGCCACTAGATGGTTTTACCGCTCGAATGAGAGTGTGCCTATACGGGGGGCTCGTACTGGCTTTGCCAATTATTCTTTGGCAAATTTGGCGCTTCATTGTTCCTGCTCTTTCAAAGAAGGAAAAAAATTACGCAGTTCCGTTTATCGCTTCATCAATTGTTCTTTTTAGTTTCGGTTGCTACATCGCGTACTGGACTCTGGATAAGGCCCTCGAATTTTTGATCTCGTGGTCTGGCAATGATGTCACTCAGGCGTATCAAGTAACCAAATACATCAACCTCGTTGTCATGATGATGCTTGCGTTTGGTATTGGTTTTCTTAGCCCTGTGCTTCTAGTGTTTTTACAATTGGTTTCTGTTGTGTCACCAAAGACCTTGATCAAGCAGTGGCGATACGCGGTGATGGGCATTTTTGTTGCTGCGGCTGTTATCACTCCATCCGGAGATCCCATCAGCATGCTCGCCCTTGCCATACCATTGACATTCTTGTATCTGGTCGCTGTGCTCGTAGGTTGGCTGCTCACTCGACGCAGGACTGCGTAGTCCCGTGACAGAAGTTCGGACACAATTTCTTGAGTCATTGACGTATGCGCCTGATGTATTTCAGGTGAAGGCGATGAACTCAATCGACGCTGATGCTTCTGTATTAGTAGCAGCCCCCACAGGGTCCGGCAAGACGTTGATAGCCGAATACGCTATAGCTCGCGCTCGGTCTTTAGGCTTACGTGCCTTTTACACCACACCGATCAAAGCACTGTCCAACCAAAAGTTTCGAGATTTACAGAACCTGTACGGAGCGCACAAAGTTGGCTTGATCACAGGCGACAATGCGGTAAATGCTGAGGCTCCAGTTGTCGTTATGACCACTGAAGTGTTGCGCAACATGATTTATGCACAGTCGAATCGCCTAGATGATTTAGGAGTGGTGATTCTTGACGAAGTTCATTACTTGCAAGATGCCTATCGAGGGCCAGTGTGGGAAGAAGTAATCATTCAGTTGGACCCAGAGGTGCAACTTGTGTGCTTGTCAGCAACTGTCTCCAATGCTGATGAAGTAGGAGATTGGCTATCAACAGTTCGCGGACGAACAGATGTTGTTGTAGAAACCACTCGACCCATCGAGCTCATCAATCACTTTGCGCTTTTTGACAACGCTTCGAAACAATGCGAAATGTTTGAGACCATTGTTGCTGGTGAACCTAATCGGCATGTTCAACGCCTACTGTCAAACGCCACACAAACCCGCGGAAGATCAAGTCATGTCGGCGGCAAGAAACCACGTCGATTTTCAGCACCGACTAGACCCGAAATAGTTGAATTACTCGAAGACAAATCGTTATTGCCGGCAATCGTTTTTATTTTTAGTCGAGCACAATGTGAAGACGCTGTTCATTCTTGTATGAATGCTGGAATCGTCCTTACTTCTTTGGAAGAAGAGTCCCAGATTAGAGAGATCGTTGAACGCCATTGCGAAAATCTCACCGAGGATGACAAAGATGCACTTGAGTTTCATAATTTTATTGACGACGTAGCAAGTGGAATTTCTTGTCATCATGCGGGGATGATTCCGATGTTCAAGGAAGCGGTGGAAGAGTGTTTCGTCCAGGGTTTGGTGAAAGTGGTTTTTGCTACAGAGACTTTAGCCGTTGGAATAAATATGCCAGCACGTGCTGTGGTTATCGAGAAATTGACCAAGTACACCGGAGAACATCATCAACTTTTGAAGGCCTCTGAATTTACACAACTCACTGGTCGAGCCGGTCGACGTGGGCTCGACGATATTGGCCATGCAATTTCATTGTGGAATCCCTTTGTAGATTTCGAACAAGTTGTTGGCCTTGCCCTGAGTCGTAGTTTTCGTCTTTCATCAGCATTTCGGCCGACATTCAATATGGCCGTCAACATGGTACGTAATCACTCTTTTGATGGCGCCCATCACATCTTGAACCTTTCATTTGCGCAATTTCAAGCTGACAAGGATGTGGTTACATCTGAGGCTTCTCTAGAAGGACGGAAACGAGAACTAGCGCTCCTTGAAAAGGCAATGGCTGAACGAGATTTCGGTCAAGAAAATGCAACAGGTTCAGACGTCATGGCTTCATCAGTTGAAGCAGAAATTGCATTGCGATCATTGCGTCCTGGAGACATAGTGATGTTTGATGCATCAAATATTCGAGGACGTGGGTTGATTATTAGCACCGCTGCTCGTCGTTCTGGGATTCGACTAACTGTGGTGACACCCAGTAGAAAAATCCTTGATGTCATGGCGAAAGAACTGCGATCCCTGCCGCTGAAAGCAGGACATGTTGATTTGCCTGTTCCGTTTGAACCAGCTCGAACGGAATTCATTCGAGAATCTGCCGCTCGTTTAGCCAAGGCGAAGATAGACGAAACAATGGGTCGCGCAATGGAAGAGCAGAAGGGTCCTCGCATTGTTGACTCGCCGTTGTCACACAAAAGTATTAGAAAACTACGCAATGAGATTGAGCAAATGGAAAGCCGTGCGGGAACGCGCGCCGGTTCAGTGGGGTCTCGATTCATGGATGTCGTACACATGTTGGAAGAAATGAAATACGTCTCGAATTGGACCCTGACTGAGAAGGGAGAAATGCTGGCTGGCATTTTCCATGAATCTGATCTCCTCATCGTTGAAGTGATGAATCGTGGACTACTTGACAATTTGTCTGTCAATGATTTGGTGGCAGTTCTTTCAACTCTCGTGTACGAGCCGCGGGGAGGTGATTCAGGAGGCGCTCCACGATGGCCCAATGATCAGGTTCGTCAACGGTTTAAAAAAATCGAACGGGTGAGTGAACAAGTCCAAGATATTCAACGAGAAAGAGGCTTACATCAACATCGCGCACCGAATGGTGGCTTGGCTTTTGAAACTGCTGCATGGGCGAACGGGCGACCATTATCAAAGATTCTCGATCCTGATCTGACACCTGGAGACTTTGTTCGATCGATGCGCCAACTGATTGATCTTCTACGTCAAATCGTGACCACAACTTCTAATCCGTCATTGCGTGATACCGCTGAAGTTGCATCCAAGGCACTTGATCGCGGTGTGGTCGCCGCAGCATCCGGAGCGTCGTCTCGATGATGCTCCGTGGCAAAGCGTGGGGAACCCCAACGACGCGTCACATTGAGGACATCGTCGTCAATGGCGACTCAGTATTGGCTGCACAACCGCCAAATCACAGACTGATTGCTGCAGGGGGAGACCTCGCTCACAGTCTCGGGTTCACCACCATTCCGGAAGTGGGTCATGCATGTACAGAAGTACCAATCGACGGAATTCAGATTGATCTGGAAATGAAGAACGGACAAAGCAAGACGGTGATAGGTGCTTCAAGTGTCTCAATCGGTAGCTGGTTTCTCGGCCGCTTTGTTTGCATTACGAACTCTGGTTTTATTGATGCCCGCAATGTTGCACCCCGAGCCCATCCAAATGACGGATTCTTAGACGTGATGGCCCTCGACACGGCAATGACACTTCAACAGCGAATACGCGCCAGACAAAAATCACTGACAGGGACTCACATTCCTCATCCACAAATCAATGTAAGTCGCTTTCGCCACAAGGAATACACAAAAGAGTCTCTCTCTGACATTCTTTCCATTGATGGCCACAAAGTGGTGTCCTGGCAGCGCGTCACAATACAAATTCTTCCTGATTACTGGAGACTGCTCGTCTAGCCATCTACGGTGGAGGAATGAAATCTTGGATCCTCAACGACTCACCGGGCAACTATGTCTGGGGCGATATCGCAACACCAGAACCTCGCGAGGATGAGGTTCGAATTCGCGTAGTGGCAAGTGCGTTAAATCACATGGACTTATGGGTGACTCGAGGAATGCCGAAGCCTCCGTTGCCACATATCCCAGGGTGCGATGTTGCGGGCATAGTTGACGCGATAGGTAGCAACGTGACGTCCATTTCGGTTGGTGATGAAGTAGTGGTCAACCCTGGCGTTTCACCCATAGAAGACATCGTAAAATTTGGGAACAATTCACCAATGGGTCCAGGCTTCATGATTTGGGGCGAGCACTGCCACGGTGGACATGGCACTTTTGCAATTGCACCCGAACGAAATGTTCGCCCTAGACCAGCCCAAAGAACATGGTTTGAAAGTGCAGCTTTTCCCTTGGCATATCTAACTGCATTGCGAATGCTGAATAGAGCTCGTCTTGCGCCTGGAGAGACAATCCTCATTGTTGGTATCGGGTCGGGTGTATCCACCGCTGCGCTCGCACTTGCCAATTTCATGGGAGCTCAAGCAATAGTGACAAGTCGCGATGAAAGCAAAAGAACTCAGGCATTGCACATGGGAGCAATCGCTGCGATTGATTCAGCTGATGCCAAGTGGTCAGTACAAGCTGACGTAGTGATTGAAAGCGTCGGACCAGCAACGTGGGACAAATCAGTTCGTTCACTTGCACCAGGGGGACGAATGGTGGTGTGTGGAGGAACCTCTGGTTCCTCTGTTGAAATTAATCTTCCTCGTCTTTTCTTCAAGCAATACGAGATTATTGGATCAACAATGGGAAGTTACGAAGAGTTTGATCAGCTTTTGACCATTATTAATAATGGTCTTCCGGTAGCTGTTGACAACGTGTATCAACTATCAGACTACGAACAAGCACTGCAAAGACTTGAGCGCGGTGAACAACTCGGAAAGATTGTTCTTGATCACGGAGTTACACAGTGAAAGAACAAGACGTCCTAGATCTCAAAACGAGAGCTTGTGCAATCGTTGATGAATACGCAGCAACTCTTGTATCTGTAAGTCATGACATTCACGATCACCCCGAACAAAACTATGAGGAATTTTTCGCCTCGGAATTATTGACACGCACCGCAAATAGCCTGGGGATGCCCGTCGAATTAGGTGCTTTCGATTGTCCTACAGGTTTCTCAGGCAACGTCGGCTCGGGTCCCACTGTGTGCATCATAAGTGAATATGACGCGTTGCCTGACATCGGTCACGGATGTGGACACAACATCATTGCTGCAGCCGGACTTGGCGCTGCGATAGCCCTTTCATCGCTTGCTTCAGCCTCAGGTGGACGAATTCGCTATATGGGAACTCCAGCTGAAGAGGGTGGTGGCGGAAAAATCCTGATGGCGCGAAATGGTGCTCTCGACGGTGTTGATCTTGCGATGATGGTGCATCCAGCAGACGCTGATTTGCTCACAATCGATGCAATTGCACTGCAACAACTTCTGGTGGAGTACACGGGCCAGGAATCTCACGCTGCAGCAGCGCCACACAAGGGACGTAACGCTTTGGATGCCGCTGTGCTTGGGTACATGGGTGTTGCAACTCTGCGTCAACATATTTTGCCCACCGAACGAGTTCACGGAATTTTTCTCAAAAGTGGAGAAAAACCCAACATTGTTCCGCGAGAAGCTTCAACCGAGTGGTATGTCCGTTCAGACAATGTCACAACACTCGCAGCACTTAAACCACGCGTTCTTGCATCCTTAGAGGCAGGAGCGCATGCGTGTGGCTGTTCTGTTTCTCACGAATGGATCGGCACTGCGTATGCCGACATGGTGACAAATAATGCCATTGCCTCACGATATGTAATCAACTCTCAACCACTTGGCCGAACTGTGACCGATCCTCGTCACGGAGGACATCGGGTTGTTGGCAGTACAGATATGGGCAATGTCAGTCACCTAGTTCCTTCTATTCATCCGATGATTGCGTCTGCACCACAAGGAACCTCAATCCACACGGCTCAGTTTGCGAGCTTCGCTCGATCCTCAATGGCTGACCTAGCGGTTCTCGATGGAGCCAAAGCTATGGCCATGACTGCTATTGACTATTGGACGTCGACAGACCTACAGGAAGCAGTTTCGACTGAATTCGTACGTTCTCACACTGATCAGAATGTCCTCTAGCGGTATCCCTCACCGCGCCCCGTGCGACTCCTAGGCTCAAATGTCGTGAGTGTTTATGTTCCCGAGGAATTTACTGCCGCAGAATCAGACATTTTGCGTCGCTATTTTACTAATCTTGACCTTCCCGTTTTTGCACTTGTTAATTTGCCTGAAGTCGTCAAAGGTGCATTGTTCGCTCGTTACAGCCGTAGCCCACGCAGTCTGCGCAGACTCTTTTTAGATGAGTTCGTCAATGATCTCGAAATAGCAGGGGACCAAGCAGTTGACGCCACTGTTGGCGTTGATCGAGCAGAGACCTTGTATGAAAAAGTCTTCGTTGAATACGGTGACGATTCTGTGGCCCAACTCGGCGGAGTTCATTTAGCGTGCGAGCAATCATCAAATATCCTCACAAAAATTTTGGAGTGGGGCCGCTTGATGAGTTATCTCGAGCAAAGCACTCGGTATATCGCCTATGACGACCGCTTGGGTGGTCGTTTTCGTTATTACCGTGATCCAGATATTCTCGAAGGCAAATTTGGCACTCGCTATGTCGGCGATATGGACCGAATGTTTGATTCGTACAGTCAATTAGCAGAACTTGTCACAAATCATGTGCGCGCGACAGTGGTGAAGGGTCCGAAAGATAGCGATTTCGTATTTCGCCAGGCCACTCGCGCTAAGGCCCTTGATGCAGTTCGCGGTTTGTTACCAGCGTCGTCGTTATCCAATGTGGGCATATACGGCAGCGGACAAGGGTATGAACAACTTCTCTTGCGTATGCGCGCACATCCTTTACCCGAAGCAAGATATTACGCAGACATGATGCTCGTGGAACTGCGCAAGGTGATTCCATCATTTTTGCGCCGAGTAGACGTTCCAGAGCGTGGCGTAAAGTGGTCCGAATATTTGTCCACAAATACAGCTGCCATGT
Source organism: Actinomycetota bacterium (assembly GCA_037129095.1). Lineage (GTDB taxonomy): Bacteria > Actinomycetota > Acidimicrobiia > Acidimicrobiales > Ilumatobacteraceae > UBA2093. Next base: position 51,251 of record JBAXVL010000006.1, on the reverse strand, counting down.
CAGACATTGTCGATTCGATCATGGGCGATGTCATTGCGTCAGATGTCGATGAAGTAACACTTGTAGATTTTGATCCGGATGGAGAAAACAAATTGGTAACTGCAGCGTGCTATCAATATTCTCATCTGCCTGAGTCTCAGATTCGTATGCGTGTAGAGGCGATGAGCGTAGAAGACAAGACGGACATTTTGAATGCATATGTTGGCAATCGAGATAACCGACGTCATCGACCAGGTCGGGCGTTTGAAAGCATTGATTATCGATTTGACGTGTTGTCTGACTACGGAGCATTTCGCGACCTTCAGAGACACCGTTTGCTGACAATCGAATGGCAGCCCTTAACTCCGTATCACGGATATTCACGTCCCGAGTTGGTCGATGCAGCCGGTGGGGCCGAAATGTTTGACGAGGTTATGGCTAGGTCTTCGTCGTTGTATGACGCGCTTGCGGCTGATTACCCACACCAGGCCAGTTATGCCGTTTCAATGGCCTACCGCATTCGCTATGTAATGCAGTTCAACGCCCGTGAGGCGATGCACATGCTGGAACTGCGCTCAGGTCCACAGGGTCATCCTTCGTACCGCAGGGTGGCTCTGGAGATGCATAAACAGATTGCTGAAAAGGCTGGCCATCGTGCGGTAGCTGCCGCAATGACATACATGACAACTGAGGCACCCGAGCTCGAGCGTCTCGAGTCCGAGCGTCGAGCTGAATCCAAACGATCCGCAAACGACTAAAAATCCGTCCGTGACAACGGTCACTATTCCTGGGTATATTTTTAGCATTCGCCCATTGACCATGTTTTATGCCTAGTATCCCGCCGCGAGTCCTTGCACGAATTTAGGAGCACATAGTGGCTAAGAAGAAGATTGAACCGATTGAAGTTGAACTCGAGATTGACCTCGATGGCGACGAAATTGACGACCTTGAAGAACTCGAATTGGATGAACCCTTAATCGAAGATGATGAAGATGCACTGCTCGACGACGAAGACGACGATGAATCAATGGGTGCAACAATCGTTCGCAAGCCCGGCGACGATGACGATGACGACGATGACATGGTCGCTCCCGATGATGTTGAAGAAGATCTTTCAAAGATCTTGAAGGATCGTCTCGCTAGCGAAGATTTGCCCGCAGAAGAAGATGAAGTTCCCGAGAGCGAAGAGCGTTCCACAGGTGATGACGAACTTCAACCAAAGCGACCTGATGAAATGCTATGCAACAGTTGCTTCTTGCTTGTGAGAAAGAATGCACCCATGTGCCCAATCGGGGACGATGCGTGCCCTGTCTTCGTAAAATAGATTGATGGATCTCTCTTCGTTTTCACAGCAGTGCTTTCGTAGAGTGAGTGACGCACTAAATTCTCTTCAGAAGCAGGCGCCGTCAGCCAAAATGATTGGCAAATTTGCAGTGGATCAGGCAGTGCGAGAAGCCCGCAAAGTTGTGAAACGTCCTGTCGACAAAGACGATTTCCCACATGAGTGATCCGACAATTTTTGTTCGGAAAGCGTCACATGCTGATGAAGAGGCCATAAGCGAGCACCGACGCTTGGGAGCGTTAGAAGCAGTGCAATACAGAGGCAGTGCTGTGTCACAGCAACATGACTCGATTGACACGCTTACGTTCGTTGCCGGAGTCGGCACGACGATAATGGGTTCTTTAATTGCGACGCAGCAGTCAGCACAGCATTGGACCATCGAGTCTGTCTTCGTTGAGTCGACTTGTCGTGAAATTGGAATAGGGGATTCGCTAGTTGTTACATGTCTTGCAGAATTATCTCAACGCGACGCGATTTGGGTGCAGTCCCGCGCTCTCCCCGGTGATCGAGCTACAAAAAATTTATTCGAACGTCATGGATTAGTTGCCCAAACCATCATCGTAGGTAAGGCGCTTTAGCGACCTTTCCACTGCGGGGCACGTTTTTCAATAAACGCCATTAGGCCCTCTTTAGTATCTTCTGATCGAAGAATTGGTGCGAACTCTTTGTTAGTCATCTCAATCAGTTCGTCGTCTGTTGCATAGGCTGACGCAAGAATGACACGGCGACTTGCAGCAACAGCCATTGGTGCAGACAGAACGATTTTTTCTGCCAGTGCCATAGCTGCGGCAATTACCTGACCTGGTTCTACAACCTGGTTGACAAGTCCGAGCGCATAAGCGCGGTCTACAGATAGTGGTTCTCCTGTCAAAATGACTTCCATGGCTACTGCGCGACCAATTGCACGGGGGAGACGAAACAATCCGCCAGCTCCTGCAATGAGATTTCGTTTTACTTCTGCGAGACCAAACGAAGAACGTGACGAGGCAATGACCATGTCAGAAGCCAATACGATTTCACATCCACCGGCAGTGGCAAGCCCATCTACAGCAGCAATGATTGGTTTCACTCGATCGCGATACACGTAACCGGCAAAGCCCCCACGCTTTGTCCCAAGGCTTTGACCACCAGCGTTCAGTGCCTTCAGATCTGCACCAGCGCAAAAGACTGGCGACTTTTGTCCTTCGGTGTTTGCTGTTAACACTCCGACCCACGCAGAGTCATCAGCTTCAAGACGATCAATGCACGCTTCCATGTCGGCGGCGAGTTCATCGTTGACCGCATTTCGTGCATCGGGACGATTGAGAGTGATGAGCGCAACGTTCCCGCGCACTTCGTATGTGACCATGTTTGACATACCTCCACCGTAGTGAGAGGCGACCAAGAACGGAAAGTTGAACCTATTCGGCTACGTCTGGAGCCGCGGCGGTCTCAGCCGGAGCGTCGACCACAGTTGTGATTTCAGTTGCGACAGAGGCTTCAACAGTTTCGGCCACAACAGGGGACTCTTCAGATGCTGGAGGTGCTGGGACATCTTTTGGTGCTGGAGCTTCAGTAGGTGCTGGTGTTCCACTTGCTGGAGGTTTTGGTCCTCGACGTGGTTTATCAGCGCCTGGCTTGCCATCAGCTGATTTGTTCAGCTCGCCAGCACGCTTATGAGGACCTTTGTCGCCACGTGGAACCTGCAATGGACGAGGTGGGCGAGCCTTTGGATCGACTGCGATTCCGAACAACGCCGCAATTTGTGGCATGAGTGGACCAAGACGAGTGACGGTCTTAGTCAGGTCTTCTGAAATAACAGTAGGAACTGCGGCCGGCAAAACTTTTGCGTGTACTGGGGAGAAGGCTGCTGCTTCCAACAAAGCTATCCAGCGCTCAGATGGAGCATCAATTGTCAGTCCGGCAACAGTGGCCGCAACAATTTGAGCTGCAAGAGGAGCAGGGAACGGCACGCCGGCCTTGGGTGGTTGCGACGACAAGCGCAACGCACGAACAACGCGACCTACAGATGTTGCTGCTGCAACATCGTCGAGCCAATTTTTGGTTTCGGTCTCCTGGCGAATAACAAGACCTTGCTTCATTTTCGCTACGAGTGCTCGAGTGTCTTCATCGATTGCTACCAATTGATCGGCTGTAACAACAATGGATCGCAAATCGCGAAGGTCAATGTCGTGAATGATTGATTCAGCAGACAGCGCCTTATCGCGCCATTCTGCAACACGGAGGCGTGGCAGTAATTGTTCTGCAATCTGTAGGAGTCCTTCTGCAGGAACTTTTTCTTTGCCAGCAGCTACCGCAATACGATTCTGTTCTTCGATTGCGGCGCGTACTGCAGGCACTCCACCATTAAGAACGGTCTCAGCAATTGTGCGGTGTGCTTCAGGAAGTTCAGCAAGAACAGCATCTACATTGACTCGAAGCGGACGAATACGTTTTGCTTTGGGACGCTGAGGAAGTTCTGGTGGAGCGTCGAAGAACTGACGACGAGGACGATCTGGGCGACCGTCTGCTCCTTCTTTGCGATCACCGCGTGCGCGATCACCGTCTTTACGCTCACCGCGAGGCTTGTCACCATCTTTACGATCGCGACGCGGACCCTTACGGTCATCTCCGCCTCGGCCGCCTTTTTTCGCAAGTTGTTGTGTGACAGGTTCAAATGCTCGAGTGGAAGGAAGAATTTCAAGCAGACCAGTGCGAACATTCTTTGCTTTTGGCGGAGTGATCGAGAGCACTCGGCTGCCATCAAGATCTGTTTCTACATCTGCACGCATGATGTCATTGACATTTGCACCGGCAGGTACAACAGAGTCGACTACTTCGCCACGAGGCTCACGAGCGCCGGCAGCGCGCCATGTCCAAGTGCCATCTGGGCGTTTGCTGGTGAGTTCGATCTCGATACGACGTGACATAGGCATCTACGGTATCTCGGAAAAGGCCACGACCATCAGGCTGTCAGTATCTAGTTGCTACCGTGGCGCATGCCCATTTACGCACTCGGTGATCAAATACCGTCAATTCACCCAACGGCCTACGTACACCCTGACGCTGTCATCATTGGCTCTGTCACTATTGGAGCGAACAGTTCTATTTGGGCGTGTGCAGTCCTGCGTGGCGATGACGGAGCGATTGTCATTGGTGAACGAACCAGTATTCAAGATGGCACCGTTGTGCACACAACCCCAATGAGCCATACAACAGTGGGTGATGACTGTGTGGTTGGCCACCTAGTTCATCTGGAAGGGTGCGTCATAAAAAACGGGGCCCAGGTCTCTTCAGGTGCGATTGTCTTGCATCGAGCAGTGGTCGGATCCGGCGCAATTGTTGCTGCCAATTCTGTTGTCCTCAATGATGCGGTAATTCCTGAAGGTGCCCTAGCCGTCGGAGCGCCAGCCACCATCAAGGAAGGGCGTGCTCGACAAGGCGATATCGATATTGCGGTTCAGGCATATCTGCACAAAGGCGAACGTTTCCGCGAACAGTTGCGTCGCATTGACTGATACTCCCATCGTCCCATCGTGGACCATGCTTGATTTCCGAATCGAACAAGATCAGGCAGAGTTATTAGCTGAGCTCTTATGGCAACTCGGTGTTGTTGCTATTGAAGAACTCCCGGTGGATGAAGACTGGGTCGTTTTACGAACAAGCATGGGCGAAGATTTCACAGACGTCCAAGAACTTATTCAACAATCTTTTCCATCAGTGCTCGTCTCAATTGCGTATGTGGAAAAATCCGTTGCAGACACATGGCGACATCACGCTGTGCCTACGTGGGTCACTGAAGAAGTTGTGCTGTGTCCTGCATGGTTGCCTGCGCCGTCAGTACAACATTGCATATTTATTGAACCAGCTGACACTTTTGGATTAGGCAACCACCCAACAACCGTGTTAGCTCTTCGTCTCGGTCTTCGTCATTGCGACAGGCACTCTAAAGTTTTCGACTTCGGATGTGGATCGGGTGTTCTTGGTATAGCGGCTGCAAAAATTCTTCAGTGTGAATCATTCATGTTCGATATTGCACACAATGCTGAACAAGTTGTTCGAATGAATGACACAGCGAACCACACTCATACGTTTTGGCAATCAGATATCCGAAACATTTTGGTCGATTTTGTGTTTGCAAACATTCTTGCTCCGGTGTTGAAATCTGAGTCAAAAATTATTCAAGACGCCACAGGGGAGTCGGGCCGAATTGTGCTGAGCGGCATGAGAGATGAACAAGTGGCAGACGTGCTTCTGTCATACCAACATTGTCACGAGATTGAGCGAGAAAGTCTCAACGGTTGGACTGCAGTGGTTCTGCAGAAAAATTAAATTACGAAATATTTCGCGAGCGCACACCAATAGGTGCAATGAGGCGAAACCCTGCTGCGTGACGCTCTTCTTCGGATTCGCCACCCCAGAAACCATATTCCCGATTGCGACGCGCAAACTCGCGACACGTTGTCATGACTGAACATGACATGCACACTTCGCGGGCCTGAGCTTCGCGACGCTCACGCGCTTGCGGACGTTCAGCGGCAGGAGGGAAAAAGATGGTTGATAATCCTCTGCATTCGGCATCTGCCGACCATGCGGTGTCATTCCATTCTCTAAAAGAAAAGAGTTCCCCTATAGACATTGTTGCCCCCAACTTCGCCGCGTGTCTCCACCATAGCCGAATTGACCCATTAGTCAATTCTAGAAAGTTCGGACTGCCTATGCCTCGGAAAGAGCCGCACGAACCCCAGCGGCAAAGGCATCCACGTCGTCAGGGGAGGTGTCCCAGGACGCCATCCAGCGCACTTGAGAACGAGAGAGGTCCCAGTCCCAAAAGAAGTTCCAGGCCTGGAGGCGTTCTTTAACGGCCGGAGGAAGGACGGGGTAGAGGCTGTTCACCGCGGGACGAACCATCTGCAGAGACGTGAGATCTGACAAGGCGTTGTACAAGCGAAGTGCCATGGCATTGGCGTGACCTGCAGTGGTGAGCCAGAGATTGTCGGTCAGTGCCTCAACAAATTGAGCACCCATGTATCGCATTTTTGACGGCAACTGCGTGTTTTGCTTTCGAATAAATCCAGACCTATCGGAGGCAACACCACGACGCAACAAAACAGCTTCGGCTCCGAGCATGCCGTTTTTTGTTCCGCCGAATGACACCACATCAACACCTGCGTCAAAAGTTAGAGCGCGAAAAGTGGCTGCGTCACCGCCGAGAGCTGCCGTCGCATTTGAGATTCGCGCTCCGTCTAGATGAACTCGCATTCCAAACGAGTGTGCGGTCTCACAGATTGTTCGAATTTCTTCGGCTGAATACGTTGTACCAAGCTCGGTAGCTTGCGTAATGGAAACAACACCGGGCTGTACGTGATGCACGTTACCTAATGCCGACGCTGCAGAAATGATGTCTGCAGGAGTCACCTTTGCATCAGACGATTCCACATCGTGCAACTTCACGCCGAGAATATGTTCGGGCGCACCGGTCTCGTCAACATTGATATGAGCCCATTGACTACAGATCACTGATTCAGCAGCGCGCAACAAACTTCCTAACGCCACAACGTTTGAACCAGTGCCATTAAACGTAAATAAGACATCGACGTCTGTGCCACATAGTTCCTGAAACAAATGAGTTGCTTGTTTCGTAAACGCGTCGCCACCGTAGGCCATCACGTGACCAGTGTTGGCGGCTTCTATTGCAGACAGATATCGCGGATGAGCTCCGCTGAAATTGTCGCTGGCGAAGAAACGTTCCGGAGCTTGAGGTAAAGACACAAGGTGCAGACTATCTGTCGTATTATTTCGTCATGACGAATTTGAAAGAGTCCTCAGAGCAGCGGGGAAGAGACGGCCGGTGCCGATGGTGTCGCCATGTTCTTGCAGTCGCAAGCGGGCCTGGACGCCCCAAAGAATTCTGCAGCCAACGATGCCGTCAATGGGATTGGGTGTCACGCCAGCGTGCAACTGAACTGGCGTTGTCGGAAAACGAATTGGTAATGACGCGCGATGAGCTCGACGCACTGAAAGACCAGATCTACGTGTTGCATTGCGCATTGCTTGACGTGCGGACAGACCTCGCTGGACCGCGCCAGACAAAAGAAACTTTGCTGGAAATGCTTGGATGGCTAATAGATGCCGCCGACCCAATTGCCGCCGCATCACTGACACCCGCTTTACGCTCATAATCTCCGTTATGTAATTTATCCCTATGGAACCTGACGGCGCATTCTTAAACCCTTGTCCCCGCTGACTCTGGCCTTAAGTGCCTACAGTGCATGTATGCCTATTGCGAAACTCGGACCGGGACAAACAGCACCAGAAATTCTTGATCATCTTGAATCACTTCGCACCAATGACGTGCGCTGGCGCGATGGCCGCTGCTTCACCTTGGCCTATAGCGCCGGGCCTGACGTTCTGGCGCTCGCTGAAGAGTCATACAGACGGTTCTCTGGCGAGAACGCTCTCAACACATCTGCTTTTCCATCACTGCGTGCCATGCAACAAGACGTGGTCGACGTTGTCACTGGTTGGACTCACGGAGACAACTCCACCGCCGGCTTTATGACGTCGGGTGGCACCGAGAGCCTCGTGCTCACTGTGCGAGCCGCTCGCAAGCGCGCAGAGCGCGAAGGGCGCAATCTGGCTCGCATGAACATGGTACTTCCCGCATCTGCTCACGCGGCCCTTGAAAAAGGAGCTGACTACTTTGATGTTGAAAGTCGTCGCATCCCTGTCACTAGCGATTGGACTGCTGATGTAGCTGCCATGCGTGCAGCATGTGACGACGAAACAATTCTTATTGTCGGCTCTGCCCCTCAATATCCACAAGGCGTCATTGATCCGATTGCAGAGATTGCGCAGATTGCTGCTGAGCGAAATATTAATTGCCATGTTGATGCATGCATGGGTGGAGTAACACTCACCTACTTGGAACGTCTCGGAGAAAAAATTGCTCCATGGGATTTTCGATGCGACGGTGTGACATCAATTTCTGTTGACTTACACAAGTATGGATACACATCAAAAGGCTCAGGAGTCTTGCTACATCGCGACAAAACTTTGCGTAGTGACCAAACTTTCATGACAGACAACTGGCTTGGCGGAATGTACGGGTCGTCAGGAATTTTGGGAACAAAATCAGGTGGGCCAATTGCATCATCTTGGGCAGTTATGCACTACCTCGGCGATGACGGATACGAACGCGTCACTCAGAGTGCTCGCCAGTCAACACTTCGTATTTACGAACATTTGAAATCGCACCCTGACCTGATCGTGCGTGGACTCCCCGCTTCCACTCTCGTGTCCTTCGGCACAAAGGACCCAATTCGTCATGACGTATTTGCTATCGCTGACCACTTGATTTCCGCTGGCTGGTATCTCGACAAGCAAACTCCACCACCAAGCATCCATCTCACAGTGAACGCAATTCATGCTCCTCTTATTGATGAGTTCTTGAGCGACCTCGATACAGCCGTCCGCAACACCTCGGGTGAACACGGATCAGTGGGCGCCTACGCCACAACGGAATGACCCACTGCTCCCCTGTGGCGACTACGGTGTAAGAAAACGTCTACTTGGGAGAGTGCGTGCCGGCAACGGTGCGACGCCGAAGGAGCAACCACCCCGGAATCTCTCAGGCACAGGGACCAGGTAGACGCGGAACGCTGGAAAGTGAGGGTTCGCCCTCCGCCGACGGGGAAAGCCATCACGGTGGTGAAGCTCTCAGGTACAAAAGACAGCGGGGGTCACAGAGTCAATCGGAATACTTATGACCTCTACCCCACGCTCACTCACCACGCCCGAATTTCATGCAGACCACTTTGCTAATCGACATCTCGGACTGAATGAAAACGATCGCGCAACAATGTTGGCTGCGATTGGGTACGCAAGTTCAGAAGAACTTCTGAATGCAACTATTCCGTCCTCGATTCGTCTACGAACATCCTTGGCGCTTGCATCTCCATTGACAGAGCAAGAAGTTTTGCCAGCTCTGAAGAAAAAATTCTCGCAGGATGTGCATCGCACCTCATTTATTGGCCAGGGTTATTACAACACCGTCACGCCAGCCGTCATCAAACGAAACGTTCTAGAAAATCCTTCCTGGTACACCGCGTACACGCCGTATCAACCAGAAATTAGCCAAGGTCGCCTCGAGGCAATTTTGAACTTTCAGACAATGGTGACAGAACTCACTGGTTTACCTTTAGCAAACGGATCTCTTCTCGACGAGGCAACTGCGGTCGCAGAAGCTGTCACTATGGCGCACCGCGTTAGTCGTGCACCATCAGACTCTGTCTTCGTAGATGAAAATACACATCCACAAACACTTGCTGTCCTAACAACACGTATGAGCCCCATCGGCATCTCTGTTGTATTAGGAGATGTCACTACTTGTGACCCGTCTCAATATTTTGCGGTAGTTGTGTCGCTGCCCGGAAGTGACGGAGTCATTCTTCCCTCAGCAACTCTTATGACGCTGACAGAGCGGGCCCGCACACATAAAGCCGTTTCCATCGCCATCACCGACCTCCTTGCATGCGCCCTAATAACTCCACCGGGTCAACTTGGATTTGATATCGCAATCGGTTCCTCTCAGCGTTTTGGCGTTCCCATGGGTTTTGGCGGACCACATGCAGCATTTATGGCTACACGAGATGAACATGCACGTGCACTACCAGGACGTCTTGTTGGTGTCAGCACTGATACGGCCGGAAGACCTGCTTTGCGACTAGCACTACAAACACGAGAACAACATATCCGACGTGAAAAAGCAACATCTAACATCTGCACCGCCCAAGTTTTGCTTGCAAATATTGCAGGCATGTACGGAATCTGGCACGGGCCACAGGGACTTCTCAGAATCGCACAACGAGTGCATTCACTTGCTGCATCTGCAGCCTCCTCGTTAGCCAATGCCGGTTTCGCAGTATTACATACCGACATCTTTGACACTGTTGCTTGTGAAGTACCGGATGCTGTGGCCATGGTTGGAAAAGCCCGTGATGCGGGTTTCAATATCCGACTTGTTACAGACACTGTTTTTTCGTTCAGCATTGACGAGAAATCTACGCGCGCTGATGTTGCTTCGTTGCTAACTGCACTCGGAGCGATCCTTAAAACCGAGGACGTTACTCGGATAAACAACAACCTTTTACGCACCGATACATACATGAAGCAAGCGGTATTTCATAGGTATCACACCGAACACGAAATGTTGCGATACCTTCGCAGCCTCTCTGACAAAGACTTGGCACTTGATCGAACAATGATTCCTCTTGGGTCATGCACGATGAAACTAAATGCCACAACAGAAATGGAACCTGTGACATGGCCAGAGTTTTCGTCATTACATCCGTATGTACCTACCGACGAATCAGTGGGAATTCGAAACGTGTTGAAAGAACTCGAAGACATGCTGGTGGAAATAACCGGATACGACGCTGTCAGTCTGCAACCTAATGCGGGCAGTCAAGGAGAATTTGCGGGTCTCATGGCTATCCGTGCATACCATCAATCACGCGGCGATCTCCAACGCACGATATGTCTGATTCCGTCAAGTGCCCACGGCACTAACGCAGCAAGTGCCGTTATGGCCGGAATGTCGGTTGTTGTCGTCGCATGCGACGACAACGGAAACGTCGACATTGCTGACCTCACGCACAAGGCTCAACTTGCCGGGGACACTCTTGCGGCAATCATGGTCACGTACCCTTCTACCCACGGCGTCTTTGAAGAGGCAATCGCTGAAATTTGTGAAGTGATTCACTCCCATGGCGGACAGGTGTATGTAGACGGAGCCAACCTCAACGCTCTCGTTGGCACCGCGCAACCAGGAAAATTCGGAGCCGATGTGAGCCATCTGAATTTGCACAAGACTTTTTGCATTCCTCATGGTGGCGGTGGGCCTGGTGTTGGTCCAGTGGCGGTGCGCACTCATCTTGCTCCTTTCCTGCCGAGCGACCCATTGCGCCCGAATTCGGGAATTGGTCCTGTCTCTGCAGCCAACTTTGGTTCTGCGAGCATCTGTGCCATCCCGTGGGTATACATCTCGATGATGAGCGCTGATGGTCTGTTGCAGGCGACAGCTGATGCAATTTTGTCAGCCAACTACATTGCGCACCGCCTTACTGCGTCGTACCCAGTTCTTTATCGAGGAACGAACGGCACGGTTGCCCACGAATGCATTCTCAATGTCGGTGCCGTCTTGAAAAACACAGGAATCTCAATCGACGACATCGCGAAGAGGTTGATGGATTACGGGCTGCACGCACCCACTATGAGTTTTCCAGTGGCCAATACATTGATGGTCGAACCAACGGAAAGTGAGTCACTCGCTGAAATCGACAGATTTTGTGAAGCGATGATCAGCATCCGTTCAGAAATCGAGATGGTAATCAACGGCACGACTCCTGCAGAGGAGTCTGTTCTGCACCATGCGCCACACACAGTCGAGGACATTGCTGGTGAATGGAGTCGTTCGTACAGCAGAATCGAAGCCCTCTACCCCATTGCGCATTTACGTTCGCGCGGTTACTACCCACCTGTTTCTCGAATCGACGCCGCCTACGGAGACAGAAACCTTGTCTGCACGTGTGCACCCATAGAGCAGTACGCCATATCTCTCGAGACGGCTACGGTGGGTTCGTGAGCGAAAATGAATCCACACCGCCCAATCCGATTGAACAGATTCTCTCCTTACTCGGTTCAGTCGATCCGATAGATCTGGCGAGCAAAGCTGTCGACGCAACGCGACGCACGAGCGAATCGTTGTTACTTGTCCTTGAAAATTTTGCATCGACTATTGACAACCTCAACAAAACAACGTCGCGTATCAACACGATGCTTGATGACATCGAAGAACCGTTACGACGCATCATGCCTCAAGTCGGTGGCGCAATGAATGCGATGGCGTCAATGGGTGAAGTAGCAGCTCAACTGGGCGACCTGACAAAGCGCCTAGGACCACTCACCACTCTTGCGGAAAACGCCGGTGGTTTATTCGGATTTCGTCCGAATAAACAATCAGGATCTACTTCTTCTTCGCCACAAACGGAGTAGCTACGACTGTGCCCTCCAGCAAGGTCCCGCGCACATCAAGAGACACCGTGTCACCGAAGTGAGTATCGGGAACGACGAAACCCATAGCAATACAATGACCAAGAGTCGGTGAGAAGTTTCCACTACTGACGAACCCAATGTCATGCCCCGCAGCATTCAATACTCGGGTGCCTTCACGAGCGGGACGACGACCAGGGATAGATATCCCGACCAATCGGCGAGCTACTCCCAGTTCTTTTTCTTCAAGCAAAGCAGATCGACCTATGAATTCACCTTTGCTCCAAGAGACCACCCATTCAAGACCGGCCTGCAGAGACGTGATTCCCGTCCCCAGTTCATGTCCATGCAACGGCAATCCAGCCTCGAGGCGCAATGTATCTCGAGCTCCTAAACCTGCAGGTGTCGCCCCAGCTGTAACCAGTGCATCCCAGACTGCAGCCGCACCATCAACCGGAACCGCAATCTCAATACCGTCTTCGCCCGTATAGCCAGTACCCGCTACAACACACCGAAATCCGCAGACTTCAACTTCTCGAACGGCAAAACGCGACACCATCGACGCGTCAGGACAAAACGAAGCAACGGTTGACCGCGCCAAAGGACCCTGCACTGCGATCACTGCACGCGACGCTGTTGTATCAGTTCCGCCGATAGCTGATACAACCCGATCAGTGTTCGAAGCATTCGGCATCACATCAAACACCTCCTCGCTGACCCACCACACAATGATGTCGTCGAGAACACTTGCATCATTGGTATCCAACAAGTGTGTGTACTGCGCGCGCCCAGGAGCGATACGCGATAAATCGTTGGTCAAACAGTGTTGCAATTGATTAAAGGCTTGTGGACCTTCAACTCGAACGGTACCTAAATGTGAAACGTCGAAAATAACCACACCATTGCGACATGCGGCATGTTCTGCCAACGTACCCGTCGCATACGCAAGCGGCATATCCCATCCACCAAACGGCACCATTTTTGCATCAAGCAATCGATGCTGTGCATCAAGGGGCGAAAAACGCATTACTAAACAGCTTTGGAGATATCGTCGCCGTCATCAAGCGCAGGCCGCAAAAGAACAATGTTCTTGTCAACTTCATCTCGAACGGAGTCCATTGGCAAGATGTTAAGAACGCCTTGGCCATGACGCAGGACGTCGATCAATTCCTCGCCGTTACACAAAACGACTGATGAACCATTAATGACGAGATGAGCTGCTGCAATATCTGTGTCCATATGATCACGAAGGTAAGCAAACACGTCACGAATAGATTCAAGGCGGATACCAGCATCTAGTAACTGTTTGATAATTCGAAGTTCCAGCAAATCGCGGTATGTATAGCGACGGCGACTTCCACTTCCCGCCGCATCAGTTCCGGTAGGACGAACAAGATCCGTACGGGCCCAGTAATCAAGACGACGGTATGTGATACCAACTACGTCTGCTGCTTGCGTTCCACTGAAAGTTTGCGTCATTTGGGTGTCGTTTCGTCTGGAGTTTGCTTCCCTACAAACGGGAAACTACGCGGGTGTAAGACGCTACGGGCAAACTCTCCCCTCGTCAAGATGTCAGGTGTCGAAATCCTCTGGAGAGATATTTTCGATGAAATCACGAAATTCATCGATAATTCCAGTGTCTGTACGGCTTTCGTCTTCTTCGATGACTTCACCGACCAGATCAATCAAATCATCAAGAACAAAAATCGGGCACGACGCACGAAGTGCTATGGCCACCGCATCAGACGGTCGCGACGACACCGTAACTTCTGGCCCGCCATCGGGAGTCAGTATCAAATCTGCATAGTACGTTCCGTTAGATACATGAGTGAGTACAACACGACTAACTGACACCGAAACACGCTCTAGCGCAAGCACAAACAAGTCATGAGTCAGCGGTCTTGGGGTTTGTTCATCATCGAGTGCCGTTTTTATCGCTGCTGCCTCAGGAGCACCAATAAAAATTTCAAATTGGCGACGCGGAGCTTCCTCTTCTCGCAAGGTCACCACCGGCGTGTTGGAGAGACGATCGATACGCACACCGCGCACAGAGAGAGACTTCATCGTTACTTCTGCTCTGTTAGTCGAGCAATGTCGCGCATCAATAGTGAGTTACGCAACTCCCCTCCGAGTTCCATGAACTCAGCGAGCATGTCGAGTGCTTCGTCACGAGAGGCTGGATTTCGTTGGCGCAGTAGCGGCAAAATTCTTTGTTCGAAGAGACTGAGTTCGCGATCAGCCGATGACTTCCAAGCGCGAAGATGACGAATGTCAATACCCATCTCTTGAAATCGGCCAGCAGTACGAGCAATCGCGGCCGAATGAGGGTCAAAGAATGTTGTGTCACCAACATTATGTCCGCTCACTAAACCAGCAGCCTCGAGATCTTTCAAAAACGCCGAGTCAATGTGCACCTGCTCAAGCAGTTGGTCACGAGGAATAGATTCAGTCTTGTCCGCATGTTGCAGTGCAGCTTTTCTTTGCTGACGCTTGACTGAGGCGGGAATTATCGGATCCTGTTCAAAGCCCTCTGAATGTTCAACAGCTGCGGGACGCGGCATTGCTGCTCGAGCGGCGGGATGTCCGGACGTTGTCACAAGTTCACTGATGTTTTCAATGTCACGACTGATGTCCTGACTCTCATCTTCGAGCTTTCCCTTAATGATTCGAAGGGGTAAATAATTATTGCGTTGTTCCTGCAAAATAAACCGAAGTCGCTCAACTTCAGCGGAAGTGAACTTGCGGTACCCAGAGGGCGTCCGTTCAGGAACAATTAGGCCCTGACTTTCGAGGAAACGAATTTTGGAGATGGTGACATCGGGAAATTCTTCAAGCAATTGCGCCAGTACTTCTCCGATTGAAAGATAATCGCGATCACTCATGATTTCTCATCCGGTCTTTCCAGAAATACCATATGAAATTTTCCAATTTGAATTTCATCACCTTGACGAAGCTCTACGTCATCAACACGTTTCTGGTTCACATAAGTGCCGTTCAACGAGCCAGCATCACGGACGATGAATCGCTTGTTGACATGATGAATTTCGCAATGGCGACGTGACACTGTGATGTCATCTAAAGCAATTTCGGAGTCAGCGTGACGCCCCACCGTGGTGATGGGAGAAGAGAGCACAAAATGATTTCCTTCGCTCTCACCGCTGCGCAGCACCAAGATTGCTGTGCCACTAGCAATATGAGACAACGAAACGTGAACATCATCATCTGGACCCGGTGCGTCTTGCAGCGGATCAACTTTTGACAAAGTAATTGTGTGGTCAGACACCAAATCAAGAACAGTTCCACACGCTGAACAAAATGCTGATACCGGCGGGTTGCGGTGACCACACTGATTACAAAATACGTACGACATAATTGCCACCCTTATGCACCGATGAGTGCTGAGTATTCCTCCGGGCTCATCAAGTCTGATTCATTGACTGCAGAGACTTCAATTTCACAAATCCAACCACGTCCGTACGGATCAGAGTTCAGTAATTCAGGCGTTGCAACTAAAGCATCATTTATCGAGACGACTGTTCCCGAGACGGGCGCGTACACATCATTCACACTTTTCGTGCTTTCGATTTCACCGAGACCCTGATGTAACGAGATCGTCGCACCAAGTTCTGGCAACTGAATGAACACGATGTCACCAAGAGCATCTTGTGCGTAATCCGTGATACCGACCCGAGCGGTAGAGCCCTCGATCAGAACCCACTCGTGGTCTTTGGAATATAGGAGTTGGGAAGGAACTGTCACTCCCCCAACGGTACTCCTTACGACCTTCTCCCCGATGCCAAATGACTCTTGACGGTGGGTAGATATTCGAAGAACGATTTATAAGAAACAAAAACTCCAGGGATTCCTACTGCCCATCCCATGACGGTGAAAATTGTCCAGACGCCCCCTGCGGAACCAAGCGTGATCCATGGAACTGCAGCCATCAGGGCAAATGTGGCCCACTTTCCTAATCGAGTGACAGGGAATCGCTCCATGCCCATGGCGGTCGCCGTCACCATCAAAACAGCAATCGAGACTTCCCGAATCAGGATGACTACCCCGAACCACACAGGCAAATACCCGTAGTGCAACGCTGCTCCGATGCCAACAAAAAAGACTGTGCGGTCTGCAATGGGATCAAGAATTTTACCGAGCTCACTGACCTGATTAAAGCGTCGAGCAATGTAACCATCAATCCAATCGGTGGAGGCCAGCAGGCCAAAGAACCAACTACCCGCGACAACACGCCCGTCCGCAAACAAACCAACAAAAGTTGGCAACATTGCCAGACGCAAAATTGATAGGACGTTAGGAATGGTGAGGTTTTCTCGTATACGCACGCACTGATGGTAGCCCCAGTCACTTTGCCTTACGGCGACCGACATAGTGTGTTTATATGACACCTGCTTTAGAAAATCACGTTGCTTTTATTACTGGTGGGGGCTCCGGCCTCGGAGCTGCAGCTGCGCGTCGACTCGCAGCCGACGGAGCACTCATTGCCATCAATGATTTAGACCTAACAGCAGCACAACGGGTCGCTAACGAAGTCGGAGGAATTGCCTATGCCTTCGACGTCACCGATTCCGGTGCGTTTACCTCAGCAGTTGATGATTGCGTTGCACAATTCGGACGTCTCGACATCATGGTAAATAACGCAGGTATTGCGCCTCAAGATGCAGCATCAAAGACTGAACTAATGATGGAGAATGTCGGTAAAAGAATGAGCGGCGACATTGCTCAGATGGCTCCGATGGACTATTTACGTGATCTCTCTGACGCCGACTGGGATCGCATGATCAAGGTTCACCTGTACGGAGCCTTCTACGGTTGTCGTGCTGCTCTCACGCACATGCAACCACGCAGGTCAGGTCGCATCATCAATATCTCTTCCGTGCTCGGTTTGTACCCAGCAGCTGGCGCACCACATTATTCAGTCGCAAAAGCAGGCATTATCACTCTCACCAAAGCAGTGGCTGCCGAAGTTGCACCGTTAGGAATAAATGTCAATGCAATTTGTCCTGGATACATCAAAACTCCATTGTTGACGCCTTTTAGCGAGACCATGATTGCCGGAATAACAATGCGCATTGGCAAGGGTCGCATGGGCGAGCCAGAGGAATTGGCAGACATGATTCGATTCCTGTCAGGACCCGAATCTGAATATTGCACTGGCGATGTCTTCAATGTTTCAGGTGGATACACCGGATGACAACTGTTTTTACTCGCATCATTGAAGGGCAAATTCCAGGGACCTTTGTGTATCGCGATTCCTTATGCGTTGCCTTCCTCAGCATCAATCCATTGGCAGATGGACATCTCTTAGTCGTCCCAATCGAAGAAATTGATCATTGGGTGGACATGAGCCCGGAGCTCTCTTCGCACATGTTCGCTGTATCCCATCGAATTTCACGAGCAATGTACGACGCTTTTCCCTGCACACGTGTGGGGCTCATCATCGCTGGATATGAGATCAATCACTGTCACATTCACCTGATTCCCACCGACACTATGGAGGATCTCAATTTTGCCAATGCAGCACCATCAGTAGAACGCTCAGTTCTCGAGGCGCACGCTGATCTACTACGGAATGCTTTGGCTACTCATTAAAAGAGAGTGTCCAGTTCGTCAGGCTCCACCGCCCCGACAAACACGTCTAGTAAAGATGCATCATTATTTCTGACACTGTTCACCAGAGTCGATACTTGGCGGGCTGCAAAACGCGGTTGATGATCGGGTTGAAACAGTTCAAGCGGCGGAACAGGATTGCACATCCATTCAAGTGCGTCATCGGCGTACAGTTCCACCGGACTTCTGCTGTGAATATGTGACAGATCATCGACGCTCTCTCGAGTGATGAGCGAAAAAGTATGTCGACCATCTAACACTGGTGATGGGGTCCAAATTCCCGCGACCAACATAAGACGTCCATCCTCACGTGTCACGAAATACGGCACCTTCTTTTTTGGGTCTGTTCTATCCCATTCATAAAAACCACTCATCGGAATTATGCAACGACGACCAGGCACAGAATGACGAAACGAAGGTTTTTCAGTAATTGTCTCGGAACGCGCATTAATCATCTTTGAACCAACACTTGGATCCTTAGACCATGACGGCACGAGCCCCCACTGCATTGGATCAACAACTACGACAGCATCATCATGTCGAAGAATGGGGACTATGTGAGTTGGTGCAGTATTGAAATTTGGAGAAAAGAGATTGTTGTCTACTGCTTCGGAAAAAGTCATATGCGCAGTGACGAGCGCGTCGGTCAATTCCCCCACGAGAAGATCGACGTTAAAAGCCCCTACAAAACGACCGCACATACGTGACCTGCTCTACGGACGAGGCGCAGCAACTTTCGGATAAAACGTCTCAATGTGATTCGGCAAACTTTTCTTTACAAAAGCGGAAGTGTCGTCCGCCAGCACTTCGGGTATTCCAGCTTCTACTCCATTCAGAGTGCGTTCTACGACTTGATGTGGCGTCGTCTTCGGCATGTCGACGCCTGCAGCCATGTCAGTATCTATAAATGCAGGGTGAACTGCTACAACCAATGTGCCCTGTCGTGCCAATTCCAGACGGAGCCCATTTGTTAGAGACCATGCTGCAGATTTAGACATCGCGTATGTAGCTGCATCCTTAATTGACATCCAAGACACAGCAGATAACACATTGACAATTGCACCTCCGCCGTTATTTGCCAAGATTGGCGCAAAGGCCCGAGACAAATTGAATGGACCCCACACGTTGGTTTCCATTTCTGCTTTCGCGTTTTCCAGCGCATTTTCAGCAAGAATTCGAGAACCCACAATTGCTCCGGCATTGTTGATCAACATGGTGACATCGCCACAGGTCTGTACAAGCGCATCAATATCAGCCTGACTGGTCACGTCGAGTTTTACGGGAACAGCTTCGGAGTTTGACACCGACTCAATATTTCGTGCCGCGGCATACACCTTTGCCGCACCTCTATCGAGTAATTGACGAACATACTCAGCGCCAAGTCCGCGGTTCGCACCGGTAACGATGACAACGGAACCTTCAATCTTCATGGCACTCCTTTTTCATATTCGAATACTTCGAATTCATTGGTCGGGCTGGCGGGATTTGAACCCACGACCTCTTGTCCCCCAGACAAGCGCGCTACCAAGCTGCGCTACAGCCCGAATGATCTATGACTCTATCGGCGACACCGAAGTGCCAGCTAAAAAAATATTTGAACGAAACGCCAGCCGAGATACACACACAAAAGTCCGACCAATAACTTAAAGTGCCATGGAGTTCCTTCATTGTCTGCTCCAGCAAGCTTTTTCAGATCGAGAGTGTCCACAGTGATGCGACCTGAAGTTGTGGGCTCAGCCACGACAGCAAGACACTCAGGGCATTTCCCTTCGACCGATAAGGAAGAAGGAGAAAAATATTTGGCGCACGGTTCACACCATGGCATCTCTAATCGCCCTTTTTTCGAACGCGTAGTTTCAATGGCGTTGATCCGAACTCAAATGCCTCACGAATAGAGCGTTCCAAATAGCGAATATACGGCGCCGAAAGTTCTCTATTTACGAACAAGGTAAACGTTGGGGGGTCATTTGCTCCCTGAACTGCAAACAACACGCGCGCACCTCCAGGCGCTGGCGATTTCTGCTGCGCAGCCGAAATAACTCTGTTCACATCTCGTGTTGGAATTTTTCTATGGTACTGCTCGATCGCATCTTGAAGAACGGGACGCAACTTGTGAACGCCCATTCCAGTGAGTGCAGACAATTTCAATACGGGAGCATCATCAATGAAATACAGCATGCGGGCCAGATCAAGCTCCACCTGACGCCGATTCTCCGAATCAAGTAATTCCCATTTGTTTAATACGATCAGAATTGGGCATCCAGCAACATCAATTCTTTCTGCTAGGCGTTGATCTTGACTAGTAACACCGACTGTGGCATCAATAATCAAAATTGCAATATCAGCTTCGTCAATTGCCTTCAGTGCCCGAACTAATGAATAGAACTCTGTTGACTCATCAATCTTGCTGCGCTTACGCATTCCGGCGGTATCAATAAAAACAAGAGGACCATCTGGCGTTTCCACCAAAGTGTCGACGGCATCTCGGGTTGTTCCCGGCATGTCGTGAACTACTGAACGCTCTTCACCGACGAGACGGTTAAACAATGTGCTCTTGCCGACATTGGGACGGCCCACAAGTGCTACACGTGGCACGCCGTCTGGCTTGATGGCATCGAGTTCGCGAACGGGAATTTCGACATGTGGAATTCGAGCAACCACTTCATCAAGAAAATCACCCGAGCGCCGCCCGTGAAGAGCTGATACCGCCATCGGCTCCCCGAATCCGAGAGACATGAATATCCATTTCTCTTGTTCGCGGCGGTCATTGTCAGATTTGTTCGCTGCAAGGAGTACCGGGACACCAGTTTTGCGCAACCATTGTGAAATGTGTTCGTCATCATCTGTAACACCAACAGACGCATCAACCATGAAAATCACTAGATCTGCTTCACGCACTGCTTCCTCTACTTGTCGACTTACTTTGTCGTCCAATTCGCTTCCGCTTGGCATCCAACCGCCAGTATCAACAATCCAAAACTCAATACCGAGCCAGGACGCCATTCGAGGATGTCTGTCACGGGTGATGCCCGGACGGTCTTCAACAATTGCCGCTTGCTCACCAATAACACGGTTAAACCATGTGCTTTTGCCAACATTGGGACGACCAACGATAACTACTGTTGGGAAAATGACCTTCTCTTCATCAGACATGAGAAACCTCTCTTTTGGCTGCTTCAAGCCGATTACGTAGTGAACTACCACTTGTCGAAAGCACTTCAACGCTAAATTCTCGACTGAGATCGTTCAGTGTGCCTCCGTCAAGAAACACACCGTCGTTCAGACAAACATCGGGCAACAAATACACATGCGCTCCATTGTCAAGTGACATCACGCGGTGAACGTCTTCGAAAGTCATCAGGCCAGCGACAGCAGTGTTGCCGCCAAAATACTGATTATTTACTTCGAGAACACTGACATTGTCGAAGCCTTGCGCATCGAGAAGTGGTCGAATAATTGAAGCACCATATGAACCAGTCACAACAGCAACTGGTTTGTTAGTGGTACGTTCACGCGAACGAAGGCTTATAGAGACCGGAGCGGTTGAACGTAATCCGGTGTCTGCAGCAGGGTTTACAACTCTCACATAATCAGTGGGAGAAGCCACGTCGACTGATGCAAAAAAGCCAGACTGCTTCCCCATCAGGTCAGGTCCGTTTCCATTAAATGCATCGACAAATGAACGGACAAGTCCGACCCCATCTTCGAGCATGGGAAAATCAGAATACATTTCGGCCGCAGGGATTTCATGTTGCGCCACCAAATAAAACTCGTCGGCCAAGTGAATAGATTGACGAGAAACTGCTCGTCGATACCTAGCTTGCCACTTTGACACCGTGTTTATTACTGCAAGCGCTTCGTCTGTTGTATGCACTCGCATACGCCCTTCTGTATTGAAGCGCGACAAACCCAAAGGAACGATGGCGATTGACTCAAGTTGCGGAAACTGCTCGAGAAGCCCTGCCAAAGTTGATTCTAAGATCGCGCCGTCATTGACTCCGGGACACAACACAATCTGTGCACGAATCTGAATGTCGTGATCAAGAAGAATCTTCATCCATCGAAGACTGAAACCACCTCGAACATTGCGCAACATATCTGATCGAACATGTGGCTGCGAGGAATGGATGCTGACATACAGAGGCGAGAGTCGCTCATCGATAACTCTTTCAAGATCAGCCTCAGTGAACCTAGTCAACGTAGTGAAATTGCCAAAGAGAAAACTAAGACGATAATCATCATCCTTTAAGTACAGACTCCGGCGCATGCCTTTGGGTAGTTGGTAAATAAAACAAAATTCGCAGTGATTGTCACACGTATGAATTCGGTCGAATACCGCACTTGCTATAGAGACACCAAATGGCTCCCCTGGCAAACGAAGAACCTCGAAATCAAGAGTCTCACGTCCGCGAAGCACTGCTATGTCCAACTCATCAGAATCGACCAAGCGCTGCCATTCGAGAATGTCACGAGGAATAACGCCATTCACGGACACCACGCGGTCGCCCACCTTCAACCCGGCGCGGGATGCGGCAGATTGAAGGTCAACCGCAGCTATCTGCGGCAGGGAGTCGGTTGTCGATTTCACCCCTGCAGGCTACCGCTGAGCACTCTCGGTAGCCTGTGGAGGTTATATGGGCGTCAATAAGGTACTTCTCGCCTCACCAAGAGGCTTCTGCGCTGGCGTTGAAATGGCCATCAAAGCGCTTGCGTGGATGGTGCGCTCATTCGATGAGCCCGTGTACTGCTACCACGAAATTGTGCACAACAAGATCGTGGTCGACCGCTTCGTTGCACAAGGTGTTGTCTTTGTTGATTCCATTGATGATGTTCCCAGCGGATCACCGATCATGCTCTCGGCACACGGCTCAGCTCCCGACGTTGTCAATGCAGCCCGGTCTCGCGGCAGCTATGTAGTCGACGCTGTATGTCCATTGGTGACAAAAGTGCATCATGAAGTGAAGACTCGCGCCGCCAAGGGATACCACATTGTGTATATAGGCCACGAGGGGCATGAAGAAGCAGTGGGAACAATGGCCGTCGCGCCTGCATCAATATCGAGAGTCCAATCTCTCGATGAAGTAGAGGCGTTACCTCAATTTGATACAGAAGTAGCCATGCTTGCTCAGACCACTTTGTCTCACCGCGAGTGGAATGAAATTGCCGTGCATGTACGCGAGAGATATCCCAATGTTTGGACTCCGGGCAAGAGTGACCTTTGTTTTGCTACGACCAATAGACAAACTGCTTTAATTTCAATTGCAAGCACCGTCGACGCTTTTGTCATTATCGGTTCATCGAATAGTTCAAACACTCGAGCACTCGAACGTCTCGCCGTTGAGGCGGGATGCCGACAAGTGTTTCGGGTGAATTCATTTCATGAACTCCCGCATGATCTTCACGGCACAGTTGGAGTGACAGCGGGCGCTTCTGCTCCTGAAGAATTAGTGCAAGGTGTTCTTGCATTTCTTAATCCGACATTAGGTGTTGAAGAAATTTTTGTCACCGAAGAAGACGAATATTTCCCTCCCCCGCGAAATATACGAGATCTTCAGATGGCCATCGACACAGCAATTACAGCAATGTCAGGAGCTTCAGTGCTCACAACGGCAAGCATGGACGACCGTGCACTTGCAGCAAGTGCCGTTCTTGAGACACTCTTGTTGACATGATTCATCCCACACTCGATTCTCTTCGCACGTATCTCCACCTACTTGGTGTCGCTGTGTGGCTTGGCGGCCAGATTGTCTTAGCTGGGGTTGTACCAAAACTGCGTAAAAGCAATCCTGATGCACTGATCAACATCGCTAAGGGTTATGCATCCATTGCGTGGCCAGCAATGATTCTCATTGTGTTCACCGGAGCCTGGGGTCTCGCCGCTACAGACGCTTCCGACAAAACAACCGCGTACCTGGTGACTTTTGGAATCAAAATGCTGCTTGTAGCCAGCGCTGTTATTGCAACCTTGATTCATTCCAATGGCACATCAAAACTTGCCAAGGGACTTGGTGGTGCAATCGGACTTATTGCAACACTCTTTGCTGCATATTGCGGTGTTTTGCTTGCCCACGTGGCATAGAACTATTTAGTTACGGGCAACTTTATTCCACGCGATTTCACGGTCTACTCGAACGTCGCCGGGAAGACCCAACACGCGTTCACCGAGAATATTTTTCATCACTTCAGTAGTTCCACCTTCGATGGTGTTTGCACGTGAACGCAAGAAAGCCTTCTGAATACCGTCAAAAGCCATTGCAGTTTCAGGACGAGTCATGGCATATGAGCCATACAACATTCCTTGTGCGCCCTGAAGGTTGACTGCGAATGCATAGGTCTCCTTATTCAGATCTGCCCCAGCCATCTTGCCGATAGAACCCTCAGGACCAGGCGTACCCATCTTTCGAGTGGTGTTTGCACGAATGTTTGTTAAGCGAAGTACTTCTGCTCGAATCCATAGTTTCATCAACTCATCACGAGTTGCGCTGTCGCGCTGAGATTCGGGCAACGCTTCCCATGCATGAACCGCCGAGGCGATAGAGCCTGAGCCACGTTGTGGCATTGACCCACCAATTGATACACGCTCATTCATCAAGGTGGTGAGACTCACACGCCATCCGTCGCCGGGAGAACCGAGCATCTCAGATTCTGAAATGCGAACGTCTGTGAAATACACCTCGTTAAATTCAGCTTCACCAGTCATTTGGCGAAGAGGGCGTACTTCAACTCCGGGCGCTTGCATGTCCACAACAAACGCAGTGAGGCCTGCATGTTTGACAGCTTCAGGATCTGTTCGGACAACAAGCAAACCAAAGCGTGAAAGATGAGCAAGGGTTGTCCATACTTTCTGACCGTTTGCGATCCACTCTTCTCCATCTTTCACTCCCTTGGAGGAAAGGCCCGCGAAGTCCGAGCCGGATCCGGGTTCAGAGAACAACTGACACCAAATCTCTTCGCCAGTGAACAATGGACGCAAGTAACGCTTCTTTTGTTCGTCACTTCCCCACTCCACAACTGTTGGTCCGCACATTCCATGACCAATCGGGTTGCGATACATCGGGTTCGGTGCTCCGGCCGGATACAGAACTTCATTCACTGCTTTTTGGAACTTGGGAGAAACTCCGAGGCCGCCAAGCCCCACAGGGAAATGAACCCAGGCAAGACCCATGTCATATTGAGCGCCAAGAAATTCCACCACTGGGGTCGATGCCGGAGGGAACTTCTTCAGAAGTTCCTCTGCAAGATGCACAACTGTGGTTTCGTCTGGACTGATGACTTCTGTGGTGCTCATAGCAACCCTTTCCCATGGCGTGATTGCCACAGTAATGGCAACTGAACAACCCTTGCGAACCAGAGACGTGCAGACTGCGATGTGACAGCCGTCATTCAATTAGTTTGTAGTCATGTATCCAGGAATCACAGCTGCCACCCATCCGCAACGACCAGCGGTCATTCAAGCCGAAACGGGCAAGATCACCACGTTTCAAGAACTCCACGAGGCAGCCATTCGACTCAGCAATGTGTTGCGTGCAGCTGGACTTCAGGCTGGAGACCATGTTGCGATTTGTATGGAAAACCACAGTAAGTACTTCGAAGTGATTTGGGGATGCCATTATGCAGGCGTGGTCTACACCGCGTGTTCAAGCCGTCTCACCCGAGCAGAACTCACGTACATTTTGAATGACTGTCAGGCAAAAGCATTCATAACGTCGAAATACAAGTCTGATCAAGCAATAGAAATCGCTAACGACATACCGAACGTTCATCTGCGCCTCATGCTTGATGGAACAGTGGATGGTTATGACTCTTTCGAATCAAGAGTTGATTCGGCATCAACTATTCCCCTTGCCGACATGGTCGACGGCACCGACATGTTGTATTCAAGCGGAACGACCGGAATGCCAAAAGGTGTGTCACGTCCTTTCCCTGGTACACCTTTAGGAACGTCAGCAGGACTTGCCACCGCGCTCACAGTTGGCCTGTATCAATTCCACGAAGGAATGATCTATCTATCGCCTGCACCGCTCTACCATGCAGCTCCTTTGCGCTTCAATATGTCAGTTCATGCATCTGGTGGAACAACTGTTGTGATGGAACATTTCGACGCAGAGATGTACTTGAAATATGCAGAACAATACAAAGCAACGCATACGCAACTAGTGCCAACAATGTTCATTCGAATGTTGAAACTAGATATAGACATACGCAATAAGTACGACGTGTCAAATTTCAAGGTAGCCATTCACGCTGCTGCTCCATGCCCAATTGAAACCAAAAAGGCCATGATCGCGTGGTGGGGGCCAATCATTCACGAGTACTACGCAGGCACAGAAGGCAATGGCTTTGTGTATTGCAACAGCGAAATGTGGCTTGCACATCCAGGGTCTGTCGGCACAGCCATTCAAGGGATCGTTCATATTTGTGACGAGAACGGAAACGAAGTTCCTCAGGGTGAATCGGGAACAATTTTCTTCGAAGGAAGCGCAAGTTTCGAATACCACAATGATCCGGAAAAAACGAAAGCTTCACGCGACCCCAAAGGGCGCGGTTGGTCAACTCTCGGAGATGTCGGATTTCTTGATGCAGATAATTTCTTGTATCTCACTGACCGAAAAGCATTCATGATTATTTCAGGTGGAGTAAATATCTATCCACAGGAATCAGAAAATATTCTTGTCAACCATCCAAAGGTTGTTGACATTGCAGTCTTCGGAGTACCGAATGACGACTTCGGTGAGGAAGTGAAAGCGGTCGTGCAACCAGTGACAATGCCATCTTCACCAGAGGAGGCTGAAGCGCTTGCAAAGGAACTGATCGCTTTTTGTAAGACACATCTCGCAGACATTAAATGCCCACGTAGCATCGACTTCAGGCCCGACCTTCCCCGTCATCCAACCGGCAAGCTATACAAGCGCCTGCTGAAAGATGAATACTGGAAAGCCTCCGGTCGCTCCATCTAATGGAAGTGAAACATCCCTACCTCGATAACACGAACCCCATAGCGTTCGCTCATCGCGGTGGCACTTCTGCAGCCCCTGAAAACACGTTGCGTGCATTCGATGATGCAGTGAATCTCGGATATAGATATGTAGAAACAGATGTTCATGCAACCCGTGACGGCGTGCTCGTTGCATTCCACGACAACGACTTACAGAGAACTTGTGGCAAGCCGTGGCGAATTGCTGAAACAGATTGGTCAACTCTTGCTACTGCCCGTATAGATGGCACAGACCCGATTCCTCTTCTGACAGATCTCCTCTCGACATGGCCAGACTTACGGCTCAATATTGACTGCAAATCTGATGCTGCAATGCAGCCACTCATAGACACCATTCGTCGCACCAAATGCCTTGACCGCATTTGTGTCGGAAGTTTCAGCGACAAACGACTGCGTCATATTCGATCTGAACTTGGTGCAGGGCTATGCACATCAATGGGTCCTCAAGAAGTTGTACGCCTCGTGCTGGCAAGTGGAACGGGGTTACCAATCAACCCCTCGCGTCACGCCCTCATCGCTCAAATTCCTGTTCGTCAAGGCCCCATCCCAGTAGTGACACGACGCAGTATTGCTCGAGCACACACTCTCGGCCTCCAAGTACACGTATGGACAATTGATAATCCTCAAGAAATTTCCCGATTACTGGATATGGGAGTCGACGGAATCATGAGCGATGACACTAGGGCACTCAAATCGGTCTTTTGGGCCCGACATGTGTGGTGACATTTAACAACTAGTTAACGGGTCAAGTGGGAAGACTCACTTCCAGTGGGCTAATTTAGGTCCATGAGAGTTGACACAAATTTTTTCTGCACAGTTCCAATGCCTGATGCAGGAAGCGACTCCGTAACCCCAACATCTCGACGCTATGACAACAATGCCGTCATTGAGTGCTACAGAAATCTCGTGGAGTGGGCACGGACTGCCGACTCCCTTGGCTATGACACCATGTGGCTAACAGAACACCATTTTCAGTATGAGGGATATGAAGTACTCCCTAACTTGATTCTTTTTGGTCAGCACCTCGCAAGTCAGACTAAGAATTTGCGCCTGGGTCAAATGTTCAATGTGGTTCCGCAGTGGAACCCATTACGTCTTGCTGAAGACTTCGCCATCGCTGACATCATTACTGGTGGTCGCATGGAATTTGGTGTAGGCCGTGGCACTGTTCCGCGCGAAGCATGGCCACTCGGAACAGTTGTTGCTTCTGGCGACAACGACATGTCGGCAGAGCACGACCGCATTAACCGACAGATATTTGAAGAGTCACTTGAAATCATCAAGCGTGCATGGACCAACGAGCGGTTTTCATTTCGCGGTGAACATTTCACATTGCCAGCCGACGACATCCCGGACCGTGGTTCTAACGTTGATGACCTCACCCTTATTCCGCGCCCTCAACGAGTCGTCGATATCTACCAACCCGTCACGTCGCCCGAGACAATCGAATACGTACCTCGTGCCGGCCATAAAGCCGTCTACTGGCTTCAGAATGCAGACAGTCAACTCGACAAATGGAATCGCTATGCAGACATTCGTGCAGACATGGGTGACCCAGTTGCTCCGGGAGAAGACCGTTGCCTCGTGCTGAACGTCCATGTGGGAAAAACGCGAGAAGCTGCAATGAAAAAAGGCAAACCCGGCCACGATGAGTTCTGTCGATTCCTTGCTCCGTACGGCAGATTTTCTAGCTATCGCAATCCAGATGGATCAAAGGTTGCATTCGACCATTGCCCAACCGTTCAAGAGTCAATTGACCAGAAGATTCAAGCAATCGGATCCGTCGCTGACGTTGTTGACACAATCGGTTTTTGGCGTGAGCTTCTTGACCTCAAACACCTCACGATCTTTTTCGATTTTCCCGGACTCACACGCCAAGAGATGAACGAACAATTACATATGGTGGCTGAAGAAGTTATGCCCCAATTAGGAGAATCAATGGAACGTCGTCCGTTGCCGCAGCTCTCCCCATTGGTATAAATCTTCAGTGACTGATTGCACTCTTTTCACTGGCGCCCAGTTAGCTGATGGCTCAATTGTTGACTTATTGGTCAACGAGTCGCGTATCTCATGGATCGGACCTGTGGGTCAATGCCCCACATCTCATTCATCAATAATTTCGCTGGCTGGTCATGTCGTTGCATCTTCTTTCGTCGAGCCCCACGCGCATCTCGACAAAGCCTTCCTTGCAGACCGCATAACAAATCCTTCTGGCGATCTCATGGGCGCCATTCGTGGACTCGAGGCAGTTCGTTCCACAATTACGCACGACGACATAGTCGATCGCGCGATGCGTGCTGTCCAGTTGATGTCACGAAATGGTGTGACATCTATTAGAACTCACGCCGATACAACAATTTCAGGTGGTCTCTCTTCAGTGATTGCGTTACTTGAAGTGAAGAATAGATGTTCTTATTTCATGGACCTTCAGGTTGCCATGTTGCTCGAGTGGCCAGTAACAGGCCTCGCAGGAAAAGAACACCAAGCCCTGGCGCGCGATGCGATCAGCGCTGGCATAGACGTTGTCGGAGGATGTCCACACTTAGACCCTGACCCGCGAGGTGCTGTTGAATTCTTGTTAGGTCTTGCAACGGATACAGGTCTACCACTCGATTTACACGCAGACGAGAACATGCGTGCCAACTCAAGCGACCTTGAGCATCTTGCCGACATAGTGATCCGTGACAATTTTTCCCACCAGATGAACGCGAGCCACTGTGTCGCGCTATCGACCAAGTCCGAGATAGATATCGATCGAGTCTCTGAGAAAGTCGCCGCTGCCGGAATCACCATCACTGCATTGCCACAGACCAATCTATTTCTGCAGGAACGCGGTGTCTCATCAAATCCAGCGCGTGCCATCACCCCTATCCACAGGCTCCAACACGCCGGAGTCGTTGTTGCCGCCGGAGCGGACAACTTGCAGGACCCTTTCAATTTGGTAGGTCGTGGCGATCCCCTTGAAATCGCGTCACTTCTTATGGTTTCTGCTCACGTCACTGCCCCTGAGGCACTACAGATGATCTCTACCAACGCACATCAAGCAGTACATGGCGCCACTAATTCCCTCTCCGTTGGCGCGCCCGCAAATTTCGTAGCTTTGCCAGCGGCTAATCTTCGAGAGTCGATTGCGATGGGGCCCCCCGACAGAATTGTTGTATATGGCGGCGTCGTTCTCGATAATCAAATTCGTAACAGAAAGTAAACCTTTTCGTGACACAGGTGACCCTAACAATGCCCTATCTTGTTTCTAGTGAGTGCGACGGAGACAATGATCATGAGTGAAGTTCCAGCTTCTTCCTCCGCCCTCCTGTCTTTTAACAACGTTTCAATGACGTTTGATGAAGGAACAAAAGCACTCGACAACGTATCGCTCTCTATCAACGCAGGTGAATTCGTCACC
Organism: Actinomycetota bacterium; assembly: GCA_037129095.1. Lineage (GTDB taxonomy): Bacteria > Actinomycetota > Acidimicrobiia > Acidimicrobiales > Ilumatobacteraceae > UBA2093. The sequence continues at coordinate 20,876 of JBAXVL010000006.1, read as the reverse complement.
GTTGTAGGGCCCTCAGGTTGCGGAAAATCAACACTTCTGCGCATTGCTTCTAACCTTGAAGCAAACACCGGTGGCACCTGCACAATCGACCGCAACAGCATTGGGTATGTCTTTCAAGATGCAACACTCATGCCATGGCGAACTGTTGCTCGAAACGTGGAACTCATTGCAGAACTTCACAAACTTGACAAGACTGAGCGTCACAAATTGGCCGCTGAAGCTATTGAGCTAGTTGGTCTTAACGGATTCGAAGATAAATACCCTCGCCAACTCTCGGGCGGAATGCGCATGCGTGCCTCACTCGCTCGCTCACTGGTGATGAAGCCAAAAGTGTTCCTGTTCGATGAACCCTTTGGTGCCCTTGATGAAATTACGCGTGAACGTTTAAATGACGAACTTCTCCGACTGTTTCAGCTTGAAGGATTCGCTGGTCTTTTCATTACTCACTCAATTACCGAAGCTGTGTACATGTCAACAAAGGTCCTCGTCATGTCAGCACGTCCCGGAAAAATAATCGCTGAATTTGATGTTCCATTCGCCTATCCGCGCACACATGATCTGCGGTACGAGCCTGAGTTTGGCGAACTCTGCGGAAAAATTTCCCACGCGCTACGTGGAGCCCACGAATGAGCGCCACTGATACCACCACAGCACCGATAGAAGAAGTGATTCCTGACAAACAGGATAAGTTTTCGCTGACCGACTACATCGGGCCAGCAGTCGTATTCATGGTTTTCATTGGTATTTGGTATCTGTTTTCCACTGTTGTTCTTCCAGAACAGAAACGCTTCTTGCTTCCAACTCCACACAAGGTGATCTCTGAGGGTTTCTTTGTTTGGCGTTCGGGTGAGCGTCGCGGCCTCCAACCAATCCTGATGTCTTTATGGGACTCGGCCAAGATTGCCCTCATGGGACTATCAATCACCATCGTGGTCGGGATGAGTTTGGCAGTACTCATGAGTTCTAGCCGATGGCTTGAGCGAGCAACCTGGCCATACCTAGTCGCAGTGCAAAGTGCGCCCGTCCTTGCTCTGACTCCCCTCATTCGCGCTCTGATTGATGGCACACAAACGCAACGCCTTCTTGTCGTCGTTTTGATCGCCATGTTTCCAATTGTTAGCAACACATTGTTCGGCCTCTTATCAGCAGATAAAAGTCAGCACGAGTTGTTCACATTGCAAGGTGCTTCTAAATGGACTCGATTAGTGAAATTGCAGTTTCCTGCTGCGCTACCGAATATCTTCGTGGGGTTACGCATCTCAGCAGGCCTTGCCGTCATCGGTGCGGTGGTCGGCGACTTTTATTTCCGTCAAGGTGGAGTCGTCGGCATTGGCGCTCAAATTGATGTGTATCGAAATCGCTTGTGGGGTGCAGAACTCATCACGGCAATCATTCTTGCCAGCTCACTCGGTCTGGTGGTGTTCCTCTTTTTTGGATGGGTCTCTCGTAGAGCCATCGGAAAATGGCACATCACCAATAGGGGTCATTGACCCGCACATCACCAACTACCAGGAGAACAACTACCCATGAAAAAAAGTCCACTACTAGCAACAGCAATTGTTGCAGCACTCACGCTCGCAGCGTGTGGCGGCAGCGACAAAGCTGCTTCCGACACAACTGCAGCGGCAGCTACCGGAGTCGACCTTGTCGCAGCCGGTTGCCCAGCCACAGTCTCAATCCAGACTGACTGGAACCCTGAAGCTGAACACGGCAACCTCTACCAACTTGTTGGTCCTGGATACACAGTCGACAAGGCCAAACTACGCGTCTCTGGAGATCTCATGGCCGGCGGCAAGACAACCGGAGTAAAGGTTGAAATTCGTGCGGGTGGTCCAGCAATCGGTTACAGCCAAGTAACTGCTGAGCTGTACAAAGATCCAAGCATTCTTCTTGGTTTCACAAGCACTGACGAAGCCGTTGCACACTCAACTGACTTCCCAACACAGGCAGTCGTTGCACCGTTCAACATCAACCCACAAATCATCATGTGGGACCCGGGCACCTACCCGAACGTCAAGACCATTGCAGATTTGAAAGCAACTGGCGCAAAGGTTCGCTATTTCGATGGTGCGGCATACATGGATTACTTCACAAGCACTGGAATCCTGGACAAGAAACAAGTCGACGGAACATATGACGGAGCTCCAGCATCGTTCATTGCAGCCGGCGGAAAAGACACTCAACAGGGTTTTGGAACAGCTGAACCATACGCGTACAAGAATTTGTTCAAAGACTGGATGAAGGATGTTGCATACCAGTACATCCATGATGCAGGCTGGACCGCTTACGCTCAGTCACTTGGTGGCACACCAGCAAACATCGCTAAGTATGACACCTGCCTGAAGGCACTCGTTCCAGTCATCCAGCAAGCAGCTGTTGATTATGTTGCAGCACCAGACACGGCAAATGCCATAATTGTTGATGCTGTCACCCAGTACAACAACGGTTGGACATATGACGCAGGTCAGGGCACAGCAGCAGTAGCAAAGATGCAAGAGGACAAGCTCATCGCAAACAGTCCAGATGGAACCCTTGGTTCTTTCGACATGGATCGCGTGACAAAGTTCATTGCAACCGCAACTCCGGTATTCACCTCAACTGGTGCAAAAGTCAAAGATGGTCTCGTAGCCGAGGACATCGTCACCAACAAGTACATCGACCCAGCAATCAAGCTCGGTTAAACAATCACAAATAATTGGGGAGGAGCAGAAATGCTCCTCCCCTTTTGTGTTTAGCGACCAAAGTCGAAACGCGAAATTTCTTTCATAGCCGTGCCCAAAGAATTTACGGCGCCATCAAACATTCGCGATCCGAGTTCCGCACTGGCGCCAGTCGGGTCCCCGATATGTCCTTCTGCGAAGAAATCGTTTGACAACCAACCGAAAGCAACTCGACCACCGAACTTCACTTGCTCGTTCTTTGCAAGACCTTCAGGCACGCGCCGCACAGCGAGCGACATGTCGACAAGGTCGGGACGTAAATGCAACATGACAGATGTTTCATCGACTCCACCGTGAACACCCATGCCGAGTTCGGATTCAGCTGAGGAACCGCCCTGATCTGCGGGCATATGCGGGTGTGCGAGGAACGTCTGTAGTCCATACTTCAATCGAAGTTCTCGGTTCATCATGGCCATCAGTGCACTGTTGCCGCCATGGCCATTGATAAACATAATTTTTCTAGCTGGAGTAGAAGCCACACTGCGGCCGAGATCGTCTATAACTGCCATCATCGTTGTTGCAGATAACCACATAGTGCCCGATGACCATGCATGTTCGTTTGATTTTGTGAATGGCAATGTGGGCATAAGCCAAGCTTTAGTTTCTTCACCAAATTTTTCTACAGCTGCTCGCGATACCGCGTCAGCGACCACAAAATCTGTGTTCAAAGGCAAGTGCGGACCATGCTGTTCAATAGCGCCTAGCGGCAACACAATGATTGAGTCAGGGGTCAATTCGGCAGTTAACTGCAGAGCGGATAGTTCACCAAGTAATCGAGTAGAAGACATGCTTCAAACCTATCTGAGTGCTTGAATAGAGACCGTGACTAAGCGCGCCGAGACCGATTTTGATGCAATTGTCATAGGAGCCGGACACAACGGTCTGATCACTGCGGCCTATCTTGCGCAACACGGCTTCTCTACCTTGCTCATCGAGGCACGCTCTGATGTTGGAGGCACAGCCGCCAGTGAAGAATACGGGGGCGCCACAGTCAATATTTGCAACTGTGACCACCTCACATTTCGCACCACCCCAATAGCAGAAGAACTCAATCTCTCCGCTCACGGACTTGAATACATCGATGTTGAACCGCCACAAATAAACGGTGATTGGACTACAGAAAAGTTTTGGCCACTATGGCATGACGTAGATAGAACTCTTGACGAACTTGCAATTGCTCATCCTGGTTCGGTAGACGGTTACAAAAAATTCGCACAAACGGCAATCCCGGTGGCGCGATTAATTCTTGAGGCAGCAGCAAATCCACCGACGCGCGGATCCCTACTATCGACGGTCATCCGCAGAGGTGGTCGCGGCGTTGCTTCAATGCTTCGCATGAGTCGTATGTCAGCCGCAGATGTAATGCGCCAATTCTTTGATGACGAGGCCGTCATTGGACCTGCGATGGTCGAAGGTCCCGTTGTATGGGGTATCTCCCCTGAAACTCCAGGCACTGGGCTAGGCGCAATCTCCTATGCGTTGCGACATGTGGGAACGCTCGGACGTCCTATCGGCGGAAGTGGCATGTTGCCAGAAGCATTAAAACAATCTTTCCTTGCTGCAGGAGGTTACCTACGGACAAGTACACGGGTTGTCGGAATCATCTGTGAAGGATCTCGTGTCAGTGCGGTACAAACAGGTGATGGCGCAACAGTTACTGCGCGCATTGTGGTATCTGCATGTGACCCTCAACGCACGTTCGTTCAGTGGCTAAAGAATCCGCCGGCCAAAGCCAATTCCCTGATCAATCGATGGAAGAGCCATACGCCTGGAGAAGGCTATGAATCAAAGATCGATGCAATTACCAACACCCCGCCGTTATTTAACGCTTTTACTGATTCTCTCACCGACCTTCAATCCTCTGGTTCGACAGTCATCGTGAGTCCGTCTTTGGCGGAACTCCATCGCGGTTCTCAAATAATGCGCGAAGGAAAAACCATGCCTCGCATGGCGTTACTTGCAAACACACCATCGAATATTGATTCCACTATTGCTCCTGCCGGTAAAAGTGTTTTCAGTCTCGAAGCGTTATATACGCCGTATTCATTTGTTGATGGCTGGGAATCTCGTGATGAACCAGAACGCTGGCTCCGTCAATTTGGTTCATTGGTACAACCAGGATTTATGGAGTCAATTGAACAGTGGAGAGTGTTGACTCCAGCAGATTACGAAACTCAATTCCATCTTCCCAAAGGTCATGCACTCAGCTTTGGTGGTGGGCCACTAGCCGCATTTATGGGTTCTACGCCCGAACTCACGCGATATCACACCCCAATAAAGGGTCTGTATCTCACCGGGGCAGCGACTTTCCCTGGCGCTGGAGTGTGGGGGTCAAGCGGTCGCAATGCGGCACTGACCATCATTAAAGAAATGGGTTGACGCTTAGGCGTCTTTAACAATCCCAGCACGCTTTACAACTGGGTCCTTGTCGCTCCACGGAAAGTTAATCCACAAGTCAGTGTGCTTCCATACGTATTCGCACTGAACGACTGAATGCGACTTCTCGTATAACACTGCAGAACGAACTTCTTTTACACGACCTTTGAAAAAGTCTTGAACAATTTTGAGTGTGTGTCCAGTATCTGCAACGTCGTCAACGATAAGCACACGCGCAAAACGCAATTCAACAAGGTCAGGCACTGGAGGAAGGATCATCGGAACAGGAAGGCGCTCATCAACACCCGTGTAAAACTCAACGTTCATTGTGTACAAGTTCTTGACTGCAAGTGCATAACCAAGTGCTCCAGCTGCAAGCAAACCACCACGCGCAATGGCCAAAATGATGTCTGGCTCGTATCCCCCCTCGGCGACACTGGTAGCTAGCTCGCGGCTTGCTTCACCAAAAATTTCCCAGGACATGATTTCACGTTCGCTCACATCTCAAAACTAGTCGCAACAGCTCGCCCTCACCGATTCCGTGTGCAAGACAAACAAAAAGTTAAGCGCTCTCACGCACGATATTCAGGAGCCCTGCCCTCGCGCTTTGCGCGTTGGGTCTCACGCGCATCGTCTGAGAAACTTGCCATTATTTGTTGACGGTTCTCCATGTCGATAGCTGCTTGCAATCCAGGGATTTCGAGAGATGCCCACATGCCCTCCTTTGTCAAAGCGACGCCTATTGGACTATTCAGCATGATTTCTTGAGCCGTGACGTACGCCGCATCAAGAAGCACGTCAGATGGCAACACTTCAGTGACTAGCCCTATCCGCAAAGCTTCATCAGAGTCAAACAAACGACCAGTCAGCATGATCTCGTGGGCACGGGCGGCGCCGATAAGTCTCGGAAGCAGCCAGCTTGTTCCAATATCGCAGGCTGACAATCCAATACGGATAAATGCTGCATTGAATCGAGCAGTGGTGGAGCATAAGCGCAGATCAGAACCAAGGACGAGGGCGAACCCACCACCCGCAGCGGGCCCATTGACTGCAGCAATGATGGGTTGAGGAATCGAACGCATTTTGGGGATCAGCGACGCAATGTGTTTTTGCACAGCGAATCCCTTTTCAACGCTGCCATGCCAATCAAACCCGGGGGCTTCTCCGTATCCACCCAAATCAAGTCCGGCGCAGAACCCCCGACCTTCACCTGTCAGGACAACGGCACGAATGTCCCGTGATTGCCCGATGGTCGTAAAAGCCTGATGGAGTTCTTCCACCATGGTCGATGTCATTGCGTTCAGCTTGTCTGGACGGTTCATCGTGACCAGAGCTATTCCATCACGAGGACGTGTAATTTCAATTTCAGCCATGTGTAATCGTGCCACTTTCGCACAGTCAATACCGATGTGGAGCTTTATAGCGCCACGAACTCAACGTCATAGGCAATAATGGGGCTATTCGTTTTTAGGACACTATGACAATCACATCTCCCTTTCGCCGCCTTCATCTTCCACCTTCATCAGACCCATGGGGCAAGACACTTCGTCGTGCAGGTGTCGTGTACCTAATGTCTCGACTCTTCGTTGTCATGGGTGCTGCAATCGCGGTAGCGGCACAAGCAGTCACTGATCGCACCAATGACATAGTTCCGGCGAACGGGCTTAAAGGATTAGCTGCCATTCTCGATAGTTGGGACGGACATTGGTATCTCGATGTCGTGCGAGAGGGATACCCGCATCACATCATGCCGAATGTGACCTACTTCGTATCTGATGCTCGTGCTGCCTTCTTTCCGCTATACCCCAGACTTGTCCATTATCTTGACATTCTGATTCCTGGGGGCCCAGTCAGTGTCGCACTAGCAATCAACATCGTGCTTGGTGCTTTGTTTGTCTTTCTTGCTGGGTACTTATGTCGCGATCTGTTTGACATAAAGACCGCGGAGAAGGCAATGATTCTCATTGCACTCTTCCCTGGCAGTTTCGTGCTCAGCATGGCCTATTCAGAAGCTCTGATGCTCACAATCGTTGCGCTGTGTTTCATTGCTTTGCGTGACAAACATTGGGTGTGGGCCGGAGTCCTTGCCGCCATGGCTACTGCCACTCGACCCAATGGCATCGCGCTCGTGGCAGCGTGTGCTGTGGCCTCATATCTCGCCATAAGAAATAATCGTGAATGGCGCTCTCTTCTTGCGCCCGTATTGTCCCCACTCGGATTCTTAGGCTTTATGTGGTTTCTACGCATGCATACAGGCGAGAACATGGCGTGGTTTCGCGTCCAACGCGAGGCGTGGCAGGAGGGTACGAGTTTTGGTGCCACTGCAGTGCAAAGAACCTACGACTTCTTCGTACATCCCGTCAGTTCACCAACGTCCGTACTGACCGCTGCAAGTGTCGCTGCAATGGTGATATCGCTCTACTTGGCACGCAAATACAAGATGAATCTCATTTACTGGTCGTACACCGCTGTGGTGCTTGCGTTGATGCTCATCCCGGCAACCGTTACGGCCAGACCGCGCTTTTTGTTCACTGCGTTCCCATTGTTTTTCCCAGTAGCGCGAGCATTGCGTGACGAAGACGAGACTTGGTGGCCGATTGTCGTGATGGTGATGATTGGTGGACTAGTAACCGTGACTGGTATCTACGGCGTACACGGTGCCATTCCGTAAATTACAAAGGTAATTTACGCCAGATTGCAATTGGCAAATTCTTCAACACGAAGAACATGTACTGCAAGATCCCTGGCACCCACAGTATTGAACGCGAGGAATTCAATGCTTGCGACACTGCAGTAGCTACAGATTCAGCATCAGTCGAGAATGGAGCTTTCTCCATTCCTTTTGTCATTTTGGTCGTAACGAATCCTGGCCGAACAACAAGCACTGAGACGCCAGAACCAACGAGTTCGTGATCTAAAGCTAAAGCAAAACCATCGATTCCGGCTTTTGTGGCGCCGTACACTGGATTACCTTTTCGCACTCGCTCACCAGCGACGGAAGAAAGCAAGATCATTTTCCCGTAACCCTGAGAACGCATCTGTGCCGCAAGCGCATACATCAACACCATGGTGCCCGTGAAGTTCACGTCGGCCACTGGCAATAAAGCCTGTGGATTTGCGTAATAGTCAACGCCTTCTTGCAATACGCCTTGGGCAATAACTGCTACGTCTACATCACCAATTTCTTCAACAATCTCAGCAACTACATGAACCATTGATGCTGCATCATCAGCATTGAAACGGACATGATGCACTTCAAGATCTGGGTAGCGATCTGCGATGTCCGCTATCTGAACATCTGCTGCATCGATATCACGGCTCACTAAAACAACATGCGACACACCAGGCTTGACCAGTTTGTGGATAATCGCTTGACCAATCTCGCTTGTACCACCGAATAACACAATATTTTGTGAGACCCCTACGCCATTTTTCATTTCTATCTCCTGTGTTCAATCAAGTTCAACCGGCGCGACAAATCGCTACACCAAATCCCGAGCGGATCCATCTCTTCTTGCACACCCATCCATTCGTCAAGTCGCGGGTATCCACGTCGAACAGCATTTGCGGAAACGTGCGAGTCTTTAGCTAAGTAATGGCGACCACCTGCGTCGAGAACCAAGGAATCCACGTCCGCAAGTAGTTCAGCAAGCCCAACAATTCCCGCAGCCATGTCCAAAGTCAAAGTCCAGCCCTCGGTCGGGAATGACATTGGTGCATCGTTTTGGGGACCCATTCGCTTTAACACGGCGAGAAATGAAGCAACGCCTGCAGAGGAAAACTTCTCAATGACGCGACGCAAAACATCTGTACGGTCAAGCGGAACAATGAATTGATATTGAATAAAACCTTGTTTGCCATATAAACGGTTCCAACGGTTCACTCCGTCAAGAGGGTGAAAGAAGGCTGGAATTGATTCAAGCCCAACATGATTCTTGGCAGGAGCTTTGCGATACCACGCTTCATTAAAGGCTTTAATTGACCACTTATTGAGAAGCCCATTGGGCACCCATGCTGGCGCAGACACATTCAAACGTGGGTCGTATGCCAACGGATCCTTGTTCTCAACACTCTTCGCAGATGCATGATTACCACGTGTTAAAACGCCTCGCCCCATAGACGATCCAGTGGCCAATAAATCCACCCAGCAGACGGAATATCTGTAATCATCATCCGTACCGTCTGAGCCCATTGCCTCACATACGGCATCAAAGCTTCCAAGCCGCATGGTTTCTACTTCAACCTTGGAAGACTCGATCTTCAGCATCGCAACGGTTGCGCGCAGAATCACACCTGTCAGTCCCATTCCTCCGACTGTGGCCCAGAACCATGCAGGGTTTAGTTGGGGCGACAACTCAATGACGTCACCATTCGACAACATCACAGTGATAGATCGAACATGCTGGCCAAAACTTCCATCAACGTGGTGGTTCTTCCCGTGAACATCTGAAGCAATTGCTCCTCCAACAGTGACGAAACGAGTTCCGGGAGTCACCGGAATAAACCATCCCTGCGGGACACACATTCTCAAAATCGCATCAATACTCACGCTTGAAGCGACAGTCAACAGACCTGTCAGCGGATCGAAGTCGGCGTCGATACCCATCGGGTCATTTTCAGCAGTCAATTCCAGAACCGTGCCACCAGCATTCTGAGCAGCAGCGCCATATGAACGACCTAATCCGCGTGAAATTACTCCACGATCTCCGGCAGATTGCACAGTGGACCTAATGACGTCAGCGTCAGTTGTGTGAATCAAATCAGCAACTGTCCACGCAGTGCGACCCCAACCTGATAACCGCTGCGATGTCATGCGTAAATTGTAGACCGTCCCCCCCAGAAACAGTGGGACAACGCCTACACCCTTACGAGGCGTACACCGCAAGTCCGTAGACAACTGCCCACGCTACGCCGTACACCTGAATCCAACGATCGTTATAAAACACCTCTTCTGGTGCTCCGCCTCCACCATTTTCAAGCACCAGCAAGTAGCGCAACAGTGCCAGAACCATTGGAACAATCGATAGACCATGAAATGGAATCGCTTCATGAGCTACTGCTGCATTTTCAAAGGCCCACATGCAATACATCACAACAGTGGCTGTACACGAAACACCGAGAAGTTGCCGTAAGTAGACCAATGAATACGATTTCAATGAACTGCGTGTCATAGACGCACTCTCGCCCATCTCTAAAAGCTCAGCAAAACGTTTTCCTGTGACAATAAAAAAAGCACCAAACGTAATACACAACACAAACCACATAGACATGGGCGTCTTAGTAGCAGCAGCACCAACCATTGCGCGAAGAACAAAACCGCTCGCCACCAATGCAAGATCCAATATTGCAATGTGTTTCCACCACGTGCTGTAACCAATAGTAAGAAAGGCATACAGCGCAATAATTCCCCCCGCTGCTGGACGAACTATGTATCCGAGCACTGGCCCACAGATCAATAACACTGAACCAATAACCCTGGCAACAGATAGCGGAATAGCACCACTGGCGATGGGACGGTTGCGCTTCTTCGGATGTTGACGGTCTTGTTCAACATCCATGATGTCATTCCAGTAATACGTGCCACTTGCCACCAAGCAGAAAGCTGCGAAGACTACGAGGGTCTTTCCCAGGGATGACCATTCGTTGAGCACACCGAGAGCCGCAGGAGCAGCAAAAACCAAAGCATTCTTTGACCACTGAGTGGGTCGTGCTTCTCTAATAATTGCCCGAATCATGACACTTCCATTTCTATGTCAACCTTCGACACCCAGGTCGGGTTGGTAAATGCTTCCAACATTTGTGTGTCTCCAGCAGAGTCTCCATATGCAAACACAAGATCGTCGACAGCAAATCCCGACTCTTCACACCAATGACGTATCCGAGACACTTTTTCAGCTCCACGACAATTTGGACCAAGCAATTGGCCAGTGAAGACGCCGTTGACAACTTCTAATTCAGTGCACAACACCGCATCTACTTCCAGCAGATCTCCAAGAGGGTGCAAATAAACACCTAACGAAGCCGAAACAAGAATCACTACATGTCCTTGAACTTGATGCCACCGTAACCGCCTCGATACGTCTTCTCGCAACCAGCCATCTGCAACTTTTGAAGCAAATTGGACTCCGAGATTTTCAATCTCTGCAGCAGTTCGTCCTGCAAAAATTCCCTTCACAAACTTCTGTTTCAGCGCATCACGATCACGACGGAAAACAAAACGCAGTGTTCCTCGGATATCAGACATTGCAACACGTGCCAGCCGCCCAGTTCCCGCCACTGAGCGCATAAATGGGACAACGCAATCGCGCACTGTCAATGTGTTATCAACATCAAATGCTGCAATCGTGATGCTCATCGCCACAGGCTAGTTGTCCACGTCTTTACCACCGAGGATTAGTGCCATATCGGAGAAAAAGTCGGGCCAACTCTTCGACACCACTTCCGAATCGGCAATTTTCGTTCCTGCAGTGCATAGCGCCAAGAGGGAAAGAGCCATCGCCATTCTGTGGTCATGATGACTGTCAAAAGTAACGGGAGTCCATTCGCACGGACCAATTATGCGTAGGCCGTCTTCTTCCACCGTCACGTTTCCTCCGGCACGATTCAATTCGTTGGCAAGGTCACCAAGTCGGTCACTTTCCTTATTGCGAATAAAACCGATTCCAGACAGAACACTTTCACCAGTGGCCATGCAACATGCAACGGCGACTGCCGGAACTAAATCAGAACAATCTGACAAGTCCATCACTAAAGGAAGTACTGGTATTTCAGAAGATCGCGTGACCACGACATCAACACCATCAACATCACACGACAGACCCATCTTTTGCAATATGGGAACTATCTGCGCATCACCTTGCAACGACGATGTCGCTAGACCCGGAACAACAACTCGACCTTCACGCACTGCAACCGCCACAAGCGGAAAGGCTGCCGACGAATAATCGGGCTCAATGAGATACTCACGACCGACATACGGACAGTGCGGAATGTGAATAGTGGAATCCTCTACGGTGACACTGACACCAAATGACCTCATGACATGAGATGTCATCTCTACATACGATCGTGAAACGAGTGGTCCGTTGACATGAATTGTCAGTCCTTCTTCCAACATTGGTCCAATTAGCATCAAGGCAGATATGAACTGACTAGATACATTTCCCGCAATGTGAATCTCGCCGCCTGACAAAGAACCGCGCGAAATAGACACAGGTAAATGACCCTCTTCACCAAGATGAGTGACGTCAGCACCTAATGCCTCTAAAGCATTATGTAAATCTGCCATCGGCCGACCGCGTAAGACAGCTTCTCCATCAATGATTGTTGTTGTTTCAAACAAAGACGCGACAGCGGTAAGAAACCGCGAGGAGGTGCCTGCAAGCACCGCATCAACTATTCCAGGAAACTTCAGTGTCGATGTCTCCCCTATTACAACATCATTGTCAAGAATCTGAATGGACCGCCCTGAATCTCGAATGACGTTCAGCACCACTTGCGCGTCGTCTCCCGACGGAATTCCCGAAATTCGCGAAGACTCTTTAGACAACATGGCACACACCAGTGCACGGTTAGCAATACTTTTTGAGCCCGGCACGGACACCGCTGCATCAAGCGGACCTTCTGGTGGGTGCAGTTCAATAGTTGTCACGACAACGGCTGGATAGCTGGGCGAAACCCGCGAGCCAGCAGCCCGCCCCTAAACATCTCAGCGTGTTCAGATCGCACCACGGTCACCATGATTCCGCGATCACCTTCTGCAGAGTGCACTACCTCGAAGTCATAAATATTGACACCCAATTCACCTGACAATGTAAATACGTCTGCAGCCGCACCTGGCCGATCAGGAATAGGAATTCGAACTTCTGCAAGATCCTCCACAGGTCCCGCACCAGTCGGTAAATTCATTCGCGCGCTTCGTGCCTGCTCTAGACGTGACAACAGTCCTTGACGGTCAGATTGCGCAACGACATTACGCATATCGGTGAGTCCCAGAATCAATGCATCAAGGCCGCGAAGAATCGAGTCTTTGTTTTGTTCACAAATGTCGAGCCAGATTCCAGGTCGTCCAGATGCAATGCGCGTCATATCACGAAAGCCACCCGCCGCAAGGCGTAGCAATGCCATATGTTCTTCAGATCGATCATCTGCGATTCGCATCAAGGTTGCTGCGGTTAAATGTGGAACATGGCTAACAATGGCGACAAGGTTGTCATGTTGTTGTGCTTCCATTGCCACAATTTCGGCTCCGAATTTGGCAACTATTCCTGCCACGATCGCAAAAGCTTCGTCTGACGAGTGGGTGGTGGGCGTAAGAACCCACACTGCGCCCGCGAACATTGAAGAATCAGCACCATCAAGCCCGTCGAGTTCAGAACCTGCCATCGGATGTCCTGGCACAAAGCGCGGATCAGAGATTGATTCAGCAATCCCTGTCTTTACAGATCCAACATCTGTCACGACTCCTGTTGTTAATTCCAAAGCTTCTTTGACTGACTCGGTAACAAAACCGACAGGGGTAGCCACAAACGTCACTTCAGCGTCGAAATACAGTCCGGGGAATGAAATGACTCCTCGAGACATCGCCGAAGCGATTTTTTCAGTATCGGAATCGTGCCCACCAACTTCATACCCAGCATCTGCAAGAGCGAGAGCAAGAGAACCACCGATGAGGCCCAGACCAAAGACGTTTGCGCGTTTTGAAGAAGGGTCCATCGTCATTCCCACACCGTATCCGTACCGTCGAGTTCAACTGCGCTAGATAATTGACGCACCTCTTCAATGGTCAATTCGCGCCATTGACCAGGCGACAATTTCGTATCACGCAACGGCCCGATTCGAGTACGGACGAGACGAATAACCGGATGTCCCACTTCTTCACACATACGACGAACCTGCCTATTACGTCCCTCATGAATCACAATACGCAACACGCCGGGCTCAGGTTGACCCACTTGCGCGGGTGCAGTCATTCCGTCTTCCAATTCAACACCGTCTCGCAAATGTCGCAGCGCTCCGTTAGGTACGCCGTTTGTCCCGCATTCAACTTCTGCAATATATTCCTTTTCAACACCGTGGCTTGGGTGAGTCAAGAATTGAGTCAACTGACCGTCATTGGTAAGAATCAACAGGCCGGTTGTGTCGATATCTAGTCGCCCTACAGAGAACACTCGTGGTTCAGATGGAACATAATCGAGAACTGTTTCGCGGCCGTGCGTATCAGCCATCGTGGTCACAACACCTTCTGGTTTGTTCAACAAGTAATACACAAGACCAGGGAGCACACCCACCGGCGCGCCATCTACTTCAATTCTGTCCGTCTCGACGTGTACCCGACGCCCAAGCACTGCGACATCACCATTGACATCTACTCGCCCATCTGCGATGAGATTCTCACACACCCGACGTGATCCGAAACCAGCACGAGCGAGAACTTTTTGCAAACGCTCACCGTCAGCAACACCAGCAACATCTGCTAACTGCTCCCACAACGGTGGCTCCGGAACCGCGCCTCCCGGCGGGGTGAACGATGACATTACGCGCCTTCGCTCGGCTCGGACATGGTGTCAGCTTCAATCAAGAGTGTTTTTTCCAGGGCCTCGACAAGCGATGCATCAGGAACAAAGGAAGCAATGGCTGGTAAATCATTCAGCGACGCAATGCCCAACTTCTCTAAGAACAATTGTGTGGTTCCCCACAGCACAGCTTGGCCTGGACCGTTATCTCGCGACACTGGCGCCACGTACGCGCGACCATGCAGTGTCCGCAAAACCGAATCCGGATCAACTCCGCGAATGGATGCAATTTGCAAACGTGAAATTGGCTGCTTGTACGCAATGATTGCAAGCGTTTCTAATGCAGCACCCGACAAGCGCGCACGCTGACCATCGAGAATAAAACGCTCAACATACGGAGCTACATCTGGATGAGTTTGAAACCGCCATCCACCTGCAACTTTTGCTAACTGAAAACCATGGCCTGCTTCTTCATAGGTGTCCGCTAGACGACCACACACCTCATCAACCGTTGTGGCGGGGATCTCAAGTAGTTGCGCAATCAAGTCGGTGGGCACTGGTTCGTGCGCAACTAAGACTATGGCCTCAATAGCTCGAACTGTTTCCGTCGTCACATCATCCTTCATAAGAATCAATCTCCGTCATACTTTCGTTCCCTGTACCAATACCAGTCCATTGCACCGTGATGTCTCCAAAACGATCCAACTGATCAAGCTCAATAAAACCTTGTTTATACATTTCAAGAATCGCTAAAAAGCGCACAACTATCTCAAGCCGTTCCACGAGACCAGTCGTCAACATTCGAAACGACGTACTTCCCACACGCGCAATATCTTCCATCAATTCCTCCACTGCTTCAGCAACCGTGAAGCGAATGGGAGAAATGTGATACAGATTCAACTCATCGCGCTTACGCGGAGTAATTGCACTTATAAATCCACGCTCGAGTTTCTCAATCGTGAGACCTTCTAATAGGTCGGGAGCAACTTCTGAGAAACGCTCATCAGGACCAACAGCCCTGCCGTACACACGGTCTGCATCGTCAACAAAATTAGCCAAAATTTTGGCAACATCTTTAAATGTTTTGCACTCGAGAAGACGGGCAAGCAATAGATCGCGTTCTTCCCACAAAGCCAGTTCATCATCAAGATCTACAGCTTCGCGACCTGGAAGAAGTCGCCGAGTCTTCAATTCGATCAGTGTTGCTGCAATAAGCAGAAACTCTGTAGCGACCTCAAGGTCCAATTGTTGCATCTTGAGCAATTCAGCCAAATAGGCGTCAACAATCGTGGAAAGACTTATCTCGTGAATGTCAACTTCCTCACGAAGGATCAGGTGAAGAAGTAGGTCAAAAGGGCCCTCGTACACCGGAGTTGCTACGTCAATTGCCACCGTCCCATCGTAGTTGCCCTGACCACCAAGGGAGTCAATTAACCACCGACAATCCCTACGCAGCAAGTAGATTTTGTGTGTGCCACGTGTTCTTTCTTGTATCCAACCCACCGGGTCCGTGCACTTGGGTAATTATTTGGGTGCCCTCGTCAATTGGGTATCTGGACAACACAACGGCGATGTGTTCCACGGAATAGTCGACCTCCATGCATTGACGGTTATTGATACGCCCGGCCTTATCGGCACCCAGACAGTTGAACTAGCAGCCCTGCTCTTTGCATGCGGACTTGATCCCACTGTGGCCACCGTCTTTGTCCAGAGCCATATTCACGAACACACAGAACTTGCGTGGATCATGGAGTGCACCGTGTCATTTGGTGAACTCAGCCGTATGACACAGTTCAAAGATAAGTCAGCGCGCAGGGAAGCTGAATTTATCTCAGCAGGCCTTTTTACGTATCCGGCGTTGCAGGCAGCTGACATCTTGTTGTACGACGCAGACGAAGTGCCCGTTGGCGATGACCAGCGTCAACATATTGAAATCACCCGGGATATAGCAGTTCGTTTTAATCACAGATTTGGTGACACATTCGTACTTCCTAAAGCTGTGCACCCTGCAGCCGGAGCTCGCGTCATGGATCTTCAAGATCCAACGTCCAAGATGTCTAAATCTGCTGCCACCGATAGTGGATTGATTTACCTTCTCGACGACAACGCCTCAATCTCGAAGAAATTCAAACGTGCTGTCACTGATTCGGATAATGACGTTCAATACGATGTTGCGAACAAACCAGGCGTGTCAAACCTTCTCGACATCTTGTCGGCATCAACCGGCACACCTGTCGACCAACTAGTGAACAATTATTCCCAATATGGTGCACTCAAAAGTGACACTGGTGACGCAGTCATTGCGGTGGTAGAACCTATTCGCGCACGTTTTCATGAATTGATGCAAGACAAGGGTGAACTAGCACGTCTCTTGTCAATCGGAAACGAACGAGCTCGTCATGTTGCTGCCGAAACCCTTGCACGAGCTCATTCAGCTATTGGCTTAATGCCGCGCATCTAAATGTCATCAGCATCACGTAAAGCCTTTGCAATGGGGTCCTGAACTAGTCCCGCTACAAGTTCCACCGTTCGTGCGTCACTAGCGACTGCCAACAATTCAGCTCCCAGTTCTTCATGTTGGTGGTATAGCGAAAAGCGCTTGCCTCTGGGGCCAACAATTGTCGCTACCACGCGCATCACCAGACCAAGATGGGAAATGTTTTTACCAACATCATGCAGCAGAGCAGCAGCACGTTCTGATGTCGTGGCTGCAGGAGCAAGACAGTCGAACCTACGCAAAACCTCAATACTGTGGCGTTTATCTCTTGGTTGCATTGCTGACCACAACGCAAATTCAGAGGCACGAAGAACCTGTTGCACCAATTCAATTTCTTCTTGACTGGGCAACTTTTGCGAAACAGAACTAATCGTGCGTTTCACAAGGTGCTGTACTCTCATCCTGCAGCCCTCGGATGAGCATCTCTATAAACAGCCCATAATCGATCAGTCGATACTTTTGTATAAATCTGGGTGGTCGAAATGGTCGCATGACCCAGCATTTCTTGCACAATACGTAAATCTGCTCCATGTTCCAACATATGAGTCGCGCACGAATGGCGCAACACATGAGGTGAAAGATCTCGAGAGATTCCAGACCTGACTCCAGCATCACGCACCACATGCCATGCTTTTTGTCTATTCAGTCGTCGTCCTCTATTAGTAAGAAAGACAGCTTCACGGTCTGCTCCCTTCAGCCAAGTTTCAGGAACCAGTTGAGCTCTGCCTGCAGAACTGATGTACTCACGCAATCGTTCTTCTGCGGTTCGCCCAAATGGCACCACTCGTTCTTTCGAACCTTTCCCGAAAAGCCGAACCACGCGGGAAGATAAATCAAGGTCATCCAAGTTCAGGTCGCACGCTTCCGAAATACGAGCCCCAGTCGCATACAGGAACTCTAGGAGCGCTCTGTCACGTATGTCGGTCGCAGAATCACCAGTCATTGCCTCGAGAAGAGAATTCACTTCATCCAAACTGAGTGGCTTTGGCACACCACTAGGCACACGGACACCTTCAATTCGCGACGTTGGATTATCAGATCTCTTGTCCTCATCAACTAAAAAAGAATGAGCCATCCGAAGAGCCGCTACCCGGCGAGCAGTACTTGCATGTGCTTCACCAGATGATTGCAGAAGCCGAACATACTCTTCGACATCGTTTTCCCGTGCAGTCAGCAAACTTTTACTGTTGTCGGCCAGAAAGGCAACGTAACGCAATAAATCTCGTCGATAATTGGAAATCGTGTTCGCTGCTCGTCCGCGTTCAACCGTCATCCACCTCAGGAACTCTTCAATCAGTTCTGCATCGCGCTCGGTTGTGGATTGTCGCGCCATTCGTCACATACCAAGATCGTTACATCTGCGCGCTGCCAACAAGATCCCACATGTGCTTTTTGCATCTGTGATCAGCCCGAAATCAACCATCGCTAGGGCTTCAGGAAATGCCACAAGAACCACTTTCATCTCTTGTTCTTCTGGGCCCTCAGGCATTGATAACCCAACCGACACATCTCGCGCTAAAAACAATTCAACTACAGAATCAGTGATGCCAGGAGAAGAAAGGCACGAACCGAGTCGTTCAATGTGATGCGCGACAAATCCAGTCTCTTCAGCAAGTTCTCGTCCAGCAGTCGTCGCAGGCTCTTCGCCTTCAATATCTCTCATCCCCGCAGGAATCTCAAGAACATAATCATCAAAGGTAGATCTGTATTGAGACACAAGAATCAGTTGATTATCGGCGGTAATTGCAACCACACCAACAGCACCAGGTGTACTTACGAATGTCCGTTCAAATAGGTCACCTCTAGGGCCACGGATAGTGCGGCGCAAAAGGCGAAACATCGCCCACGAATGAACGACATCGACAGAAGTTGAAACGAAACCGGTTTGGTCTCTATCAGACATCAACTACTCAGACTGATTGAGAAACTGAAGAGCTAGCTTCACGAGCCAAACGCTTTTCGCGATTCACCAATGAAGCTGCGATCAATTCTCTAAACAAAGGATGTGGACGATCTGGTCGACTCTTGAATTCAGGATGTGCTTGAGTCCCGACCCAGTACGGATGATTCTCCATCTCGATGAACTCAACAAGGCGCTTGTCAGGCGAGGTGCCACTACACAAAAATCCACTTTCTTCGAATCGAGAATGGAAGTTGTAGTTGAATTCGTAACGATGACGGTGCCGCTCACTAACCACTGTTTCACCATACGCTTCAGCCACTTTTGTACCTGGCTGAAGTACCGCGTAATACGCGCCGAGGCGCATTGTGCCACCCTTCATGGTGACGTCGCGCTGATCAACCATCAAGTCAATGACGGGATGAGTGGTCGATGGATCAAATTCGGTGCTGTTTGCGTCAGTCATTCCAAGAACATGGCGGGCGTATTCAATTGTCATCACTTGCATGCCAAGACATAGACCCAAGCAGGGAACAAGGTTTTCACGCGAATACGCAGCTGCGGCGATTTTTCCTTCAATACCTCGAGGGCCGAAACCTCCGGGAATCACCATTCCGTCGAGCGAATCAAGACGACCTGATGCAAGAAGACCTTCTACATCTTCTGCTTGAATCCAATCAATCTCAATTTTTGCGCCGTGATGGAAACCAGCATGCTTCAAACTTTCCACTACAGACAAATACGCGTCCTGCAGTTCTACGTACTTGCCGATCAAACCAATTTTCACTGGCTTTACAGATGCATCTACTTGTGCAACGAGTTTTTCCCATGAAGACAAATCAACGGCACTATCGAGACGCAATATGTCACAGACAACCGTGTCGAGGCCTTCATCATGAAGCACGAGTGGAAGTTCATAAATATTGCCAACATCAGCAGCATTGATAACTGCATTAGTGTCAACGTCACACATGTGTGAAATCTTTCGTTTCAAGCCGCTACTAAGGGGTTCTTCACTGCGACACACGATGACGTCAGGCTGAATACCCCGTGAACGTAATTCCGTAACGCTGTGCTGCGTTGGTTTCGTCTTTTGCTCGCCGCTCGGGCCAATGAACGGAACAAGTGTGACATGCAGGTAGCACACGTTGTCTCGACCCGCCTCGTTGCGGAACTGACGTATTGCCTCAAGAAACGGCAAAATCTCGATGTCTCCCACGGTTCCGCCCACTTCAGTAATCACAACGTCTGTGTCGTCTGTGGCAATTCGGCGAATTCGACGCTTTATTTCATCGGTGATGTGAGGAATAACTTGAACTGTCTTGCCGAGGTAATCACCACGACGCTCTGCAGCGAGTACCGCCTGATAAATAGAACCAGTTGTTGCATTCGAACTGCGGGTGAGATTTTCGTCAATGAATCGCTCGTAATGACCAAGGTCGAGGTCGGTCTCACCTCCATCGTCGGTGACAAATACTTCGCCATGTTCGAAAGGGTTCATCGTGCCTGGGTCAACGTTGATGTACGGATCCAGTTTTTGCATAGTGACCCGAAGGCCACGCATTTTCAGCAAACGACCAAGAGAAGAAGCAGTGAGACCCTTGCCGAGGGAACTTGCAACGCCACCTGTCACGAATATGTGCTTTGGCATTGAGACTCCCGCCGACGTAATTGCTAACGGAAGAACAGCCTAATCGCTCAGAGGCCACCAGAGTGAAACCGCTACGACGAGCGTTGGGAACGCTTCTTTTGCCCGCCTAGTTTCTCCAGCAAGTCGCGAGCATGGGCATTGGCTGATTCATCGGCCACTCCACCTGACAACATGCGGGCGATTTCAGATGCTCGCTCACTTTCGCCCACACGAGTGG
>JBAXVL010000059.1:0-3762 GCA_037129095.1 Actinomycetota bacterium | reverse complement strand
GAAGAGCATTTACCGAATACTCCAAAGCAGCAGATGTTGTGGGAAGCATTGGGTGCAACGCCACCAATTTGGGCACATGTTCCTGTTCTAGTGAACGAACAACGCAAGAAGTTGTCAAAGCGACGTGACAAAGTTGCGCTTGAGCAATATCGCGAAGAGGGAATTCTTCCTGATGCAATGATCAACTACCTCATGACGCTTGGGTGGGCTCCTTCTGGTGATACAGAGATTGTGCCGTGGTCGTCAATGGTTGAAGAGTTCCGCTTGGAAGATGTCAACCATTCACCAGCGTTCTTTGACATCAAGAAATTGGCGTCGTTCAATGGTGATTACATTCGCGCTATGTCGCTAGAGGCATTTATCGAGGCTGCTTCACCTGTGCTTGCGTCTACTGATGCATGGCCGGCAGCTCGGTTTAATGCCGAGGTCTTTGCGCAGGCAGCACCACTTGTACAAACTCGAGTAGTTACTTTGTCAGAGATTCCTGCAATGGTTGATTTCCTGTTCCTTGAGAACCCTGCAATTGATAACGACGCGTGGAACAAAACAATGAGCGCAGATTTTGCTCGAACAGTTCTTACAGATTTTGCTGCAGCAATCACAACCGCCGAATGGAATCATGACAGCTTGAAGGGCATCCTAGAAACTTGGACTGAAGCGAACGGCTTGAAGTTAGGCAAGACCCAAGCTCCAATTCGTGTGGCAATTACCGGACGTACTGTCGGGCCTCCGTTGTTTGAGAGCCTAGAAATTCTTGGTCGCGATGAAACCATTCGTCGCCTTGCTGCCGGCATTGCACGGCTGGGATAATTCCTGACATGCGCGCTTTTGTGCGTTCTGCAATTGTGCTCACAGTTGGAGCATGCATAGCTCTCGGCTCGTACATAGCAATAACTGCCGTGAGTTTTATGTGGGTTGGCACACATCACAACGCGAAAACAGTTGATGCAATTGTGGTCATGGGTGCAGCTCAGTATGACGGCGTGCCATCGCCTTTGCTTGCATCACGATTACAACACGCACTTGATTTATGGAAACGAAAGCAAGCACCTGTGATAGCGGTAACCGGAGGCAAGCGCGCAGGAGATCGATTTACCGAAGGTGATACGTCGCGTCGATGGCTAACGGATAGAGGAGTGTCTGCTGCAGACATCATTGTTGAATCGGTTGGGCATTCCACATGGGAGTCAATTGAGAATCTCGCCCCACTCTTGAATGAAGCACACATTCATTCTGTGGTGGTCGTCAGTAGTTCATGGCATGTGCAGCGCGCAGAACTGTCTTTAGATGAGTTGGGCTTTAACGCCGTTAGCTCGGCTTCCCCCGATGGCATCCTCTCTCAGTCGTTAGAACGGTCAAAAATGATCCGCGAGGTAGTTGGAGTTTCACTAGGTCGGATCATCGGATTTGGCAGATTGTTCGATATCACGGGCTAATTCAGCGGTGGTGGTCACGGCGAGTCACCGCTAAACTGATGCACGCACTGGGGAATGGTGTAATTGGCAACACAGCAGTTTCTGGAACTGTTATTCAGGGTTCGAGTCCTTGTTCCCCAACCAAATGGACGTTGATATCAACTCCCTTGAAACGGTTTCGTACCGTGTTCAACAGCCAGGCGATCAGGGCATCGCCGTTATTTCGCTGAATCGTGACAGCAAGCGCAATGCGCAAAATAATCAGATGACGTATGAGCTCAACGCGTGTTATGACGCAGCAGCTCGTGATTCCAATGTCAAAGTCATCGTGCTGCGTGCAGAAGGAAAACATTTTTCTGCCGGCCATGACCTTCGCGATCGCTCAAACCATCTTGATTTCCCTCAAGTGTTTCCTCAATCAGGTTTCACCGGTGAGGGCCAAGAAGGAATGATGGCCCATGAAGAAGAGGTGTACTTCAACATGTGTTGGCGCTGGCGCAATATTCCTAAGCCGGTCATCGCTGCTGCTCAAGGAATGACAATTGCTGGTGGACTCATGTTGTTGTGGGTTGCAGACATCATCATTGCGGCAGAAGATGCCACATTCTCAGACCCTGTTGTCGCCTTCGGCGTAAATGGCGTTGAGTACTTTGCACACCCGTGGGAATTTGGTGCACGCAAAGCAAAAGAGTTGTTGTTTACGGGTGACACGTTCACGGCTCAAGAAGCAATGGATGCGGGCATGATCAACAGGGTGGTACCAGCGGCTGACCTTGATGCAACAACGATGGCGATGGCGGCAAAGATTGCAACAAAGCCAGGCTTTGCATTGAAGCTCGCCAAAGAATCAGTGAATCAGACGTTAGAAGCGCAGGGCCAGTACAACGCATTTCGCGCAGCATTTTCGTTGCAGCATCTCGGACATGCCAACAACAAATTGCGTTTTGGCATGGCAATCGATCCGTCTGGTCTCTAAGTCTCATCATGTCTTCTGCGCCTACTTCTGAAGTGGTGCACGAACAATGCACCGCCTGGTTAATTGAGAACTGGAATCCTGAATTGTCATTGCGTGAATGGCGCGAACGTCTCGTTGATTCCGGATGGGCAGTTCCGCATTGGCCAACGCAATGGATGGGCAAAGGTCTTCCTGCATGGAGCGAACGCACGGTGTCACTTGCGCTGAACGCAATTGGTGCGCCTGGTCTGCCGACTGGTGTTGGCATGTCGTTAGCTGCTCCCACAATTCTCGAGCATGGTTCAGCCGACATGAAGGCACGGTTCTTGCGGCCGACACTGACCGGTGAATATTCATGGTGTCAACTGTTCAGCGAACCGGGTGCTGGCTCTGATCTCGCTGGGCTTTCGGCCAAAGCTGTACGAGATGGCGATGAATGGATCATCAATGGGCAAAAGGTATGGAACACCAGTGCACATCATGCCGATTACGGCATCTTGCTTGCCCGCACAGATTCATCAGTCTCAAAACATCACGGCATCACGTATTTTGTTTTACCAATGAAACAAGACGGAGTCATGGTTCGCCCGCTTGCTCAAATGAATTATCACTCGTCGTTCAATGAAGTATTTATGACCGATGCACGCCTTCCGAAGGATTTTGTTGTTGGTGATGTAAACGCTGGCTGGACCGTTGCGTTGGCAACTCTTGCTCACGAACGCCGTTTTGGGAATATTGTGTCACGACCAAAAGTAAATACCGGTGGACGAGCAGTGCAAGAGGCAGTCATTGAATACACCGAATACATGGAGACATACAAGTGGTATCCGCAACGTGCTGGTCGTGTTGATCTTCTTGTGCCTCAACTGACCGAACGCAAACTCAATACAGATCCAATCTTGCGTCAAGACGTTGCGCACATTCTTGCAATGCAAAAGGTAAGTGGTTGGACGGCAGATCGTGCACGCGCAGCGCGCGAGTTAGGTAAGCCACCTGGTGCTGAAGGTTCTGTTGGTAAATTAGCGATGAGCACCATCGCGCGGCTCGCATCTCTTGCACACGGACACATTGCCGGTGCAGACGGAATGTTGATGGGCTCAGACTCGCCAACTGCTGGCATGGTGGCAGAAGTTCTCGTCTCTGTCCCAGGTCAATCAATTGCCGGCGGCACAGATGAGATTCAGCACAACATTCTTGGAGAACGTGTGCTGGGCTTGCCTCGCGAACCTCAGTAAGGCATACGAACAGTGGGCTTTCGTTCCCAAACGGTTGCCTGCTCGGTAGAGTTTGACCGCTACTTGGCCCCATCGTCTAGTGGCCTAGGACACCACCCTCTCAAGGTGGCGGCACGGGTTCGAATCCCGTTGGGGCTGCCAATTACTTCTTGCTTCA
>JBAXVL010000058.1:0-3774 GCA_037129095.1 Actinomycetota bacterium | reverse complement strand
CTGTTCCACCATCGACAACTGTTCCACCAACCACGCCGACGACAACAACTGTTCCACCATCGACAACTGTTCCACCATCGACAACTGTTCCACCAACCACGCCGACGACAACAACTCTCCCTCCATCTACACCAGCGCCAACGGCGCTGGCACTTTCAGCTGCGACAGACACTGGTGATTCTCAGAGCGATGGAATCACGAAGGCGACAAGTTTGGTAATTGTCGGCAGTGCTCAAGCGAACTCAAGTATTCAGGTGTATGTCGGCGGAGCTCCTTCCGGACCCGCATGCATTGCAAATGAATCGGGTACTTTCTCTTGTTCATTGGGGACTGTTACTGAAGGCGCAAAGTCAGTAACCGCAAAGGCGACCGGCACTAATGGTGAATCTGTTGCTTCACAAGCATTAACAATTGTGGTGGACCGAACTGCGCCGACTGCGACAATTTCAGCTTCGGCATCATCAGCTAATTCAGGGGTGAAAACTGGATTCACCATCACGGTGTCAGAGAACACCACTTCTCTGAATAGTACTTCGCTATCTGTGACATGTACTCGTTGGGTCGCTGGTGGTTTATGTGTGCAAGAAGACTTTGCAGGGAGTGGCAGAAACTATTTCGTCAATGGCACACTCAAGAGAGATGCGGGGAGTATTCCGGCAGGAATGACTTTCCGACTTAATGCAGATGCGTTTTCGGACATTGCGGGGAATGCATATGTTGGGTCCGTCGCCGCAGGTGTCGCCTGGGACTATGCCGGTCCGACGCCAAGCGTTACTCGTGTTGACAACCTCGTCACCGTTACGTTTAACGAAGTACCAGTGGGCTTCAATGCATCACAATTGAAACAACAGCGTTATGACGTCGGTAGCTACAATTACTCTGAGCAACTTGATTTATCGAATTTCATGGCAGTTGGGACTAGCGGTCGAGTGTGGAGCTTCAATATTCCGAGCTACCTGTATGACCCGTTTAACCGCGTTATAGACACAGAATATTTCCTAGAGGTCCTTGCGCAAAAAGACTCGGACGGCAACTTTGAACAAAACACTGTCATTTCTTTTTTTGATTTTTAGGCGGATCTCTTGATTTACCGATTCATTCTTACCCCTCAGTAATTGTTGGCTCTATAGATGGGCGTACTGTTCGCCTATGGACTTTGCTATTCCCGACGACATTCAGGCCACTCTTGACGCACTTGATGTGTTTATTGAAAAAGAGATCAAGCCGTTACAAGCACAAGACGACAACGAGCGATTCTTTGATCATCGTCGTGAGTGGGCACGTACTGATTTCGAAAATGACGGCGTTCCTCGTGCTGATTGGGAAGCGTTGTTGCGCGAGATGCGTAGGCGCGCAGATGTTGGTGGTTGGCTGCGTCTTGCATTACCTGTCGAGTTTGGTGGCCAAGGCGCCAGCAACATCAAGATGGCGATTATTCGTGAGCACTTAGCCGCAAAGGGTCTTGGACTTCACAATGACTTACAGAATGAATCAAGCATTGTGGGCAACTTTCCCACTGTGTTGATGATGCGCGATTTCGGTACCGAAGAGCAGAAGAAAGAATGGATGCCCGGTTTCTTAGATGGCACCAAACGACTTGCATTCGGATTAACAGAACCAAACCACGGCAGTGATGCCACGTACTTAGAAACCACTGCGTATCGCGATGGCGACGAATGGGTGATTAGCGGAATGAAGCGTTGGAACAGTGGTCTTCACCACGCAACGCACGACATTATTTTTGCGCGCACCAGCGGAAAGCATGGCGATCCAAAGGGAATCAGCGCATTCTTAGTTCCTACAAATGCGCCTGGTTTCAAAGTAGAGTTCTTCTGGTGGACATTCAACATGCCGACAGATCATGCAGAAGTCAGCCTCACCGATGTTCGTGTTGGTCCCGAAGCATTATTTGGTCCAGCAGAAATGGGTCTTGAACTTGCACAACACTTCGTGCATGAAAACAGAATTCGTCAAGCCGCTTCATCATTAGGCGCTGCGCAATATTGCATCAATGAAGCAGTGCGATATTCGAATGAGCGCATCACATGGGGAAAGAAACTCAGTGTGAATCAGGGCATTCAATTTCCACTTGTTGAATTACACACCGAAGCTGCCATGTTGCGTCAACTCATCCGATACACAGCCACCATGCTCGACCAAAAACATCACATGGAAGTCACTCACCTTGTTGCCATGTGTAACTACCGGGCGAACCGTTTGGCCTGTGATGCAGCAGACCGGGCGATGCAAACCTGCGGGGGAGTCGGCTACAGCCGACATATGCCGTTCGAGCACATCTACCGCCACCACCGTCGATATCGCATCACAGAAGGGTCTGAGGAGATTCAGATGCGCAAAGTTGCCAGCAATCTGTTTGGATTCACATCTTCACAAGACCGCAAGTAGGCTGACAGGAAATCCTTACGCGGAGTTGCTTTCCGTGATAGGCAATCCTAACATTAGGCATACCTAACTACGTAGGAGTTTCCATGGGCGCAAGCTTTCTCATCACACTGCGCGAAGGCCTCGAGGTCTCGCTGGTGCTCGCCATTTTGGTGTCGTATCTCGTAAAGAGTGGACGGTCATCAGATGTTGCTGCCGTGTGGAGGGGTAGTGGAATTGCTGTTCTGGTGTGTCTTTTCTCTGGAATTGTGTTCAACATTTTTGTTGGTGAATTTACTGGCAAGGCAGAACAGTTCATTGAAGGAACTATCGCCATTGTTGCTGCGTCAGTTTTGACATGGATGATTTTTTGGATGGGAAAGAATGCGCGCAATATGGGCGCAGACTTGCGCGGTCAAGTTGATGCTGCAACAACAACCCGAGCGCTAATGATCATTGCGTTTGTTGCTGTGGTGCGAGAAGGCTTCGAAACAGTTTTGTTCTTGTTGTCAGCAGAGACCGCCTCAACTAGTGGAGCCAGCGTGGTGATAGGCGGCCTTGTTGGTTTGGTCATCGCTGCATTCTTGGGACGCCTTGTCTACATGGGTGGCAATAAATTGAACCTTGGTCTTTTCTTTCGGATAACAGGTCTGTTGCTCCTGTTATTCGCTGCGGGCCTATTCGGCAAGTTCTTTCATGAGTACCGTGAATTGCTCGGCTTTGAGCATGGTTGGCTCGTAGAGCCGGCATGGAATCTGAAGTCTGGCATGTGGGCTGAGGGCACTTTCTATGACTTCATGAAAGGCTTCTTTGGCTGGGATGCTGCTGCCGAACACATTCGTGTCGTTGCGTTCTTTGTTTATTTGTTGCCAGTTGGTTGGCTCTTCCTACGGACTTCAAAAAAGTCGTAGTCCAGCCATTACGGTTGAGTCATGTCATTGAACTCAGACGGAACCCCCATCGATATCAAACCGCGTAGCCGCGATGTCACGGACGGCATTCAAAAAGCTGCAGCCCGGGCCATGTTGCGCGCCGTTGGTCTCGGTGATGACGACTGGGTAAAGCCACAAATCGGAATCGCATCGGCATGGAATGAGATCACACCATGCAATATGTCGTTGCGTCGTCTCAGCGACAATGCCAAAGCCGGAGTGCGCGCTGCAGGTGGCGTACCAATGGAATTCGGCACCATCACAGTGTCTGACGGAATCAGCATGGGTCATGAAGGGATGCGTGCATCGCTCGTGTCGCGTGAAGTTATTACAGACAGTGTTGAAACAGTTGTTCACGGTGAGCGCTTTGATGGCTTTGTCGGCCTTGCCGGTTGCGACAAGAGTATTCCTGCAATGCTCATGGCAGCAGCTCGTCTGAACCTTGCCAGCGTGTTTGTGT
>JBAXVL010000057.1:0-3889 GCA_037129095.1 Actinomycetota bacterium | reverse complement strand
GACGGCAGCCTTGACACCACATTCGACGGAGAAACCGGCAACAACGGCAACGGCAAAATCACCACCACCGTAGGCACCGCCAGTTCTGGTTGCGCTGCGAACGCGATTGCCGTGCAATCCGATGGCAAAATCGTTGCCGCCGGATACAACTACAACGACTTCGGAACAGAAGATTTTGTGGTCTTTCGGTACAACGCAACATCTCGAGGATTACTTTCTCCCACCACTACTTCCTCAACTACTTCTTCAACAACCACAACCACAACCACAACCACAACCATTGCAACTGTTGCAAGTACCACAACAACTACAGCTCCAACCACGCCAACGATTACCACTATTGGCACACGAAGTACGACGACGATTGCAACTCCAACCACTACCGCAACGACAATATTTTCTAGTCCACCGTCACGTGCAACAATTGCAGCTCTGCCATTGGCGTCACGTCCACTCGTCACAGAGACCTCGCTTGTCCCAGGGCTAGCTCTTACTGTGACCTACGGAGGGTTTACCCCGGGTGAGTTTGTTCAACTTGTGGTTGCATCAACTCCCCAGGTCATCGGTTCGGGATACGCCAATGAAAAAGGCGTGGTAACAGTGACAGGGTCTCTGCCCATCGACCTCAGCGCAGACAAACATACGCTCGTAGTATTTGCACCCCTCAGCAAAAAAGGTTTCCGGCAGCCAATCACCGTCGGCCCCACAATTTTGCCCACAACGGGATCAACTAACCAAACACACAATCTGCAAATTGCGATGTATCTCATCATTGTGGGAATTGGACTTCTTTTCGCCCGACGACGCTCTGCCACTTCATTCGATCAGACTCTTTAGGCATCTCTTTGTTTCGATAGGAAATTGCAACTTGCGGAAACTCTCATCTGCTACTAAATTAAACATCTAATTTAGTAATTTCGAGTGCGCTTTGGTGCGAAAGACGAGAGAATCGTGCGTAAGACACATCGATGGACAGCAATCGCTGCCGTGGCACTACTCCTAACGAGCCTTGGTCTGGTAGCACCGCCCACTCATGTGGTTCGAGCCGAGACCACAATAAGTCAGGTCGGATCAGACATTGACGGCGAAGCCGCCGCCGACTGGTCGGGTCAGTCGGTCGCAATGTCCGGAGACGGAACACGCATCGCAATCGGCGCACCATACAACGATGGCAACGGTACCAACTCTGGTCATGTTCGTGTCTACACACGAACTGGGACCACCTGGGAACAAACCGGATCAGACATAAATGGCGAAGCCGAAAGCGATGGATCGGGTCAGTCGGTCGCAATGTCGAGAGACGGAACAACCATCGCCATCGGCGCCCCCGGTAACAACGGCCGCGGCACCGACTCTGGTCATGTTCGTGTCTACACATGGAACGGCACCCGAACCAGATGGGAACGAATCGGAGACGACATCGACGGCGAAGCTGCTTTCGATCAGTCAGGGATTTCAGTTGCAATGTCACAAGACGGTACGCGCATCGCAATCGGCGCCAATTTGAACGACGGCAACGGCAGCAACTCTGGTCATGTTCGTGTCTACACATTGACGAACGGGTCGTGGACGAAAACCGGAGACGACATTGACGGCGAAGCAGCAGACGATGGATCAGGATATTCAGTTGCGATGTCGCAAGATGGCACACGCATCGCCATCGGCGCCCCCAGTAACGCCGGCAATGGCTTGAACTCCGGCCATGTTCGCGTCTACACATTGACGAACGGGGCTTGGACGCAAACGGGATCAGACATTGACGGCGAAGCTGCTTGGGATCAATCGGGCTTCTCAATTGCGATGTCAGAAGATGGCACACGCATCGCCATCGGCGCTCCATTAAACGACGACAACGGCGACAACTCCGGCCACGTACGCATCTACACATGGAACGGCACCGGCTGGACACAACGCGGAGATGACATTGACGGCGAAGCTTCTGGCGATAATTCAGGCCGATCGGTTGCAATGTCAGCGGACGGCACACGTATCGCCATCGGCGCTATATTAAATCTCCCTTATGGCTCCGACAAAGGTCGCGTGCGTATCTACACATGGGACGGCACCGCTTGGGAAAAAACCGGATCAGACATTGATGGCGAAGCTTATGGCGATTCCTCGGGCGACTCAGTTGCGATGTCACGAAGCGGCAAACGCATCGCAATCGGCGCCACCGGAAACGACAACAACAATCGAATCAACTCTGGCCATGTTCGCGTCTACGCAATACTCTCTTCACCTACTGCTCCGACTATTTCTGCGGTGACACCAACCAATGGATCACTCACAGTTGCCTTCACTCCTGGCACAGACGGTGGATCTGCAATCACGAACTACAAATACTCCGTAGATGGCACCAACTATGTTGCGCTGAATCCTGCAACCACGACGAGCCCATTCACCATCAGTGGACTGACAAACGGAACAACCTATTCAGTCACCATCAAGGCCGTGAACGAAATTGGAGACTCGCCCGCTTCAAACGCAATGACTGGAGTCGTACCAGACGTTCCCAGCGCGCCGACAATTTCATCGGTATCTGCCAACAACGGTTCACTCACCATTGCCTTTACCCCTGGCACAGACGGTGGATCTGCAATCACGAACTACAAATACTCCGTAGATGGCACCAACTATGTCGCACTAAACCCTGCAACCACAACGAGCCCATTCACCATCAGTGGACTGACAAACTCAACAACCTATTCAGTCACCATCAAGGCTGTGAACGGAGTTGGAGACTCACCCGTTTCAAACGCAATAACTGCATCACCCATTGCGACGTCAACCACCCAGATTGGTGCGGACATTGACGGTGAAGCAGCAGACGATGGATCAGGATATTCAGTTGCAATGTCACAAGATGGCACACGCATCGCAATCGGTGCACCATTCAACGATGGCAATGGCAGCAACTCTGGTCATGTCCGTGTCTACACAAAGAGTGGCTCCACGTGGACACAAACCGGAACAGACATTAATGGTCAAGCCGCAGACGACCTATCAGGATGGTCGGTTGCGATGTCACAAGATGGCACACGCATCGCAATCGGTGCACCAAATGGAGGGCCAAACATGGAAGGTCAAGTCCGTGTCTACACATTGACGAACGGGACATGGACACAAACTGGAACAGACATTAATGGCGAAGCCGCAGGCGATCAGTCAGGTACTTCAGTTGCAATGTCACAAGATGGCACGCGCATCGCAATCGCTGCCCCACTGAACGACGGCAATGGCAGCAACTCAGGTCAAGTCCGTGTTTACACATTGACGAACGGGACATGGACACAAACCGGATCAGACATCGACGGAGAAAGTGCAGACGATCAGTCGGCTCTGTCGCCCTTTGCGGGCGCGACCTCGGTCGCGATGTCACAAGATGGCACACGCATTGCCATCGGCGCCAGACAAAACGATGGTAACGGCAGCAACTCAGGTCACGTGCGTGTCTACACATTGACAAACGGGGCATGGACGAAAACCGGATCAGACATCGACGGCGAAAGTGCAGACGACGAGTCGGGCTCGGCAGTTGCAATGTCACAAGATGGCACACGCATTGCCATTGGCGCCACCGGAAACGACGGCAATGGCAACAACGCAGGTCACGTGCGTGTCTACACATTGACAAACGGGGCATGGACGAAAACCGGTTCAGACATCGACGGCGAAAGTGCAGACGACGAGTCGGGCTCGGCAGTTGCAATGTCACAAGATGGCACACGCATTGCCATTGGCGCCACCGGAAACGACGGCAATGGCAACAACGCAGGTCACGTGCGTGTCTACACATTGACAAACGGGGCATGGACGAAAACCGGTTCAGACATCGACGGCGAAGCCGCCGGCGATCTGTCGGGTGGCGCGGTTGCGATGTCGGCGAGCG
>JBAXVL010000056.1:0-3907 GCA_037129095.1 Actinomycetota bacterium | reverse complement strand
GGCGGCATTGACTCGTCCATCGTTGCTGCAATTGCTGTCGAGGCCCTAGGTGTTGAACATGTCCATGGTGTTGCTATGCCGTCGCGATATTCAAGCCAAGGCTCTCTTGACGATGCAGAAAAGCTTGCGACCGCTTTAGGTATTGATCACAGAATTGTTTCAATTGAGCCAGCGTTCGGTGCGTACTTGGAAATGCTCGAGCCGTCGTTTACTGGTCGTGACCCTGATCTCACAGAAGAGAACTTGCAGAGTCGTGTACGTGGAATGACGTTGATGGCCTTAAGCAACAAGTTCGGGTGGATGGTGTTAACTACCGGCAACAAGAGCGAAATGGCAGTTGGTTATTTCACTATCTATGGCGACTCAGCTGGCGGGTATGCAGTTATTAAAGATGTATTTAAGACGCAAGTATTCGCACTGTGTCGTCGTATCAATGAACGTGCTGGTCGCGAGATAATTCCAGAAACCGTCATCACCAAGCCACCAAGTGCTGAATTACGTCCTGATCAACGTGATGACCAGAGCCTGCCCGCATACGAAGACCTTGACCCGATCTTGCGTCATTACATTGACAACGACCTGACAGTTCCAGAAATTCAGAAACTTGGTTTCGATGCCTCAGTTGTTGCACGTATTGCGCGACTAGTTGACGTCAACGAATACAAACGTCGTCAGTGTGCCCCAGGTGTTCGTATTTCAGAAAAGGCATTTGGTAAAGACCGCCGTATGCCAATCACGAATGGTTATCGCACCGATCGCGCATAAAGACTGATCAACATCACGGTGATTGCAGATAATGCAACAGCGGCGAGTGCTGGGCCAACGGGGCCCACAGAGTCATACAACGATGTAGCAACTGTGCTGAAGATTGCTCGACCACATGTGCCGGCGCCAACTGTGAGGCCAAGACCAATGCCGCCACTATTCGGAACAATATTGGCGGCTAACGGCAACATGCTGACTAGTGCAAACTCAAACCCCATGATGAACAACACCAACATGGGGACCGCGATATAAGAAACGTGCGGTGCTGCAACCATGGCAAGTGTTGCAACCACCATCAAAATTGCGCCACGACGCACACTGATTTCTTTGCCCCAAGTATCTGTGACACGGGAGCTGCCAATACTGGAAACCAATTCAAAGAGACCGAGCACGATGACAACACCAATGAGTGCTGCGCTTGAGAAACCGAACTCATCTTCAAACCACGGGCCAAATGTGATGCCAAGACATTGGCTGGCACCCATCAAGAGAAAAGCTGATGCAAACACGAAGTATCCGTTGCGGGGAACTGTGCCGCGAAGTTCAGTGCGCACAGGTGCATGAGCCTCATCACGTGGAAGTGCACTGACTATCAAGGAACCAGTTACAGCCATGCCAATAGCGCCAACTACAAAACCTGCGCGCCAAGAGATAAGCGCGGTAGCGATACCCATGATTGCGACGCCGATAAACAACGACAACGCCCATGATGTTTCGATGACCCCAACAATGCGTCCACGCCGTTCGTATTCAACGTGATCATTCACCCACACGATGAGTGCAGTGTCGAACAAGACCTTTGAACCACTCATAAGGAACATTGAAATAGCAAACTGCACAAGTGTGGTGGCTGTAGCTGCACCAATCACTCCCAGTGTGATTGCGACCATTCCGATTGTCATTGATGTAATCCGGTTACCGCGATCAACCACGCGACCCAGGATGGGTGAGCCAAGGCCGGCGAATTCACCGATCATGAGCGCAATGCCCATTTGCGCCACGCTGACATGTAGACCGCGCGCGATGACTGCAATAAACGGTGGAGCAAATCTGTAGCACGCGTTTGAAACTAAGCGGCCCCACACAAGACGGTCAAGGTTCTTGCGAACAGGTGCTGCGTATGAGTTATCGACAAAACGAGAGAACATGAAGTTAGAGCTCTTGGCTCTTGGCATTGTTTTCAGAAAAATCCACGACCGGAGCCATATTCTCCTGCTCGCCGTGCTCGAGTAAATCAATAACGTCACCAATCTCAATGGGGCTCGGTGATCCAGGCCGCACAATAAATTGGCATCCACCCAAGTTGTAAATGCGCGAGTCAACTTTTTTGTGAGACCTACGCATGACGCGAATGACTCCGGCGTGAGCAACTACTAATACTTCGCCCCCAGCGAATTGTGTTGCAATGTCTACTAATGATTCAGTAACTCGAGCAACAATTGATTCGTCTGATTCAAAACCTGGTGGACGTTGGTGTGATTCCAAATAACCAGGCCAATCACGTTCTATTTGGCTGGGGGTCAGTCCTTGCCATTCGCCTACATGCGTTTCGCGCAAACGAATATCGGGTTCCATCAGACCTGCGCCCAGACTGTTGGCGATGATTGTGGCTGTAGTGCGTGCGCGTAATAAGTCGCTCGACACGATTGCATCAAACATGCCGAGCTTTTGTGCAGCGGCTCGTGCTTGGTCAACACCAAGATCTGTGAGTTCAATATCTGCTTGACCCTGCCAGCGACCTTGTGCGTTCCATTCGCTCTGGCCATGGCGCAGCATCAGGATTCGGGTAGCGGGGAGCACTCCACGATGATACTTGGGTATGAAGCGTTACTCGGCTGATGTAATGCAGGCAAGGATTTCAAGAAAGAATTGATCAGCCATTGCGACCATCTCATCGTCGGTTCGATCTTGCACAGGGTGAGTGGTGTACACCCGCTTCATATTGGGCAAGCCAAGTGACACAGATTGTGCGGTGCCGGCAGTGATGAATTCTTCAGTTGCAACAAAGACACTGGGGATGCCTCGAAGTTCTAGATCTGAAATGTCATGCACACTGCATGACGTGCAACTGCCTCAATCGGCCAGTGCTTCTATGACCAAGTTGCACTGTGTGGCAATTTCTTGTCGCAAGTCAACTGGCGCAGGTTTTGTAAACGTGGGCTTTGAGTATCGCAATACTTTTGCACCACGTTCGGTGAGAAGTTCTTCGATGCGATTCAGAAACAGATTGCCGCGTGGCTTCGAGATATCAAGAAGACCAATGGTGAGGCCTTTAATACTGGCGGGGCGTGCAAGTAATTGACGCGTTGCAGGCTTCGACTCATTTGTCGGGTCAAGAATGGTGATGCCAGAAGCCATAGGTATCAGTATGTCACGAGCCAACGACTCGGGTCACGGGGTCAGAACCAATTGCGCCATTGGCCCAACCAGCAACGATGGAAGAAAACAGTCCAGCTCCACCTCCTGCATATGTAAGCAAAATGCCGCCGGGTCGGAACTTTGGCAAAGTGGCATCGCGTAGGTGAGTGGGAATACCTTCAGCCATCTCGTGCGCGCCGCGCACCAAGTCGGCGCCTGGAGTCATCGAGCGTTCGGTCAGTTCAGCAATGAGTTTCTCGCGAGACCATCCTGCTTCGGCGTACACGCGACCATGGTCTGGGCTAATAGTGAGAATTGCATCGAAACCGATAACTAGTTTTGGATGATGCACAGTTTGCAAACACGCAACAAATGAATTGGTGAGTTCTTCTGGTGTGCGTGCCAATTGATCTACAACACAACGCGGTCCTTCACCTGCGAACACTGTTACCGCGTTCTGTCCAAGGGGAATGCCGCGTTCAGTTGCAAGCGACGTGAATGGTGATCCGACTTCGTCTTCGGCAAAGCAGAATGAAATCTTTCCAGGGTTGCCGTGAGTTGCACGATCAACTTCGCCAGGGCGGCCGCCACCAACATTACGAATTGTCAGTTGCACAGCACGGCCGATGGTGTTGTTTGCTCTGTTGCCTTGGCCAAATGCGTTAATGCCTGAGTTCATGCCAATCGCACGAGTGCCAGGACCATTACAAATAATTACTGGGCCAACAGGCATCGTTGTTGCCAATACGCCGTGCATATTGAATTGGTCGTTACACACTGCTTC
>JBAXVL010000055.1:0-4194 GCA_037129095.1 Actinomycetota bacterium | reverse complement strand
GTACTACTCATATGTCTCCTGTCGTACGAGCCTCACAGGACTCGCTTCACGACAGATCTTCGAAGCGCCAAGGTTTGACGCTCCGAAGAGCTGTTGTTAATGAATTGTGTTAATTGTAGTCGTTAGAGCAGATATTGCAACTGCCGATATAGCAACCCATACCCAGAACATGCGTACCAGGCGTGATTGGTACCAGTTTTCAACGCTGATTGCTCCACGAATTGAACGAAGGGTGAGACCTACTCCTAGGAATACGAGCAGCATCAAGTGGACCAAACCAGAACCAATAATGATGATCATTGAAGATCCGTAGGCAGTAAAGGCCAAGACAGTGTTGTCAGCATGCACTGAAAGGATCTGGGGCACAGCAGCTAGCTGGTGGAATGAAATGAAGACTGCAACAAGTGCAACAAGTGTTCCAATTCCAGCGAGCAGAGTGAACGAACCCTTGTTCTTAGCAACACGCAGTGCGCGCTCAGCTGCCCAGATGAATCCGGCGCTGACGACAGTGGCGAGTGTGCCCAGCCAGTTAAGACCAGCACTGAGCGGTCCAGTGACAACAGTTGTTGCTTCGGGAAGAGATTCTTGTCCGGTGTAATACGCCCATGTGTGGCCGCCAGGTAGCTGCGGTCCTGGGTATCCGACCATGCTCATCCAGTGGCCACTGGTGTTAACTCCACGTAGGTAGAGGTAAGTAAAGAAAAGTGCACCAAGCGTCAGTGCGTCTCCACCAATGAATAGCCAAATTGCCATGCGTTGACGACCATCTACAACTTCAGGTGGTTCGTGGTGTCCCCCGTCGGCGTGTGGATCATGGTGTGAGTGGGTATCGATACTCATGAACGCACCAATTCCTTTCCAAAGTTGTAAGGGTCTTCAGTGACGACAGGAAGCACATCAAAGTTCTCAAGCGGTGGTGGTGTTGAGACCAACCATTCAAGGGAGTTGGCGTGCCATGGGTTTGATCCAGATGGCTCACCGTGGTTCCAGCAGTAAATCACTGCACCCATGAGAACGAGCATTCCAGCCATGATCATGTAAGCGCCCATTGTTGAAATGAAGTTGGTGTGTTCAAAGATGAATGCGTACGACGCGTAACGACGTGGCATTCCACGAAGACCCGAGATAAACATTGCGAGGAACGTAACCTGCACTCCAATAAATGAGAGCCAGAAGGAAATACGGCCAAGCTTCTCATCCAAGTAGCGACCAGTGACCTTCGGGTACCAGAACGCGAGTGCACCAATTGCACCAAACAAGACAGATCCTACGAAGACGTAGTGGAAGTGTGCTGTTACGAACATTGTTCCGTGCAACTGGTTGTCGATTGGAATGTCTGAGAGGTAAATACCAGTGATACCAGCAATTATGAAGTTCGCAATAAACCCGAATACCCACACCGTTGGAAGCTTCATCCAAATATTTCCGCGCCAGAGTGTGCCAATGAGTACCAGGAAGAACAGTCCAGTAGGAATTGAAATAATTTCCGTAGTCACCATGAATGGTCCACCAAGTGTTGGTGCCCATCCTGTTGTGAACATGTGGTGAGCCCAAACAAGAATTGAAAGGCCCGCAAGTCCCACCATTCCAGCAACCGCGGTGCGGTAACTGAACACTGGCTTTCGAGCCATCACTGCAGCAATTTCAAATACCGCTGCTACTGCAGGAATAAGAATTACGTACACCTCTGGGTGGCCCATTAGCCAGAACAAGTTGGCTTGTAGCCATCCAGTTCCGCCAGCGTTTCCAATGAAGAAGCTGGTTGAGAATGTACGGTCCAAGATCTGGAGTGCCTCAACAAGTGAGAAGTAAGGGAATGCGTAGAGACCGAGTGCTGCGGCGATGATTGCTCCCCACACCATGATTGGCAAGCGCTCAAGTGTCATACCCTTGGTTCGCATAGTGAACACAGTGCAGATTGTGTTCACACCGGCAACAGTCGTTGAAACGGTAAAGACCAGAATCGCCAAGGCGAAGAAGTCCATTCCGACACCGGCTTGGTCAGTAATTGGAGCAAGCACCACCCATCCCATTGTCAGTGATCCAACAGCGAGAGTCGTGAGGAGCAGTCCAGCAGCTCCAACAAGGGTCCAGAGACTTAGTGCATTAAGACGCGGGAACGCCATGTCTTTTGCGCCACACATGATTGGAACTACAAAGTTCCCCCATGGGCCAGCAACTGCAACAATCAGCGCCAAGATCATGAGCATTCCGTGAACAGCAATAAAGCCGTTGTACACCTGCTGGTCGACAAAGTGGTTTCCAGGAACAATCAACTCGGTACGAATAGCCATTGCGAGAATTCCACCAGCACCAAGCAGCACCATGGTCATGACAATGTACTGAACACCAACAACCTTGTGGTCGGTGCAGTACTTCCAGTAACGCTTAGTTCCCTGGTCTTCACCTGCGTAGTACAACTGATCTTTACGGGTCTGATCGCTACCAATCAACCAGGCAAGTGGTGCGTTGAGCGCACCAATTCCAAGCCAGAATCCAACAATCCAACCGCACCCAGTAAGGACTGCAACAGCGTCACTGGTTGTTCTTACATCTTGAGCAAAGAAGTGATGAGAAATGGCCCAAGCAATAAATGCTCCTGCCACTCCACCAATCATCGCAGTGAGAAAGTTCTGATGACGAGCAAGTCCGCCACCTTCGTGTTTAATCACTGGTGCTTTGTGTTCAAGTGTTGTAGTCATTGTTCCCCCTATGACCTTGCTGGCTGTGCATTAAGCCAGGTAGTAAATGCCGATGGCGTAAGAACGTGTCCTTGCGTCACCATGAATGCGTGGTTTAGACCACAAAACTGCGTACAGCGCACATCGAATGTTCCAAGCTTGTTTGGCGTGACATGTAGGTCGGTGATTGTTTCATCATTCGCGTCAACCTGAGTACCCATCTGTGGTGCCCAAAAGCCGTGTGTTACGTCGAGTGATGTGACGTGGAACAAAACTTCTCGACCCTTTGGAAGGTAGAGATCATTGGACATAACAGTTGTGCCGTTTTGCCCTTGATACTCAAACGACCACACCCACTGCTGGCCAACAACTTTCACAACGAGCGGATTAGCTGTTGATCCAGCGCTATCAGCAGCAAGTGCGCCGAGACCCCAAATAAGGAGAAACACAGTTAGCAGCACCGATGTAAGCGTCCAAGTAATTACAACTTTGCCACTTTCACGAAATGCTGGACCAGCTGCTGGAACAGTGTCGCCCTTGTGCGTCCAATTGCGAAGGATGTAGAGCGCTGCCGCGTACACACCAGCTGCCACTGGAGCTGCTGCGACACTGAAGACCACCATTGTCAGAACTGAGAGGTGCATTGTTTGGCTCATTGACTCGGGCATGAGGTACCCGGGTGCGTACAGTGAAACCGCAATTCCTAGAGCAGTGAGAATTGCCCACAGCCAATAGAAGGACTTAAGCGACTTCTTGTTGTCATTTGAATTAGTCATGAGCTCTTCCTATTCAACCGTGAGTGTTCCGGCCATGTAGCCGTACGACGCCATGGCAAAACCAAATTGTCCAACACGAGAACTTCCGCATGGGTATTCACAGTTCCATTGATAGACACCTTTGGAGCCAACCTTGAATGAGAACTCGATGACAACTGGCTTCGGGTACTCACCTGAGCCGATCTTCACTGCATTCTCACCCTCGTTTGCGATAAGTGGAACATTCAGGAATATTCGCTTCCCACTCTGTCCGTTAAGTCCTGGGTAACCACGAAGAGTAAATGTGTGGCCAACATGGTCTGGAGCAACCTTTGACAACGTCACGCCGTCGTATTTTGCAACGTTTCCAATTGTTCCCATTACTTGATCGAAGAAAATGTTGTTTAGAACTTCACCACCGTCATACTGATTGACAACCATGTCAACAACAGTGTTTGCCGGAACTGAGAGATCCTGATTGAGGTACGAGACCCAGTCAGGGTGCGCGCCACCATCTTTGCCGTGACCACCCGCAAGTGAGTCAGGGTAAGAGCTAATAGTTAATGTGCAGTGTCCAACTTTCGTCGGATTAGGAACACACTTTTGTGCTGTTTGATGAGGGGTTGCGCTTGCGAGCGAATACCCCGCGAGTGCTAGTGCACCACCACCTAGGAGCACCGAAGTCAGGGCTATGCCTATTGCCTTCGTACGGTTCATTGGTCCCCCTTTGGACTTTGAACTACGTGTGATTTTTTTCA
>JBAXVL010000054.1:0-4373 GCA_037129095.1 Actinomycetota bacterium | reverse complement strand
GTGGGGTGTAAAAGCAGGGTGGGAACCTTTATATGGGGCATCGTGTCAGCCAGTTTGGCATGACTGGAAAGTCCCGACCAGGTGCTGAGCCAGCCGCGCGAGGTCATGGTCCGGGCCAACCCACCTCGGCCATAATTAGCCTCAAAGGGGTCCGGAAAGGCAAAAAGTGACCCCATTGGCCGCTCATCTGGCTCTAAAGAGAGGTCGAGATAGACCGGATTGGCCAAAGTGCGGTAAATCGTGTGGTATTTCGAAAAGACTCGACGGGCTCGTTGCTCGCGCCATTGCTCTAAGTGTGTGCTTTTGTGAATTCCTTCGAGGGCTTTCCCAGCGGCTTCTGCATCAGTTATGGCTTGCTTGGCAATGGCGTCAATTCGGGCCACCCGGGCAATTTGAGCTTGTCGATATTTGGCTAGCCAGTCGAGATCATACGAACTTGGCTCTGGCCACGGGCGCCATCCGTTATCGGGGTTGTACATATCAAGTTCGGGCACCCGGCTGAACGGGTCATTTTCATCGGCTACCGAAGGGTCAATGACCTGCAACATGAAAACACCTTCACCGGGATGAGCAGCCATGCCAACCCAACCATCACCGATTCCTAATTCAGCATGTGCCATCGCCATGAGCGAACCACCACCTGAGTTACCAAGCAAGATGACGGACTCTGCTCCACGACGTTTCATTTCATCGTGTGCAACTTTGACATCGATGATGCAATTTTCATGCAAGCAATCTGTGTCGTTGTTGAGATATCGCGTAGAAAATCCGAACACTGCATAACCAGCAGCGGCTAACAACGGGCATGCATAATGCACGCTGAAATCGCCACGGGGATGCGACAAGATCACTGCCGTTTTCCATTTGCCATTTGGTGGTGTCCACAACAATCCACGAACTAACGCGCCATCAGGTGTGACCAAGCGAACCGACTCGCGGGGAATATCAACTGGTGGTGCATCTTCTGGCATTGGCCAATAGTTCAAACCAAACGGACGATGTCCTCCGAGATGTGCATCGAGATGATCCATGAAGATTTTACTTTTCAGCTAGGGCGCGAGCGCCGGGATAATCTGCTTTACCATTTGGTGCACGTGGCACTTCAGAAACAAATACAACACGTTTAGGTGCCTTGTATCCAGATAATTGTTTCTTCACTGACGCAATAACATCTGCTTCGCTGAGGGTGATCCCAGGATCTACCGAAGCAACGGCAACAACGATTTGTCCAAACTTCTCATCGGGAAGGCCAACAACCAAACAATCACGAACTCCAACATTTCGCTTGACAGCTTCTTCAACTTCTTCAGGAAATACTTTCTCTCCCGCCGTGTTGATGACCTGACTACCACGACCAAGCAGCACAAGACTTCCATTTTCGTCATATGTTCCAAGATCACCAGGGAATGAATAATTCACACCACCAATCGTGCGAAACGTACGCGCAGATTTCTCTGGATCTTTGAAGTATCCAATTGGCACATGGCCACCGCTTGCCACTTTCCCAGTTCCACCACTGCCCGGCAACACTTCGTTGTCATCTTCATCAAAGAGCTTTGTGGCCGGATTAACCATAAAAACTGCAGTTTCAGCAGGGGCATCTTTCACCATCACACTCGCACCCATGCTGCCTTCCGTGCTTCCCATGGCATCAAGTAACGCAATTTGTGGAATGTGGTCAATGAGGCGACGTTTTGCTTCTGTCGTCCACATCACGCCAGATGAAACCATTCGTGTTAGTGAGGATGTGTCGTACCTCTTCCCTGCTCGTTGCGCAGCATCAAGTGCGTCAGCAATTGGCCGAGCAAAAGCGTCACCCACAATGACGACATTCTGTACGCGTTCTTTTTCAACGAGAGACAACAATTCATCTGCATCAAACTTGCGATTCTGCAAAATGAGCACAGTGCCTGCGACCGCGTGCGGAATCATTGCACCAATCCACATTCCTGTTCCGTGCATTAGTGGACAACAAGGAACTACAACGTATGTACCGTCACGCTTTCTTACTTCACTCATCAATGGTGCAAGTTCGCGCCAATCATCGGTGAGCGGCAAACCCAATGCAACAAGACCATTAGTAACAAACTGTTGTGTATGGCTTCCCATGGTGTACATCACACCTTTTGGCATTCCCGTTGTTCCGCCGGTGTACAGCATGTAGATGTCTTCACCTGAACGCTCTATGCGTGGCGCTGGCTCATGCGCAGAAATCAGATCTTCATACTTGACTCGACCTGGTACGACTGCTGTTGCTGGACCATCATCAACTTCAACAATGAGACGGAGCAATGGAAGTTTGCTCACGACTTCTGCAACTCTGTCGGCAAGCGACGCGTGATAGAACAACGCTTTGCAATCGGCATTGTCTAGCAAGTATTCAAGTTCATTACCTAAATATCTGAAGTTGACATTGATTGGCACTACGCGTTGTTTAAATGACGCATAGTGAGCTTCCAAATATTCAGCACTGTTATAGAGGTACAGCCCAGATTTGTCATCAGGCCCCAGCCCAGCTGCAGTCAATGCCGCAGCAATACGTGCCGCACGGTCGTCGTATTGCGACCACGACAGTCGCTTGTGTCCATCGATAACAGCTGGTACGTCGCCCAACTGATCGGCATACGATTCCCAAATCGTCGCAAAATGCATGTCCATATAATTTCCCCCGCTGAATACTGCCATTGATTCACAGGGAGGTTTACCACCGGAGATTTTCCGATTATTGCGCTATAACTTGCGCTTGCACTTAGCCCTTCGGCCGCGAGACCAAGGTTGCTGTCAGGTCCTTCGTAACGCCATCGCGTTCAACTTTGATCTTGATGACATCGCCAGGTGCAGAGTCACGCACAAATGCGATTAAGGCTCCTTGACCGGTAATAACTTGCCCATTGATCTGCAACACAATGTCGTTCACCTTTAATCCGGCCTTGTCAGCAGGAGAATTTGCTTGCACCTCTGCAACCACTGCACCGGCACCACCATCTTTGCGATCGGTCAATGAGATACCGAGATAACCCTGAGCACGAACCGCACCACCTGCGTCAGCACGCAAGAGTGCAGCGACTCGTTGTACTTCTGCCACACCAATTGCAAAACCAATGTTGTTAGCTGCGGTATTGCTATCACCATTTGCAACTGCAGTGTTGATGCCAATGACTTGACCGTTCAAGTTAATGAGTGGCCCACCTGAGTTACCAGAAGAAATAGCAGCATCTGTTTGAATAAGGCCATTCAAAGCTCCGTTGCTATCAGTGAGAGTTCTGTTGAGCGCCGAAACTATTCCTGCGGTGACGCTTGGGCCACCATCAAGTGCGAGCGCATAACCCACAGCCACAACGGGGTCACCCACTGCGATGCTTGCTGGGTCAGCAAATGTTGCGGCTGTTAAACCTTTTGCATTTTCTAACTTGATAAGTGCCATGTCATTGCCGGCATCAGTTGCTAAAACTTTTGCGGTAATGGGAGCTGTCGTTCCGTTCAGGCGAACACGAACACTTTCGGTGCCTTCTACGACATGGTTATTGGTGATGATCTCACCATCACTCGACACGATGATGCCTGTGCCGATTGATTCACCAGTGCCTGACAGACTGTCGATGGTGACGATACTTGGAGCGATAGCTGCTGCAGCGCGAGCCACATCTGTTTTGCCAATGTTTTGCGGCTTGATCGGTGCTGCTGTGACAAGTGGTCCACCGTTCGATGAACTATCCGAGGCCTTGGCCCCAATGAGACCGCCGATTATGCCTCCACCGAGAGACATTGCGAGGACAAGCAACAGCGCAACAACGCGGTTACCACGTACACGTGTAGAGGGAGCTGCAGGAGGGGTATCGGCCCAATGGGAATCAAAACTCATGTCTTCAGTATCTACCCAAAATGACCAAGAACCTGCGGCAGGAATCGCAAGAATTTCGTAAGAAATGCAAAAGGCACGACCCGTTGGGTCGTGCCTTTTGAAAGACAATGAATTGTCCGGGAAAGTTATCCCTGGATTTTGATCTCGATATCAACGCCAGCTGGCAGTTCGATGCGCTGAAGCGAATCGATTGTCTTGCTGTTTGGCTCGACGATGTCGATCAGGCGCTTGTGAATACGCATCTCGAAGTGCTCGCGTGAGTCCTTGTCAATGTGGGGTCCACGAATAACGGTGAAACGATGCTTGTCTGTTGGCAATGGAATTGGCCCACGGATTTTTGCATTTGTGCGAAGCACTGTTTCAACGATCATTCGAGTCGACTTATCAATGATGTCGTGATCGAATGCCTTGAGGCGGATACGGATGCTGTTGCTTGCCATCTTGATCTACTTCAAAATCTTTGTGACTTGGCCAGCACCAACAGTACGGCCACCTTCACGAATAGCGAAAC
>JBAXVL010000053.1:0-4409 GCA_037129095.1 Actinomycetota bacterium | reverse complement strand
TTGCGCACACAGTTGCCAGCAAATATCACTGGTCTTGGTCACGTAAACATGTACGTGTTGGAAGACGAGCGTGGCGTTGCCGTTGTAGACCCTGGCCTTCCTACAAAAGAATCGTGGGCAGCGCTCACTAGTCGTTTGGCAACAATTGGTGTGCCGATGAAACGCGTGC
Source organism: Actinomycetota bacterium (assembly GCA_037129095.1). GTDB lineage: Bacteria > Actinomycetota > Acidimicrobiia > Acidimicrobiales > Ilumatobacteraceae > UBA2093. The sequence continues at coordinate 4,240 of JBAXVL010000053.1, read as the reverse complement.
ATTCAATCATTGTCACTCATAGCCATCCCGACCATTACGGCGGTGCAGCTCGACTGCAAAATGAATCAGGCGCTGACATCATCACCCATCGCTTGTTCCGCACGTTCTACGACCCAACTGAACCGCCTGACGTTGATGCAGAAGAACTTGCACTCATGATGCGCAGCCCATTTGACCCACCACCATGGGGGGGACCGGCAATGGACATGCCATGGCAACGTAAAGCGCGCATGAGCGTTGCACGCCGGTTTCCGAAACTGATGAAGGTGCCAAAGCCATCTGTTCGTCTGAATGAATCAGACCGAATGAAATTCGCCCGTCGTGAATGGATCGCCGTACACACACCTGGCCACACGCATGATCATTTGTGTCTCTTTGATCAAGAAACAGGCACTCTTCTCAGCGGCGACCATGTGTTGCCCACTATTACACCCCACATCAGTGGTCTCACCGCACACGGTGACCCGCTGACTTTGTTCTTTGACTCGCTCGACAAGATTGGCAACTTTGCTAACGAGATCAATATTGCATTGCCAGCACACGGAACCCCGTTTGGAAATGTGGGCGACAGAGTGCAAGCAATCAAAGATCACCATGTCGAGCGGTTACAAAAGCTTCGCGACACAAGTGCAGACCTCAGTCGTCCTGCAACCGTGATGGAGTTTGCTACTCACTTGTTCTCACCTCGTGCGCAAGGCTCAATGGCTGACAGCGAAGCGTACGCACATCTTGAACACCTACGTATTCTTGGTGATTTCGAACGCCGCGACAAAGACGGCGCGTACGAATACGTTCTTAAGGATTAACTCCGCACCACATAGCAGCGTGCATAGTGGCACCAACGCGGAGTTGTAACTCAAGGTCATCATCACCCGTTGCAATATGCCGAATCGGTTCCTGCCCGGGTTCTACTTGCACTACATGTTCCACGATTGTGCGAAGCGGTGCGCGAACATTACGGTGTGCTGCAAGAAACTCTTCAACAATGACCCAGTACGCGGCGTTATTCATATGGCCCACGGCATCAAAGTCTGCAAACCGTAAAGGCCACGGTGCCATTTCAACATTTGCTTCGTCAAACAACTTGTCGCGCAGCAAGAGACGAGCATTCACATCGCGCCCACCCGCAGAAGCACTCAAAATATCAACAACATCATTTGGTACTTTGCTTGGTTGCATCGTTGTCTCATCAACGTGCACCCATAGCGATGCTGCGTCAACAAGTGGCGCACCATCAACTGCACTAATACGCGTACGACGTTCGGCCCAATGCGAACCGATTCCGCCGCACCAGGTGGTGAGATCAATCTCTTGCATGTATTCAGGAAACTGATGCACGTCGATAACGGTGCGACGCACTACCCACCAATGCGGGTCGCTCCAGTCCGCATCGCGCGTGTCATCGTTTGAGACATCTTGGAGATACCGCGCCACTGCATCAAGACGCAAGCGGCCATTAGGTGTTGCATCCCCCAGACGCACTCGACGCCTGGCAGTGAATTGCCGTCCTGATCCGGGGCCCTCAATCATCTGAAAACTCAGAGCGGCATCACGAAACGACATCTAGTCACCCTACCCCTGTGGGTAAAACCCATATGGGTACTGGGTTTCATTAAATCAGTTGACTCTGGCGACATCAGATGGTTTGATGGACTTCTCATGCGTAACAACCTGACCACCGCAACTATGGGTACCACGGCAACAGCCGTGGCGTTTACCTATGCGTCAACAGTGGTCGATCACGCATATGCCATGTGGTCGTCACCGGCAGCGAAACACGCCAATAAGCGTCGCACCCGGCAGCCCCGTGGGTTTCTGATCTAACACAAGATCACAACACACACTTACGTGGCCGCCGGGAAATTATCCCGAGCGGCCTTTTTGTTTTATCCGCCCACCTACCAAAGATCTCAACCCATTCGAAAGGAACAGAGAACATGTACACATCAATCAACACCGACATGGGAGGCACAACGCTCACAGAGCAGCCCCTCATCCTGTCCGCCAAGCGTTGCGCAGACGGCAACGGCACCTTGAGCTACCTCTTCTTTTCAGATGAGTGGGTCGACGTGCAGCGCGCAAAAGCAATCTGTTCAAAGTGCTCTGGGCAAGAAGCATGTCTCTCTGGCGCTCTCGAGCGCGAAGAGCCATGGGGAGTCTGGGGAGGCGAACAACTTGAGATGGGCAGAATCGTGGGCGTCCGGCGTCCTCGTGGACGTCCAGCCGTCAAGATCCGCCCTGCACTTGTCATCGAAGAGGTACCAATTCCACGTCACCTCGTAGCCTAAGTACATGAAGTGGAACCGCCGTACCGCACGATTTCTGGTTCCCTTCCTTGTACTACTTGTCAGCGTTGTTGGTGGGTGGGCTCTTCGTCGGCCTACCAACAACGTTGACGTCAATCTCAATCAACCCGTCACTACGTTGCCATCCACCATCGGTACGAATGCCAACAACACGGGTAAGAAATTTCCGTTCGTTGAATTGGTAGACAATGCAACCGGCGAAAAAGGAACCATTCGTCCTGCTGGCAAGCCGATGGTGGTGAACTTCTGGTTCTCAACGTGCGAACCATGTAAACGAGAAATGCCAGCACTCTCGGCTTCAAGCGCACAATATTCAGCCACTGTTGACTTCATCGGCATTAACCCCAATGACTCACGCGAAGTTGCGACTGCATTTTTGAAGAAGTACAACATCAAGTACCCCTCTTTTATTGACGACGGAACACAAGTTGCCAAAGCAGGTGTTGCAACACTTCCCGCCACCTTCTTTCTAGATAAAACCGGAACAATCATCACTCGACGAACTGGTGAAATCACATCGATCGACATTGATTCGATTCTGAAAAATGACCTGAAAGTCTCTCCATGATTGCACTCGAGGGAAACTTCGCATACAGCTTCATCCTGGGCGTTATGGCGGCCGTGAACCCGTGTGGCTTTGTTCTCTTACCTACATACCTTGTGTATTACCTCGGTACTGAACTCAATCGTGAAGGTGAAAACAAGACAACAACATTGCGACGTGGTCTCAGCGTTGGTATCGCAGTCTCATCTGGGTTCATCGGTCTGTTCCTGATAGTCGGAATTATTTCGCGAGCATTTACAACAGTTATTCGCGACAACGCGAAGTATGCCGCACTTGTCATTGGCGTTGCATTGATTGCAATGGGCATTGCAATGCTGTTCGGCTGGAAATTACCTATCTCACAGCCAGATGTTTCGGTGCAACGTAAGCGCACTACATGGAACATGTTCTTGTTCGGCATTGTGTACGCAATTGCGTCTATTGGTTGCACAATAGGCCTACTCATTTCAGTCATCCTTGGCTCTATTAACCGCCACGGTTTTGTCTCTGGTGTCATCAGTATTGTGTTGTACGGCCTTGGCATGGGTCTCCTTGTTACGTCACTCACGGTTGCATTGGCATTTGCCCGTGTTGGTTTAGTCACTGCAGTGAAGAAAAGCTTCAAGTGGTTCGACAAAGTATCGGCAGCGTTCGTCTTACTGACCGGTCTTTATTTGTCGTGGTACTGGCTAGGTGCAATTACCGATCGTGGGTCAGACGGCGTGACATCTCGAGTTGAACATTGGCAAACTCAAGTTGCACAATTTTTACAAGATGCCGGCGTGTATCCATTACTAATTGTTTTCTGTCTCATCATCACTACTGCCGGTCTCGTTATCCGCCGCACTTCACTTCAGAGCAAGTAACCATGAACCTGTCTGAACTACTTCAGTACGACAACGTCACCGAAGAGTCGACATTGCGGTCAACATTTGGGTTTATGGCGTTTCATGGTGGTGCGCTTGAAGAAATGACCGACATCATTGCTTCGCGTGCGGCAGAACGTGCTGGTGCTTCGTATTACGGAATTCAGTTACCCGACAATCTGGAATGGCATCTTCCATCACACACAGTCACAGCTGATCAATCACCTGTACTCGCAACTTTTCTGTCACATGTAAATATTGTGATCACTGTGCATGGTTTTGGTCGCGCGGGTTTCTTCACATCACTACTCCTAGGTGGGCGCAACCGCCGTCTTGCATCTCACCTCGGCGCAACATTGCGTACACATCTTCCGGCGTACACCATCATTGACGACATCGATAACATTCCAAACAACCTGCGCGGTATGCATCAAGACAACCCAGTCAACGTGGTGGAACACGCTGGTGTACAACTGGAACTACCACCGCGAGTTCGTGGCTCTAGCCCTCTGTGGTGGGACTGG
>JBAXVL010000052.1:0-4862 GCA_037129095.1 Actinomycetota bacterium | reverse complement strand
GGCCATGGCGCGCACCGCTTTAGTTATGCGCGAAGCACTTGATGCTGGCGTTGTCACTTCTGCCACCGTTCTTGATGGCGGCTCTTCCGACGGCACCGCAGAAGAAGCATTGCAATATGGCATTCGTTCTCTTCATATTCCCAGCCTGCAACCAGAACTTGGCCCTGTCTTAGGTAAAGGCGATTCGCTGTATCGCGGCGTTCATGCTGTCCCTGCTGACTGGTATGTCTTTCTTGATGCTGACCTTGGCAACATCTGTATTGATCACATCACTGCTCTCACGCAACACATCGGCGAACCCAATGTCTCGTTCATCAAAGGCGGCTTTGTTCGTGTAGATGAACACGGCGAACCACGCGATATTCCCGCCGGCCGTGTAACAGAACTTGTCGGCCGGCCTCTTCTTCGTCGTGCAGCACCACAACTGACATATCTCTCACAACCACTCAGCGGTCAAGTAGCCATTGAAGGAAACCTCGCACATTCCCTCAGCTTCGTCACCGGCTACGGCATTGAAATAGCAATGCTCATTGACGTGTTTCGCCTCATCGGCGCAGACGGCATCGTCGAAGCCGACATGGGCACCATCAACAACCGCTACAAGCCAGACGACGCTCTTGAAGACGTACGCGACCAGGTACTTGCTGGTGCCGCACTGCGCATCATCACCATGCCCGACTACGGCCTAGTTATGCACGGCCAAGTCACCAACCGCGACTAGTTAGTCCGGTCCTCATCTTCGTGAGATAAGGCAACGCCCAATTGCCATTCCATGTCTTCGCGCGTTTCGCGCTCTAAGCGCTCTGGGTCTTTCCGCAATTCTGCATAATAACGACCGAGGTCGTCCATGAATTGTTTTCTACTGAGTTTGTGCAAGCGCTGCAGAGTGAGTTCTCTGTCCTGGCCAGGTGCTTCTGTCATATCTGAAGTTAACCACAACGGTGTAGGGGTGAAGACCGAAAGGGTCAACCGCGACTAGTCGGCGGGGCGAAGAACGTGGTCGAAGATGACCCCAATTTCTTGGCCAATGGTCCAGTCAGAACCAACAGTGTTCGTCATCGTTGCACGGACAAGGCTTTCGTCAACTGACATCCGAACCACCACAGTCTTCAGTGGGCCAGCAAAAGAAAAGCTCTGCACAATCCCGCGAAAGGAATTTGGTTCTGCGTCACTGACGACACGTGTGTGCTCGGGCCGCACCAAAACTGCGTGGCCACCAATCACCACCGCATTCGTCTCACCGATAAAGGTTGCAACAAAAGCCGTGCTCGGGTTGTCGTATACCTCTTGTGGCGTGCCTACTTGTTGAATCACGCCATTGCTCATTACGCACACACGATCAGAAATAGTGAGCGCTTCGTCTTGATCATGAGTAACAAACAATGTGGTGGTGCCGGTTCGTTTCTGCAATGAACGAATCTCTTCACGCACTTCAACACGTACCTTTGCGTCTAGTGCGCTCAATGGTTCGTCCAGTAGCAGCACTGTTGGTTCAATAGCCAACGCACGAGCCAAAGCCACGCGTTGTTGTTGCCCACCAGACAATTGGTGCGGATACCGATGTCCGACATCAACAAGTCGCACGAGGTCGAGCATGTCAGACACCACAGACGCGCGCTTTTTCTTATCCATCTTGCGAATGGCAAGACCGAATCCAACGTTCTCTGCAACAGTGAGGTGCGGAAACAAGCTGTAGCTCTGAAACACCATTCCCATGTTGCGCTTTTGGGGAGGAACGAGCTCTATGTTCTTGCCGTTCATTGTCAACTGGCCGGCGTCACATTGCTCAAATCCGGCCGCGACTCGCAATGCGGTTGTCTTTCCGCATCCACTAGGGCCAAGGATGGAAATCAATTCACCCTCTTGAATAGACAATGAGAATGCAGACAGCGCCTCAAGGTCGCCGTATTTTTTCGTAACGTGGGCAAATGCAAGTTGGCTCATGGTGTGATTCTGATTTCTTGTGAAGATGATGTCGGAGATTTTTTCTGTATACGGCCAAGGACCATAAACAGAACAGTGGTGAGAACCAGCAATAACAAAGCGACTCCCATTGCGCCCTGAGGTTCACGACCCTGGGCTTCCACCATGTATGTGGGCAGTGTGCGCTTTAACAGCAGTGAAGAAATAGCGAATTCGCCCATCACAACAGCGAACGCCAGAAACGACGTTGTCAAGATTGCGGTCCACAGATTCGGAATCAATACTTTACGAAAAGTCTGTTGCCACGAAGCACCAAGAGAGCGAGACGCATTGACCAATGTGTGCAGGTCAAGTGCTGCAAACCCCACATCTAGGGTTCGGTATGCAAATGGCAAACACAAAATGACATACAGCGGCACAAGACCGTAGTTGCTCGACACAATCCAGGGCACGGTGTCGCGGTACGCACCTGATACGCCAACAACCAACGCAATTGGTGGCACGACGTATGCCAACAACGAGACAACTTCTGCGACCATTTTCCATTGCACCGCTCGCAAGTGAAGCCACAAAACAGTGGGTAGCAGCAATGCCAAAACAACAAGAACGGTGACCACACCTAATCGCACGCTAAGTAAGAAGGCTGGTTGAAACTTGTCGTCACTAATGGTGTTCATTAGCCCACGAATAGTCCACCGCGAAAGAATGGTCTTACGACCCAACAGAGACATCGGTACGCGTTGCATGGCAAAGCGAGTCATTGCCAACATGGGCACTATGAAGAATGCGCCCACCACAATGATGACGGGCCATTCCCACGTTGTTCGGCGCTTGTTCATGCGGTTCTCCATCGTTCTGCACGTCGCCGAAGAAGCAAGTACCCAGTCATCACAAACAGCAAGATCAACACCATCCATGCTGCAAGCGCATATCCAAGGTTGCCTTTACCTGTAATGGTGTTTCCCTGCAGATAGAAACGAATCTGCACTGGCACCAACCGTGAGCCGCCACTTGACAACGCATAGGCCGTTGCATACGCACTGAACGCATTAGCAAACAACAACAACGTGCCACCCAACAGCGATGGCGTCAAAATAGGCAAGCCAACACGGCGCCAATACTGAAATGGTGAAGCGCCAATATTGATTGCAGCCTCGCGCCACGTAGGGCGTAACCCATCGATAGCGGGCAACATCACCAACAACATCAATGGAATTTGAAAATATAAATAGACAACGACAATGCCCCAGAAGTCGTAGATCTTGAAACCATTGCCGTAGAGGTCAAGGCCATTGTGGTACAAGATGCGAGTAAAGAGTCCTTGTGCACCAAGTGATGCAATAAATGCAAAGGCCAAGGGAATACCACCCAGGTTTGCAGCAACACCTGAAAACCCTGTGACCAAATTGCGCAAGCGGCGAGGGCGTTCAATGCGCGTTGCAGCAAGTGCAAACAGGAATCCAATGAGTGCGCCAAGTATTGCTGAATACAGCGACAACTTCAGCGAGAAAATAAATGATGAGCGATTCGATGTGCTCATCGCTTCCACCATTGCTGATGTGGTGGACCCTGTCACAGGGCGAAAAGCTTTGGTGAATAACACCACTGTTGGCATTGCCAGAAATAGCCCTACAAACAGGAAATAAGGCACTAACGGCAATACCAACGACGGTGACCAGTGGCCAGACGTGGAGGAGGCCCGGCTACCCGCCGGGCCTCCAGTTACGTTTTCCCTCAGGTCGGGGGAGACCAGCCGAGGGAAATCGAGCTCTGACACTATTTTTTGTCTGCGACGAGTGGGCCCCACTGCTTAGCCAAAACATCTTTGGCTGCGGTGATTTGTGCCTGTGATGGGAACTTCAAACCTTCAAGCAATGATGCTTCTGGCAAGTTCTTCTTCATGTCGTCTGTGATCTTTCCTGCTGCTTCAAGAGCTGCGAATCGTGCAGGGATTGCTCCACCTTCGATGTAGCCAAGTGCACCTTCGTCAGAAATGATGTGGTCAATCCACAACTTTGCTGCGTTCTGGTGTGGGCTTCCAGCAACAACGCCTTGTGCGTAGTAACCGCCGTAGACACCATCTGTTGGAACCTTGATGGAAACTGTGATTCCGTTCTCGGTCAACTTCGGTGTAAGACCTGGATAGTTGTATGTCCAGTCAATCCAGATTGGTGTGTCACCTGAGATAACAGTTGCTTCAGTCACGTCGGTACCAGTGAGGTTGCCGGCTGCCTTGAGCTTTGCGAAGTATTCAATACCAGGAAGAATGTTGTCGAATGATCCGCCGTTAGCGATTGATGCTGCCATCACTGCTGCAAATGCTGCACCAGCTTCGCGAGGGTCACCATTCAATGCAACTTGTCCCTTGTACATCGGGTCAAGAAGATCCTTGAACGATGTTGGAGCTGTTTTCACGATGGTGTCGTTTGCGCCAATGGCCATTACGCCGTAGTACGCAGCAACCCATTTGCCGTCAGGATCTTTCATGTCTGTTGGGATCTCATCAAAGCCACATGGCTTGTATGGCGCCCACAGGCCCTTGGTGTCAACTTCTTGTGCGATTGCAGGACTCACGTCAAGTGCGTCTGGCATATCTGCTTGACCCTTCAACGTTTCTACTGCAGTGAGTTCGTCTGCACTTGAACCGTCTGGGTTAGCAACTGGGTTCTTCACCATTGGGTACTTGGTACGGAATGACTCAAGGATTCCCTTGTAGTTTGCCCAGTTGTCTGGAAGAGCGATGAGGTTTACTTGAGCCTCTGTGTCGGCTGCAGTTTTGATGTCAGCTGATGGACAATCTGATGCTGCAAGAGTAGTTGTGGCTGCTGTATCGGACTTGGAATCGCTACCACATGCTCCGAGCATGAGAAGCGAAGCAAGTGCAAATGCACCAACCTTCGATATGGATTTTGTGTTTAGTCGTGAATTACGCATGAGCC
>JBAXVL010000051.1:0-5030 GCA_037129095.1 Actinomycetota bacterium | reverse complement strand
CCGCATCATCGACGAGGCAGATGGAACCGTCGACGGGAAGATGTTCAAGCTCGACCATTGGGGTGTCAGTAATGAACGCTTACACTTCAAGCGCTTTTACACCGCTCAAGATAAGGCCGCCGACAGAGTGACGAAGTTTGCCGGGTCACTCAATTTTGTGTACCTGCATTCAGTCTGGTTCGTCGTTTGGATCGCAATCAACGTCGGACTCGTCGGTGCTTCAGCCAAATTCGACAAGTTCCCGTTTGGATTACTGACGATGATCGTGAGTCTTGAAGCGATCTTTCTCTCAACATTTGTAATGGTCAGTCAAAACCGGCAAGCCGCACGTTCGGAGACTCGATCGCAAGTTGATTTTGAATCAAACCTTCAATCACTCATTTGGTCAGTTCATATCGCCCACAAATTGGGGTTGATGTGCAACATGTTGAAGCACTCTGCGCTGAAGTCATTGGCGAGTCGCGAACGGTCAGTAACTGAACTGACATCAGCTGTTCACACGGCTCATAACAGTTTCTTACCTTAGGTAAATACTTTCAGTCTCGTGAACCTCCCCCTCCTTAATCGTCGCCAATTCCTCATCGCCGGAGCGGCCATCGCTCTGACCGCTTGTTCATCCAAAGACCAGGCGGACTCTTCTCCATCGACTCCTAGCACTGCATCCAACGACACCTCAACACCATCCAATGGAGGAAACCTGTGGATTCCGCCCATATTGGAGGGAACCACTTTTAACCTTGTCGCAAATATAAAAACAAAACAGTTTCATGATGGCGCCGTAACTCCCACGTATGCCTACAACGACACCGATTTCTGGGGACCGACGCTCATTATGAAAAAAGGAGACATCGTCTCTCTGAATGTCACCAACAATCTCGATGAAGAGACAACAACTCACTGGCATGGCTTTCATATACCGCCCGAAATGGACGGCGGACCCCATCAAGTCATTGGAGTTGGCAAAACTTGGTCGCCTTCATTTGAAGTTAAAAACAATGCGGCCACTTATTGGTATCACCCACACATGCACGAATCGACGTGGGATCAAATGAACCATGGTCTTGGGGGATTCATCATTGTGCAAGATGACGAAGAATCTGCTCTTGCTCTCCCACGAACCTACGGCGTCGATGACATCCCACTCATGTTGACCAGCCGAACATTTTCGGACACAAATGAATTCGTTAAAACAGAAGTCACTCCTTACGGCGATGAAATGCTCACGAACGGAACGTTGAACGCAAATGTTGAACTCCCAGCCCAACTCGTTCGCTTTCGAATTTTGAACGGCGAAATTGAACGCGGGTACAACTTAGGACTGAACGACGGACGTTCTTTCTATGTCATCGGCACCGACGGCGGATTACTGGGCACTCCGGTTCAAGTTGAAAAACTCATCGTGTATCCAGGCGAGCGATACGAAATTATCCTTGATCTTTCCAAAGATGAAGTTGGAAGCACCTTGATTTTGCAGGCATTTAATGGTGGTCTACCGTTCGGCTTTGCCGGAGCCGAACCAGCTGGAAGTGGTGACACTTTCGGAAGCACTCTGAACAACACGACCTTTGATGTGCTAGCAATCAATGTCATTGAGGCAACCAGTGATGCGATCACCGACATCCCCTCATCGCTGTCAAACCTGACACTATGGACTGCCAACGATGCAACCTCGAGTCGAACGATAAACATCACTGACGAAGGACCAGGCACCCCTTTCACATTTGATAACTCCGCTTACAACATGGACACAATCAATCAAACTGTGAAACTCAACACCATTGAAAAATGGGCGATTCAAAATGGGCGCACTTTCTCACACTCATTTCATATCCACGATGTTCAATTCGCACTTGTCTCGCGAAGCACTGGTGAAGTTCCCGAACATGAAAAGGGTTGGAAAGACACCTTTTATTTTATGCCGAATGAAAAAGTTGAATTTGTTGCGAAGTTTGACGACTTTGCTAGTTCTGAACATCCATTCATGTATCACTGCCATATGGCCAATCATGAAGACGGTGGACTCATGGGACAGTTCTTGGTGGTTGAGTGAAACTTATTAAGTTCTCTGCCCTACTGATCCTTTTCTTTGTCGGTTCGTCTTGTTCAGGTTCTGCAACGACAACAACGACAACAATCTCGATGACTCCTTCAACAACGCCTGCGAGTGAGTTCACAGTTTCAAGTTCGGCCATGGAAGACGGCGCATTGCTACCTATCAACTACACCTGCGACGGCTCTTCGACTTCGCCACCCATCTCATGGAGTAACGCTCCCTCAGGAACAGAGAGTTTTGCAGTCCTCATGGATCATCAAGCCGGACCCGGAGATTGGCACTGGTATTGGACTTTGTGGAATATCGACGCAAGTACCAACGAATTGCCTGCCGGTTCTAATGGTGACGCGATCGTTGGCACAAACAGCGTCAATGGAGAATTGGCCTATACGCCTCCATGTTCGAAAGGACCAGGAGCGAAGGCCTACAACATCACGGTCTACGCACTGTCGGGCGAACCTGAATTATCTGATCCGTCCAATGTTGATCGTGCTGCGCTATTGGACGCGATCGAAGGCATCACTCTCGCGAGTGACACACTGACCGTCACCTATTCAAGGAGCTAACTCACGATGTGTGGAAATCATTCCCATCACGAACATAGCCATATCTATTTGCCATCTTCAATGGTTACTCGTCGATCAGCACTTCGACTGGGAGGAATCGGTATCGGTGCTGCATTGCTTGCTGCATGCAGCAAGTCAAACGGAGGGTCAAGCACCAGTTCATTGATTGATGCGCCGACAACTACAACAGTAGCCATTGGCTCACTTCCAGGATTCGAGTATTTTGCCGATTCAGTCAAAGTCGTCAATAACGGAAATTTATGGCTGGTTGAAAGTAATGGTCTACCGACACACAACATGATGGTCGGCATCACAAGTTGGCAACAACAAGTGCCAACAGCACAGTCGTATATCGGAACTAACGCATGGCAAATTCCCGTGACTCCTGTAGTTGCCGAAACTCCGATATCAGCAAAGACTCAGCTCTACCGCGGTGCGATTGCTCTGGCTATCAATGGTGTGCCAATTTTTAATGCATTGAACAATCGTGGTGATGATGCATATCTCTTTGGCGAACTTGACGAGTGGGGTGGACATGCCGGCCGTGCGGACGATTACCACTACCACATTGCTCCGTTGCACTTGCAAGAAGTTGTTGGAGCAGCTAGCCCAATCGCATACGCACTTGACGGTTACGCAATTTATGGCGAGACCGAACCAGACGGCTCATCGGTTGGACAACTTGATGAGTTCAATGGACACGAAATGCCCGACGGGTCGTATCACTATCACGGCACTCGCACCTACCCGTATATCAACGGAGGTTTACGCGGAGTTGTGAATGTGGTTGAAGATCAGATCGACCCTCAACCGACGACCCGTCCGTTCCGTGACTCTCTAGAACCAATGGTTGGCGCAACAATTACCAGTTTTGAAACAATCACTACCGGTTCGTACAAACTTGGTTACACAATTGATAGCAAAACAGGCGAAGTTGCTTACATTGTCACCGATACAACCGTTGAGTTCACTTTTACCGACATAGATGGTCTCGTTACTACCGAGAAATATTCGAGGAAATCATGAAACTGTTTCGTTCAACGGTTTTGATGTTTGCAATTCTTGCAATTGCAGCGTGTGGTTCATCGCCAAAATCAACTGCAACGACATTGTCAACTCTCGACATAGAACCGACTAGCACGGTCGCTACTTCCACACAGTCATCGACCTTCACCGCCGAAGTGTGGGCCGATAACTGGTTTTCGCTCTATGTGAATGGCCAACTCGTCGGCGAAGACTCGGTGCCAATTACCACCGAGCGATCATTCAACGCCGAGACAATAACGTTCACTGCGACGTACCCGCTCACGATCGCCATGATCACTAAGGATTACAAAGAGACCGACAGCGGTCTTGAATACATCGGCGAACCGAATCAACAAATGGGTGATGGCGGTTTTGTTGCGCAATTCACCGACACTGCTACAGGCGCAATCATCGCAACGACAAACGGCGATTGGCGGGGTTTCGTCATACAGACTGCTCCGCTCAATAGTGAGTGTGAAAAGTCTGCAGATCCAAATACCGAGTGTCAGTTTGAAAATCTCGAAGAACCCTCGGGATGGACTTCGCCAAGTTTTGACGACGCAACATGGCCAACAGCAACTGTCTACACCGCCGATGAAGTCGGAGTAAAAGATGGTTACAACGAGATCACGTGGGACGCCAACGCCGAGTTGATTTGGGGTTCAAACCTGAAAACCAACAACACCATTTTGTGGCGCACTCTCGTCCCGCAACCGTGATTCTGCACCAGAATCACAACGACAGCCCCAGTTATTTACCGAGGGTAACTTGGCGGGCACACTGGGACTTTGGTCCCTACTGACTTCCGGTTCGACCATGCCGGGTACGACTTCCCCCGCCCTCCACACCGATATGCGAGAGTCAGCCGTTGGATACTTTGACTTGCATTTTGCAAGTCAAAGTCATTACGGTGAGCACATGGGGTGATGACATCCCAGGGAGGGCAGAGGTCTAGCCATGAACCATCCATCAGACGACGGGGACAACGGTCCCCCTCCGAGTGCCTCGGTCGCCGAAGACGAGCGCCGCGCACGCGTGATTCTCGCCGTCGCCGGGCTCGCCGCGCTGGCGACCTACCTCGACACGACCCTTCTGTTCGTGGCCTTTCCCGACATCAAGGCCACCTTCGGCGACTCGCCGGCTTCGACTCTGTCGTGGGTGCTGAACGCGTACACCATCGCGTTCGCCGCAGTGCTCGTTCCAGCCGGGAAGATCGCCGATCGTGTCGGTCACCGTCGCTCCTTCCTCGTCGGGTCGGCTACCTTCACAATCGCCTCAATGATCTGTGGACTCGCACCGAATGTCCAACTGCTGATTGTTGCCCGCATTGCGCAAGGCATAGGCGCTGCGATTCTCATCCCCTCTTCGCTGGCACGGGTCATGGC
>JBAXVL010000050.1:0-5755 GCA_037129095.1 Actinomycetota bacterium | reverse complement strand
CCGACTGCGGTGCAGTTTCCTGGTGATGTGCATGACACTGAGTTGAATTGTCCGTTGGGGGAGTCGTTTTGGATGCCGGTTGGGAATACTGCTGGTCGTGCGAGGGACCATACGCCACTGGTTGATGTCATGGTGAATGCTTCAAAACCGGTGGACACATTTGCGAAGCGTCCGACTGCGGTGCAGTTTCCTGGTGTTGCACATGACACCCAAGTAAAACGTGCATCAGAATACGCAGGTGACTGAACATTGTCAGAGAATTCTGCTGCTCGTGCAGGAGCCCACACCCCGTTCGTTGATGTCATGGTGAACGCTCGAACGCTGTTTGTTATGTCTTGAAAACTTCCAACAACCGTGCAGTTTCCTGGTGTTGCACATGACACTGAGGTAACACTTATTTCCGAAAGGCCAAAGAGACCATTGGGGAATTCTGAAGGTCTCGCTAGTTCCCAGCCTTCACTCGGTGGAAGAGGAGTGTCGTAGGCAAACGTCGCTGTAAATGCTTCAAATCCAACTGGATCATGAAATGATCCGACCATGGTGCAGTTTCCTGGTGACGCGCATGACACTGATGAGAGTTGTGATTCTGGGAAATCGTTTTGGTGGGTGGAGCTTGCAAACACTGTGGGTACCGCGTTGTTCCACACACCGTTCGTTGAAGTCATGGTGAAGGCTTTCATGCCACCAGTAACTGGTTGAAAATTTCCGACAGCGGTGCAGTTTCCTGGTGACGCGCATGACACCGAAGTGAAGTTTGTATTTGGGCTAGGGATTTGCACACCAGAATCAAATGACGCTGGTCGAGCTAAGTCCCACGTACCATTTGCCATTGAAAGTGTAAATGCTTCTGAATATCCGTCACTGTTGACAAAAAATCCAACGACGGTGCAGTTTCCTGGTGATGTGCATGACACTGAATTAGACATTCCACCACGCGTTTCATTCTGGACCATTGCAGAGAAAACTGCGGGTCGTGCCAGGCCCCATATGCCATCCGTCATTGTCATTGTGAGGGCTTCAAGCATGGAGAACGGATTGACGAATTTGCCGACTGCGGTGCAGTTTCCTGGTGATGTGCACGACACGGAGTTGAATTCATCTAAATAGTAACTTCCGTGCACACCATTTCTGAATTCTGCTGGTCGCCCTTGAGCCCACACACCGTCGACCATGGACATCGTAAAGGCTTCCTGCATATTGGAAGAGTTTAAAAATTTGCCGACTGCGGTGCAGTTTCCGGGTGATGCGCATGACACTGAATTGAAGGTTGCATTATGCGGTTCAAACTGAGCACTTATTTCTGCCACTCGCGCAACACCCCATATCCCGTTCATTGACGTCATGGTGAATGCTTCGCCGCCGTCAGTTGTGTAGTTGATTAAGTGTCCGACTGCGGTGCAGTTTCCTGGTGATGCGCATGACACGGAATTCAATATGTCGGCACCGAAATGAGATGCAGTTTCCGATTCTGATTGTGGCCATTTGACACTTTCTGGCAATTCTGGTTGGCGTGCAAGGCCCCATACGTCGTTAGTCATTGTCATGGTGAATGCTCTTGTGACGTCTCCAATTTCACGACTCTTGAATGATCCGACTGCCGTGCAGTTTCCTGATGTTGAACATGAGATGGAGGTAAAATTGGCGTTGTGGACTTCGCTTTGTATGTCAACGGGGAATACTGCTGTTCGCGCGGGCGCCCATACACCTTCAGTTGACGTCATTGTGATTGCATCGCTAGTGGATGATTCCTGACCCTCGATTGGAACTTGGAAGCTTCCGACTGCGGTGCAGTTTCCTGGTGATGAGCATGACACTGAATTAAAAAATGCATACGGTGGTGCAGGCATATCCGACGGGAATTCTGCTGGTCGAGCAAACCCCGAACCAACGGAGTTAGTTACAGTGGCGCTCGCTTGAGATGAAGCAGAGAAAGTGTCAGCGACACACACGTCGTTAGTCAGTGAGTAACAGTCACTTGAGTATTCGACAATATATGACAATTCATTGTCATGGTAGGGCCTTCCGTAATCGTTCCAGAGGCCCACGCTGCTATCCCAATTAGTGACAACGTAGTCTTCGCCAGGGAAACAGGTCAAAGGGTCGGAACCAAGTCCGCAACCGCTCGCATCGTTGGGTTCGCCGTCGGCCCAGTTGAAGAACGTGGACTCACCTTTCTCGGGGCCGTGCAGCCACCTCCAGGTTCCTTCCGTTTCTCGGTCGCTGAGACCAATAGCAATGTTTGGTGCAAACATATTGTTGGCAATAAAGGTGTTCTCTTGTTCAGAAGTAATTGTGGTCCAATACCCTTGCGCGCCAAACAGTGTCTTAGATGCGATTGCATCTTCGATATTCGTGACACACGTAGCATCTGCACCTTCTTTGCAATCGGTGGTAGCTGGTGTGCTGACATACTCGTAGTAGTGACTATTAACCGGGTTGAAGTACACATTTGCTGTTCGTATTGATGCAGACACTCTGAACACCACATCGCCGACGTCAGAACTGGTTGACACTGTCATTGCAGCTAGTGCCGCGTTGGCGTCTGCCTGTCTACCGGTAAAAGAGATCTGAGTTTTTTCTCCGGTGAAGTTGTAGCCATAACCTGGAGTGAGACCAGTTGTTATCGGTAAAACAAAACTTGTTCCAATGGGCGGGTGTACCAAGCCAATAGAGACCAAAAGTGTGTCCTCTGCTCCGAAATTAGCAATAACGAAGTCGCCGGGTTCTTGACCAGCAGCATTTCTGGTGAAAGTGGTAGCGGACGGAGCAGTAACTGTCGGTGTTGAAGCGAGGGCTACAGCTGGTGGCGAAGATGCAATTGTTATTGCACTTGTAGCGAAGACCAAAAGAAAAGAGAAGACCGCTTGTGTAATGCGTGTACTTCGACCACACGACTGCGACAGGAAGGACGAAACTGAAACCATAATTCTAGAATAACAGTTCTAAAACCAATATTTATGGGGTGGGGACCTATGAGTCGTGAGTCAGGTATGCATAGGCCATTTGCGTCGTTGAATCAATCAGGCTTGACAGACTTGTTGTACGTCCAATGAAATCGCTTGGCTCAAGAAAAACAATGCCGAGAACAGTCTGGTAGATCAATCGAGTCGTGTTCTCGCTTGCGCGCTTCAGGTCTTTATGTGTGACTTCACTCCGATGCGCCTTCAATGTGTTCACCATAGATTCGACCCCAACCTGCCGAATCAGTAGAGCATCGTCAGAGGGGTGCGTGATGAAATAGGCGAACAACTTACGTTTCTCATATGCGAATTCAAGAAGAATTTTGATGCCGTGTCGCAGCCCACTTTTTAGGTCAGGCTGGTCAACGCTCTGGTTTAGTGCCTCAATGATTTTTGATTCGTATATCGACGTGAGGTATCGCTGGTGAAGGGCTGCAAATAGACCCTCTACATTTCCGAAACGTGCATAGAAGGAACCGACAGTTGCACCAGAAAGGCGAATGACATTCTCGACAGTGACGTGCTCGGCGTTTCCATTTTGAAGAAGGTCTTCCGCGGCATTCAACATGTTCTGCTCCGTCGCAATACTTCGCGCTTGTTTTGGAGAGGACGGCATAGGGAAACTGTACGATACCACTGGCCCAAATGGAGACGACGTAGCAAGTAGGTCTGAATCCTGCTGAGGGCGCCAACGAAATTACGGATTCAAGTATCCTCCTGAATCAAGGACGGGCTAGAAGTGCCACCCAGTCACGGTCATCGGCACTCAAGTAGCGCGTTGCAGGCTTCTTCATCTTCGGCAGTAATTTCGTTGAGAGTGTGGGATCGATAGTTCCATCAACTCTATGTTGGAACATGTTGTAACTCACATACGGATGATTGATGTCAAGTTCCATTGCTCGTACTGCACCGGCACGTTTCAAAAGTTCAGCGAGCGTGCGCACGCTTAGTCCGTCGCCTGCGGCATAGAGAAGATTTCCTTGAGTGTCGACTCCTAGTCCTGATCGCCACACGAACAATTGGTTACTCACGGTGTGTCCCCAACGTCGATTCTTCACGTCGTCAACTCCACTCACTACCTGGGAGTTGTCGACCAAGAGCGCGAGGTTCTGGCGAACAGCAATGACGTTCGGGCTCATTGTTTCGTCACGACCCCATTGAGCAACATTTATCGTTCCATCAGTGTGAACAACGAAGGATGCAAGTCCCGTCACGAGAGGCTTTGCGGTTTTGCCATTCATGTAGAACCCTCCATGAGAATCAGCAATGCGAAATCCTGAGTTGAAACCTCCGAGAAACGTCACACGGTCCTTAAGGGAGATAGTGAGGTGTTGATTTGTATTCCCTGGGATAGTGCGTCCAGGCATTAGGTAGGTAGTCACAAGGTGTTGGTTGATATGCACGATGGCATCAATCACGCTGGTGTGTATCGCATCGGCTCGAAGAAATGTTGCTTGAATCGGGTACTGACCATGAACGGGCTCGGAGAACGGTCTCCACATTCCCTCACCTGAAAAAGGCATGGCGCTGAGTGGAGCGATGGCAGCAGGAACATTTGGATCGATGATAGGTACATCACTCACTGAAGGTGTCTTGTCGAGAGCCGTTACGCCGACTTGTGACAACACTGGTGCTCCACCGGCTTTAGGTTGATGACTTTTGTAATACGAATTTTCGAATGTATTTATCACTGCGCCCATGTGGTGCCCTCGCATCCATTCGACTGTTCGTTCCTGGAGACTGAGGTTGCTCACTCTCGTGAGTTCCTTACCCAGCGACACACCCATTGCGAGAATGATCGGCAACGAACCCAGGAGAATCCATATAACAATCCGGTGTTTCGAAGGTGCGACTGCTGGCGCCGTGGATTCTGGTGTTACGTCGCTTTGCATCGACACATATTCCCATCCAACTAATACTGAAATCAGTCGCCACTGGCAAATTGGACAGAATTTGGATGAGCCAGCAATTGATCGAGGCTAAACCACAGGTCGCAGGTCCGATTCCTGCCGAGGGCGCCAATGAAATAAGGGATTCAAGTTGTTCACTCTTTGACCAGTGAACAAATAATGAACATGCAGTGCGAAAAGGGCTAGTTAAGGTCCCTCAGGGCATCAAGGCAAGTAGTTCCAAGATACAACTCCGTCGCAGTCGCTGCGTCTCGGAGGTTCTTCTCTGTCGCTTTGGCGTAGAGGTTCATTGTGAGTGCTGCAACGTGGTGGCGATACAGCCATGCTCGTTCCGTAAACTTGGCTAGTCACAACTAATAGATAGAGCGCACATGATTGAGGGACGCACAATTCATCTTGAACCTGAAGCGGTGATGGCGATGTCGCAGATCTTGGGCATCATGCTCGACCAGATGTTTGATGCTGAGACCAGCACAATGTGGAATACCGAACACATCATTGAATTGGAAGCACGGTTAGTTGCGCCTGCAGAAGGTGAACCAATTGAATTGGGAATTGACGATGCGTCGTTGCTTTTGCAAGGAATGGCTTTTACTGAAGTGATGTCAGAGGACTTGCCGTGGATTGACACGGTGCGGTGGGTGACTGATTTTGTCACTGCTGAATTGCGTCAACATTGGACTGAAGAAGAATGGCGAAACTTTTCCCAACAATGACAAAAGGCCCGGTCTGTCACTTTCGTAACAAACCGAACCTTTTGTTCGATGTTTTCAATTCACAGGTAATAGACCTGCGCAAGAGTTAACGGCGTGCTGCTGCCTTCTTCACAACCTTCTTGGCTGCTTTCTTAGCAACTGGCTTCTTCTTTGCAGGAGCTGCCTTCTT
>JBAXVL010000005.1:0-84114 GCA_037129095.1 Actinomycetota bacterium | reverse complement strand
TCAAAAAGTAGTCCTTGATGACATCGCCGCGATAGCCAGTACAGACCACAAATTCCGTGAGCCCATGGGTGGCAAACGACTTCATGAGGTGCCACAGAACTGGCTTGCCACCGACTTCAACCATTGGCTTTGGTTTGTACTCAGTTTCTTCACGCATACGGGTCCCGAGACCACCAGCTAAGAGCACTACTTTCATTGGGCAAACATTACTTGATGGGTCTACCAGGATGCTGAAAGTGAGTTAACTTAACTTCAACTTTACCCAGAGTGAACTATCTGCGAACGAACAGAGTTCCTGATGCTCGTACGTCTAACACGGGAACCGCTGATGTCTAGTCGCGCTCTGGAAACTAATTCCTATTCTTCAACAAATACTAATTAGACGATACCTCGATTACCTCAACTGGTTAGATACCCTTTGAAATCAAGTTTTATAACAAAATTCAGTCTGCCAGGTAACAAGTGCGAGATAAATCAATTCAGAACCAAGACACGGAACCTTTTCGAGTAATAAGGAACGTAATCTTTTCTCTTCTTGTATCACTGATGCGGAAAAAACCAAGCCTGCGTCGCAGGGTGCGTTTATTGGCAGAGCGTGAAGAATGGGTTACATGGGTTGAGAATAAATTTGGAGCCGTAAATTTCTACTGGTCGAGAGAAAAATTGTGGAATGAGCTTCACAACTTGGTCATAGCTGGTAAAAGTCCACATACCGTTCTTGAGTTCGGAGTTGCTTGGGGATATGCAACCAATTACTGGATATCTAAAAGCGGAAAAGAGATTGAAAATTGGCATGGTTTCGACCGATTCACAGGGTTGCCTCGAGCCTGGCGCGACTTAGATGCTGGAGCGTTTAGTTCTGATGCAACGCCACCTAATATTTCCGACTCACGCATTGTCTGGCACGTGGGAGATGTTGAGCAACAATTACCTTTGGTGACAATAGATAATCGCCCAAAACTAATTCTTTTTGATCTAGATATTTACGAACCGACAGAGTTTGCATGGTTATGGCTTCGCGACAGTCTCCATACTGGAGACCTCTTGTATTTTGATGAAGGTTTTGATACTGACGAACGAAAAATCATAGAACAATACGTCATCAACGACTTCAAGTTGAAGGTCGTCGGCATTACTCATACTGCAATTGCATTTGAACTCACTCACCGAAATAATTGACACAGGAGGCAATGAGAAAAGCTTCGTGTTGTGCGAAGTAGCGACCAAGACTCCAGCAAGCTTCCGCATGCTGTCGAGCTGCTCGGCTAAAGTTTCTTTATGATTCGTCGCATTGCAAGGTCTGCCCTTCTTAATACCCCTCTCGAAAGACCAGCACGTGCCTTCCTTCGGATAATTCGAGGCACTAATCAGCCAGTATCGATACCCCGGTTGACCCCACAGACTTTTAAAGCATTTGATCTCCCAAAGGGGTTCACCGAAGATTCGCTTCGTGACGTCATGCTGAGTTTTCAGATTGATGACGGTGCCAAAGGCGACCTACACCCATATGTCTACGATGCGCTTTTCCGTTTTCTTCACTCGTGGAGTCTTGTCAAAGACGAAAAAGGCACATGCTTAGAAATGGGTGCAAACCCCTACTTCATTTCATGGCTCCTGCGCGAGCACACAGAGATGGACATTACTCTTGCCAACTATTTCGGTGGCAGTGAAGGAAAACTTTCTCAGACATTGACGTGGGAATCAAATGGTGAAGTTCACCATGATCTCTTGGAATGTGACCATTTCAATATGGAAGAGTCGCGCTTTCCATACGAAGACAATACTTTCGATGTAGTTCTGTATTGCGAAATTATTGAACACTTGCTGATGAACCCAGTTCATACGTTGAGAGAAATACACCGGGTGCTCAAACCAAATGGCAAGTTAGTAGTAACTACACCCAACGTCGCACGGCTTGGAAATGTTCTTGCCATGATTGATGGCCGAAGTATCTATGACCCTTATTCCGGCTACGGCGTATATGGCCGACATAACCGTGAATATTCAATGCATGAACTCATTCACCTCTTGCAATTCTGTGGTTTCACTGCTGACACTTTTTTTACAGGTGATGCACATCGTGAAGATCATTCACATCATCCAAAATTCAATGACGTCCTGCCGCTTATTGAATTTCGCGAAAACGATCTTGGGCAATATCTTTTTGCCGCAGTACGAGCGTCGAATACCCCACAACCTGGATTCCCAGCGTCTCTGTACCGCAGTTACAAGCCAGAGGAAATGAACAACGAGTGGTGATGCACTCTTTCTCTGCATAGAGTTGGGCGCATTATGTCTGACGCAATTTATCTACTGATTGCTTTACTTCCCATTGTGTTGGCAATTGCAGTTGACGAATGTTCTGAAAATTCAACTTTCATCTTCACTATCTCATGTATCAGTGGGTTTGTGTTTCTTATTGCATTACAAGTCTTTCTCGCAGAGCATGACATTCTTGTGGGCAGATGGTTCATTGTTTCCTTATGGATACTTTCTCTCGTAATTCCTGGGAGAAAAATTTTTCATCACGCAAGGGCTAAAACAAAGCAGATAGTCAGAACATTTCTCCTTGGCTTCAGTCTTTTGATCTCTGCCTTTTCTGTTTGGTTATATCCATACCTGCGATTTCCTAGTGTTCGTCATGGCGCGCCATTTTCGAATGGAAACAATGACCTTGCTATTTATGTAGTCAGTGGAGACAACTTTCTTCATCGTGGGTTACAAGAATTTGGCAGAGTTGTCAGCTACTTTGTCGGCAGAACGTTAAATTTCGAAGGGCCTGGGTCTTCGTCTCTCATAGCAACCGTTGCTCGGTTCACTCAACAATCAGTGTGGCGAACTAGCAATCTGGCTATGCTCATAGTGATTGCATTAACAACTTGCTGTCTCTACGTTCTTTTGCGTCGGTGGTCGATGCCCATTCTCATTGCTATGCCTGCCGCAGTATGGATGATGAGTGCGTCGTACGCTCGACTCCCACAACAGAATTTTTTTCTCAGTCAAGCAATTAGCCGACTCGCACTAATACTTGCTGTCATTGGTATTGATCTGGTGATTCGCGAACACGACACTGCACAACATGTTCGCGGTGGTGTTGCAATAGCAGTAGCAACGTGGATTTCTTTTGTGACATATCCAGCTGGCACCATTTCGTCGGGTGTTGTACTCCTCGGATTACTTGGCGGTTATTTCTTATCGTCTTGGATCTCAACCGCGACACCCCGCGTGTCTTTTAAACGCTTTGTCATTGTCGGGGCTTCATTTCTCATTCCGATCCCTATTTTGTTGGGTCGATGGAGTTTGGTAACTGCCAATGTGTCGCGGTACTCCAAGACCGGTGTCAGCGGTTGGCCAGCATCAACCTCTTCCTTTGCGCAATGGATAGGTGTGTCCCCGTTCCTAACAACATGGGTTGCAGATCTGATTTCAGCAGTGATTGTTGCATTCATTATTTATTCACTGATTCGCTTGCGTAAGACTGATCAACCAGAGACTTTCTTAGGGTTATTGATTTTCTTTACAATTGCTTGTTGTTACTGTGCACTGGCGTTGAAATTAGGAAGCGACGCGTATCAAGTGTGGAAATTCCTTGCGACCGCACAACCTCTTGCACTTAGTGGGTTACTTGTATTTGTAACGAACGTCGTACGGAAACAAAATTTCCCGCAGGTGAATTACGTTGTACACGTATTAGTGGTCGGGTTAATGGGACTTATTGGTATCAATGTCATCAGAAGTGCTGACACATATCGAACAGTTACTCAACTGCCCTCTATGGAGCTTGAAACCGCTGCCAAAAATCCGTTGGTTCGCAGCCCCAACTTATTGATTCGATTAGATCCGTACTTGGAAACAATGATTGCTCCAATAATTTTGAATCTTCATGATTCGCTTTACGCGTCAGACACATATCTAGCGCCTGCCTTGCCGGCAGATTCTCGTTGCACAATTAGCCACACCAAAGGAGCATCTTCAGTAGAAGTAGCAAAGGGGCTATATGTGGGACCACTTGAATCCTGCAGATAGCACTTGACTTATCGCAAAAGGTCACCGCATGACTAAAGTTGCGTCATGCAATTTATGTGTGCCTTACAGGACATTTGGCTCAAAAAAGCTGACCACTGACCATGGTTGTGGCAGCCACGTCGCTCAATGTGCCGAGCGATTCATCACACAGCAATCACATTTCGTCACTAGATGGTGTTCGTGGGTTTGCTGTTCTTCTCGTAGTGATCTTCCATTTATGGCCTAACTTTTTACCTGGCGGTTTTCTTGGCGTTTCGCTGTTCTTCACGTTGTCCGGTTTTGTCATAACCAGCTCGCTTGTTCGGGAGCGTGAGACCACAGGTCGGGTTCGATTCCGATCATTCTGGGCGCGTCGAGCAAAACGTCTTTTACCCGCTTCGCTCCTTGTAATCGCAGGAACAACTTTTATTTGGTCCTTCCAAGGCTGGATGGATAAACACATCGCAATAGATCACGTCTATGCGCTTTTACAAATACATAATTGGCGCATAGCTACAAATGCTCATTACTTTGACGTGTTTCCCAATGCTGTCGGCCATCTTTGGTCTTTATCTATTGAGATGCAGTTTTATGTATGGGCCCCACTGGTGATCATGATTTCTACAAAGTGGAAAACCACTGGAACATTGGTTTTCACGTTGACTCTCGCGACTGGATTGGTGATCACGTTTCTCTACAACGGACAAATGAACCAAATTTATGGTTCTTCTTTCACCCGATGGGCTGAAATCGCAACAGGCTGCTTACTGGCTCTTTTCGTTCAAACAAAGACAATTGATGCAAAATATCGCCATGTCATCAACGTGTTGGGGAGTCTGTCGGTATTAACAATTGTGTACCTCTCATACACACTTCGGCTCTTCACGACTTTTTATGAAAATGGCGGCCTAGTCGCAGTTTCTTTTGTTTCAGCATTGATCATTGTGGCGTGCACTCAAGAAACCATCGTGAAACGATTCTTCTCTCTTGCTCCATTGCGATATCTCGGGAAGATTTCGTACGGCGTATACCTGCTTCATTGGGTGTTGTTTATGTGGGTCACTCACACATCGTTGTCGTATAGCGAGCAACGTCTTGCCGTGGTCGTGTTTACTCTTGTACTTGCAACCATTTCGAACCATTACATTGAGACGCCGATACAGCGAGGTGCTGTGTCTACGAAAATGCTGACGATAGTTGGACTTTTGTTGGCTAGTTCTGTGATTGCGGTGTGTGGCAGTTACTTCTCAATCAATTGACATTGACTCCGAAGTAGAGAGTCGCTTCACATGGTCAGGGCGTCTCCCAAGATGGCTTAGGGTTGCCTTATGAACCTTGGCCGTAAAAAATTTTCACTCGTAGCAGTTGTCGCCCTCGTGGCGTGCATGGTGCCTATGGCTCACCTTGCTAGCGCAGATACCCCAGTGGAAGACGAACAATTTGCTCCCCACATCACGGGTGCAAGAGGCGAGATGGTTTTTCAACTTCTTGACGGTTCTGATCTGCACGACAATGTTTCAGTTCTCACGGGTAGGTCAGATTCCACCGGGGAAAAACTTTGCACTACAACTACTGATGCAGCTTGTACAAGTGGGTACCAATTCCGCGCAGTACTGAGCCCATGCGAAAGTGCGACTGCTGTTGATTGCATCGAGAGTTTTTCCGGTACTGCGGCTGATGGAACTGCAGTTGCTGGTGTTTTCAAACAGCACTTTCCACTTCATGGCCTGACCGATTACACAGGATCAGTAGCTGATGGGGTACCAAGCGGTGGTACTCCAGGTTTATGGACACTGGCTGGCTTGCCTCATGGTTTTGGAAATGATTATGAAGTAACGGTGCAAGTCTCGGGCTCAAAAGTAGATGGTGATGCTTTAAAACCACCTCGCGCATTCAACGCAACAGTGACACCTGTGAGTATGTTTCGCACTGGATGCAATCTGACCACTAGTACCTTGGCTGGAACTTGCAGAGCTACTTATATGGAACAGATATTGGGAAACGGCAAGACAGGTGTTTCATTTGCCTCACCTGCATTTGACCAAGATCATGGTTACCACTGCCGTAGTTGGGGTGAAGACCAAAACTGCACTCTGCAACATGCTTTTCCAGCTGGCGCAAAATTTTCTGTGAAAGTTCGCCTATCCACTTCACCGTCTGGCTGGTTGCATGGACGCATGCAAGACCCCGTTGCATCGATTGATCGTGTCAACAATGTAACCACGGTGAACATTTCTGCCAGCCCGACAAAAGTGCCTCTCGTCGTCGGAGAAGGGCAATGGGCAACTTTGCCAACCACCATTCAAGACGCTTATACAAAAGCCTGCCTGAACGTGCGTTGTGGCACGAAAAGAGGTCTCGATGATCCGACTAATCCAGCAACACCGTTCACTATGGATCAACGACAAATTATTATGAGCCCGAATGCTTTTTCAACCGATGCTTTCGATGGCATCAAATTGTGGGCTGGATACATGAAAGACACTGCCTCTGTAATGCCGTCGGCGTGGAGTGTGCACACCTTGAGCGATAGCGAAATGCAAAACGCACCTGATTGTATAAAGAACGGTGTTGGCGTCACAGGAATTGTGTCAACAAATGCATCGGCGTATTCCGAAGGACCGCCAAGCTTCGATAAAGCAACATCAACCTTGAACTACAAAGTTGCGGCAATGCACTATGAAAAAGACGGCGTCACCCCATTCAGTGGTCAATACAGTCTCATTCTGCGCTCTGATATTGCGGAATGCTTGTATGGCATCACCGATACTTCAGCACAAGCGGCAATCGACGTAAGCGGAGAGGATGGGGTTGCTAAAACCGCGAGCTCATCTTTCACTTTGGCTAATGGCTGGTTTACATTCACAGCCAAAGGATTCACTCACTCAGCTCCCACGATCAAAGTCAAACTGACAGGTAAAAAACTGAATGCTGTCAAAAAGGGCTCTGTCACAAGTAGAAAATCTTTACTGAAAATCAGCAAGGCAACATATGTCTCAACTTCGAAATGGTCAATACGAGTCTCGACGCCGAAAGTGTGCAAAGTGTCTGGAACCGGAATCAAGAATTTGGCGAAGGGCACCTGCAAGATGGTGGTGAGCATCACTCCGAAAGCGTCAAAGACTATGCCGAGACCTAAAACAACCAATACGAAAATTTCACTGATCGTTTCCTAGACCTTTATATAGGTAAGAAAATAGTTGGTGCGCGAGGGGGGACTTGAACCCCCACGTCCTTTCGAACACTGGCACCTGAAGCCAGCGCGTCTGCCATTTCGCCACTCGCGCGAGTAGAGACATGACGCTACCTACCCTTTGCCACCCACCCAACAACTGCCCCAAGTAACCTGTGTTCATGGCTAAAGGAACCGTTGAACGGTCTATCGAGAACATTTTTGACGGCGTGTTCTCGCGTGCCTTCAAGAGCGGAGTCAAGCCATTACAAATTGGCAGGCGTCTCTTGCAAGTAGTCGATTCCGAACGTGATCTTGATGCCCAAGGCCGCCGGGTGGTGCCAAATAGCTATGTGGTGCAAATGAGCGCTGCTGACCGCGAGGGTTTTGCCGACGTAGAAGGCTCACTTCTACAAGAACTCACCGCAGCATTGCGCGAGTACATTGCAACCGAGGGGTACCACGTAGAAGGCAAGGCTCGCGTTGCATTGCGCACGAACCCAGATTTACGCAAAGGCAAGTTCGACATTGACAGTCGCACAGTGACGCCCGACGAGGTGCCCGCGCCAAGTTCCATTGTTGGCGCTGTGGGTTCTGTGCCACTCCCACCACGCAATACAGCCGACGTTGCAGAGACGCCCGAAGAAAAGACTGGCGCCATGTGGGTGGCAAGTACTTCTCTTGATTCACCGCCGGCTGTACTGACACTGCCAGGTGGGCAACGCATTGAATTGCACGAAGGTCATTATGTATTGGGTCGTCATTTGGAAAACGACATCGTGTTGAACGACACCAACGTCAGCCGCAAGCATGCAGAGTTTGTATGTGCTGCTGGTGAAGTAATGGTGCGCGACTTGGGAAGCACAAACGGCACCAAAGTAAATGGTGTTGCGGTGGGTGGCGAACAATTGCTACAGCACGGCGATGTCATCAACTTCGGAACCGCCCAGGTGACCTTCGAGGCCTCGTAGTCGTTAATGACTGATGCCTTACTCAACGCCCTGAAGCTGATTCTTCTTGCGCTGATTTATCTATTTTTCGGCCGTGTGCTCTGGGCTGTGTGGAGCGAAGTGCGCACACCAGTCATGCCAGCAGCACGCGTGGGTGGTGGCACTACATCACGTAGTCGGGCGAAAAAATCTGTGAACAAAGGTGTGCCGATGTTTGTTGTGATCGAACCAAAGCAACACCAAGGTGCCACCTACACGTTGTCGAGCGTGCTAGCCATTGGCCGACTTGAAGATAACGACATCGTGATTGACGACGATTCCTTTATATCTAGTCATCATGCGCGCATTGAAATACGGCCAGAAGGCACATGGGTAGTGGACTTGGGTAGCACCAATGGCTGTTACGTGAATGGTCAAAAGGTTGCGGAAGAGCGTTCCGTGCGAAAAGGCGACAGAATTCAAGTGGGCTCAACAGTGTTGGAGATGCGTTCATGAAATTGAAATGGGGTGCGTTTTCCGATGTGGGCATGGTGCGACAGCAGAACGAGGATTCGTTTCTAGCTGAAGAAACATTGTTTGTCGTTGCTGATGGCATGGGCGGTCACAACGCAGGTGAAGTGGCAAGTGCACTAGCAGTCACCACGTTAAAGGCCGGTGCACGCTTGGGCATTGACACAACTGAAGATTTTCGCGATTTAGTACAACAAGCAAACAGCGCCATCTACACCGCAAGCTTGGACGACAGCACACAAAGTGGCATGGGCACAACCGTGACTGCGCTCAGCATTGTGGAAGGTGAAGAGCCCCGCGTGTTAGTAGCAAACGTTGGTGACTCGCGCGCCTACTTGTGGCGCAGTGGTGCACTCAGCCGCTTAAGCGTTGACCACAGTTACGTGCAAGAACTCGTGAATGAAGGCATCATTACGCCCGAAGCTGCACGTGTGCACCCACGACGCAACATAGTGACGCGTGCATTAGGTATTGATCGTTCGGTCATGGTTGACGTATTCACCCATTTCGTACGCACCGGTGATCGCATTGTGTTGTGCAGTGACGGTTTAGTTGATGAAGTTGCTGATACTGAAATAGCTCGAGTACTTGGCCAACACACTGACCCACAGGAAACTGCAGAGGCATTAGTGATGGTGGCAAACACCAATGGCGGCCGTGACAACACCACCGTGATTGTTGTTGATGTGCTTGATGACATTAGTGAACCTATAGCGTCTGCTGCACCAGACAATACGTCACCCATGCAATCGCCTTCTGTTGAAGCTGGACTTGTGGGCGTCGGTTCTTCTGAATCAATTGCTATAAAGAAGAAGAAGCGTGTCGGCGTGGCATTGTTCTGGTCAGCATTTGTCGCCATTCTTCTCTGCGCTGTCACCATTGTGGGTGTGTATGCGCGCAGCGGCTACTTCATCGGGTTTGACAAAGACAGCAGAGTTGCTGTGTACCGCGGACGTGTTGGTGGCATTTTATGGTTTGGTCCCACCATTGATACGCAAACAACATTGTCTGGTGCAGATTTGCCAGAAGATGTGTTGCGCGACGTTGCCTTGAACCGCACATTCACCTCGTCAACAATGGCAAGCAAATATTTGGCGCTGATTCGTATTGCCATCATCGATGCGTCCACCACAAGTACCAGCACCACCGTTGGATAATTCACTCGCACGCAGCCGCCGTGGGGTGGAATTGGGCCTGGTGTTGTTGGCTGGTTTTATTACAGCAGGTGCATACGTATTGGCCTCACTTGGCCAACGGTCTTCCATGCCGGCGCGCATTGTGCCATTTATGTTGTTTGTGTTGTCGCTATTAGGTGCTGCACATGTTGCAGTGCGATACGTGGCACGTGGAGCAGACCCGCTGATCTTGCCCACGGCTGCGTTGTTGCATGGCTTGGGATTTGTCATGATTGCGCGGCTGAGCGATAGGTGGGCAGGGTTACAAGCAACATGGAGTTTTGTGGGCGTCGCTGCGTTCGTTGCAACGCTGGTGGTGCTAGAACGCCCAGGAGATTTACGCAGATACCAATTCACTTCGTTGGCGTTAGGTGTGATGTTGTTGTTACTACCAATGGTTCCTGGTGTGGGATTCACAAGTGGTGGCGCACGCATTTGGGTCAGCCTCGGCCCTATTAATTTTCAGCCCGGCGAATTTGCCAAGATTTTGTTAGCAGTGTTCTTTGCTGCGTACTTGGCAGAGCGCCGCGAGTTAATTGTGCAGGGTCATACAAAGATCTTGGGCGTTACATTGCCAGAGTTGCGTCATTTGGCACCGATTTTGGTGGCGTGGGGCGTCAGCGTTGTGGTGATGGTGGGCGAAAAAGATTTGGGCTCTTCGTTGATGTTCTTCACACTGTTTGTGGTGATGTTGTGGGTAGCGACAGAGCGCACCAGTTTCTTAGTAATGGGTATGGGGTTGTTTGCGGGTGGCGCAGTCATTGCGTACAACATGTTCGCGCATGTGCAAGCGCGAGTTGATGTGTGGCTACACCCGTGGAGCCAGTACACAGGCCGTGGATACCAACCTATTCAGGCATTGTTTGCATTAGCGAATGGCGGCATGACAGGTACTGGCCTCGGCATCGGTGATCCTGGTGCCATACCCGCTGCACACAACGACTTTATTTTTGCGGCTCTTGGTGAAGAGTTGGGGTTGCTGGGGGGTGTTGCAATTCTGAGTGCATTCGTGTTGTTAGTAGGTGCTGGCATGCGCACTGCGTTACGGGCACAACGAGACTTTGAAAAACTTCTGGCTACCGGCCTCACCACCATCGTGGCGATACAGACATTCATCATTATTGGTGGTGTATTGCGCGTGGTGCCTCTTACCGGCGTGACATTGCCATTCATGAGCTACGGCGGATCATCATTAGTTGCTAACTATGTAGTGCTGGCTTTGCTTATTCGCATTAGTGATACCACCGCGCGCAGTTTGCATGAAGTTCCCGATCACACAAGCATTGCTGAACGTTTTGCACTGTGGCGCATACGAAGGGCGGCGGCACAATGAACCAACGCATTCGCCACCTCACCGTTGCACTCATTGTCTTGTTCGGTATTTTGTTGGTGCAACTCACCAATTGGCAAGTTGTGCAACGTAATTCTCTGGTGAATGATTCACGCAATAAACGCGTCACCATGCGTGATTTCGATGCCCCGCGCGGAGACATTATTACTGCCGATGGGTCCGTCATTGCAGAGACACTGCCTGTTGATGCAGCAAACGGTTCCTCTCGTTATAAATACCAACGCACATATCCAAAGGGTGACCTGTTTGCCAACATCACCGGCTACTACACATTGGGGTATGGCAGTACACAGCTAGAACGTACCCAATCAGATGTGTTGTCAGGAAAGACTGCGCAACAAAAGCTAGAAGCAACAGGTGGTTTGTTTTCAAAAGCTGATGTATCGGGAACTGTTCATGTCACATTGCGTGCAGACTTGCAAGCAGCAGCAAAGAAGGCGCTGGGAAACCGCGAAGGTTCTGTGGTGGTACTTGACCCGAAGACTGGCGCAGTGTTGGCCATGTATTCAAACCCGTCGTATGATCCGAACCTGATTGCTTCACACAATGGCAACACTGTGAACGAGGCGTTGAACACATTGCAAACAGATGCAGCTAAACCATTGTTGGCAAACGCATACCAAGAGCGATACATGCCTGGCTCAACATTCAAGATTGTCACCACCACTGTTGGCCTTGAAACAGGAAAGATTGACTTGATGAGTGTGTTCAAAAATGAGCGCGCATGGATACCGCCCAATACAAAGAAGCCAATTCGTAACTACGGCAAAAAAGTATGTGGTGGAGACTTAGCTGAAGTGTTCCGCCGCAGCTGCAATATTCCATTCGCACAAACAGCAGTTGCTATCGGCCCTGACCTCATGGTGAACGGCGCGAATCGCTTTGGTTTCGATGAACGTATTCCGTTTGATCTTCCCGGTGCTGCTGCCAGTACCTTTGGCGGCACTGCAGCTGACTTTGCAGATTCATTGGCGTTGTTAGCTATTCACGGGTTTGGTCAAGGCCAGGTGCAAGTGACTCCATTACATATGGCAATGATTGCGGGCGCTGTGGCAAATGGCGGCGTCATGATGAAACCGCATGTCATAGATTCCACTCTCACGCACAACGGCACAGTGATGAACACCACATCGCCAGAAGTATGGAAGACCCCGATGTCTCCCGCTACTGCTGCCACCATGACGCAACTCATGATCGGTGTTGCACAATCAGGCACAGCGGCATGTTGTTTGCAATTGAAGAACGGAATTTCAGTAGCAGCAAAGACAGGAACAGCCCAATTGAATGCTGAGGGTCAAAAACAGCGTTCTCATGCCTGGATCACTGCTTTTGCTCCTGCCGAGGCTCCGAGATTTGTTGTCTCAGTATTTATTAAAGGTGTCAACGATGTGGTGAGCGCCAGTACTGGTGGGCATTTGGCAGGTCCCGTAGCCCGTGACGTGTTGAATGTTGCACTGGCACTGCCCGCAGCCCCATAGGCAGCACAGGTAACCTCTACTAGCCGTATGTCGAACAACAACTCCCATGTCATCAACGAGCGCTATCAGATTTCCGGGCGCATCGGTCGCGGCGGGATGGCCGACGTGTTCTTGGCTCGCGATCTGTTGCTCGATCGTGATGTGGCAGTGAAGGTTCTGTTCCCTGAACATGCCATCGACCCCAACTTTGTCGAGCGCTTTCGCCGCGAGGCCCAGAGCGTTGCTGGCCTGAACCACCCCAACATCGTCGGCGTGTATGACTGGGGCCAAACCGGCAACACATATTTCATGGCGATGGAATATGTGAAAGGTCGCACTTTGTCTGACGCGTTGCGCCGCCAAGGCCGCATGACTTCACCATCTGCCGCTGGTGTCGGAGCAGCTATTGCTAACGCACTGGCGTATGCGCACCGCAACAATGTTGTGCACCGCGATATTAAGCCTGCAAACATTTTGTTAGGTGAAGATGGCGCAATCAAAGTAGTGGACTTCGGTATTGCTCGCGCACTTGACGCTGGTCACGAAGGTGGACTCACACAAGATGGCGCCGTCATGGGAACAGCGACATATTTTTCACCAGAGCAAGCAAAGGGTGAAGCATTAGATCTTCGTTCTGACCTGTATTCACTTGGTGTTGTGCTGTATGAATTGGTTTCCGGAAAACCACCATTTGCAGGTGATTCTGCACTAGCTACTGCATACAAACAAGTGAACGAAGCTGCACCACGCTTACGTGATCTGGTTCCTGATGTGCCATTGGCGTTAGAAGCAATCATCGCGAAATGTCTCACCAAAAATGCCGACATGCGGTACAACAATGCTGAACAATTGCGTGATGACTTACGTCGCTTCATGAACGGCGAACCAACACTTGCAGTAGACGAAGCACGAGTTCGTTCAGGTAAAGCACCACTTGGCAACACCAACCTTGACCAAGCCACAACAATCATGTCGCCAGTAGAAGGTAGTTCTAGCACTACACAAATCTTGCCGCGCACCAGTGTCATGCCAGCAACGATGGCGCCCGTTGAAACGTTGCCTGAATATGACGATGAACGACCAAGCAAACGTAGTTACGTTGTCGGCGCGGCAGTTGCAGGCATTGTCATTCTCGGCGGCATTATTTTTCTCATCACTTCTCTCGGTGGATCATCAGGTGTTGCAGTGCCGAATGTCAAAGGCGTGACGTGCGATGTTGCAAAACTCAAATTGGAAGAAGCAAAGTTCACTGTTGCATTAAATCCAGCCAACACTGTGTGCGATGCAACAAATATTGTTTCCAGTCAAGTGCCTGCTTCCGGTGAACTTGCAAAAACTGGTGAAGCAGTCACATTGGTATTTCCTGTTGCGCAAATAGATGTGCCGGCGCTTCTTGGTCTTACTGCTGAAGCTGCTCAAGCTGCCGTCGAAGGCGCTGGTTTCGTTTTTGCCAAGGGTCCAGATGTCATTGATAAGACATATGCACTTGGGCAAGTCGCAGTGCAGACTCCAGGTGGTATGACAAAGCTGGCAAAGGGTCAAACAGTCACAGTCAATGTGTCTGGCGGGTCTGGCCAACTGGCAGTGCCAAATATTGTTATTGGGCAAACAACAGAAGCAGCACAAACGTTCCTTGCCGCTGATCCGTACAAATTTGTTGTCACTGTGACACCAGAGCCAAGCGCAACTATTGCAAAGGGCCTCGTGACTCGTACTAGTCCTGCGCAAGGCACATTGGTTGACTCTGCGTCGGCCATCACCATTTTTGTGTCGAGTGGACCAGCACCAGTTGCAATGCCGAATGTGAAAGGCCAAACAGAATCAGCTGCACGCGACGCACTGAACAAACTGGGTCTTGCTAGCTCTGTTGAATATGTCGATCTGGCGGCCGGCAATGCCAACGTGGGCAAAGTGATTGCGCAAGACACACCCGCAGCCAGCATGGTGAACCCCGGCGCTGCCGTTGTGTTGACCGTCGGACGCGACTCATCTGCACCTGCCGGCTGACCCCTCCCTTTATTGAGGTTGCGCTTTTCTGATGTCGTGATATCACGATGTCATGGCAAAGCAAACCACAGTTCGGCTTCCCGATGATCTTGCGGACAAGGCTGAAGTAATAGCCCGCACCCGTGGGACCAGCGTGAACCAACTCATTATCGATTCATTAGTAATCGAATCGATCGTGTCCGTTCGAACACCAGTTTTATGTCACGCGCAAAAGAACTCGTCGAACGTGACAAAGAAATTCTTGATGCCCTCGGCGACGGTTAGTTAGCCGCAGCGACGAAGAAAATTGCGCAACAGGTCATGGCCTGATGCAGTCAAAATGCTTTCGGGATGAAACTGCACGCCTTCAACGTCAAAATCGCGATGACGAACGCCCATCACAATGCCGTCTGCAGTGTGCGCAGTCACTAACAAATGTTCTGGCATTGTTGCTGCGTCGATAACAAGCGAGTGATACCGCGTTGCTTCCAATGGTGAAGGCACACCTTCAAACACACCGGTGTTGTTGTGTGTAATGTGCGACGTTTTCCCGTGCATCAGTTCTGGTGCGCGCACAACATTGCCGCCATACACGTGACCAATTGCTTGATGACCTAAACACACACCAAAGACAGGGACAGAACCGGCGAATGCTGAAATAGCGTCACAGATAATTCCGGCGTCTTCAGGGCGACCAGGGCCAGGTGATAGCAACACGCCGTCTGGTTCAAGCGCGATGGCCTCAGCAACCGAAATCTGGTCGTTACGCACCACGGTTGGCTCGGCACCAAGCTCACCCAGATATTGGACAATGTTGTACACGAAACTGTCGTAACTATCGATCACCAGGATTCGTGCCATGTCATAAGCCTGCCGTAGAAACGGCCGTTTTGTGAAACGAATTGTGCGTGCGTGTCTAGGGCTGTTGGCGTTCTACACTTGCCACGTGGCAACTAAGAAGAAAAAAGGCGGACGCGTTACCCCGAAAGGCGGAAACAAGCCCGAGCATCATTTCGGTCATCACGACCCTGCGGTCAACGCAAGTAGCCGATACACCCCACCTGTTCCGGTGTATGAAAAGCACAGTGCGCCATGGGTGCCCGTGTTGATGTTCGTCCTCATGGGCCTTGGTGCCCTCGTGATTTTGTTCTATTACTTGGGTTTTGTGCCCGGTGGACGTAGCAATTGGTACCTGGCAGCAGGCCTCAGTTCGCTACTTGGTGGTTTGTACACAGCCACGAAGTATCACTGATACTGGGCGGTACTGCCCACAGGGCATAGCCCTATCACAGTTACACCGATGTAGTTTTCCCGTGCTTATCCACAGATTGTGGACAAGCGTCTCTTTCTGACAGAACTGCCCACAGGGGTAATTATTCGATGGGAGCCATCAAATCCATGTCTTCCAAGCAATGACGTGGCGGTGGCGGATCTTCGTCTGGCGCCATCACCATACGGATTTCCACCCCACACACATTGCAGCGATAGCGAACGTTGATACGACGCATCTCGCCAGATGGTGGTGGCTCGGGAAGCGTAGAGGTCATCGACTTCAACATGCCGAATCCGAACTTCCAGATGATGCGCATCAGCAAGAGACCGAACGCAAACCAAATGATCGCGGAAAAAGTGGGCATGCCTGCCAGCGTAATGTTCAGGGTTTAGCCCAGGCGCTCGATGATGGTGGCGTTTGCCATGCCACCACCTTCGCACATTGTTTGCAGTCCGTAGCGACCACCGGTGCGCTCAAGCTCACTCAACAATGTGGTCATGAGGCGTGTACCACTGGCGCCAAGTGGGTGACCAAGAGCAATAGCTCCACCATTGACATTGACCTTGTTCATGTCTGGGTGCAATTCTTTTTCCCACGCAAGCACAACTGATGCAAATGCTTCATTGATTTCGGTGAGGTCCATGTCTGCCATTGTGAGGCCTGCGCGTTGCAATGCCTTTTGTGTTGCAGGAATTGGTGCTGTGAGCATGAGTTGCGGGTTGTCACCTGCAAGACCAAAATTCACAAAACGTGCGCGAGGTGTGAGACCAAGTGCGCGGCACTTTTCCTCACTCATGATCAACATGGCTGAGGCGCCATCTGTGATTTGGCTTGAGTTACCGGCTGTAACGCGACCGCCTTCTTCTTCACTGCGAAACGCTGGCTTGAGTGTCTGCAATTTTTCATACGGGGAATCGCGGATACCTTCGTCGGTAGTCATAAGAACACCTTCAGAGTCAAGCACTGGCAAAATCTCGCGTTCGAAACGGCCTTCTGCTGTTGCGCGCGCGGCATAGGCCTGCGAACGTGCTGCAAAACGATCCATGTCTTCGCGTGTGATGCCCCACTTATCAGCAATCATCTCTGCGCTGATGCCTTGTGGCACTAACCCACCATCTGGTGCGTAACGAGCACTGACCATCGGGCCAAACGGATATCCGTACTTGCCATCAGCAACTGCAGACCCCATCGGGACACGTGTCATTACTTCAACACCTGCTGCGATAACGATGTCGTATGCGCCGGCCATGACGCCTTGTGCTGCGAAGTGTGCAGCTTGTTGGCTAGAACCACACTGGCGATCAACAGTGGTGCCAGGAATTGTCTCTGGCAACCCCGCAGCAAGAACTGCATTACGTGCAATATTGAGGCTCTGCTCGCCCACTTGCATGACGCATCCCATGATGACGTCATCAATTTGAGTGGGGTCGATGTCGTTGCGTGCGACTAATTCACGCAAAGCAACACCAGCAAGATCAACTGGATGCCAATCTTTGAGGCGACCATTCCTTTTTCCTAGTGGTGTACGAAGTGTGTCAACGATGACTGCGTTTTGCATATTGCCCTTTCGGCGTCGGGTACGACTCACAAAGTCTTACCGCTACAAACAGTTTCACCAAAGTCGGAGACTGTGACCTATCTTCATTCGGCTTCAAGGACCTTGCTGAATACTCGGTGCAATGCCACAACGTCTGTTTCTGTGAGCCAACTGGTAAACACCCGACGCACAATGCGGTAGTAGGTGGTGCTAGCGGATTTCCACACCTCATGGCCAGTGGGCGTGAGCACAAGCACGATTGCACGGCCATCATCTGCCACCAGTTTCTCGCGCGCGACATATTGCTTGTCTTCTAGTTTGTCGATTTGACGCGACAGGCTGGACGGATGCGTCATCACTCGTTCTGCTAATTCATTGAACCGCAACGACTTTTCATCGCTCATGGCAAGAGCATCAAGAATTTCGAACCACGGCAATTGAAGGCCTTCGTCTTCTTCCAGTGCGCGTGACAGCATTTTGTTCATTGCCGCGTGTGCCGTGAGAAATGACCGCCATGCATCCAGTCGATCTGCGTCGGGCAATGCCATAGCTACAACTTACTTATTTTGAGCAGCCACCACGGTTGCAAAATGTTGCAGTGCGTCATACCGCGACGTGTACGTCGACAACATGGCACGGCTAGGCATGACCATTTTTGGCATGCTGACACCAAGGACTCCGGTTAAGCGATCATTCGTGCTGTACATGGCACACCATCTGCCCTCAGCAACGCCGCCGGCCACAACGTCAACAGTGGATGATGCAAACGCACGACCGAGGAACTGAATGCGAGCGTCAAATTGATCGCTCCAGAAAAATGGCACAGCGGAATACGGCTGCATTGGTTCATTGCGCAACGTCGCTAATAAGTTTTGCGCAGCAATTGCACCCTGTTCGGCAGCGTTGGTCCAGTGTTCCACGCGCATGGTTGGTTCGATGTCCTTAAACATGCCATTTGGCCACCGCAACACATCACCGGCAACAAACACATTGGCTGGTCCGGCATTGAGGTGTGCATCACACACGATGCCGTCGTCAATGGTGAGCGAACTATCGGCACACCACTGCGTGGCTGGCCTGACACCGATACCAACGATGACAACATCTGCTTCGACAATCTCACCGTTAGTCAATGTCACGCTGGTGACGTGGATATCGCCATCAATAGATGCCACTTGTACACCGCAACGTATGGTGACGCCATTGCGTTCGTGCACTGCGCCAATGGCTGCACCCATCTCTGGGCCAAGACCACGAATCAGCGGAGCATCGAGTCCTTCTAATACTGTTACAACGGCACCCCGTTTAGTAGCTGTTGCTGCTGCTTCGAGACCAATAAACCCAGCACCAATAACAACCACTCGAGCGCCTTCAACAAGTTCATCGCGCAAAGCAGATGCATCATCAAGTGTGCGCAATACGTGAACACCAGCAATGTTCGGTTGGTTCGGCAAACGACGCACAAGTCCGCCGGTTGCAATAATGAGCCCGTCGTACGAAACCTGAGAGCCATCAGCCAACGTGACAACTGACGAATCAGTATGAAGAGCTGTCGCGGGCTCGCCAAGCATCCAATTGATATTCAATGCGTACAAATCGTCGGCTTTGCGCAATGCAATTCGATCTGCTTCCCAGTCGCCGGCGAGGAAGTTTTTCGACAGCGGTGGTCGGTCGTATGGCATATGTGTCTCTGCACCAATGATGGTGAGGGCGCCGGCAAATCCATTCGTGCGCAACGTCTCTGCTGCACGTACTCCGGCTAATGATGCTCCGATGATGACAATTGTTTCCACCCGAAGAGGTTACAAACGAATGTCACTAGAACGGTGGGCCTTGGTTACCCGATTGTTTCTGGCGTTAATGCCTCCCGCATAACGCGGATTAGCCAAAGACAACGGTGCGGTTGCCAAATGTCAACACGCGATGTTCAACATGAGCCCGCACGGCCCGTGCCAACACAACTGTTTCCAAATCACGGCCCTGTCGTGTGAGCTCTGCAACATCATCGCGATGCGAAATATGAGCAACATCTTGCGCAATGATTGGTCCTTCATCTAAGACGTCACTGACATAATGCGCAGTAGCACCAATAACTTTCACACCACGATCGTGGGCTTGGCGATACGGATTTGCACCAATAAACGCCGGCAAGAACGAATGATGAATGTTAATCATGCGTCCGGTCCATGGTGCAACAAGCGACGGTGGCATTACCAACATGTAGCGCGCAAGAATGACGAGGTCAAGGTTGAGTGATTGCAGCAACTCAGCAAGTCGTGTTTCTTGTTCGGCGCGTGCGGTTTCGCTATCGCCTACTGCGACATGATGAAACGGCAATGCAAACGAAGTTGCAAGTGATTGTGCATCGGCATGGTTTGAAATAACTGCAGCAATATCAAGACCAAGATCACCATATGTTGTGCGTGCGAGTAAGTCAGCAGCGCAATGTAATTGCTTTGAACACAAAATTGCAGTGCGCGGTTTCCACGGCAAGGCATCAAGCGTGAACGACATGTTCCAATGCGATGCAAGAGGTGCAAAGCCTGCTGCAAGTGTTTCAACAGGCGTTGTTCCGGCGTGTGTGAATTCCACCCGTTGAAAAAACATGGCGTCTGATACGTCAGTGTGCTGTTCAGCGTGCACGATATTGCCGCCAACAGATCCCACCCATGTGGCGACAGCAGCAACAATGCCCGGCTGGTCGGGGCATGAGATGAGGAGAACGGCCGATGGATTCACAGAGGGTGAAGGGTAACGGCGAAGCGAATGGTGGAGACGATGGGAATCGAACCCACGACCTCCTGCTTGCAAAGCAGGCGCTCTACCAATTGAGCTACGTCCCCGTATTTACGGCTCGGTCAGGTTATCGGGAGAAGGCCAAGAGACAAGGCAAATCACCCACCTTCCGTAGGGGCGGAGGGGTACCCTTGCTTCATGGCAAGCGACCTGATCTATGCATTTCGAATCATGCGCCTCCCCCTCCTCGATGCAGGCGGGGCTGCAATTGGGCGTATTGACGACATTGTGGTCGTTCCTGGACGTAGCGGCGACGCTCCCCGAGTCACAGGCTTTGTGGCCACCAGCCAGCGCCGACGCATCTTTGTCAACGCCAACCGCATTGTGTCCCTTGATACCGAAGGGGCCCGCCTGCGCAGTTGGGACGTCGACCTAAACCCCTTCAAACCGCGCCAGGGCGAACACATGCTTGGCCGCGACATCATTGATAAGCGCATCAACGGCGAGGCCATCAGCGATGTGGCACTGCGTCCTACCGTTGGCGACAGGGAATCAGGCTGGGAAGTCTCCAAGGTGCGCCTCACCCGCCGCGGGGTTCTTGGCCGCCGCTCTACCTATCGCTTGGTCGATTGGACCGAAGTCAGCACTTTGTTTGCGCCTGCTACCGAAATGGCTGCTGAAGCTGCACGTCTGCGCGACATGCACCCAAGCGATGTGGCTGGTGTTGTGCGTGCGTTGCCATTTGCACAACGACAGTTGTTGGCAAAAGAAATGGACGATGACCGTCTTGCCGACTTGCTAGAAGAAATGCCAGAGAGCGAACAGCTCGCGCTTATTGCAAACCTCGACATGGATCGCCTCATCGACGTGTTGGAAGAAATGCAACTCGACGACTTGGCCGACCTATTGGCAGAGATGCCTGCACAACAACGTTCGCGCGTGCTTGAAGCAATGGATGATGACGACGCAGATGTTGTGCGTTCATTGTTGTCATATGCACCAGGTACAGCAGGTGCGTTGATGACGCCAGAAATTATTGTGATGGGTTCTAATGCCACCGTTGCCGAAGCATTGGCACATGTGCGCGACCCTGAATGGCTTGTTTCTATTGCCGCACAAGTATTTGTCACGCAACCACCATTCAAAGCACCAACTGGTACGTACCTCGGTGTTGTGCACTTGCAGCGTTTATTGCGAGAGCCACCCAGCACTGAACTTGGCCGCTGCGTTTCTAATGAACCAACTGTTACCGCACACCAATCAGACCGCGAAGTTGCAGAATTCTTAGCGTCGTACAACCTGCTTGCAGTTGGTGTGTGTGACGATGCCGGACATTTGTTGGGTGCCATCACAGTGGACGACGTGCTCGACCGTATGTTGCCAGCCGACTGGAGACAGCGCAGGCGTCAGGCGGCAACAT
This sequence comes from Actinomycetota bacterium, assembly GCA_037129095.1. GTDB lineage: Bacteria > Actinomycetota > Acidimicrobiia > Acidimicrobiales > Ilumatobacteraceae > UBA2093. Next base: position 62,542 of record JBAXVL010000005.1, on the reverse strand, counting down.
CATGAAGCGTCGCGCCGATCTCACAACTCCACGCCAGCGTCGTCGCGTTGGCATTCACTACGACCCCGATGCCTTTGGTGCATTCAGCGAAGCCATTGCACGTTTCTTAGGCACAGGCCGTTACTTAGTTATTCAGTCGTTCGTTGTTGTCGGCTGGGTCATTGTCAACGTCTACAAACCATTTCAGTTCGACGGATATCCGTTTATCTTCCTTACGCTTATTTTGTCGTTGCAGGCTTCATATGCTGCGCCTCTCATTTTGCTTGCGCAAAATCGTCAAGAAGATCGCGACAACGAACAACTTGAACGTGACCGTGGCTTAGCTGCACGAACGCAAGCAGATACTGAGTATTTGGCGCGCGAATTAGCTGGTGTGCGTTTGGTGTTAGCAGACCTTGTCACTATGGAAGATCTGCGTGAGCAGATGGAAGCTATTACTGAAGCGCTTGCAAAGATCAGCGTTGTTGCACAGCAGCAACAACCAGATTCACAGCCTGGCGAGTAGCCACTGCAAATTCACGCGGCATCAAAATTGGTGCCATATGGTCGCCGTCTAACTCCACTACTTGTGCATTCACTGCAGCAATCAGTGCTTGTTGTTTGTGTGGAAGCACCAACGTGTCGCGCAAGGTCAATACATAACAAGTGGGCTTATTCAACGTGCGTGCAAAACCCCTTGCATCAAACGTTGCAATGGCTTTGCCCGCTTCGGCAATCATCCACGGGTCATTGCGTCGGTTCTCTGCGATAATCCACGACACGTAGCGACGAGTTTCGTGACCGCGTGGCAAAGTGCGCTTCATAAACCAGCGAAGAACTCGCGGACGACCAACAAGGTGCGACACTGGCCCAATGAACCGCATTTTGTTTTTCTCTTTACGCGTGCCACTCCACTCAAGGGCAGTTGCTTCTAGAACCATGCCTTCAACTAATTCAGGGTGGCGCTGTGCGGTGAGCAAACTGATCGGCCCGCCCATGGAATATCCCACGGTGATGACAGAAGTAATTCCAAGTGTGCGAACAAGTGCGGCTGCGTCGTCTGCACAATCTTCCAAAGTCACCGGTGCGTGCGGGCGTAATCCCCTGCCGTGGCCGCGGTGGTCAACTCCAATGATGGAAAAGTGTTGAGAGAGTTCCTCGTACGCCGTAAAAAACTGCAAGTCACATGATGCAGTCCACCCATGCAATAACAACAAAGTGGGGGCAGACGAATCAGTGTGTTGATGATGACGAATAAACATTTCGCCACGCCCAGGAACATCAACAATTTTGCCGGGTAATAAAAAGGGGGCTTCGCCCTCAGCGGAATTTCTTATCGACATGACGTACATACTCCCACTACATCAAGACGATGATGCACCATGACAAAACCAGCCCGTTTAGCAACCACGCCCAAGGCCTCATCAAGTGTGTGTTCAATATCATCAGGAATTCGTACATCAGCAACTGCACCGCACACACTGCACACCATGTGATGATGATGTCCCATGATTTGCTCGCTCAGTTCGTATCGAGCCCATTCGTCAGTTGTGATCACGCGAATAACGACACCAGCATTTTCTAATACCGCCAAGTTGCGATACGCCGACGATTGCGCAAGACCTGTGGTTGTCGACAAAATTTCGGGTATCGATAACGGCCGGTCAGCACCCGACAGTGCTGCCACGATGTCTCGTCGACCAGACGTAAACCGCTGGCCAATTTCTGCCAGTTTTGTGGCCACGTGATGAGCCACGTCGTCAGCTGCTACTGAATCTGCGTGCTGATGGGCTGCCATAGTGCAGACGCTATCGAGAATGAGTGAGAATCAGGTGTTGATGCGTTGCAATGCCGAGTGCACTACGGCGTCCACCAATGATTCTGAGTCAGCGATGGTGCCGGGCCGAAGTACGAACTTGCCCTGATCGTTCTGTGTTGCCAACGGGCGCTGACGCGGTCCACGACCAAACGTAAACGCTGGCGCAATGCGATGAGTTTGCCATTCCATGAGTGGGCGCATGAGACGACCCAGATCTTCCTGCGAGAGCGATGCAAGATCAGCATCAAGTACCGCCAGAGCTGCAAGTGCCACACGTGCACCAGACCGCGCAGCCTGCACCCATGTCATGACTTCATCTTTCATGTCAGGCATGTCACGCACTGCTTCCCACCATGTGCGTGACGGTGTGTTGCCTGGCCAATGCAGATCACCGCGATAGGCAGTCGCTTCAGCAAGCATGCGCCAACCATCACGATCAACTGTTGTGTTCCATGCCGCCAATGCATCTTCGCCGCGCCACCAAGCAGCAGCAGATTCGAGCATCACCATCGATGCGCGTGGTTCCACCATGGGGTTCCACAAATATCCACTGCAAATGTTCTGTATTCCTTGTTCGCGACCCTGAAATGGGCCGAGATGCATATGGGCATGCATGATCGCATCATTAACTGGCGCGTTATCCCATATCAATGGAGCTCGTCCGCCCGTTACTTCGCGGCGCATAACGGTTTCTTCAACGCTGATGGTGTTGTTCACAACGTATGTGCCAGTCCACATCACTTCAATGTCATCACCAAGACCAGCGCATAACGCATCAAGGTATGGCGACGATGTGAGACCTGCATAATGCGTCGGTGTAATCCACACCGGTACCTTCAATTCATCACGAACCGCATGTGCAATACGTTGATGATCAGCGGCTGCATTCAACACCGGCAAGTCATCAAAGCATAAAACCACAGCAGCCGCACCAGCCGCAACTGCTGGTCGCAATTTTTCAACAACTTGTTCATCTGTTGCACCCGAACCCGGTGTGAGGCCGATCACAAAATTCACACCATCATGACATGACGACAATTCAGCAAATTGCACAAGTTCTTCAGATGTAAATGGCTGATCCCATAATTCACGATGGCGCGGTTCTAATTTCGCAGCCCAAATGTATGTATTCCATCCCCAATCACCAATGTGAGCAATGATTCTCAACCGCTCATCGTGTGAATACGGCTCACCATAAAAACCTTCAATGATTCCGAGAATGGGAGCGTTCATATTTACCGTCCGACGAATTGATGCAAAATCGTGCCGCTATCCAACACGCCATCCAAAATGTAATCGTTCGGGACTTCGTTCTGTCCCAAGTTGTGTACTCCTGGAGGAACAGAACCATTCAGCAACGCTCGTGCTGCATGTGCCGCAACAGATCCGGTCACGGTGGCAACGCGTTCAGCAATGCCAACAATCTCAACATGGCGTGTGCCATTACGGACGCCACGCACTTCAACGCGTAATCCGCCGAGTATTCCCTCAGCATGCGGCGGCGACAACATGGGCAGTCTTGCAGTTAATCGATCGCGGCGTGTTGCTGAAACGCGAGCTGTGATTCGTTGCAACGAAGGTGCAATGCGTTGCAGCAATACCGGTTCAGGGCTTGCATAGCGATAACAATCGCGCGCACCGACAGGATCGGGAAACCAACACAATTCGCGGCCGCTTCCAGCAGGGCGTTGCAACCATTCACCTTCATGCCAGCCAATAGAAACGCCAGCCAAACTGTCGTGGTGTTGGCGTGCACATTGCGGTCCGCCTGTTCCGTGAACAGCGACATGCACTTCATCAATTGATTCAAATGCGCGTGTGACGTGATGCACCAACAGTCCGGTCATGCCAGGTGAACATGCTGCGCCAACAATGACCGGTACTTTGCGGGCCAGTGCTCTGTCTTGAATGTCTAGCAACGCCAATACATCAGCCAAGTTGTCGCTCACAGAAACAACTGCGATGCCCTGCGCTACAAATGTTGCGGCCAACGCAGAATGCGGTGCTCCGTGTGCGAGGACAACGACATTGCAATCAAAGAGATCGGTGGCATGACGTAACGGTGCACTACGAGGCCGGTAGCCAAGTGTGTGGAGTTGGGCGGCAACTCGAGTGCCGACGACTCCAGAACCAATAATCCCGATCTCGAAATCTACGGGAGTGCTCATGGTGATTAGCGCTGAGGGGTGACCTCGCGCCACCCGCCTTGAGACGGAGCATCGGAGGTTTTGCCACGTGTGCGTAACGCTGTTGCCACGATGCCGCCGATAGAGATGGCGAGGAGTACTTGGCGGATAAATTTCACGAAGTACTCCTTCTTTCTAGTGGGGCTAACAAGAATCGAACTTGTGACCTCATCCTTATCAGGGATGCGCTCTAACCGACTGAGCTATAGCCCCGTATGGGACTGCTCACTCTACCTTTGGGTATGGTCAGGCTCAACCGTGCGGGCCACCACTTCTTCTTCCAGCACCGTAACTCTGATGCCTCCGACCAATTCGGTGATCAAATTGAAGACAACAGCCGCTAAAACCCAGATTCCGGTGCCAAGAGCGATGCCGAAGAGGCCAAAGAATGCCATGGCTTGAAAGAGCTCGGCACCCTTGAAGGCAAAAGAATCCCAGCCAAATGAGGCCATGAACTGCTCTACGTTGCCGATGGTGCCCGTCGCTGAGCCCACATTCCACAGCAAGAACCCCGTGATGAGAACCACAACATAGAGGGCGGCATGAAGGACCAAGCCCACCTTGAATACGCTCCACGCATCAACATCACGAATCACGCGGGTGACTTTGCGCACGCGGTGACGCTGCGGCGCAGATTCAGAATTCATAGGCACTCTGTGAGTGTATTGACTGTGGACGCCTCAACAGGGTCACGACGATGCGTGTGCCGTTGCCGTAATGGATCCGCGACGAATGGTGACCGTAACTTCTGGGCCAACTGTTTCAGTGGAAACGATGGTGACATGCAACGCGTCGGCCAGATTGCGAGCCGCGGCAGTGTCTAATGACAGAGAAGCAAGCGCCACTGCGTCAGCATTATTTTGTGCAGTAGCCAAATCGCGATAGCGCGATGTAACTCCGATAATGCACACAACACCAATAGCGGTGATGGACCACCACACTAAAGACAAAATGGTCACGCTTCCGCGTGAAGAGTTAGTCCTCGTCTGTTGAGAGAATTGGCGCAACCGAGGCAACTACTGCTCCGTCGTCAAGGTTCATAAGGCGCACACCTGTTGCTGTGCGACCCTGACTGGAGATCTGCTTGACCTCGGTACGGATGGTGACTCCATTCGATGCGATAGCAACGATTTCGTCTTCAAGACCCACCATGAATGCAGCAACAACTTTGCCCTTCTTACCGGTGACCTTGACGCCGATGACACCCTGTGTTCCACGACCCTTGCGTGGGAAGTGAACAATCTGTGTGCGCTTTGCATAACCAGCATCGGTAACGATGAGCAATGCATCGTCGCCACGGCCTGGGTCTGCAGACACCACTTCGTCGCCTGCCTTCATACGCATTCCGCGCACGCCGGCTGCTGTACGGCCCATGGGTCGCACTTCGTTTTCACTAAAGCGAATGACCTGACCACTGCGGCTTGCAATAAAGATGTCGTCGTCACCTGATGTTTCGATGACCCGCACAAGTTCGTCGTCGTCTTTCAGACCAAGTGCGATGAGACCATCACGACGGCTTGAGTTGTATGCATCGAATGCAGTTTTCTTGACTTGGCCAGATTTAGTAACAAAGAACAAGAAGCGCTCGCCAGGGAATTCACGCGTGTCAATAATCGCTTGAACAATTTCGCCGGGTTGCATTGGCAACAAGTTGACAATGGGGATTCCCTTTGCGGAGCGTTCACGTTCTGGAATATCGGCTGCGCGCAACTTGTACACACGGCCGCGGTTCGAAAAGAACAACAGATACGCATGTGATGTGGTGAAAATAACGCGACGAACTAGGTCGTCTTCTTTCAACGTTGCGCCCTTCACGCCTCGGCCACCGCGTGCTTGAGCACGGAATTGTGCAGCAGGAACAGCCTTGACATATTGAGCGTTGGTCATAACGATGACAAGTTCTTTGTCGTCAACAAGATCTTCGAGCGCCATTTCGCCGCTGTCGTTGATGATGTGGCACACACGGTCGGTTGCGAACGTTGCACGCACATCAATGAGTTCGTCTTTGATAACGGTGCGCAACTTCACGTCGGATGCAAGGATTGATTCGTACTCTGCGATGCGTGTTTGAACATCTGCAAGTTCTTTTTCCAAATCAATACGTGACAAACGTGTGAGTTGGCGCAATTGCATGTCAAGGATGTCAACTGCTTGGCGCTCGGAGAACTCATACGGTTCTGCCATTAATGCAACTTTTGCAGCTGCTGGGTCTTCGCTCTCACGAATCAATTTGATGAGTTTGTCAATGACATTGAGTGCCTTCAGACGACCTTCAAGAATGTGGCCGCGATCGCGAGCTTTATCAAGACGGAACTGTGTACGACGAGTAACAACTTCGAGTTGGTGACGCACGTAACCGTTGAGTGCATCAGCCAGGTTGATGGTGCGAGGCACACCGTCGACCAATGCAACCATGTTCACTGGGAAACTGCTTTGCAATGAAGTGAGTTTGAATAGGTTGTTGAGAACCACGTTTGCATTTGCATCGCGCTTTAACAAAATAACAAGGCTTGTTTTTCCACCAGCAGATGCATCGTTTACGTCGGCAATGCCGTCAAGTTGACCGCCGTCAACAAGTTCAACAATGCGAGCTGCAATTGACGAGCAACTTGTTTGGTATGGAAGTTCAGTGACTTGAATTTCCATACGGCCTTGGCGGTTTTCTTCAATGACTGCTTTGGCACGAGTCTTGATACTTCCGCGGCCTGTGCGATACGCGTCCATGATTCCGGCGCGGCCAAGAATGTTTCCGCCTGATGGGAAGTCGGGGCCTTTCACAAAATTCATGAGGTCATCAGGAGTTGCTTCAGGATTGTCAATGAGATGCATGGTTGCATCAATGACTTCGCCCAAGTTGTGCGGAGGAATCGACGTTGCCATTCCGACAGCAATACCTTGGCTGCCGTTTACCAAAAGGTTCGGGAAACGTGCAGGAAGTACTTGTGGTTCTTCTGATGTTCCGTCGTAGTTCGGAATCATGTCGACTGTGTTTTCGTCGATGCCATCAAGCAAACGCATTGCTAATGAATGCAAACGTGCTTCGGTGTAACGCGCAGCAGCAGGACCAAAGTCTGGAGAACCATAGTTTCCGTGGAAGTCAATGAGTGGATGACGCAGCGAGAATGGCTGCGCCATACGTACCAATGCATCGTAAATAGCACCGTCACCGTGTGGGTGATATCGCGCCATGGTGTCACCCGTTACACGAGCACACTTTACGAATGGTCGGTCAGGACGAAAGCCCTGTTGTTCCATGTCCCAAATAATGCGACGGTGAACTGGCTTTAAGCCATCGCGAACGTCTGGCAGTGCGCGCGACATGATGACTGACATTGAGTAGTCAAGGAACGAACGTTCCATTTCATCTTGCAGTGGTACTGGTTGGATTTGATCAAACAGGTTTGGATTGTCACTCATAGTAAGGCCCTACCGAAATTAGAAGTCGAGGTTTCGCACGTCACGCGCGTTTGTAATGATGAATTGTTTACGACTGTCAACATCGTCGCCCATGAGCACGCTGACTGTTTCGTCTGCGATCGCTGCTTCTTCCACGGTGACTTGCAACAATGTGCGTGTCATGGAATCCATAGTGGTGCTCTTCAGTTCTTCCCAGTCCATTTCACCAAGACCCTTGAGGCGCTGGAATTCTTTTTTATGTCCGGGTTTTTCAGCAAGGAATGCAGCCTTTGCCTGATCGTCTTTCAGGTACACCTTTTCTTTGCCAACTTCTGTTGAATACAACGGCGGTTGTGCAATGTAGATGTAGCCAGCTTCAACCATTGGTTTCATCTGGCGATAGAAAAATGTAAGAAGCAATGTACGAATGTGGCTGCCGTCAACGTCAGCATCTGCAAGCGCAATGATCTTGTGATAGCGCGCCTTCGATGCATCGAACTCATCGCCAACTCCGCCACCAATTGCGGTGATGAGTGCGCGAATTTCGTTGTTGTTCAGCATCTTGTCGAGACGAGCACGTTCAACGTTCAGAATTTTTCCGCGGATGGGCAAGATTGCTTGAGTGCGAGGATCGCGCGCATCAACTGCGGTACCGCCAGCTGAGTCACCTTCCACAATAAACAATTCGCTCTCTTCGGGTTTTCCGCTTGAGCAGTCTTTCAACTTGTCTGGCATACCAGCACCGGCAAGTGCGGTCTTACGACGCACTGCGTTACGAGCATTTTTTGCGGCTAAGCGCGCCTGTGCAGCAGACACAGCTTTTTTTACAACGCGGTTTGCTTCAGCAGGGTTCTCTTCAAGCCACTCTGCCAAGTATTTGTTGGTGGACTTCTGAACGAATGAACGCATGGGGACGTTACCCAGCTTGGCTTTGGTCTGGCCTTCGAACTGCGGTTCGCGCAATTTCACAGCGATGATGGCCGTGATTCCTTCACGAATGTCTTCGCCAAGAAGGTTGTCGTCTTTTTCTTTCAGCAAGCCTTTGTCGCGGGCGTACTTGTTGATGACAGAAGTAAGAGCTGTCTTGAAACCTTCAACGTGCATTCCGCCTTCAGTGGTGGAAATACCGTTGGCGTATCCGTGGATGCCTTCGTAATATCCGTTGTTCCACTGCATGGCGATATCAAGTTGCATGCCCTCTTCTTCGTCTTCATCTTCGAATGCAGCAACTTTTGCGAACAACGACTCTTTCGAATGGTTGAGGTGCTTCACGAAGTCGACGATGCCGCCCTTGTATTGGAACGTGACAGTTTGTTCGCGGCTGTCACGCTCATCAGTGAATACAACTTCAAGGTTCTTATTGAGAAAGGCCATGGTCTGCAATCGATCCATGACCGTGCGGGCCACAAATTCAGTACCTTCAGATGCAAAAATTGTTGGGTCTGGATAAAACGTGACAGATGTTCCGGTCTTACGTCCGCGTGCCGGAGTAGAACCAGTTTTTTCTAACTTGCCCTTGAGTTTTCCGCCGTCGACGAACTGCATTGTGTAGCGATCGCCGCCACGGTCGATTTCCAGCAAAACCTTGCTAGACAAGGCGTTCACAACGCTGACACCCACGCCGTGGAGACCACCAGAGACCTTGTATCCCTCGCCGCCAAATTTTCCGCCTGCGTGCAACACGGTAAGAACAACTTCAGCTGCGCTCTTGCCTTTGTGAGGACCAGATGGATACGGATCGACAGGAATACCACGTCCGTTGTCATCAACTTTGCAACCGCCGTCGGCCAAAATTGTGATGCCAACACGATCGCAAAACCCGGCCATCGCTTCGTCGACAGAGTTGTCGACGACTTCCCAAATGAGGTGGTGAAGACCAGCAAGTCCCGTTGACCCGATGTACATTCCGGGACGTTTGCGGACGGGGTCTAAGCCTTCCAGAACCTGAATATCTTTAGCGCCGTAATCGGCGGAGGGATTGTTAGAAGAGGCTTTTTTAGGTGCAACCATGGCTCAAATATCCTACCAATTAGAGGGTGCTGTTATCGGGAACGTCGCACTCGAATCTCAAGAGATTCAACTTCATCGCCCACGCTGTCTCGTAATGTGGCGATGAGTTGCGATTCGAGGAATTTTAATTGTGTCGCCCATGCAGGGTCATCAACTTCTACGACAAGAACTCGTTTTTCTAGTCGCTTCGGAACAGCGTGATCAGCTATTGCGTCACCGACAATTTGCCTCCAGCCGGAGAAAAGTCCGATAGCGCTCGATTCGTCTGACACGTGCATGCGACGCAGCAATTTGCCCAACACTTCGTTTAGTACACGCGGCGGTTTTCCCACCGGAATATTGTCTTCGTCAAAACTCATACTTGCTCCGTTGGCACGATGGTCCCGTTTGCAATACGAATGATGGTGTCGGGGTGTGCCGCGGGTGGCAAAGGAGCTGCCGTGGTGATCAACACCTGGCCGGGGGGCAAATGCTGCAGCAGAGCCTCGCAACGACCGGGGTCTAATTCAGACAACACGTCATCTAGGACCAAAAGTGGGGCCGTACCGACCACTTCAGTGACCAGACGGTGGATTCCGAGGCGCAGTGCCAGGGCAAGCGTGCGACACTCCCCTTGCGACGCGTGCGACTTGGCTGGCATGCCCTTGATATGAAGAACCACGTCATCGCGATGAGGACCAACTGTGCTCATGCCACGTCGGATGTCATCGGTGCGGGCAGCAGCAAGGCCGGCGGCTAATCCCATGCGTCGCCACTCTGGTTCGTACACCACATCAACGGGAGTCGGTTCGCGAGCAAGTGATTCGTATGCTTCGCTGACAAATGGTGTGAGGCGGGCCACCAATTTCGCCCGTGCTTCTCCCAGTTGTGTTCCTTTTTCGGCGAACTGCGCATCCCACACATCAAGAGTCATCTCGATGTCGTCTGTCATGCGACCGTTTGATTGTTTTAACAACACATTGCGTTGGCGAATGATGCGTTCCACTTCTAATCGCAGGGTGTCATTACGTGGAGCCAGTGCAACGAGTGCATCATCCAACATGTCGCGGCGTACAGACGGTCCTTCGTATACCAACTGCAAATCGGTTGGCGCAAATACGGTGCATCGCACCACGCCTAATAAATCACGCACTCGTGCGAGCCTTTGTTTATTGACTAATACTTTGTTGCGGCCAGCGCGATTGATTTCTGCTTCCACCAAAATTTCGCGGCCGTCATCATGCACAACTAAGGCGCGCACATAAGCAGTATCTGCACCTTCGCGCACTAACGCATCGTTGGTAACGCCTCGAAAACTTTGCAGCGTTGACAAGTAACTCATTGCTTCGGCAAGACTTGTTTTCCCTTGCGCATTCAAACCCATTACCGCGGTGACGCCTGGGTCTAATTCAATGACGGCGTGTTTATAGATTCGAAAATCTGTGAGTTCAATGCGGCGGATAACCATTTAGTGGCCCGCTTTACACTCGTGAACCTGCGGCCTCGTCACGTCAGAGACGTTGGGGCATCAGTAGGTAAATGTACGTGTCGTCGCCAACTGGGCTTACAATTGCTGGCTTATTTGGCACGCTTGTTGCAATGTTGATTTCTTCACTTGCGCACGCTTCAACGCCGTTTGCCAAGTATTCAGAGTTGAACGCAACAGTGATGTCTTCACCAGTGAATTGCGCATCAAGATCTTCAACGCTTGTGCTGCCGTCGGTGAGTTGAACAGTAAGACGAATTCCTTCGGACGACATACGCACACGAACTGGCGCCATTTCTGATGCAAGAACGCGCGTACGACGCAATGCATCGAGAAGTTCTTCACGATTCACAGTTGCGGTGTTGGTGTTGTTCTTCGGAATAATTGTTTGATACGGAGGATATTCAGCGTTAATCAAACGTGTTGACAACGTCATTGTTGGCGACTGGAACGTTGCATCAAGATCATTGAATCGGATAGTGATTTCTTCTGACATGTCAAGCAAGCGCAAAAGTTCAACAAGTGCTGGAGCTGGAATCAAGAACGAATCAGGCGATGCTGCGCTTGTGCCGACAATGTCGCGCATTGCTAAGCGATACCCGTCTGTTGCAACCAGACGAATGCCTTTGTCGGTTGAGGCAAGCAACACGGCTGACAAGTTGTGCTTCTGTGCATCTCTGCTCGCCGCAAGAACTACTTGTGCGAGCGCGTCTTTCAATTCTTTTGATGAGATAACAACAGGTTCACCCGACGGTGGTTGGGTGCGAGGAAATTCAACAGTGTTCAGTGTGGGAATTGTGAACTGTGAACGTTGTGCGGAAATTGTTGCGTTGTCGCCAGCAAATTCGACAGTGATTTTTCCAGATGGCATGACGCGAATGATGTCATTCAACATGCGCGCACTAACAAGACCTTGGCCATCTGTATCGCCACCAACCGGTAACGAAAATTGCAAAGAAATATCTGTGTCGGTGCTTGACGCGGTGAGCGTGTCACCTTCAAGACTCATCTTGACTCCGGATAACGCCGGAGTTCCTGCATTTCGAGTGGAGGCAATACGAGCAAGGGCCCCTAAGGCCTCGGCGAGAATTCCTTGTTCGCTTCTGAACTTCATGCTGTGACTTTCACTCGGAGTTTGTCAGTGTAGAACGGCGCGATTAGAGATGCCGAAATGTGATGTATAAATCTATTAATAGTAATAAGTGCTGTGGATTGTGGACGATGAGCATCTGAGCCATATGGGTGCTGAAAAGACCATGTGCACGGCGAAGGACTAGATAACACAGGTTGCGTGCGTGTAATTAACGAGGGTGTGGACGACGTGGTACTTATACCCATTCGTCCCCAAGAGGCACACAGGGTCGTCCCCACGAGATTCACAGGCCGCATCATCATGAAATTATGAGTTTTTGATCCGGGCGGTGATGGTGGTGACGAGATCAAACGTGTGCTTGTCTTCGCGCATCAACCGCTGAGTTTTGTCAACGGCGTGAATCACGGTGGTGTGATCACGGCCGCCGAAGAGACGGGCGATTGCCGGGTAGCTGAGCTCGGTCATGTCGCGGAAGACGTACATAGCGATCTGTCGGGCAGAAACAAGAGGACGCTGGCGAGACTTGCCCTTGAGAGCCTCCACGGAGAATCCCATGAATTCGGCGATCTCGGCCAACATTTCTTCGTCGGTGCGGTTCTTCGGAGCTGTGGCAGTGAGAAGGTCGGCCAACTGGTGCTGTGCCATCTCTACTGATGCTGGCTCACGGGTGAGGTTTGCATAGGCGGTGACGCGGATAAGTGCGCCTTCCAACTCACGAATGTTCGAGGTGATGTTGGTGGCGATGAACTCAAGAACGTCTGCTGGCAAAGGGGTGTTGTCTCGCTCAGCCTTATTTCGCAAGATCGCGAGGCGGGTTTCGATGTCAGGAGGCTGAATATCGGTGATCAGGCCCCAGCGGAATCGGCTGCGGAGGCGATCTTCCAGGGTTGGGATGTTGTCTGGCATCCGGTCAGACGAGATAACGATCTGTTTGTTGGCTCCGTGGAGCGAGTTGAAGGTGTGGAAAAACTCCTCCTGGAGCCCTTCTTTACCCTCCATAAATTGGATGTCGTCAATCAGCAAAACATCGACATCGCGGTAGCGCCTTTTGAAGGCCGCGGTGGTGTTTGTACGAATCGCATCGACATATTCGTTCAAGAAAGTTTCTGTTGAGACGTAACGAACTTCGTAATGCGCGTAATGGGCATGCACGTACCAACCAATTGCTTGCAAGAGGTGAGTCTTTCCAAGTCCAGCTTGTCCGTAGATGAAAAGAGGGTTGTATGAACGTGCTGGAGTTTCAGCAACACGCAATGCTGCGGCAAGAGCGAATTGGTTGGACGCACCTTTCACGAAGTTGTCGAACGTGTAACGCGGGTTGAGACCTACTGCAAAACCCTTGCCGTTATTGGTGTTTGTAACAACTGGTGTGGCCTCAGGTGAATCGATGACTACGAGATCAGAATCTGATGCAGGTTGAAGATCGCTGATCTCAATGATGAGTTCACGATCGCTTTCACCGATCTCATCAAGTGCATCAACAACAAGCGGGCGGTAACGAGTAACGATTCTGTCGCGCACATGTGCGTTTGGAACTTGTAGACGAAGTGACTCGTCGGTGCTTGTGAGTGCAACGACGTCGTTGAAAGTGGAATACCACACACCTTCAGAGACCTGCGCTTTAAGGAGTTGTGCTGTTGCATTCCACACTGCTTCGTGATTGCTCATTTGTGGCTCCTTTTGGCTCGTCCACAGCACAATCCACAGGCTGTGGATGACTGCATGGGGGAATTCCCCTGGGTAGACGACCGTAGCAGGACTTGTGGATAAGCCAAATTTGGTGAGTCGCGGTGGGACGGGGGCTGCGCCCGTTAGCCTGTGCCAGACGTTCGTCTCGTGCCGCTGGCACAGGTTCGTTCTCATAATCCGCGCTTCTTTCCCGAAGCTTGTCCCAATAGGAGGCGCCATGAAGCGCACCTTTCAGCCAAACAACCGACGCAAACTTCGTAAGCATGGCTTTCGTTCGCGCATGAGCACACGTGCCGGCCGCGCAATCTTGAAGAACCGTCGCGCCAAGGGCCGTCACCGCCTCAGCGCTTGATCGGCCGCATCCAGAGCCGATCCACCTTTCAGCGCGTTCGCGCAGAAGGGCGTCATGTTCGTTCTGGTCCGCTGTCCTGCACCATGTTGCTCGATTCGACTCTCTCTTACCCTCATGTTGGCTACGCCTTAGGGCGCGGCTACGGGTCTGCTGTGCGCCGCAACCGCTTGCGCCGTCAGCTTCGTGAGCTTGTGAAAACCCGCGAGGCAGCAATGCCCGCCGGCGTCTACGTCTTTGGCGCATCTCCCCGCGCCCACGGCGTTGCCTTTACTGATCTTGGCCGCCACCTCGACACTTTGTTGGCCAAATGTGCAGGAGGCGCCAAATGAACACCGCCGTGTGCACCGAACACGACCATTTCACAAAGCCACAAAGCGCCATGTTGAAGGCAATTTCTTTTTATCAAGTAGCACGCGAAGGTCGTCCTTCGCCGTGCCGCTTTTACCCCAGCTGTTCTCACTATGCGGTGGAAGCCATTGAAACTCACGGATCTGTCCGTGGGTTATGGCTCACTATCCGCAGACTGATCCGTTGTCGACCATTCGGGCCATCCGGAGTCGACCAAGTACCTGCCCCGCGAGGGGCTGCCTAGAAAGGCTCTTTATGTTTCAAGCAGGCGCATGGCTCATCCAAACCACCTACGGATGGGTACATAACTACGCAATTGCAATCTCATTGGTGGCACTTGCCATCATGTTGCTCATCACCCCGCTCACCATGAAGAGCACCAAGGGAATGCTGGAAATGCAACGTCTCCAACCAGAGATGAAGAAACTGCAGAACCAGTACAAGGGCGACCGCCAAAAACTCAACGAAGAGATGATGAAGCTCTACCAAGAGCACAAGGTGAACCCGCTTGCATCATGCCTGCCGTTGTTGGCCCAGATGCCGGTATTCATCATCATGTTCCGCGTATTGCGCGGCTTAACTCGGCTTGATCCAAAGACCGGTCTCTTTAACCCCAAGTACGTCTCTGGCACGTCTGAGCTGTCGAAAGCCCTGCACAAGGTGGGCGAGATGAAGTCGTTCGGACTTGACCTGGCCATCAGCCCATCACAAGCTATGAAGGCCAACTTTGCGCACGGCATTTGGTACGCACTTCTCGTTGTCATCCTTGGTGGGTTGTTCCTCGTGCAACAGCGCATGGTGGCTAGTCGTACACCGACAAACGCCAGCATGTCCGCTACCCAGGCCAAGGTCATGCAGTACATGCCCGTTGCTTTTGCACTGTTTCAGGTGTTTTTGCCCACCAGCCTCGTGGTGTATTACCTCACCCAGACAGTTTTCCGCATCCTGCAACAGGGATACATCACTCGTCGCTTCTACGGAGAAGACGGCCTTGGCCGTCAGGCTCAAGCCGCCAGCGCACATGCGCGCGAACTGGGCAAGGATGACGCTAAGCCCAGCAAGCAGAAGAACGAACAATCGCAAGCACCCGCTCCCATTCAGAGCAAGAGGGTGACCCCGAGCAAGAACCGTCCCGCACCAAGCGGCCGGCCGAGTCGCCCGGTTCCACCCAGCAAGCGAAACAAGTAACGCGTCACGCTGACGCACTATTCACACACAGAAATTGAGGACACCATGGAATGGGTAGAAACAACAGGCAGCACACTCGAAGAAGCCAAGGAAGCTGCGCTCGACCAATTGGGCGTTGCAGAAGACGACGCTGAATTTGAAATTGTTGACGAACCAAAGGCAGGGCTGTTCGGCCGTACCCGCGGTGAAGCACGCGTGCGCGCACGCGTTCGTCCGGCCACACCTCGTGGCAAGACCGAGCGTCGCCCTCGCAAGCAAGCAGCGGAGAAGACATCAGAGCCACGTGAACAGCGTCCCCGCAAGGAAAACGCTGAGCGCGGAGAGCGTCGTGAGCGCGCACCACGCGAAGATCGCCCACAACGCGAGCCTCGCGAACCACGCGAAAAAATTGACGTCGATCCCGAAGAAGTGGGCAAGGCAGCAGCCGAGTTCCTCAATGGTCTCGTGACAGCCTTTGGTACCACGGGTTCTGTCACAGTTAGTCGCGTTGAAGAAGAGATCGAAGTACTGGTCGATGGATCAGAGCTCGGGCTCATGGTCGGACCTGGCGGCGCCACACTGCTCGCCATCCAAGACCTCACTCGTGTTGCTAGCCAGCGTCGCCTCGGTGACCAAGACACTCGCCTTCGTATTGACATTGCGGGCTACCGCGAGCGTCGCCGCGAAGCACTCAGTCGCTTTGCGCAAAAGGTTGCTGCTGAAGTGAAAGAAACTGGTTCACCGCGCATGCTTGAGCCAATGTCATCAGCTGATCGCAAGATCGTCCATGACACTCTCATGGAATTTGAAGGCGTTGTTACCCGTTCTGAGGGTGAAGATCCTCGCCGCCGGGTGGTCGTAGAACCAGCTGAATAAGCACTTTTTATTGTGATGGGCCCGCCGTATGGCGGGCCTTTTGCATATTCGGCACTACATTCATGACGTGCCAGAACCCCGCAGCCTTGAAGACGTCCTAGGGACAGCCCAGCGTCTTGGCACCCTTGGCGCACTGCCAATCCCTGATGTCATTGCACATTCACGGCAATTTGTTGATGCGCTTGTCGGCATCACCGGCTCAGTCATGGATATCGGAACAGGTGCTGGTGTGCCAGGCCTCATCATTGCTGTAGACCGCCCCGATCTGACATTGGTGCTCACTGATCGACGTGAAGCCCGGATGGACGCACTAGCTCGCGGGGTCACTGCAATGGGAATTCGAGATCGCGTGACTGTGCTCACAGCTGATGTGGCCGCACTGGGGCAGAGCCTCGAGCACGCCGACAAATACGACGCCGTGGTCTGTCGAGGGTTCGCTTCACCCGAGGTCACAGCCACCCTTGCGCGACCCCTCCTAAAAAACGGAGGGACGTTAATCGTGTCCGAACCCCCTGTTTCTGACCCCTCACGATGGCCGGCAGACCTCCTGAATCGCCTCGGTTTTGACCCCCCGAGATACCGCCCAGGCGTAGTGTGCCTTACGGCAAACCCTTAAGTAACTTGGTTGAGGGTTTGTTTCACGTGAAACAATCGCCAGACCAAAAACCTTCAGATGTTTCACGTGAAACATTGTGAGACCCCCGAGCCGAGGCCCATGTTCCACGTGAAACATCGGCCGACATCCACCCGTTGTCCACAGGCAACACCTACACTTGCAGTGTCCACCCCAACCCCTTGAGCAGGAGACAAACCTTCGTGAGCGATTCAGACACCACTGTCATTGCCATCTCTCTGCAGAAGGGTGGCGTCGGTAAAACTACGACTGCCATCAACTTGGGTGCCGCTCTTGCCGAACTTGGCTTTCGTACCCTGATCATTGACCTCGACCCGCAGGGCAACGCATCATCAGGCCTTGGCGTCAGACCGCCAGATGATGCGCCAACCATTGCTGAAGTGTTGCGCCGCGAGGAAACCCTCGACAGCATTATTGAGCCAACGGCGGAAAAGAACCTGTTTGTTGCCCCGGCACCTACTGGTCAAGCACTTGCAGAAGTCGAGGCACAGCTTGTTGCAGAGATGTTCCCCCAGCCCCGTTTGAAGGATGCCATTGATGCGTGCCGTGACGATTGGGACTACGTACTTCTTGATTGCCCGCCCACACTCGGCCGTCTCACAGTGAATGCCTTTATGGCCGCAGATGCCATTTTGGCGCCTGTTCAGTGCCAATACTTTGCGCTGGAAGGCCTTCGGGACTTGAGCGAAGTGGTGAAGCAAGTACGACAGGCACTCAACCCAAATCTCGAAATAGCCCACTACTTGTTGACGATGTCTGAAGGAACGAAGACTTTGTCGCGAGATGTTGAAACCGACATGCGTAATGCGTACGGAAATCGCGTCTTCAAGGCAACCATTCCGTACAACGTGAAGTTGGCCGAAGCGCCGTCTATGGAACGATCGGTCTTAAAACACGCCAGCGCCTCAAAAGGTGCAAAGGCATACCGCGACGTCGCAAAGGAGTTGAGCCATGGTCGAACGCCGAAAGCTAGGTAAGGGGCTCTCTACTCTCATTCCCACCACGAGAGAAGACGCACCAGCCCCCGCAACATCTGCAACCGTTGCGCCCGCTGCAACCGCACAGCCCGCAGCATCTCGAGAAGAACTGCCGGCATCTGCATTGCGCGATGTGCCGACATCATCTATTGAACCGAACCCGCATCAGCCGCGTGTTCATTTTGATGAGCAATCATTGAGTGATTTGGCAAAATCAATCAAAGAAATTGGTGTTCTACAGCCACTGCTTGTGCGTGAACTTTCTCCGGGTAAATATCAACTCATTGCCGGTGAGCGTCGTTGGCGTGCAGCACAAAAGGCAAAGCTGGCGCTGATCCCAGTTGTGGTCCGCGAGATCAATGAGCTGGGCTCCGTTGAACAAGCATTGGTAGAGAACTTGCATCGTCAAGACCTCACGGCGCTTGAAGAAGCGTCTGCCTACCAGCAACTTACTGAAGATTTTTCAATGACGCATGAACAGATTGCAAAGCGGGTGGGTAAGAGCCGTGCCGCAATTACTAATGCATTGCGCTTGCTCACACTTCCGGCAGCGGTCCAGGGCTATTTGGCCGACGGCCGTTTGGCAGCAGGCCATGCCAGAGCATTGTTGGCTAGCACCTCTACCAGCGTGATGGAAGAACTTGCTGCGTTGGCTGTACGCGATGGCTGGTCTGTGCGAGCCACTGAAGACGCAGTAAAAAATGGAGTTCCTGGAGTCGATAAGCCCAAACCAGCAACAAGTGGGGGAACCACCACGTTGCGACCAGCTGGCCTATTGGAACTGGAAAATCTTTTGGCAGAGTTTCTCGATACGAAAGTCAGTGTCTCGATGGCCGGCAAACGTGGACGGATCAGCATTGAGTTTGCAGATCTCATCGATCTTGAGCGTATTTATCGCCACATGACTGATTAATCAGTCGATACTGGTCTCAAATTCCAACGGTGTAGTTATCCCCATCGCTATCACCCTCAACTGTGGGTAGAGACTTCATAGTTACGCACAGCTGTGGATTGCCTGTGGATAACTAAATTTCTAGCAGTGGATCTTCGCGCCACGCATCAAATGCATCCGTAATTGCCAAAGCCAAAGAACTGGTGGTCAAAGCGACCATGTCAACGGGCCCCATTGAACACAAAACAGCCGGCATTCGTGTTTCCCGCAGCACCGGATGGCGAATACCGAGGGTGCGCACGGACAATTCGGGCACACGAGAAGAAATTGCAGCAGCAATACGTAACGCAAGGTTGCGACCACCAACACTGACAAACGTTGGCACCTCGTAAAAATAAATAATGCAGCCATCATCGTTAGAAACTTCACAACCGATGTACACATCAGCGGTGAATTGATTAGCACCTTGCGCTTGTGACGATGCATCTGCATCAATTGATGTCGCTAGTGGGTGCGATTGCTTTGCGCGACGAAGAATTGCATGCGCAAGTTGTGCACCACCCGTGAAGTAACCCACAACAAGTCGAGCATCATCACGCACATCGGTATTTCCTAAATCAATAGTTTCACGCACTGCAGCAACGCCCGGACCAGCGCCAGACTGAGATCCCATTTGCTTCAAAAACTCAATGAATTCGGGGCTACAGATGCCATTCGGCGCAATACCCATGTTGCGTTGAAACTCTGACACTGCGTCAACAACGCTGGGACCATAAATGCCATCAACGCGTCCGCAATTGAAACCAAGACGATTCAGTTGTGTTTGCAACTCGGCAACATCATCACCGCGAATGTTGGGGGACCGAAGAAATAGCAAGCGTTCGCCAAGTGACCACGATGTTTCAATAAGTGCAGACCATGTTTGTTCATCACATTCGCCAGTCGCAGGTAGACCGTATGAATCTTGAAACGATAGAACAGCTCCATGCGTGCGCGCGCAGAAATTTGAATCTTCAGCTGAGCCAGGAGCAAGAAAACCTGCAGCCGAGAGTCGACGTTGTAGATCATGCACCGCTGGTCCGCGGTGACCAGGGCCTATTGGGAAGCCGGAAGAAATTTGGAAAGCTCCTCGAGCATGCGGCCCTTTGGCATCGCCCCAACAATTTTGGTTTTGATTTCGCCCTTATCGAACAACAGCATCGTGGGAATGCTCATGACGTTGAATCGACCAGCGATATCGCCGTAGTCATCAACGTTGAGCTTTGCAATGGTGATCTGGTTCGGCATTTCAGCCGCAATCTGATCGAGGATAGGCGCAATCTGTTTGCATGGTCCGCACCATTCGGCCCAAAAGTCAACCAAAATCGGTGTGTCTGAACTGTTGACCACCTCGTCAAATGTGGAACTAGTAAGTGTGATAGCCATAGCAAAACCTCTCGTCGTTTCCTATGTTACTGCCGCAATGTTTAATGGGGGCGATAGGTGCCGATGGCGGGAATCAGCTCAATAGAAGGCGCGCCAATCACGCTGAGACAATCGGGGATTGCAGCAATGACCGCGCCGAGGCATTCGGCAATCGCGGTGGGTTTGCCTGGCAACGTGACGATGAGGGACGAACCGCGAATTCCCGCTGTTTGACGGGACAAAATGGCTGTTGGAATCAGACCGATGGAGACGGCGCGCATTGCCTCACCGAACCCGGGAAGCATCTTGCTGCAGACGGCTTTCGTTGCCTCGGGCGTGACATCGCGCGGTGATGGGCCAGTTCCACCTGTAGTTATGACTAATGAGCAGTTCTGCACATCGATGAGATCAATGAGAGTTGCTGAGATGGTGTCTAGCTCGTCAGGAATCAGACAATCAACAAATTCGATTGGGGATGTAATGCAACCAGTGAGGAACTGATGAATAGCGGGAGCACCTTTGTCTTCGTACACGCCGGAGGAGGCACGGTCTGACACCGACACAACTCCAATGCGCGTGGTCATGGTTAGTGCTGGTGTTCGAGCCAGCGCTCGCAATCGAGAGCAGCCATGCAACCAGAACCGGCCGCAGTAATTGCTTGGCGATACGTGTGGTCTTGTACATCACCGCAGGCAAAGATGCCTTCGATGTCTGTGTAGGTGGAACCATCACGTGTTAGCAAGTATCCAGAATCTTCCATGTTCAGAACGTTCTGAAAAATAGACGTGTTTGGTTTGTGCCCAATGGCAATGAACAGACCAGTTACAGCAAGTGGGCTTGTAGCACCCGTAACGGTGTCTGTCAGTGTGACACCAGAGAGCGATTGTTCACCGTGTAGTTCAGACACTTTTGAGTTCCAGTGAATTTCAATTTTTTCATTTGAGATTGCGCGGTCTTGCATAATGCGTGATGCACGTAATGCATCACGTCGCACAATGAGGTGCACCTTTGTCGCAAATTTTGTGAGGAACATTGCTTCTTCAACTGCTGAGTCACCTCCACCGACAACAACGATCTCGTGACCGCGAAAGAAGAATCCATCGCATGTTGCACAGGTAGAGACACCATGGCCAATTAGCTCGGTTTCCTTGGGTAAATCAAGCATTAATGACTGCGCACCTGTTGCAACAATGATGGAATTAGCACTGTATTCAGTGTCGCGAATCCACACTTTGAATGGTCGTGATGAGAAGTCAACCTTCGTTACTTTTTCAGTAATGAACTCTGCACCAAAGCGTTCTGCTTGTGCGCGGAAGTTCATCATGAGTTCTGGTCCCATGATGCCTTCAGGAAAACCAGGGAAGTTTTCAATCTCGGTAGTCAACATCAGTTGGCCACCTGGCTGATCGCTAGTGGAACTGGGCTCACCTTCAATGACAAGTGGTTCAAGCGAAGCACGTGCAGTGTAAATAGCTGCAGTGAGTCCGGCAGGGCCAGAGCCAATGATGATGGTGTTACGAACGTTGCTCATTTATTTATCTTCTTCTGTGTAACGGCGGCGCATTAAGAGGGCTCCGATGAGACCAAAAACCGCAGCAAGGATGAAATAGGAAATCCACACGGCTGCATCATGGTTGACCAGTGCATCGAGTGCAGCTTGTAGGCCGCGAGTGAGGCCAACTATAAACAGAACGAGCATTGCGACAACACCAAAGGCGCCAAGCAGTCCAAAGACAATGCCGCGCGCCGTGGTGACGAGTGGTTGTGTGGTGTACCGACGAATGGTGCTGACAACGCGGTCGATGAAATCGACAGAGCGGTCCGCCCATTCAGGATCGGTGAGAGGGTTTGACACCATGGGTTCAGCCTAACGGCGACACCAAGTAGGGCAATGGGCTTACGGTTGTGTTGGTAGTGGATAACTGGCAATCAGACCACATGACCGACTACCAAAGATCTGCAGGTCATGTGCAGTTGCAATAACGGTGAGCTCTGTACCTGCGTCTGCGTAGGTGCCCACCACTTGGACATCTGGAGTCTTTTGATACTCACAGCTTTTCTGACTTGTTGGCATTATTACGGGATGGACAATGGTGTCGATCACGGCACACGCAGTGCGATTGACAATGACGAGATTCTGGCTAGAGCTCCATACTTCCCGCACGGCGTTCGCAGATAAATACGTACCAACGATTGTGTAGTCAGCCAAGCCCGCGCCACATGTAAAGCCCTTGACCGGAACTGCTGAGATTGCGCTGCTGTTCGGGGACACGCTTGAGTCGGTGGATGTGCCACCAAGCCGAACGATTGCAGTAATTCCAGTTAAAAGGACGACAACGGCCGCGGCGGCACTGAACCATGCTGAACGTGGGGTCTTACGGATTACTGCAATTTCACTGAGTGCAGCTGCGATGTGTTGGTCGCGTAATGAATCAGAGGCAGGGGCAACGTGGCGAATGGCATCTGCAATGACTGGATCAAGTTCATCGTCGTTCATTGGTCACTCCTTTCGGGGGGCGTTGCACGTGTGTTGGTCTGACGTTTCAGGTGATTGTCTTGGTTCCCCAAGATCTCAGCTAGTTGGGCGCGCCCTCGCGCAAGGCGCGACCGTACGGTACCGACAGGCACGCCTTGAATAGTGGCAATCTCTTCGTAGTCGAGGTCAGCGACATGGCGAAGAACAATCGCGGTGCGATATTCATCGGGCAATTGCGCAAGTGCGAAAGATACATCCATTTGTGCATCGACAGCATTGGTCCGGTCAGTAGTTGGGGTGTCGTATACCGACTCTTTCTCTGTCGGAATGGGCCGGCGTTGGATGCGACGCACCTCGTCAAGAGCTGCATTGGTGGCGATGCGGTAGATCCACGTGGAAAATTTTGAGCGACCATCAAAAGAAGGCAGAGCGCGAACGATAGACATCAGGGCTATTTGGGTGGCATCGTCTGCATCAGACGAATTGATGACGATGCGATGACAAATTGCTCGCACAGAGTCGTAATGGGTGCGCAGTAAAGAATCAACTGCTGTGGCATCGCCTCGTTGGGCCCGCCGCACGAGGAAGGAGTCATCAACTTCGGCGATAACGACAGATTAGTCAGCCACGAAGGTGTGTTATTTGCCTGACGTGAAGGAAAGGTCAGACATCATGCCCTTAAAAGGATTGCTGTTACTGCACGATGTGCTTCGGCCTGCTTCGCGCATGTACAGCAGTACGTTGCGACCAGGCGTGGCCACGGGGAATGTCGCTGCACCTGGCTCTGTGCCAGAAGAATTTGAGACGCGCACGCCCCACCCGTCAAGAGTGGTGGGAATTGTTGCGCTTGATGACACGAAGACATCGGCGTTCCACGGAGCAGTGCCGAATGTTGCCGCCAATGAACCGATGCCAATGCCTGACAACTGAACGATGACCCCGACCCCGCCTTTTGAGCCAAAGTATTGGTTGCCGTAACAGACCGTGGTCCACGATGTCGCCGGATTGTTGTCGGTGAGGTTTGGAATCATGGCCTCATTTTCTTGACCATCGTCGCCATTTGGGTCGTAACTTCGTACACCGACGACTGAAACTGGGCCAACAACAACATTGTCAACAACTGACGTAGCGCCATTCGTTGATGATTTCGTATTCTGTAATCCGCGCCACAACATGACGGACATCACTAATGCCGCGACAAGTAGTAACGCGATCGGAATGTAATTACGTTTTGTTGATGTTTGTTGTGTGCGAGGCAATGCAGCTGCTGCACGTGGAGCTCCACGTGGCGTGACGTCTTTTTTCACAACAACTCTTGGTGGAGTGTCATCATCTTTTACTACTGACAATGTGCGCGGTTGCTTCTGTGGCATCAATGGATCATTGAGAACTGGTCGTGGTCGTGCAGTAGTAGGTGCACTCATTGCCGGCGTGAAACCGTCTACTGGCGTCATGGCATCATGCACGTTTTTGATTGCCGATTCAAGAGCCTGTGCCACTTCGTTGCAATCGTCGTAACGATGTTCTGGTTTACGGCGCAACATTTTGTTGATCACTGCGATGACATTGCTTGGTACGTCAGAACGAATTCCATTGAGCGGGGTGGGGTCGCGTTGCAGTCGAGCAACGGCAGTGGCCTGATCATTATCTTCTTTAAAAGGCGCATGTCCTGCTAGGCATTCGTACAACACAAGACCCAGTGAGTACATGTCTGCGCGGCCATCTAAGTCACGCCCCTGCACTTGCTCTGGAGACAAATATTTTGCAGTTCCCATCATGATGTCAACGCGTGTGAGGTCTGTGCCATCTTCTTTAGAACTCTTTAATGGCTTTGCAATACCGAAATCCGTGAGAAGAACTTCTCCCTGCGCCATGATGAGAATGTTGCCTGGCTTGATGTCGCGGTGCACGATGTTTTCAGCATGCGCTTTTGCAAGTGCAGCGGCAATTGCGCGACCAATATGAACGGTGAGATGAACGCTGAGCATCCCGGCTTGGTCAGAATCATTCGCTTCATCAAGCAACTCGCGTAAAGATTTGCCCTCGATCAGACGCATGATTAATGCAACTTGGCCGTCTTCTTCGACGCAGTCATACACCGGAACAATGTTCGGATGCGTCAGTCGTGCAAGCGCGCGCGCTTCGCGCCGAAATCTTTCGGTCACGATGGGATCATCAACAACACTCGCGCGTAAAAGTTTGACTGCGACTAATCGACCCAACTGCAAGTCAGTTGCACGCCACACATCTGCCATGCCACCAGAAGCGATAGTGCTCTCAAGACGGTACCTATTACCTATGAGGTCATCGGAGTGTCGTGCTGCAGCCATTACTGGGAGGAAACGCTACTTCTGACGCACCCCCTTGGCGCGGTATACCCCTTATGCAGAAAGGAGAAAAACGATTCCGATTGTTCCTTGACCGGCGTGCGTGCCGATGACTGCACCAATGTCACCAACAATAATTTCGCCGGTGTACACCTCTTTCACCATCGCAATGAATGCGTCGATGTCGGAACATTGTGCATTCAGAACTGCGAGTCGTTCGATGGGAACTTCTTGGTTGCGCACAATGTCTACGAGATGAGCAAGTGCTTTTGATCGTGTGCGCTGTTTGCCCGCTTCTTCGACGAGGCCATTTGTGATGGAGATCAACGGCTTGATCGACATGACTGTTGCGAGCATGGCCTTTGCGCCACCGATGCGACCACCCTTTTTCAAGTTGTCAAGAGTGTCGAGGGCGGCGAATACTCGGGTGCGAGGGATCACTGACTGCGCGCGAGCGACCACTTCATCGGCAGAAGCGCCGGTCTTGGCTAGTTCGGCACAAGCCAGGACGGTGAGACCAAGTCCCATTGATGCGCTACGACTGTCGACAATGCGAACATCGATACCGGGTGCAACGGCACGAGCTGCAAGCTCGGCACTCTGCATAGTGGCCGATAAATCCGAGGAGAGCGCAACAACAACAATGGCGGTTGCGCCTTCTGCAGCAAGGCTTCGGTACGTTTCTTCGTACGAGCCAGGTGACGGAGCAGCAGTTTCAGGCAATGTTGAAGAAGCAGCGCATTTCGACCAGAACTCTGCAGTGGTGATGGTGGTGCGGTCGATGTATTCGGTGTCGCCAAAGCGAACACTGAGAGGAACAATGCGAATTCCTAAGGCATCGGCCATGGCTTGAGGAAGGTCACAGGAAGAATCGGTCACGATGCGTACGGTCATGAATTAGACCGTAGTCGCGTTGAGCCTTTCGCGTCGTGCTGACCGACGATTCGACCACCACCATGCCAAGAGCACAAGCAACAGCGAAATGCTGATCAACTGACCGAACCCCGCAATGGCGTTCACGTTGGCAGAGATGGTGATGGGGTCAACGATCGAGAGATCGCCTTCAGGAGTAGACACCCAAATGGAGATGGGAATTTCACCTCCAGCGCGGGTGGCGGCCGACACATTGAGTTCTGTGGTTCCACCTTTTGTAAGGACCACGATGCGACTGGGATTCGCAAGGGTCAACTTGGCACTGGTCATGCGGACCCTCACGGTGAGATCTTGGTCGGAATCATTTCGAATCTGTAATCGAATGGCGCTTGTTCGGCTTGACAAAGTGACGGACTTTGGCGTTGTAACCGTGACTGACTCCCGCAGTTTGCGCATCATGGCGCGAAGAGAAGTGATGTAGGACCCAGGCGTAGTAGTGACAGTTGATGTCCCGAGAGAGAACAGGAATGGCCACGTTTCACGACGAGTGTCGTCGGGGTTAAGCATTGACATCGTGGCATTGATCTCTCTGCGCGTGGAACGAATGCTTGGAGCGCGACTGGTATCAAACGACGTGGCATTTTTTGAAAAGGCAACTGCTGGAGTTATTTGGTTAACAACGACGGAGCCACCAAAGTCATTCATAGAAAAACCAGCGAACTGTGACAAAACATGAGATGCTCCGAAGACAGCGTCAGCCTCGATTGGGTCTTTAAACGAGGCAACAGCAGCCATTCGGATTTCTGTCGGGGCATTTTCTGCCGCTAAAAGATCATCTCTTTCCACCAAAAGTTCGGCAGCAATCTTGTATGTGAGACGCTTAGAGCCATCTGGTTGTGGGTGAGCGATTTCTGTGACATCAGCTAACGGGCTGATAACTGATATCAATTCACTTCCTGCTTTTGTTGCACGACCAAGGAGCGACAACGAACGTTCGCTCGTCAACAACTTTTGTGCTGAAGGCAACAGCACAACCGACTTGATTCCTGCTGCTTTTAATACTGACATCGCCGGGGAATCTATGTTGTCAGCCGCAAGCCACGTGTTGCGTTGAATTCGAACGCCCGGCAAGAGGCGATTGAGCGTTTGTTCACCAAATTTCACTTGAGAAATAAATTCGGAAGACAGATTCATGGCAGCAAATAGTGAAGGATTACTTGGCGTGAACGTCGTATTTATAATGCTGCGATCCTGTAATTGTTCTCGCAATTTCATAAATAATTCGGCATCCGCCTGTTGAGACGAGTCGGCAAAAGCAGCAATGATTTCGGGCTGAATCGCAATAGTGACATCCGAATGAAACGACGCAAGAAAATCAATGAGATGACTGACAGAATTTCTTGTGTTCTCAGTGATTGTTGTTGTTGCGTCAATGCCTAACGATGGCGGAGTAGTGAGTGAAACGATTGTGCTGAATGGAACGACCGGAATATCAGAATTTGTATCGCGGCGGTTCAAAAAAGTTAAGACAGAGGTAATGACATCACCAGTTTGTGAATCAACGATACGAATTGTTAATGGGTAGACACCATCTAGCGGAATGGACAACGACGCACCTTGTCTATTCGTCGTCACTATCGGAACAATTGCGACGAGATGCCCTGTGTAATCCCGATTGATACTCGACATTCGAAAACTGACGGAATCTGTCACGGCGGGAACGACGTCACTATTAGCGATTGATTTGAATGAATCACGCGATGCAACGCGACGGTGTAATAAAAATTCAAGACGGTCATCTGCGCCCACAAATGTGTCGAGGTTCGGAGACAAAATAAATTGCGCGTTTACCGAGGTGAATACATTGAACGGTTGCGCCACAATTTTGAGTTCCGGAATCGTCGTATCAGTTGCGTGCGCTTTCGCATGAACAACAGAAGAAGGTGTCGTCAGACAGAGCGTGATGAGGCCTGCAGCAAGGATGCGTAAAAGTCTCATGCAACCAGTTGCCGTTCCATCACTGTCAGACCATATTCCATAGGCGTAAAGCCACACTTTTTATAGATCGAGAGTGCTGACACATTTGATGTTTCAGTGTTCACGACAGTTGAACTGCATCCGCGAGAGTGAATCCATGACAAAGCAGTCTGCACCAAGTTGGTGGCTTCGCCGTGGCGGCGACATGCGGGACGTACAGCAAGTCGCTGAATAAATCCGTACGAGTCGGTCACTCCGGCAATGACAAAACCAGACAATGCACCATCGACGTGAGATACAAAAATGCGGGAACGACGTGTGGCCCGCAGGGCTTCTTCAAAAGTCTCTTGGTCCATCATCCATTCATCACCGAACGCTTCGCGATCGACTTCGATAATGGTCCTGGTCAATGCTGTTCGAGGAAAACGTGAGAAAGGAAATCTCACCGCGGCTGTTGGGAGTTGTGACTGAATAATGGGAGAGGTAGTGCTGATTCGTTCAAGCAACGTCAAATTTTGTACGGGAGTAAAGCCGACCGCAGAAAGAGCGGCAGTGGCTCCGGGGGCAAGCGGCGACGTTCGCACGCTTCGATAACCCCAGCGCGACAACGTGTCGACCCATGTTTGCAAGATGTGAGTGTCGGGCATCTGCAGGGAGGGACTGTGTGAACCACCTATTAGCAGGACAGCTCGGCCTGGGACCTGGGGCCAACTGCGCGCTCTGGCGGTAACAGCACCAGACCAAATGACCCCAGCGCGGGAACTCTGCTCGACCAAACTCACCCCATGACCGTAGTGCGACTGGTCACCGCGATGCCGAGAATCGCAGGAAATAGCGGGTACCACCTGTTCGGGCGCGCGGGTGCCTAGCCTTCATCTGTCATGATTCCGCCACGCTTTGCTCCAATTCTTGAAGAGATGGAGCCCCTTGCTGCCCTGTTTCGTGAAGCGGGCCATCGGCTATTTCTTGTGGGCGGCAGTGTGCGCGACCTGCTCCTTGGCGACAACGATGCTGGTACCGACATCAGTTTGATTGATTTTGATGCCACAACAACGGCGACGCCTGACCAGATTAAGAAGATTGTGCAGCCAATTGCTGATGCATTGTGGACTCAAGGGGAGCGGTTCGGAACGATCGGTCTGAAGATCGGCGAGCGCACATACGAGATCACCACGCATCGCGCTGAGGCATATTCGCCTGATTCACGTAAACCTGAAGTGAAGTTTGCAACTGACATTGAAACTGATTTGTCTCGGCGTGATTTCACCATTAACGCAATGGCGTTGGAACTGACGACAGAGTCACCTGAACTAGTTGATCCGTTTGGTGGCCTTGCCGACTTGATGGCGCGAGTACTGCGCACGCCGTTGTCAGCAGAAGAGTCTTTTAGTGATGACCCGTTGCGCATGTTGCGAGCTGCACGATTTATTTCTCAACTTGAAGTAGCGCCAGATCCGTCGATTACTGCGGCAGTAACTGCAATGGCCGATCGACTCACCATCGTGTCTGCTGAGCGAGTGCGAATTGAATTTGATCGTTTGATGACAACCAAGAGACCAACATTTGGTTTGTGGTTCTTAGTTGACACTGGTCTTGTTGATCATTTTCTCCCAGAAATGAAACTCATGCGGCTGGAACAGGACCCTATTCACCGGCACAAAGATGTATTGACTCACACACTTGCAGTTGTTGAAAACGTTCAACTCGATCCCACTCGTGAATTCGATTTTCGTATTACACGTCTCGCTGCTTTGTATCACGACATCGGTAAACCGCGTACGCGTGGCTTTAAAGAAGGCAAAGGCGTCACGTTTCATCATCACGAAGTTGTCGGCGCACGCATGACCCGTGAACGCATGAAGGCGATGAAGTACCCAAATGCCGATATTGAAGCAGTGTCTGAATTAGTAGCAATTAGTGGGCGTTTTCACACATATCAAATGGGTTGGACCGACAGTGCGGTACGTCGATATGTTCGCGATGCTGGTGAATATTTAGGCGAACTCAATGTGTTGGTGCGCTGTGACTGCACCACGCGTAACGAAAAGAAGGCAAAAATTCTCTCGCGCCGGATGGACGAAATGGAAGCACGCATCGCTGAAGTTGCTGCACGCGAAGAACTTGCATCGCTGCGCCCAGAAATTGATGGACAACACGTCATGGAATTACTTGGCGTTGCAGCCGGACCAGCAGTCGGTGCTGCACTGGAATTCCTGATGGACATTCGTTTAGAAGAAGGACTTCTTGGTGAAGAAGTCATTGTTGCTCGCTTGCGTGAGTGGTGGGCGGCAAATGCTGACGATGTGTCGAAGCTCAAGCGCACGCGTCGTGCAGAGACTCGCTAACTACGAACCAAGTTTGCGTGCACGCACAACAAGTGTTGATGGCGCAACTGCACGTGGCTGATGCAACGGTGTCAATTCGTGCATCACATCAATTGAAAAGTTTGCGCGCTGCAAAGCCATCGTGAGTTCGCCAATTGTTGGCGTGGTGGAACCGTATTGGCGTCGAGCAGTGGGGTCATTGTTGTCGAACACCGCAGACATGGGATGGGTAACAGCAAAAACAAACCCAGCTTCAGGGCGCAAGACGCGGTGCACTTGGCGAAAGAGGCGGGCGATGTCGGTGTCGAAATTGATCTGATGCACACAGACCGCAAGGTCGATGACGGCGTTCATCAGAAAGCCAAGATCTGCAAGATCGCCTTCATGGAATTCGACCACTACTTCTGCGTTGCTGGCTGCAACCCGGGCCCGAGTAATTGCCTCACGCGATGGGTCAATGGCAATGCTGCGCGCTCCCTGAGTAGCCATAGATACACAGTTCGGCACTGTGCCAAAAAGGCCCAATTCAAGAACACGTTTCCCGCGCAGATCGCCACACACCCGCAGTTCACTTTCGTTATGAACGGTGGAACCAAAGGAAATTGCGCGGCCATCGGTCACGGTGGAACCTGCATCTGACATGACAGGCATCTTATGACTAACTTATGGAGGCATGGGTTTCTCAGTTGACATGTTGCGCGGTGGTACCGGAGTTGTCGATCACCAGTTGTCGCGACGTTCTCTTATTAATGAGGTGAAACGCGGACGTGTCAGTAAGGACTCCGTGTGTGATGCCCATCCTGAACTCATTCGTGCAGCTCGCAACATTGGCGAGCCATCAAAGACCATCTGCCCAATCTGTGAAGAAGTCAACGTGGCTCTTGTGACCTATGTATTTGGTCACGGCTTGCCAAAGAACGGCAAGTGCGTCACCGAACGTAGTGACATCGTGAAATTGCAGCGCACCGGTCACGAATACACCGCCTATGTAGTGGAAGCCTGCCCGCAATGTCGGTGGCATCATTTATTACGAGTCCTACCCATTGCGGTACCCAAAAGGCCCCGAACAGCCGTAAAAGGCTGAAATTTTGCCAAAAACTGCCATTCCTGGTCCACATCAGGGGTAATGGACACCAGCCGGACTTCACTGCAACACCCCTGTGGGAGGGTGATTCTCAGCAGGTACGCTACCCAAGTCACTTATTCACCCTGCCCCCTCGGGGGCCCCGGGATCGTACTCGGGTCCGAAGGGAGGTCACACGCAATGCGTGCATACGAACTCATGGTCATTATTAGCGGGAAGCTCGACGAGAGCGCAGCCCATTCATGGATTAAAACCATCTCTGCCTCAGTGGCAGGTGTTGGTGGACAAATCCACGGAACCCCCGATTGGTGGGGCAAGCGTCGCTTGGCGTATCCGATCATGAAACAAGATGATGGCTACTACGCCATTTTCAACCTCTCTGCTGAAGGTGGCGCACTCGATGAAGTCGAGCGCGGATTCCGCCTTTCTGATGACGTCCTGCGTCATAAATTGCTCCGACTTCCAGACGACGAGGCAGCTCGTCGCGGAATGATCTCGGCGGCGTAAGCCGTCCTTATCGAGCACAGCGCTCTCTTCATTTGTAGGAAGGAACCATCACAATGGCCGACAACTCAATCACTCTCGTGGGCAATCTCACCCGCGACCCAGAACTTCGTTTCACCACTGGCGGTAAGGGCGTCGCATCATTCGGCATTGCCGTTGGTCGTCGCTACCAAGTCAACGGCGAATGGCAAGAACAAACCTCGTACTTCAACATCGTTGCATGGGGCCAAATGGGCGAGAACGCCGCAGCAACCTTCACCAAGGGAATGCGCGTCATCGTTTCAGGTCGCCTCGAGCAGCGTGAGTACCAAAACCGCGAAGGCGAAAAGCGCACCGCGATCGAAATCAATGCAGATGAAATTGGGCCAAGCCTTCGCTGGGCAACAGCATCTGTTGAGCGCACACCTCGTGCCGAAGGTGGCGGCAACGCTGGCGGCGGCGCACGTGGTGGTTCACAATCATCAGGCGGCAACGCCGGTGGTGGCGACTACTTCCCATCTGACGAAGAGCCTTTCTAGGCTTTCCATTTTTTATCAATCACACCTTCCCTGATACAAGGATCACACCATGACAAGTAAAACGAACAAAATTCGTAACGCCCGTGAGGCAAACCGCAAGTTCAAAAAGAAGGCCAACCCATTGGCCATCGAAAAAGTTGTTTTCATCGATTACAAAGACGTAAGCCTCCTTCAGCGCTTCATGTCTGATCGTTCGAAAATCCGTGGACAGCGCATGAGCGGCACAAACGTGCAGCAACAGCGTGACCTCGCAACTGCAATCAAGAACGCTCGTGAAATGGCATTGTTGCCATACACAAAGCGCACCGTCAGCACCCGTGCACCTCGTCCAGGTAAAGAGGGTCGTGAAGACGAAGCAAACTTGGAGCTCGATGAGCAGCCAACAAGTTCATCATTCGTGCCTCGTGAGGACGAAGATGATTCAACAGATTCAACCGAAGCTGTCGCAGAAGAAACTGCTGCAGTTGAAGCCGAAGTAGAGGCATAATCATGAAAGTCATTCTTCGTCAAGACATCGCCGGAGTCGGCTGCCGCGGTGACATCATCGCTGTTGCTGATGGCCATGCTCGTAACTACTTGTTGCCACGCGGACTTGCTCTTGTAGCAACCGAGGGTGCAGTACAGCAGGCAACGTCAATGCGTCGCGCACGCGACCTTCGTGAAGCATCAGACCGAGCATCTGCTCACACTGTTGCTGAAACACTCATGGCTCGCTCATTTACTGTCAAGGCAAAAGCCGGAAACGAAGGCCGTTTGTTCGGTTCAGTGACTACTGCTGACATTGTTGCTGCACTCGCTGCTCAATCAGGCGTCATCCTTGATCGCAAAAAAGTTGTGGCTCAGCCAATTCGTACAACAGGTGCACACACGGCAATTGTCCGTTTGCACGCTGATGTCGAGTGCACAGTGAAATTGTCAGTGGTTGCCGGCTAGTAGCCAGCGCCGCTAACACACTTGTTATCCCCAGTTGCCGGGCGTTGTCCCCAGCGCTATCCACAGTGATTTCGCAGGGTTATCCACTAGCAATCCACAGGCATTTACAGGCAAGGTAGAGGATCTCTATGAGCGACTTTTCCGACAGGCCTGAGCGGTCTTCTGCACCACGCACCACGCGTACCGATAGTCGCGTACCACCGCACAACTTAGATGCAGAAGCGTCGTTGCTTGGGGCCATGTTGCTCAATGAAGAACCCATTGGTTTGGCTATTGAACAACAACTTGTTCCGGAAGATTTCTATAAACCAGCGCACGGTCATGTGTTTGCAGCAATCAAAGCGTTGTCACAAGCTGCTGATGCTGTCGACGTTGTCACCGTGGCTGATGAATTGCGTCGTCATAACCTCATTGATGAATTGGGCGGACTGAACTTCCTATTGGAACTACAGAACGCAACACCATCTATTAGTAGCGCTGGCCGCTACATCCGCATTGTTCGTGATACCTCAATTCTTCGTCGCCTCATTCGTGGCGCAAGCGATATTGCAGATATCGGGTATTCAGCACCAGCTGATATCAAGATTGCAATCGATAAAGCCGAGCAAATTGTGTTCGACATTGGTGATGAGCAAATTACAGACTCATTGAAGAAACTGCACGAACTCACTGGCGCAGTTGCCCAAATTTTGGAAGATCGATTTGATGCAAAGAATGATGTCACCGGCGTTCGTACTGGGTATTCAAAGCTCGACAAGCTTCTTTCCGGTTTACAACCAGGAACTCTGAACATTGTTGGTGCTCGTCCCGCTATGGGCAAGAGTGCATTTGCATTGGGTATGGCAGTCAGCGCTGCACGAACAACTAACCGCCCCGTGTTGTTCTTCTCGCTGGAAATGTCAGCCACTGAATTAACACAGCGAATTTTGTCTGCGGAAGCACAAGTTGACTCAGACCGCATGCGTACTGGCCGTTTGCAAGATGCTGACTGGACCAAAATCACCAATGCAATTAACCGCCTTGAAGTTCCGCTGTACATTGATGACACATCGCAAATTACGGTGATGCAGATTCGTCAGAAATTGCGCCGTGTCGCAGTTGCAGACGCTCCACCAGCTCTTGTTGTTGTTGACTACTTGCAACTCATGGGTGGCGGCAATAACGAAAACCGTCAGCTAGAAGTCAGCGAAATCAGTCGTGGCCTCAAGTTGCTCGCTCGCGAATTTTCAATCCCTGTTGTTGCGCTCAGTCAGTTAAGTCGAACCATTGAATCGCGTGCAGATCGCCGCCCCGTTCTTGCAGACTTGCGCGAATCAGGTGCGCTCGAGCAGGACGCCGACGTTGTTATGTTTCTGTATCGCGAAGAAGCAGCCAACGCTGAAGCGCGCAACAATGACAAAGGCTTTGCTGATGTCATTGTGCAAAAGCACCGTTCGGGCCCTACCGGGGACGTGCGCTTATTGTTCAACAAGGCATACACCCAGTTCGTAGATGAACCAGAATAATTAGTGCGCGGCTGCCACGTTTGTTGGCTGGTGAATCGTTACTTGTGCGTCTTTGTCCATTGGTGGGTGCTTATGACCCAATAATGCCATCGCTTCAATTTTTTCTTCGTCGGTGAACTCGCGAACGTCGTAACAAAACTCAACGGTGTTGCCGTCTGGGTCGCTTGTATAAATGCTGATGCAGAACTCATGATTCACTTCGGCCACCATGTGTCCGTGGTCGGTCCAGTTCTTGCGACGCTCATCAAGAAATTCACGCGATGGTGCAAAGTACGCAAAGTGATTCACCCAACCAGGAAGGCCGGCCAACTTGTTGATGTCGGTGGGGTAGCCGTCTGCCCATTGCGCATCATGCAGATCCCAAAACGCAATCATGCCCGTTGAGCCGGTGTCATAAAAGACATGTCGTGCCCAACCTTCTGGCGAACCTGGCACAGGGCCAATCACTGTCTTCACTAATGAAAAGCCCATCACCTCTGTATAGAAGTGGTGTGTTGCTTGTAAGTCTTTTGTGGCGAGTGCGACATGATGAAAGCCCATGGGTAGAGTCTGCCACGCCTAATCTGTAGTGATGTTCCTCGGAAAGAATCTGCTTGCCTATCTGGTGATGGCGCTTGGGTTTGCGCTCGCCGCGGGCAACATCATGGCTCTCGTGAAACCACCGCCGAAGGCACGTGCAGAAGGTGACTTGGCTGAAGCACCGAAAGGCCGCAGCTATCTGATGATTGCTATCGGCGCCATTGCCGGGCTGTGGTCATTGGCCAGTCTGATTCGTTGAAAGACGCCACGAGTACTGTTTCGCTCATGGCATTCGGACAACCAGCTGGCCCACCGGCAACTGCAAAACAAACTCGCGAACTTCTTGAATTACTGAATGCCGCTGGCCATACAGATTTTCGTGACGCGCGAGGCCCTATGGGTTTCAACCAGCGCCAAGCAGGCGGCCGATTCACTCGCGACGAAGCCGATGCGTTCATTGCCCAACTTCAAGAATGGGCCGAAATTGCCGAATCTGCAGATGCTGTTCCCACCCCCGTTGCCCCAACACCTCAGGCCATCAAACCCAAGGTCACTGCGGCTGAACGATCACTCAAATCAGTGCCTGCCGAGGTCCTGGCCGCTGAATTGCAGCGCCGGGGCTGGGTTGTGATGGAACCGTAACCAGGTGTCTGCGCATCGCTATCTAGAAAACTAATCAATTACCTGCAGAATGCGTTCTGAATTCATCGGGGCGTCAAGTGCCGCATTGGGTAAGGTTTCATTCGTGATTCTGTCTGACCGTGACCTCCGTACCGAACTGGCCGCTGGCCGCATCATCATCGAGCCATTCGATGAGGCGTGCGTGCAGCCAAGCAGCATCGATATCAAGGTGCACAACCTGTTCCGAGTGTTTCGTAATCACACCGCCGGCATCATCGACGTAAAGAAGGACATGACCGATCTCACCGAACTGGTGGACATTCCTCTCGACGGCGTCTTCATTTTGCACCCAGGCGAATTTGTCCTTGGCTCCACTCTCGAGCGAGTGGCAGTACCGAATGACTTGGTGGCGCGAGTTGAGGGCAAGAGCTCACTAGGTCGCCTCGGCCTTCTGATTCACTCGACCGCTGGCTTTATTGATGCTGGTTTTGATGGCCACGTCACATTGGAATTGGCAAACGTCGCAAACCTTCCCATCACGTTGTATCCAGGCATGAAGATTGGTCAAATCAGTTTCATGAAGATGACCTCGCCAGCCGAGAACCCGTACGGATCTGGTGCCAAGGGTTCGAAGTATCAGGGACAGCGCGGCCCAACCCCGTCGCGTTATTTTGAGAATTTTCAGTAATGACTCAGCCCGACATCAAGCAGTCAGACAAGCTTGAACACGTTCTCTATGACATTCGTGGGCCAGTGCTGGAAGAAGCAAAGCGACTCGAAGAACAAGGCCATCGCATCACCAAACTGAACATTGGTAACCCTGCACCCTTTGGTTTTGAAGCACCGCCAGAAATTTTGGTGGACGTTATTCGTCACTTGCAGGAATCCCAGGGTTATTCCGATTCACAAGGTATTCGTTCTGCACGTACTGCAGTTGTGCAGCATTACCAAACAAAAGGCATCGATATCACTGATCCTGATGATGTGTGGTTGGGTAACGGCGTTAGTGAACTCATTCAGTTGTCACTGAATGCATTACTTAATGGCGGCGACGAAGTTTTGATCCCTGCACCGGATTATCCGTTGTGGACTGCATCAACAAGTCTTGCTGGTGGAACTCCAGTGCATTACTTGTGCGATGAAGACAATGAATGGAATCCGAATCTTGACGACATTCGTTCGAAGATTACGAAAAAGACTCGTGCCATTGTTGTTATCAACCCGAACAACCCAACGGGTGCTGTGTACAGCAAGAAAATCTTGCGCGACATTGCTGACTTAGCAATTGAACACAACCTCGTTGTATTCGCCGACGAAATTTACGACAAGATTCTGTACGGAGATGCTGTGCATCACACGTTCGCTGCACTTGCACCTGACTGTCTTGTCTTTACATTCAACGGATTATCAAAGGCGTATCGTCTTGCTGGCTTCCGTTCTGGCTGGATGATGGTGACTGGCCCGCGCAAGCATGCCGCTAGTTACATCGAAGGCATTCAGATGCTGACCAACATGCGTCTGTGCGCCAACGTGCCAGCGCAACATGCAATTCAAACTGCCTTAGGCGGTCGTCAGAGCATTCAAGACTTGTTACTTCCGGGTGGGCGTTTGCTTGCGCAGCGCGATGCTGCAGTTACTGCATTACGCGCAATTCCGGGTGTCAGCGTGGTGGAACCTAAAGGGGCGCTATATGTGTTCCCGAAAATTGATCAAGAGATGTACCCCATTAAGGATGATCGCCAGTTCGTACTTGATTTCTTGCGTGCAGAACACGTATTAGTGGTGCAGGGCTCTGGCTTTAACTGGCCGAGCACAGATCACCTGCGCATTGTCACCTTGCCGTGGGCAAAAGATTTAACAGAGGCCATTGGCCGTCTGGGTAATTTCTTGTCGACGTACGTTCCCCAAAAATAGGGAAGCACTTATTCGCCGACTGAACCGGCGAGTGGCGCATTCTGGTTTGCAAGTTGGCGCTCACCATTTTCCAAAGCATCAAGCAAGTGAATTGCAATGTCAGCAACCTTGACGTCGGTCTCTTCCTTGCCGGCAGCCTTTACGCCGTCGTCAAGCATGATGTAACAGAATGGGCACGCTGTAGCAACACGGCTTGCACCAGTACTGATTGCTTCTTGTGCACGTTCATCGTTCACCTTGGTGCCGATTGACTCTTCCATCCACATGCGAGCACCACCGGCGCCACAGCACATTCCTTGTGTGCCGTTGCGAGGCATCTCAACAATTTGTACGCCCTTGATAGAGCCAACAATTTTTCGAGGGGCCATGTAGACATCATTGTGACGACCGAGGTAGCACGAGTCGTGATACGTGATTCGGTCTTCCAGAGATGCATTACGAATATCAAGCTTGCCTGTATCGATGAGGTGTTCGAGGTACTCACTGTGGTGAACAACTTCGTAGTTACCGCCCAATTGCGGGTACTCGTTCTTCAATGTGTTGAAGCAATGCGGGCACTGTGTGATGATTTTTTTCACGCCCATGCCGTTCAACATTTCAATGTTTGGCAGTGCAAGCATCTGGAACAAGTACTCGTTACCTGAACGACGTGCAGAGTCGCCCGTGCACATTTCGCTTGGTCCGAGAATTGCAACGTCAATGTCTGCGCGCTCAAGCAACTTGGCCATTGCCTGGGTTACTTTCTTGTTCTTGTCGTCAAATGAACCGGCACAACCAACCCAGTACAAGTACTCATGGTTGAATGCAGCGCCTGGGTCTACGACGTCGACGTTGAGGTCCTTGGCCCAATCAGCGCGGTCATCTTGGTTCATACCCCATGGGTTGCCTTGGTTTTCCATAGCGCGGTATGCGTTACCAAGTTCTGCAGGGAAATTACTTTCCATAAGTGACAAGTATCGACGCATGTCAAGAATCTTGTCGAGGATTTCAATGTTGACTGGGCATATTTCGTCACATGCGCGACATGTGGTGCATGACCACACTTCTTCTGCGGTGATGCGCTCGAACAAAGAGTTAGCACCAATCTTGATTTCAGAGTCGATAGATAATGGTGGAGTCACTGAGCCGTGTGCTGCAGTAGCTGCCATGATCTCGCCAGTCTTCAGAACGATTTCTCGTGGGTCAAGCGGTTTGCCAGTTGCATGTGCAGGGCACACGCTGGTGCAACGACCGCACATGGTGCACGAGTCTGTATCAAGAAGTTGCTTCCACGTGAAGTCTTCAACCACGGCTGCACCGAAAGTTTCAAGAGATGTCTCTGTGAGGTTTGGCATTGCGCGCATTGCGCCCTTTGGACGGTCACGATCTTTGAGATACATGTTCAGCGGAGAAGTAAAAATGTGACGCAACATTGTGAGTGGCAATAACGCAAGGAAGCCGATGAATGCAACAACGTGCAATACCCACATTGCCTGATGCCAGTTCTCGAGACTGTGCAGTGATGCACCCTTCACAAGTTGTGATAGTGGGTACCCAATAAACGACCAACTCTCAAAGGCCATGTTCTTGCCTTCTGCAGTGCTGACAGCAATACGGAACATTTCTGCACCGAAGCCAGAAAGACCAATAAGCAACATGCAACCAAGAATGATTCCGTGCTCTGCTTTTGTCTTAATGCGAATGCGATACGGCTGCTGCACGTAACGGCGAATGATTGCCCATACAACACCAGTTGTGAACATGAGACCTGCAAAGTCACCGACCATGACATAGCCCTGGTACACCCCACCATGAAGGAACTTCAGTGACTCTGGCAATTGGTGGTCAACCTCAAGAACAGTTGTGACGCCCAAGAGAATAAGGAAACCGAAATACATCATGGAGTGCATGAGGCCCGCTGCACTGTCGCGCAACAACGTGCGCATGTAGACACCTGCGCGGTAATCAGCTAAACGACGTTTTACATTCTTTGGTGTGGTGCGACGACGGTCTGGCGCACCGCGTTCCCAGTTGCGCATGCGATCAGCAAATTTGAATGAACCCCAAATGAGCATGGCGGGAAGAATTGTGTAGAAGGCAGCTTGAAGTGGTCCGGGGATTCCTTCAAAGACTTCACGAGAACGCTCTGAGGTTCCGTGCCAATGCGTGAACTGCGGGATGATGCCCGAGAACAAGGTGAAAGTACCCATGCCAATGCCAATTGCAATGGAGAGTTGGTACGGGCGAAAACGCTTAAGCGTCTTCTCGGTGGGGGAGGCAGCGTTGGTGCTCATAACGAGACAACGCTAGTGGGCGAAGGTCCGTAGAGCCTGATTCGTCGAGTATTTCACCCGACCAAGATGAGTATCAGCCGTAATGTGCGCGGTCGAGTTCACGAACGCGGGTAGCAAGGGCCTTGAGCAACTTGCGTGAAATGGCTGGGATGTTGTCGATAGCACCTTTAAGAGCACGCTCTGAGATGACGAGCAGTGTGACATCGGTATCGGCGATCACTGCAGCTGTGCGAGGACCATTGTCAAGGAGTGACAACTCACCAACAACTGCTCCGGCCTTTGCGGTACCGATCTTTTTGCCGTTGCGCTTGATGGTGGCAGAACCTTCAAGGATTACGTATGCCTCACGACCAGTTTGACCCTGATCCATGATGATGGTGCCAGCTTTGAGGACACGCTCGGTGGAGTTCTTCACGACGAGTCCGATTTCTTTTGCGGAACACTCAGAAAAAAGTGAGATGTTGCGGAGTGTGTCGATGTTGGATTTTGCGCTTGCCATATCGCTCAGTGTACTTCCTACAGAAGTAGCTAATTACCAGCGGAGTTATTTGGGTTTTGCTTGGTTCGCCACAGCATCCGTTGCTGCTTTGATTTTCTCGGCATCACCGAGGTAGGTGACTTCATTCACGGCAAGCGTGTCCGACAATTTGTAGAGCCGGGGCACACCAGTAGGGATATTCAATTCGGCAATGTTTTCAGACGAAATGTTCTCCAGTGCCATGACCAAAGCACGCAATGAATTGCCGTGAGCTGCAACTAACACGTTCATGCCTGCACGCAATTGGGGCACAACCGTTTCATGAAAATGAGGCACGACTCTGTCGACGACATCTTTGAGGCATTCCGTTGCGGGTAGATCTGCAGGGTTAACAAGGCGGTATCGGGGATCATTAGCGGGGTGTTCCGGGCTTGATATTTCAACGGGTGGTGGCGGCACGTCGTAACTGCGGCGCCAGATTTTTGTTTGGGCTTCGCCGTGTTGGGCAGTGGTCGCGGCCTTGTCGAGCCCCTGCAATGCGCCGTAGTGGCGCTCGTTCCATTTCCAATGGCGTTCCACTGGCAACCACACTTGCCCCATGCCAGAGAGGGCCAGATGGCAGGTCATGACGGCGCGAGTTAATAAAGAGGTATGGGCGACGTCAAAGACAAGGCCGGCTGCGGCCATGGTGGGGCCAGCTTGCGCCGCTTCCTGCTCGCCCTGGGCTGACAGGGGCACATCGTGCCAGCCAGTGAAGAGGTTGAGTTTATTCCACGTACTTTGACCGTGGCGAAGGAGGACGAGATTGCCGAGCACACCTTCATCGTAGGTCTGGGGCCTAGCCCGAGGGGAAATCTGCACCAACCGGTCCGAATCAGGCATACCTGACAAATGCTGAGTCGCCATGTATCAAGTTTCTTGTAGTGCGTGTTGGTATATCCATTGCCACCCCTTATTCTGAAGTCACCCCACCCGTATCCGGCACCTCGTCGGAACCAAGTACAGGAGACATACCCCCATGGCAAAAGCAGTCGGAATCGACCTCGGAACCACCAACTCAGTCGTTGCAGTTCTTGAAGCTGGCGAACCAGTCGTCATCCCCAACTCAGAAGGTGCCCGCACCACTCCTTCCATCGTTGCGTTCTCAAAAGCAGGTGAAGTTCTTGTCGGTGAAGTGGCAAAGCGTCAAGCCATCACCAACCCAGATCGCACATTTCGCAGCATCAAGCGTCAAATGGGAACCACATGGACATCAGAAGACATTGATGGCAAGAAGTACACACCGCAAGAAATAAGCGCCCGCACACTGATGAAGTTGAAGCGAGATGCCGAGGCATACCTTGGCGACACAGTTACTGATGCCGTTATCACTGTTCCGGCATATTTCGACGATGCACAGCGCACCGCAACAAAAGAAGCTGGCGCAATTGCTGGCCTTAATGTTTTGCGCATCATCAACGAGCCAACAGCTGCAGCACTTGCTTATGGTCTCGACAAGTCAGCACAAGATGAAACCATTTTGGTGTTCGACCTTGGTGGCGGAACATTCGACGTTTCAGTTCTTGAAATTGGTGACGGAGTGTTCGAAGTAAAGAGCACACACGGTGACACACATCTTGGTGGAGACGACTGGGACCAGCGCATCATCGACTGGCTCACTCAACAGTTCAAGAGCGCGCACGGCATTGATCTTGCACAAGATCGCATGGCTGTTCAGCGTTTGAAGGAAGCTGCTGAAAAAGCAAAGATCGAATTGTCACAAACACAACAGACACAAATCAACTTGCCGTTCATTACTGCAACAGCAGAAGGCCCACTGCACCTTGATGAATCATTGACTCGTTCAAAGTTCCAGGAAATGACAGCTGACCTTGTTGAGCGTTGCCGCGTTGCATTTGACCAAGCGATTAAAGATGCAGGTCTCACAAAGAGCCAAATTGATCACGTCATCTTGGTGGGTGGCTCTACTCGTATGCCAGCAGTGCAAGAACTTGTGTTCAACATGACTGGCAAAGAGCCAAACAAGTCTGTTAACCCAGACGAAGTAGTTGCTATTGGTGCAGCAGTGCAAGCTGGAGTATTGAAGGGCGACGTTAAAGACATCTTGTTGCTCGACGT
Source organism: Actinomycetota bacterium (assembly GCA_037129095.1). Taxonomy (GTDB): domain Bacteria; phylum Actinomycetota; class Acidimicrobiia; order Acidimicrobiales; family Ilumatobacteraceae; genus UBA2093. Next base: position 19,811 of record JBAXVL010000005.1, on the reverse strand, counting down.
GACTCCTTTGTCTTTGGGAATTGAAACCAAGGGCGGCGTGATGACAAAACTCATCGAGCGCAACACCACTATTCCTACTCGTCGTACTGAAGTGTTCACTACTGCAGATGACAATCAGCCATCAGTAGAGATCAATGTTCTCCAGGGCGAGCGCGAGATGGCTAGTTACAACCAGTCACTTGGCAAGTTCAACTTGGTTGACCTTCCACCAGCCGCTCGCGGTATGCCTCAAATCGAAGTCACATTTGACATTGATGCAAACGGAATCGTGCATGTATCAGCAAAGGACCGCGCCACAAGCAAAGAGCAGTCGATGACCATCACAAGCTCGTCATCTCTCAGCAAAGAAAAAATTGAAGAGATGATTCGCGATGCTGAATCACACGCTGAAGATGACAAGCGTCGTCGTGAAGAAGCAGAAGTACGCAACAATGCCGATTCTCTTGTGTATCAAACTGAAAAAGTTTTGAAAGAACAAGGCGACAAAGTCACGGAAGAAGAAAAAGCAGCGGTTGAAGGTCCGCTCGGAATTCTCAAGACTGCAATTGCAGGCAACAATGTTGATGACATCAAGGCAGCTACTGAAACTCTGATGGGTGCCAGCCAGGCATTCAGTCAGAAGTTGTACGAAGCAGCAGCTCGCGACAGTGAAGCAGCTGGCACGTCAGCATCAGGCGCACAAGGTGCTCCAAGCGATGATGACATTGTTGATGCTGAAATTGTAGATGAGCAGTAAATCATGTCTGATGACAATGTTGAGCAACCCGAAGACGCTATAGACGCCGAGATAGTCGAACTTATTGAGCACGACATTGATGCACTTGTGCAAGAACGTAACGAGTTCAAGGACATTGCATTACGTTTGCAAGCTGATTTTGAGAATTACAAAAAGCGCGTCACGTCGAATATGTCTGACGAAGTCGATCGGGCAACTGGCCGCATCGCAGATTCACTTTTGCCAGTGCTTGATGCGTGTGAAGCTGCGTTCGCGCACGGCGCAGACGGTGTTGAACCAATTTGGTCTGCGCTCATGGCTGCCCTTGTGAAGCAAGGTCTTGTTGCACTCGATCTTCTTGACAAACCATTTGACCCCACTACGTCTGAAGCTGTTGTTCATGAAGATGGCGACGGCGGAGAACCAATCGTTGTTGAAGTGCTACGCACTGGATACGAATGGAAGGGCCGTGTATTGCGCGCTGCCATGGTGAAGGTGCGGGGATAAGGCATGTCCGGACAACGCGAATGGTACGAAAAGGACTATTACGCAGTGCTGGGCGTGTCGAAAGACGCAAGCGTTAAAGACATCACCAAGGCATACCGGCGACTAGCCCGCCAGTATCACCCTGATGCAAACCCCGACAACGCAAAAGCAGAAGAAAAGTTCAAAGACATCTCTGCTGCATACGACGTTGTTGGCGACGAAAAAAAACGTACAGAGTATGACGAAGTTCGACGCGTCGGCCCGATGGGTGGCTTTGGTGGCCCAGGCGGTGGCGGACAAAACATTCGTTTCGACATGGGCGGAGATGGCCTTGGTGACATTCTTGGTCAAATGTTTGGCCGTGGTGGTGCTGGACGTCGCGGTGGCGGATCAACGGGTCCACAGCGCGGACAAGATATTGCAACAACACTGACACTTGATTTTGTTGATGCAGCACATGGCCTCACAACGTCGTTGCATCTCACGGCAGATGCGCAATGTTCGTCGTGTTCTGGTTCGGGTGCACGCGCCGGGACTGCACCGAAGACGTGTACTGCATGCGGTGGGCGCGGGTCCACTGCAGACAACCAAGGAATGTTTTCGTTCTCGCAGCCCTGTCGTTCGTGTAATGGCAATGGCATCATCATCGAAAACCCATGTTCTACATGTCGCGGAACTGGAATTGAACGTCGGCCGCGTGAAGTCAATGTGCGCATTCCTGCAGGTGTCGACAATGGCCAACGCATTCGTTTGAAAGGCCGTGGAAGTCCTGGTCGTAATGGTGGTCCCGCCGGCGATCTGTTTGTTGAATGCAATGTTGCGCCGCATCCATTGTTTACCCGTGAAGGTTTGAACTTGCTGACACGAGTCCCTGTTTCATTTACCGAAGCTGTATTGGGCGCAACAATTGCAGTGCCAACACTTGATGGTGCAGAAGTGACATTGCGCTTAAAAGCCGGAACGCAAAGTGGTTCACGTCACCGCGTCAAAGGCAAGGGCATTGAGACACCAAAACAAAGTGGTGATCTCATTGTGACTGTCGATGTCAATGTGCCCACCACACTGTCTGATGAAGAACGCAGTGCAATTGAATCGTTGAGTGAAGTTCTCACCTCACCACGTAAGTCGGGAACATCGTCATGACAAATGATGATCGACGTGCCCTCTACGTTATTTCTGTTGCTGCAGAACTTGCCGGTATGCATCCGCAAACGTTGCGCATCTATGAAAGAAAAGGTTTGTTGAAACCTGCACGAACTACTGGCGGCAATCGTCGCTATAGCGATGCTGATATTGCACACCTATTGCGGATTACAGAACTTGCAGCCACAGGTATGAACTTAGAAGGCATTCGCCACGTCATGGCGCTTGAAATTGAAGTAGTACGACTTCGCAGTGAAGTAGAACAACTGCGTCAGGGTTTGATGCACGCAATTACTGAAATTGAAACACGTAGTCGCAGCAACATTGTTCCGCTGCGACAAGCAATGGCCCGCTTTGGCGAACGCCCCAGCATTTTTGATCCCGACCGATAAGGAAACACCATTATGGCTATCGACCCAAAGAAATGGACTACTAGGACCCAAGAGGCGATTGCTGCGGCTAGTGATTCTGCGCGGACTTTCGGCAACCCTGAAGTCACGGTTGACCATGTGCTGAGCGCAGTGGCCGGACAAACCGACACAATTGTTCCTGCGTTTTTGCAGAAGTTGGGCATAGCACCAGGAATGGTGCAGTCAAAGGCTGATGACGTTGTCGCCAAACTTCCGCGTGCAACTGGTGGTGCAGAACCACGCATGAATCGAGAACTTGCAAATGTTCTGGCGAACGCGGATTCAGCTCGCAAAGATCTGAAGGACGACTATGTCTCTGTCGAGCATCTTGTCCTTGCTATGAATCAGCGGATTGGCATTGGTAGCGAAGAAATGTTGCAAGCACTGAAAGAAGTGCGTGGGTCTCATCGAGTCACATCACCAGATCCTGAATCGCAGTTTGCAGCGTTAGAGAAATATGGAATTGATCTCACGGCTCGAGCCCGTGATGGGAAAATTGACCCTGTTATCGGACGAGATGAAGAAATTCGTCGAGTGATTCAGGTTCTGTCTCGCCGCACGAAAAACAACCCAGTGTTAATTGGTGAGCCAGGTGTTGGTAAGACTGCAATTGTTGATGGGCTTGCCCGCCGCATTGCCGATGGCGATGTACCCGAAGGGCTCAAAGGGAAACGATTGATCTCTCTAGATATCAGTTCGTTGGTCGCAGGCGCTAAATATCGTGGCGAATTCGAGGAGCGCTTCAAGGCGGTTCTCAAAGAAATTACTGATGCTGAAGGTGAAGTCATTACCTTCGTCGACGAAATGCACACGATGGTTGGTGCTGGCGGTGCCGAAGGTGCCATGGATGCAGGCAACATGATCAAACCGATGCTTGCGCGTGGAGAACTGCGCATGATTGGTGCGACCACTCTTGACGAATACCGTAAGTATGTCGAGAAGGACCCGGCTCTCGAGCGTCGCTTTCAACAGGTCTATGTTGGCGAACCAACAGTTGCTGACACCATTGCAATTTTGCGTGGCTTGAAAGAACGTTATGAAGTACATCACGGCGTTCGAATTCAAGACTCTGCTCTTGTTAGCGCAGCTGTGTTGTCGAATCGATATCTCACTAATCGTTTCTTGCCGGACAAAGCTATTGACCTCATGGATGAAGCAGCAAGCAAGCTGCGTATTGAGATTGACTCGCTACCAACCGAGATCGACATTGTGCAGCGTCGTATTTTGCAATTAGAAATTGAGAAAGTCGCACTAGAGAAGGAAACTGATTCCGCATCACGTGATCGTTTGAGCACTCTTGTGGAAGAGCTCACATTGTTGCAGCTCGAAGCTGACGTGATGAAGGGGCACTGGGACGCAGAACGATCTGCAATTTCTGCCATTCGCACTTTGAAGGAAGAACTTGAGACTTTGCGCTCTGCTGTTGAGCGGGAAACTGATCTCACCAAGGCTTCAGAAATTCAATACGGCCGCATACCTGAACTTGAACGTCGCATTAATGAAGCAACGCATCATCTCGATCAATTGCAATCAACACAACGGATGTTGAAAGAAGAAGTTGATGCAGAAGATATTGCCGAAGTGGTGTCAAAGTGGACCGGAGTGCCAGTAAGCAAATTGTTAGAAGGAGAGATGGCAAAACTAGTGCATCTTGAAGAGCACTTACATCTGCGCGTTATTGGTCAGGACAATGCCGTCACCGCAGTAGCAAATGCCATTCGACGCAGCCGTGCTGGTTTGTCTGATCCGAACAAACCAATCGGCTCGTTTATGTTTCTTGGGCCAACTGGTGTGGGTAAAACTGAACTTGCACGCGCATTGGCCGAGTACTTGTTCGACGACGAAAAGGCAATGGTCCGTATTGATATGGGTGAGTACATGGAAAAGCATTCCGTGTCACGGCTCATTGGTGCACCCCCTGGTTATGTCGGGTACGACGAAGGCGGCCAACTTACTGAACTTGTTCGTCGTCGTCCGTACAGTGTTGTGTTGTTAGATGAAGTTGAGAAGGCGCATCCAGATGTCTTCAACATTTTGTTACAGGTACTTGATGATGGTCGACTCACTGATGGCCAAGGCCGCACTGTGGACTTCACCAATGTTGTGCTGATTATGACGAGTAATTTGCCAGGTGAACCCATTGATTACTTCCGACCAGAGTTTGTGAACCGTATTGATGAAATTGTGCGATTCCGTTCATTGACAGAAGATGATCTCAGCCACATAGTGGGAATTCAATTGGAGCATTTGGTTCAGCGCATGGCTGAGCGAAGGTTGCTTTTGGAAGTCTCACCCGCTGCTCGCATGTGGCTTGGGACGCGCGGATTTGATGCATCATTTGGTGCTCGACCCTTGAAGCGCCTCATTCAGCGAGAGATTGCAGATAAGGCAGCGATCATCATTTTGGAAGGCCGCGTCAGTGAGGACGGGATCATTGCAGTAGATGTTGCTGATGGAGAACTTGTCGTTACCGGCCGTTAAGAATTATCTGAATGGTATGTGTTATCTCACAGTGAATTGCTGCGCGGTAGATACTTCTACACTTCACAAATGAGCTTGCCAGAACGTCGTACTGTCCCCACTGTTGGTGAAGTTGTGCGTACACCTGAATCCTGTTTCAAGAATGTTGTTGGCTACGACTGGCCAGTGCACGAAGTGACAGTTGGTGCTGGACTGCAGATGGCATATGTCGATGCTGGTCCGAGCGATGCAAAAGAAACAATGTTTTTGTTGCACGGTGAACCGATGTGGGGATACCTGTATCACAAAATGGTGGCACCACTAGTTGCTGCCGGATACCGAGTGATTGTTCCTGACCTCATTGGTTTTGGTCGGTCCGATAAACCAACAGACGAACTTGCGTATACGTACAGCAATCATGTTGCATGGGTGCGTGAGCTTGTTGAGAAATTGAATCTCATGAATCTCACATTCTTCGGACAAGACTGGGGCGGCCTTGTTGGTGGTCGTGTTATCTCAGAAGTTCCCGATCGATTTGCTCGCGTTGTGTTTTCAAACACTGGCTTGCCTCGTTCAGGGCCTGCAGTGCCGTTCATTACTGCACAACAACCGTTTGATCCTCAAATTATGAAGGACATGATGAACATGGACTGGCGAGCAACCGTGAATGATGACGACAGCATCAATGCTGACAAAGTTCATGCGCTTGTTGAAGCAGGACCTGCATTCTATTTTCTTGCATGGCGTATGTATGCCCAAGAGGTGAAAGAACTTATTCCGTCAAAGATTGTGCAGGGGTGGTGCTTGTCGAAGTTGTCACCAGAATCACTTGCGGCCTACGACGCGCCGTATCCATCGCATGAGTTCTCTGCGGGTGCACGTCGCTTTCCAATGTTGGTACCGATCTCGGCTGATGACTCAGAACGTGAGAAGGGCGACGCTGCGTGGGAAGTGTTCAACACATTTACGAAACCTGTGTTGACTATTTGGGGAGACCGTTGCCCGTTCACGTATATGGAAATGGGTAAGCAATATCGCGAAGGAATTCCGGGTACTCAGTTACCAGGAATCGAACATAAGGTGTACCGGGCGAGTCACTTTATTCAAGAAGATCTCGGAGCAGAACTAGCGGCCGACATGATCTCGTTTATATCTGCGTTTCCGCTGGCTGTGTAGTTACAAAGAAAAGCGGCGGCGAATTGCGTTGCCGTGTGCAGGAAAACCTTCGTGGTCTGCAAACGCAATGATGTTGTCTGCCATTCGACGAAGTGCTGGTTCGTTTGCACGCGCAACAGCTGTTCGCTTTAAAAATGCCTCAACGGTAATACCGGACGACACATGCGCAAAGCCGCTAGTAGGTAACGATGCAGGTGCACCAATAATGAAGTTGCCAGCACTAAATGGTGTGTGTTGCCCAATCAGAATTTCACCTGCATTGACAATGGCATCAACAACACGTTCTTCGTACTGCGCATCAACAGCCACTTGACAATGTTCCGGTGCGTACATGTTGACCACGTCAACTGCTTCATTCAGTGTTGAGACAAGAACTGCACCACCGTTTGGCCCAAGTGATGCACGACAAGCAGTAGCGCGGACGTCGGGAAGATCTGCAAGTTGAATCTGTAGTTCTGCTTCAACTGCATCAATGAGCTCGCCAGAAGTGGAAACAAACACAACTGACGAATCCGTGCCATGTTCGGCTTCGATAAGAAGGTCAGATGCAAGCTTGCCCACATGGGCTGTGTGGTCTGCAACAACAAGGCTTTCGGTGGGGCCGAGCAACATCATGGTGGCAAGGCCATGGCGCTGCATTTCCACTTGCGCCAATGTGACGGCAGGACTACCAGGGCCAACAACTTTGCGCACCCGCGGAATTGTTTCGGTACCGAAACCGAGCGCTGCGATACCGGCAGGGCCGTTAATGCGGAACACATTGGTAATGCCAAGCAGACGACACACCACTAATACTGCGGGGTCAACGTCGCCATTGCCGCCAGGAATGGGTGGCACGACCAACACGATGTTCTTGACGCCTGCAACAACAGCTGGCACGCCGAGCTGACATGCAACAGAGGGGTAACTGGCTTTACCACTTGGTACGAACAACCCGACACTTGAGATAGGTGTGATCTTCTCGCCAGCAGTCAGGCCGTTTTCCAGTTCCATTTGCCAGTCGCTCGAGTGTTCCAGCAACTCTTCGTTGAAGGCACGCAGGTGAGAAATGGCGTCGATAATGGCATTTTCAATGTCAGGGTCGATACGGGCATCGGCAATCTCTTGGGCCGAGACCCTCAATTGGCTGGGGGTAAGAGTGATGCCGTCGAACTTCTGGAGCGCATCGCACACAGCGTGGTCACCACGGGCACGGACATCTTCAATGAGGTCACCGATTGATGTGCGCAAGGCGGCGTCGAAGATGTCGTCGAGGCCGCGGTGGCAGAGCGCTTCCTTGTCGGCATTGGTCATGGACGACCATGTCTGGCGGCGAAGAATTGCGGTCACATAGAGAAATCTACCTGCGGGCGGTGAAAGGGAGCGGATGAGTTTCGCCTGTACCAAGTAGAGTTAATTCACGTTCCGAAGGAGGAGCGTGTATGAGCGTCACCGTTGTTGTAGGTACCCAGTGGGGTGACGAGGGCAAAGCCAAAGTTATTGACCTTCTTGCCGCCTCTCATCAGATCGTTGCTCGTTACCAAGGTGGCCACAATGCCGGCCACACCGTTGTTATTGGCGATCAAAAGTACGCATTGCAACTCACGCCAAGTGGCGTTTTTTACGACACAGTCACACCAGTTATTGGCAATGGTGTCGTGGTTGACTTGCCCACCTTGTTTAAGGAAATCGATGCTCTTGAGTCGCGCGGCATCTCTACTGCACGTTTGAAAGTGTCAAGCCTTGCTCATCTGATTTTCCCGTGGCACCAGGCCATGGATGCGGCACTTGAAGCAGCTCGTGGTGACGGAAAGATTGGAACAACGTTGAAGGGAATCGGGCCTGCTTATGTTGACAAGGTCAAACGTGCCGGTATTCGTGTTGGCGAAGTTCTTGAAATCACAGCCTTCGAAACTCGAGTACGTGAGCGCGCCATTGCAGCTCGTCGCGAAGTCAGTGATGTCGGTGGCGACACGTTTGATGTGGAAGAAGTTGTCAAAGCTTTTGTCGGGTATGCAGAGCGCCTTGCGCCATACGTTGCAGACACTGTGAACTTGCTGCACGATGCTCGCGAACGCGGCGAGAACATTTTGTTAGAAGGCGCACAAGCAACGTTCCTTGATATTGATCACGGCACATACCCATACGTCACTTCATCAAACCCCATTGCCGGTGGTGCAGCTGTTGGTAGTGGTCTTGGGCCACGCCACATTGACCGCATTGTCGGAATTACAAAGGCGTACACAACGCGAGTCGGAATGGGCCCTTTCCCATCAGAACTCACTGATGCACTTGGTGAAGCACTTGTTGACATCGGTCGCGAATACGGAACAGTTACAGGCCGACGTCGTCGCACGGGTTGGCTTGACACTGTGATGTTGCGCCATGCAACACGTGTGAACTCGTTGACTGAAATTGCACTCACAAAGCTTGACGTTTTAGATACCTTCGATGAAGTGAAGGTTTGTACTGGCTACAGCATGAACGGAACCGTGATGCGTAACTACCCGGATCGTCCCGACATGTTGGCCCACGCTGTACCTGTGTATGAAACATTGCCTGGTTGGAAGTCAAGTACAGAGGGAATCACAAAATTTGCTGACTTGCCACAGAGTGCACAACAAATTGTGAAAATTGTTGAACGTGAAACAGGTATTCCGGTTTCAATGGTCGGTACCGGCCCATCGCGTGATGCCATGGTGGTGCGTTAATGATCAAGCGATACTCGACACCAGACACTGATGCGTTGTTCTCCGAAGAAGCAAAAATGTCTCGCTGGCTTGAGATTGAACTTGCTGTTACTGATGCATTGGCTGCCACGGGCGTTGTACCCAAATCAGTTGCAGAAGAATGCAGGCGTACAGCACCGATAATTGATGCTGCCTTTGTTGCACGTGTAGAAGCCCGCGAAGCTATTACCAACCATGATGTGGCTGCTTTTGTTGATGTTGTACAGGAAAGCATCGGCGCTCCTTCTGGATCATGGATTCACTACGGTCTCACAAGTACCGATGTAGTTGATACTGGTTTGTGCTGGGCGTTACGTGATGCCTCAACATTGATTCATGACTCACTCAATGACTTGATTGATGTGATCATTACATTGGCAACGACACATCGCAACACTGCAATGATTGGCCGCACACACGGCATTCATGCAGAGCCCACCACTTTTGGTGCAAAAGTTGCCTTGTGGGGCGCCCAAGTACAACGCGATCGCGAACGTATCTTGCGTGCGCGTGATGCAATCGCAGTGTGCAAATTGTCGGGCGCTGTGGGCACATATTCCAATATCGAACCTGAAGTCGAAGCACGTGTTGCACAACATTTGTCACTCACTCCAGTACCTGCAACACAGGTCGTCGCGCGTGATCGCCATGCTGAGTTTTTGTATGCATGTGCATCAGTTGGCACAACACTTGAATCAATTGCGGTAGAGCTACGTCACTTGCAGCGAACAGAAGTGAATGAAGTACGTGAAGGGTTTGCGCCGGGCCAAAAAGGTTCTAGTGCAATGCCACACAAGCGCAATCCAATTTCGGCCGAAACAATTAGTGGTTTGTCACGCGTGTTGCGTGCCAATGCTCAGGTGGGTTTGCAAGATGTTCCGCTGTGGCATGAACGTGATATCTCACATTCATCAGCGGAACGCATTGTATTGCCCGACTCTGCATCTCTTGCTGTGTACATGACACGCCGTATGGCTCGGTTGTTATCAAATCTTGAAGTCGACACAGAATCAATGCAGAAGAATTTGAATGCACTACACGGAGTGGTGTTTTCTCAGTCAGTGTTACTTGCTCTTGTTGAGTCAGGCTTGACTCGAGATGATGCGTACCGCATTGTGCAATCAGCTGCAGCCACAGCAATTTCCTCGGGTACGCATTTGCGTGAAGTGTTAGCGGCTGACGCAAAAGTCACGTTGAGTGCGAAGCAGCTTGATGCAGCTTTTGATTTGTCTCGCGTATTACGTCATGCGGGTCGCGCAATTGATTCATTACTAGAGAAATAGAGCCACACGATGTCTGCAGAATTTCCCCACACACCCGATGGCTTGCCACCGTTGTCGCCAGTGCTCGCCGCACTTCGTGACCACGTATTTCAATATTCTTTGAAGACCGGTGACTTCACCTTGAAGTCGGGTCGTAAGAGCACATGGTTTCTTGATACGAAACAAACAATGTGTAGGCCAGACGGCATGATCGCCGTTGCAAATGCAGCGTTTGAAATTATTCCTGCCGATGCAACTGCAATTGGTGGTCTCACTATGGGAGCTGATCCGGTTGCATACGGAATTGCGGCAGTGGGTGCAACTCACGGCAGAAATCTACGAAGCTTTAGTGTTCGTAAAGAAGCAAAAGACCACGGAATCACTGGTCGAATTGCAGGCGCACTGCAACCCGGCGATCGTGTTGTGATTACAGAAGACACAGTTACGCGTGGCACCAGTTTGTTCGAAGCAGTTGATGCGGTGCGGGAGTTTGGTGCGGTTCCTGTGCTGATCACCGTGATTGTGGATCGTGGTGGTACGTGTGCAGCAATGGCAGCAGAAGCCGGCATCAAATACAAACCATTGTTAACCGCACCTGACCTCGGATTTGAGTTCGGTTCGTAGCACACTGCTCCTGCGTTGTTCACTGCGTATGATATGATGACTGCATGAGAAAACTTTTCGCAGTGGTCACACCCCTTGTCTTAGTTGCGTCACTTGTTGCATGTTCTGACAATGATGTAGATGGCGGCAAAATTGCAGCTACTCCAACAAATCCTGCTGGCTCCACAGCAAAAGTTGCAGGGCCAGTAGAAATCAGTGTCACGGTTGGAACTGATTCTGCAGCAGATCGAGTGGAAGAAATACCACTTGGCTCTCAAGTGAACATCACATTGACCAATCCGAATGCTGACGATGAATTTCATTTACATGGTTATGACTTGACTCCAGGTAAAACTCCAAAGGGCGAAGCCGCTGTTATTTCTTTTACCGCAGATAAAGCAGGCTTGTTTGATCTTGAAAGTCACGTCACAGAAGAAGTTCTTGTAGTCATTTCTGTCAAGTGACGCTCGCAAAACTTTTTGAATTAGAACCACACGGTAATGACGTGTTGGTGGGTGAAGGTCACCCGTACCCGTGGGGTGGCCTATATGGGGGGCACATTGTGACGCAGGCGCTCATCGCTGCTGCTCACACAGTTGAGCCTGAATACCTCCCGCATTCATTGCGTGCGTATTTCATTCGTCGTGGCGACAACGCCGCAACGGTTCGGTACGAAGTGGATCGCATTCGCGATGGGAGAAGCTTCGTGACACGTCGTGTTGTTGCACGGCAATCAGTTGGCGCAATCTTGAATCTTGAAGCCAGTTTTCAAAAGCCAGAAATTTCCCCGGCAATTACAACGGTGAAGATGCCAACTGATATTCCAAAGCCTGACGAGATTGAATACTCTCAAGCTTTTTCTGAATATGTAGAAGAGCGACCAGTTCCACGCGATACAAAATTCACCGACCATCGTGATGGCGCGGGGCGAATCATGACGTGGTATCGCACGCTGGAAAATTTCGGCGGCAACCAATTATTGAATCGCTGTGCACTTGCCTATTTGTCTGACGACTTACCGACCGCATCTGTGGTGCTTGCTGTGCCAGAACTTGCACAGCACTTCAACGGATTCGATGCGTTCTTTTCAGCAAGCCTTGATCACACCATTTGGTTTCACCGTCATGTGGATGCCAGTCAATGGCATTTGTTCGAAATGAACTGCCACTCATACACCTCGAATAGAGGAGTGAGTTTTGGATATGTGTTTGCCGAGGACGGAACACATGTGGCAACAGTTGCCCAAGAAGCATTGGTGCGTCTGCGAAACGATTTGTAACGCAGCACCTATTTCAAATGGTGGTCGAGACCGGCGTCGATCCGGTGACCCCACGCTTTTCAGGCGTGTGCTCTGCCAACTGAGCTACTCGACCATTGGCGGTCCGACTATTGCCGAACCAGACGGTGGCTTTCACCACCGTCTTATTGACGGAAAATACCGCCAATAATGGCGGTCCCGACGGGACTCGAACCCGCGACCTCCGGCTTGACAGGCCGGCGTGAACTCCAGCTTCACCACGGGACCTTGTGGAAACCACAGGTCTATATTGCACCCCCAACGGGATTCGAACCCGTGCCGCCACCTTGAAAGGGTGGTGTCCTAGGCCGCTAGACGATGGGGGCTTGGACGACTCCGGTTGAGAGCAATGTGACGCTATCAGGAGCCAGTCAACAATACGCCCCGGATATCAATTGTCCTCACCAGAAAGGGCAGAGATTGTCCATTCAAGGAGCCAGCCCAAGTATCCATAGAGCTGCCACTGCCCAAAGGATGGGTCATTTTCATCGATGTCGTCCTCAAAATCATCTTCGCCGACGTCGAGCAAGGTCCCAAGAACAAGGCGCAAGTTATTCAGGACAGTCATGAAGGCGTGCAGCTGTGCGGCGGTGATGAGTTCTGTTGATTCAAGAACTTCTTTCACGACGGCAATTGACGCGGCCCGAGACTGCGTGAGTTCGTCGCGCATGTATCCCTGATACTCGGCATCGTGTTCAGGGTTCTCGTGATACGCGGTGGGAAATAGACGACGCAATCGTGTGTCATCGGGTCCGATTGCCAAGATCTCTGACAATTGATGAACAAAACTCAGAAGTGTTGAACGATCGTCTGCAGACAGCGTGATCTCGAACATGTCATTTTCTCGAGCAGCGACTGGCCCATCACGTTTACGACGTTTCATGTGTCTTGCTGCATCGTTGCCCACAAACCATGTTCGTGAAGTCGAAAGACATCGATCTCTGCTTTTTCGCGTGGGCCATTCGAAACAACTGCGCGGCCCTTTTCGTGAACGTCCATCATCAGAATGTCTGCTTTTGCTTTGGGGTATCCAAAAAGTTTTTGCAACACAAACGACACATATGACATGAGATTGATGGGGTCATTCCACACAATGACCACCCAGGGGACCTGAAGGTCAACGACCTCGTCAGTTGAGATTTCAACCGAGGGCTCTGCCACTTCCGTTTGTTGGCTCCCCGATGGGGCGATGAAAATCACATATTCATTCTGCTGGTGAATAGGCGATGTTGCCTACCCACCAATACGATGGGTGGCTGTGCCCATCAACGTTCGCCCTCTTGTCCCGTCACGCCTGACGCGTCGACCTGGTCATGAGTCTGGGCGTATCCCCACTACTGCTGTGGCGGGCTATATCGCGCTCACGAAGCCGCGCATTATTGAATTGCTCTTGATCACCACAATCCCCACCATGGTCGTTGCCAACAAAGGTTGGCCAAGCCTGTGGCTAATGGTGGTCACGATGGTGGGGGGCACTCTGGCCGCTGGTGGCGCAAACGCCATCAACATGTACATCGACCGCGATATTGACGCCCTCATGGAGCGCACCAAGAACCGGCCGTTGGTGACAGGCTTAATTTCTCCACGCAACGGACTAATTTTCGCTATTTCCCTCGAAATCGTGGCTTTTTTGGTCCTATGGGCCGGAACGAACCTACTTTCGGGCATTTTGGCACTGTCAGCGACTCTTTTCTACGTCTTTATCTATTCGCTGTGGCTGAAACGGACCAGCAAGCAAAACATTGTGATCGGTGGAGCCGCTGGCGCTGTTCCGGTCCTCGTGGGGTGGGCAGCGGTGACTAATTCGCTTAGTTGGACCCCATGGCTGCTGTTCTTGGTCATATTCCTGTGGACCCCACCCCATTTTTGGGCCCTGGCGATCAAACACAATGACGATTACACGGCTGCTGGTGTGCCGATGCTGCCATCGGTGGTCTCTCACGAAAAGGTCATTGCCTCAATGGTCCGATACACCATCGCCCTTCTTGCGGCCTCGTTGATTCTTGTCCCGGTGAGCCATATGGGCTGGGTATACGGCGTTTCGGCAACGGTCTTGGGGCTCGCTTTCCTGTGGGGCACAATTGCACTAGGAAAATCGGACAGTCCAAGCGCTTCCATGCGACTTTTTTCTTTTTCGATCTCCTATATCTCTCTGCTCTTCATCGCCCTGACTGTCGACGTCTTCGTCCGCTAAAAAGCGCAATTGCACGAAGTGCAGGCCATCAGAGGATTTACCTTCTGTGGGAGGGCGATGGGTAGTGTTGTTTCGTTACATCTAGGCGCACTCGCTCCGACAGTTCACCCGAACTGAAGGTGTGTATCTGGGAGACCATCCGAAAATGACCATTATCGACACTCACGTGGGCGCATCGACACATGCACAGGGCACTGGCTCTGCTTTTGTCGTATCCGTCGGCCAATGGATCACGAGCAGTGATCATAAAAAAATTGGACGCCTATTTATCGGCACGTCGTTACTCAGCGCAGTTCTCGCAGCAATTCTCGGATTGCTCTTCGGACTTGAACGCATGAGTCCTGCTCACATGCAGATCTTCAACGGCAACGCAACTCCACAACTCTTTTCGTTGTATCAGTTCGCCCTTGTGTTTGGTGTTCTTGCACCACTCTTCGTAGGCATCGCACTTGCAGTCGTGCCTGTGCAAATTGGTTCTCGCGCAGTGGCATTCCCGCGTGTTGCACAATTCGGATTCTGGGCATGGCTATTTGGCGCATTGTTGGTTGACATTTCAATCATTGGTAACGGCGGCCCAGGTGGCGGTAGAGCACATCTTGTTGATTTGTACCTACTTGGACTTGCCTTAGCTGGTGTTGGCCTTCTTGCAGCAAGCCTCTCCATTGCAACATCAGTTCTCACGTCACGCGGCCCCGGAATAACACTCGACAGAGTCCCTGCTTTTACTTGGTCTGCACTTGTCGGATCTATTGCCACTTTGTTGAGCGTGCCGGTCATGATCGGCACAATCATCTACGTCTATGTCGATCACTCACATGCACAATTGGTCTTCGGTGGCAATAAAGGAATCAATACATTCCTCGGCTGGTCATTGTCGCAACCAATGACCATTGTGTTTGTTGTTATGGCTCTTGGTGTTCTTGCTGAAATAGCACCTGTTAGCTCACGCGTTGAACAACCACTTCGGCCAATTGTTCTTGGCGGAATCGCACTTGTTACTGCTGCCGCTCTCGGCGCAGTCACTCAAACTGCACACGTTCTGAACTGGGCCGGAACCAACTCTGACAAAGTGAAGAGCTTTGTTTTGTACGCACTCTTCAATGGTCTTCCATTCCTCGGAGCATTGATTGTTGTGCTCCTTTCGCTTCTCTGCTTAAAGATGGGCACACCACGTGTCACTGCGTCGTTCGCTCTTGCGCTTCTTGGTGCATTGATGATTCTTGTTGGAGTCGCAGGCAACTTGTTGTACACCATCAAGTCAACATCACTTAATGGAACTGTGTTTTCAGAAGGTGTTGTTCTGTACTTGGCGTACGGCGGTTTGTTAAGTGCATTGGCAGCCTTGACACATTGGGCGCCGCACTTGTGGGGCCGCACGCTTGAAGAAGCAAAAGTTCTTGGTCTCGCACTCATTGGTTTACTTGCCACTGTTCTTGCAGGCTTTCCTTTGTATGTAGCCGGATTTTCGAAGCAACCAGCAAACACTGTGGTTGGTTTTGATTATTCCGGACCAGTTGCGCTCTGGAATCTTTTGACTGGCGCAGGACACGCACTCATTGCTCTGACGATTGTCGGCTTTGTCGGACTACTTATTACAGCTGTCCGAAAGGGCACACCAGTTTCACAGGAGGCAACGGCATGACCATCGCATTACCAGCAGCTCCCGCACCAACTCCACGTCGGCAAATTCTTGTTGCCACTGCAATGGCATCTGCTTCTGCATTCATGCTCATCATGGGAATGATTGCCATGTGGTTGAAGTTCCGCGCTGGTGCGCCAACTCGTAATTCATCTGATGGTTTGTTAATCATCAAAGACTGGATGCCGGTCGGAATCACAATTCCAGAAGTTGCAGCAAACATCATGCTCATCACATTCCCTGTTGGCGCCTTGATGGCACAGTGGGCTGCATACTCGGCAAAGCGCAACGATGCACCTCATCGGTCACTTGCACTTGCAATCTGCTTTGTCATGGGACTTGCAATTGTGAACGCACAAGTTGCTGTGTACAGCCAAATGAAAATTGGTCTTGCTGACGGAATGTTCCAAACAATGTTCTACGCAATTACAGGCACGATGTTGTTGCTGGTAATTGGCGGTATGGCTTTTAGCCTTGTGGCTTTCTTTCGATCAGTTGGTGGTCGCAACAACGACACAGATGTGGTTAACGCCCACGCGCTTTATTGGTACTTCCTCACCGCAGCGTTTGCTGTTGTGTGGTTCGTGGTGTACGTACAGAAGTAGGTCAAGATGATTACCCCTGGTTCCAAATATTTCTTCGGCCTCACCGGCTTGGCATTGATCTCTGCAATTTTGTACATGGTGTTGGTGAACCCTTCAGACCTCGGAGCTGTCGCGCTGTTTGGTCTGGCTGGTGCAGGCGCCTTGATTGGTGCAATGGCATTGTTCACTCGCGATGGTGATGTCTACACGGAAGAAGAAGCAGTTGCCGCTCATGCGCCTGCAAGTTCACCATCGTTCTGGCCAATCGTGTTTGCACTCGGTGCAGCTCTTGTCCTTGCCGGACTTGCTGTGAGCCCGGTTGTTTTCATTCTCGGTATTGCAGTGCTCGTTGCGGGTGGCATTGAATGGGCTATTCAAAACTGGGCCGATGGCGCGTCATCTGATCGCGAATTCAACGCGTTCGCTCGCGCTCGCGCAATAAGCGCTATTGAATACCCAGGTCTCGCCGCAGTTGGTCTTGCGATCATGGCATTTTTGTTCTCTCGCGTTGTTCTTGCGATTTCAAAAGAAGCAGGCCCAATTCTCTTCGTTGTTGTCGCAGCATCGGTTCTTACTGTCGGCGTATTGATTGCAACTAAGCCGTCAATGAAGGGCAAGCCCACGGTGCTGATTGCTGTCGTCGCAGCGGTTGTCTTGTTGGCAGCCGGAATAGTCGGCGCGTTGTCAGGTGAACGTCATGAGCTAGCAGTTGCAGCTACTGAACGAAACTATGACGCTGCCAATCGTGAATGTGGCGCAGAGGCCTCAGCGCATTACGACCATCGGGCAAATAACACCGTGTCGTTGCGTTCTGCAGTCACAGCAACCATATTTGTAAAAGATGGAAAGGTATATGCCGAAGCAATCGGAATGCCAACCAAGATCGACACCATCACCATTGCGCGTTCTAATGCAATCTCTGTCATGTTCCGCAATCTTGATGCCGAACAGCATCGTCTTGTCGTGCACCTTGGATCAGCCAAAGTGGCATCTACCGGAGTTGTTGAAAAAGTTGGTACGTGCACACAACTAACTGGCAAGAATCAAGAACAAGTGATGACTCTAAAGATTCCAAAGCCGGCTGCAGTCAATGAGCCGTACTCATTCACTGTTCCTGGTGCGACCGGTGAAATCAAGTTGGTCGTGCCGTGAGTCACTCAGTCTCCCCTCACTCTTCAGAAAAGGCTATGGATATCGTGAACAACGTGAAGTCGTCAAGTCATCGCATTCGTAATTCAATTGCAACAATTGTTGGAATTGTTGTTCTTGCTGGTTGCGCACGAAATGCGCCGCAAGACACATTTCAACCAAGAGGCCACAACTCGAGTGTGATTAACCACTTGAACTACATAGTGTTCCCAATCGCAGGTGTTGTGGGTGTCCTTGTATTTGCTCTTGCTGCGTACACCTTCTGGAAATTCACAGACCGTGGTCAACCAATTCCGTCACAGAGTCACGGAAAGCCAATCGTTGAAATTATTCTCACAATCATTCCTGCACTGATTCTCACAGTTGTTGGTGTGTTCACATTCCGCGGAATTTTTGAACTCGCACAAACCAAAGACACGCAAATGATTATCAACGTCACTGGTCAACAGTGGTGGTGGGAATATGACTATCCAGCACAGACTGCTCAGGGCATTACGCAACCGATCATCACTTCTGGTCAGCTTGTTATTCCAGTAGGTACAAACATTTTGCTGCGTGAGACAAGTCGCGATGTCATTCACTCATATTGGATTCCTGCGTTGAACGGAAAGAAAGATGCTGTTCCGGGCCGAATTAACTTGTTGCGTCTTCAGGCTGACAAGCCAGGCCTGTACGCCGGTCAGTGCACAGAATTCTGCGGTTTGTCCCATGCCAACATGCGTATGGAAGCCATCGCGCTGTCAAAAGAAGATTTTGCTAAGTGGGTGGCCAATCAGCAGAAGGCGTATACGTCTCCTGCCGATGGAACTCTTGCAAAGGAAGGCGAAGGCGTTTTCTTAAACCAGTGCATTCGCTGTCACCAAGTCAACGGTTTGAAAAAGGCTGACGGTACGCCAGCACTCGCAGCACCAGATGAGAACGTCTATGCAGGTGCAGTTCCGAACCTCACACACTTGATGTCTCGTAACACTTTTGCTGGTGCAAAGTTTGACTTGTTGAACAAGGCATGCCGTAAAGATGTGTGGGGTGCAAGTTCTGAAACAATTGGCGCCAAGTACCTTGCCGGAGTTTCAGAATCCTGCTTGAACCAAGTAACACTTCGTGCTTGGTTACGTAATGCACCAGCCATGAAACCAATGTATTCAGACCCCAAAAAGCTGGGTCCGTCTGGTGGCAAATATCGTGGTATGCCAAACCTTGGTCTTTCTGAAACTGACATCGACAAACTCGTCGCTTACCTACTGACACTGAAGTAATCGGAGAACCCCATGGCGACCACTGAATTAACAATCTCACCTACGCAATCGCTCGGTGCTGTGCGCCGGCCAGTCAATACAAAGGGCTGGCGTTCATGGCTCTTTACTGTTGACCATAAGAAAATCGGAATTATGTATGGCTGTGTTGCCTTTACGTTCTTCCTCATCGGCGGTGTCGAAGCGTTGTTTATCCGTTTGCAGTTAGCGCTTCCTGACGGTCACGTACTTAGCGCTGACAAGTACAACCAAATGTTCACCATGCATGCAACCACAATGATTTTCCTCTTCTCCATGCCGATGGCTGCAGCATTTGCGAACTATTTCCTGCCCCTTCAAATTGGTGCACGAGATGTTGCCTTCCCTCGTCTCAATGCGTTGTCATTCTGGTTGTTCGTCAGTGGCGGACTCATCTTGAATGCATCGTGGTTCCTCGGTGGAGCAGCCGATGGCGGTTGGTTCATGTACGCGCCAAACTCGGGTCCAGTTTTCTCACCAAGTAATGGTGTCGACTTCTGGGTTCTCGGTTTGCAGATTGCTGGTATTGCTTCACTGATTGGTTCGATCAACCTCATTGTCACCGTGCTCAACATGCGTGCACCTGGCATGACACTGATGAAGATGCCTGTGTTCACATGGATGATTCTCGTGGTTCAGTTCCTCTTGGTGTTCTCACTTCCAGTGATCACCGTGGCTCTCGTGTTGTTGATGTTCCAGCGCTCGTATGGCGCT
>JBAXVL010000049.1:0-5871 GCA_037129095.1 Actinomycetota bacterium | reverse complement strand
GATCCGTCACCACTGACCAAAATGTCATCAAAAAGCCCAGGCTTTGCAAGGAATTCTGAAGCCGTTGTCGGGTCGAACAATGCAAATGTTGCGCCACCGGGTGAACGTACCGCGCCGTATGAAGCAATACCCACAAGTGTGAATTCGCGGCTGCCAGATTGGGCCACCACTTTCACAGTGTCGCCAACGATGTACTTGCCATTCTTGGCCGACGCTTTATCAATAGCCACTTCAGTTGGCCCCATTGGCCATTTACCTTCGGCAATAGTCCACAACGCACCTTTGAATTTCATTCCGACACTGCCAAATGTTGGAGGTCCTTGTCCTTCTGAACCGAGCGGCTTGCCATCTTTGCCGACGATGCGTGCGAATGCCTGCACATCTGGTGCTGCATCGGCAACCCCAGGAACATTTTTCACGACATCAACTAATGCAAGTGGAATGCGTTGGCGTTCTTCTTGTCCAAATTCACCTTCAATGACTTGAGCTGAACGAACATACGAATCGACATTTTGGAATACGTCTGTGAACAGATTGTCAAAGGTGCGATTAAGAGTGTCAGAAAATACTGACGTACCTGCCAAAAATGATGTGCCGAGAATAACGGCAAGTGATGTGAGAATCAGGCGGGCTTTTCTACCCAAAATGCCCTTGAGTGCAATACGAAACATGTCTTAGTTTCCGAGGCTTTTCATGAGGTCAAGAACGCGAGCTGCTGTGGGCTCTGTCATTTCGTTGACGACACGGCCATCGGCCAAAAAGATAATGCGGTCCGCGTATGCCGCGGCAACAGGGTCATGAGTAACCATCACGATTGTCTGGCCCAGATCGTCAACTGCTCTGCGCATGAACGTAAGAATTTCGGCACCGGTGATCGAGTCAAGGTTTCCGGTTGGCTCGTCAGCAAAAATAATGCGCGGTTGAGAAGCAAGAGCACGAGCAACCGCCACGCGCTGTTGTTGTCCACCAGATAACTCACTGGGGCGATGCGTCAAACGATCTTGTAAGTGAACAGTGTCAATAACTTTTTGAATCCACGCTTCATCACCTTTTTCATTTCCCAACATCAAGGGCAGACGAATGTTTTCGTTTGCCGTCAAAGTAGGAACAAGGTTGAACGACTGAAAGACAAACCCAATCTTTTCGCGGCGAAGTTCTGTGAGCTGTTTGTCCTTCATAGTGGACAAGTCAATTCCATCAATAATTGCTGAGCCAGATGACAGTTCATCAAGACCAGCGATGCAATGCATCAAAGTTGACTTACCAGAACCACTGGGGCCCATGATTGCGGTGAATTGTCCTTCGTAGAAATCAACTGAAACATCACGAAGTGCGTACACGGCTTCGTCGCCGGAGCCGTACACCTTCGTTGCAGAGTTAGTAGAAGCAGCGATGGTCATTGTCTGGGGAGTCATGTCCCCATTGTACTAAGGCAGTTTTACTTAGGTTGTGCAAGAACGCGAAGATATGGCTTCACGGTCTTCCAGCCCTGTGGGAACAGGTTTTTTGCTTCTTCATCAGAAACTGCAGCACCAATGATGACGTCATTGCCGTTGATCCAGTTTGCAGGGGTTGCCACTTTGAATTTTGCTGTGAGTTGCAATGAGTCAATAACACGAAGAATTTCATCGAAGTTACGGCCAGTAGATGCTGGGTAGGTGAGTGACAACTTGATCTTCTTGTCCGGCCCAATGATGAACACTGAACGAACGGTCATTGTGTCACTCGCATTTGGGTGAATCATTTCGTACAAGTCAGAAACTTTCTTGTCTCCGTCACCGATCATTGGGAAGTTCACTGGTGTGCCCTGTGTCTCAGCAATGTCTGCTTCCCACTTCACGTGGCTATCAACGGGGTCAACGGAAAGACCAATGACTTTTACATTGCGCTTGTCGAAATCTGGCTTGATGCGAGCAACGTATCCAAGCTCTGTTGTGCAGACCGGTGTGAAATCCTTCGGGTGGCTAAAGAGAACGCCCCACGATTCGCCCAACCACTCGTGGAAGTTGATGGTGCCTTGAGTGGTGTCTGCTGTGAAATCGGGTGCGATGTCGCCTAAACGTACGCTCATGTTGTTCTCCTTGAAGTAGGTGTCTTCGGTCAGGATACGGGCGAATTTCCAAAAGCCGACAACTTTGGTCGGGAATTACTGTCAGAGGGGCACAAGTACGATAAGAGTCATGCCTGGCGCCACCATTTCCACAGTTGTGATGGCCGGCGCCCCTGCTCGAGATTCAATCTTGGCCGCCCTTGCTGCGCGTATTCAGAAAGCCGGGTCACCGCACATTGCACTTGCAACGGTGTTGGTAGGCAATGATGCACCTAGCCGTAAATATGTCGCAAGCAAACACTCCACTGCACAGTCCATTGGTATTGAATCGATACAACTAGAATTACCTGCCACTGCTACGCAAGAAGAACTTGAAGCTGCAGTATCTCGGCTAGCTGTTGACCCACGAGTGCATGGAATCTTGGTGCAGTTACCGCTGCCGTCTCATTTAGATACAGAAGCGATGTTGCGTTTAATCCCAGCTGACAAAGATGTTGATGGTTTGACTGAAGCGTCAATGGGTCGACTCATGCGAGACATACCGGGCCACATTGGGTGCACACCTTTAGGTGTGTTGCGTTTGTTGCAGCACTACGGAATTACCACTACTGGCGCACACGCTGTTGTCATCGGTCGTTCCACACTTGTGGGTCTTCCGTTGTCGGTGTTACTGGCACGTAGAGGTATTGATGCCACTGTGACGCTGGCACATTCACGTACGAAAAATCTTGAAGCCATTTGTACAACTGCAGACATCATTATTTCTGCAACAGGTATTGCGGGGTCCATTACTTCTGCTCATGTATCTCCGGGCGCAACAGTGATTGACGTTGGCATCTCACGAACTGAAGCCGGCATTGTTGGCGATGTTGATGGTGCCTCTGTAACGGGTATTGCAGGTGCGTTGACTCCGATGCCAGGAGGCACAGGCATTATGACCGTTGCATGCCTGATGGAAAACACGGTGAATGCAGCTGTGTTGCAAGGTGTAGTTGTCTGATGCGTCGCTTTGCGGTCTTGCTTGCACTGTTGTGTTCAAGTACTGCAGTTTATTTCGCACCTGTAGCGGCTCACGCAGCTACATCAGATGTTGTGGTTGAACACATTGCACATACTCAAGTGGTCCAGGCATCAGGACCATCGAATAGTGTGCTGCCGTGGGGACTTGACCGTATAGATCAGAGAGACTTGCCGTTATCGGGAACCTATTCCTATGCAAGTACAGGTGCAGGTGTTAAGGCATACATAGTCGATTCGGGTATCAAGGGAGATCATGTTGAATTTTCTGGCCGGGTTGCAAGCGGATGGTCATACCGTTCTTCACCACAATCAACGTTGGATTCGTGGAGAACCACTTTGGGCTCATGTAAAAATCCTCCTGTAGGTTCTAATCCTTACGTAGCCTCAGATCATCCTTTCGATGTTGATCTATTTGATTACACCAGCACATCAAGCGATGTCGGTAGTCCAGACAATGATGGACATGGCACACACGTAGCAGGCATCATTGGGGGTACGACTACTGGTGTTGCAAAAGGTGTAACCCTAGTTCCGGTTCGTGTTTTGAACTCGTGTGGCGAAGGACTCACTTCAATGATTCTTGCGGGCCTTTCTTGGATTCTGGAAAATCATCAATTGGGTGAGCCAGCTGTGGTGAACATGAGTATTGGTTTTGATGTTCGTGACAATGCAATTGATAACGCCATTAAGTCTCTGATTGCAGAAGGAATTGTTGTTGTTGCGGCAGCCGGAAACTCCGGTACCTCAGCCTGCAATACAACGCCAGCTGCCACCGCAGGCACTATCTCTGTGGGTGCAAGCACTTATGCCGACGCGGAGACATCGTGGACCAACTACGGAACGTGTGTAGACATGTTTGCACCCGGCGCAAGCATTATGTCAACCTGGAATTATCAAGGCACAACTGCAAATCCATATGCAACTTTGTCAGGTACGTCAATGGCGGCACCTCACGTCACTGGCGCCGTTGCTCGCAATTTGCAAGGAATAGTGGCTACGTCCTCAACACCAACAGATACTTGGTCGTGGCTCGATGCGAATATGACAACTGGGAAAATCACCCGTTTCATTACTACTCCTGCACGTACGCAACAAACCCCTAATAAATTGTTAGCAATGGTTGCACCAGATGCCGTCGCTGGTCTCACTTTGACCGCATCATCACATCAAATTAGTGCTACTTGGATCTCTCTCGTTGCCGGCTACACGTATGTTATGACTTCTACACCTGGCGGCGGTACGTGTACAACGACTACCTCTAGTTGTGCAATTTCCGGTTTAACCAACAATCAGCAATACGTCATCTCGATTGCTGCATCTAATAGTTTTGGTAGCAGCAGAGTCACTACATCTGTAGCGACGCCCTTTGGTGCGCCTGGTGCTGTGACCAATCTGGTAGCCGCAACACAACGGAATGCTCTTGCTGTTTCGTGGACACAAGCTGATGGCGATGGAACTGGCATCACGTATACGGCCACTGCGACTCCTGGGGGTGCAACGTGTACTTCATCAGTGACCTCGATGACATCGTGCACTATTGCCAACCTTGTTAATGGCATGCAGTACTCGGTGTCAGTTGTGGGTTCAAATAATTACGGAACAAGTTCTGCAACCACAGTGACGGGTATTGCTGACGGAGTACCAGACGTGCCTGTTGCTTATGCGTCTATTGCTGGTAGCAGATCTGTCACGGTTACATGGCCAGCCATCACGTCGTCTATCAATGTCACTTATGTCGTTACGTCTACACCAGGTAATTTCACGTGTAGTACAACAGAGACGTCGTGTGTGGTCACCGGATTAGAAAATGGTGTGGACTACACATTTGCGATTACGACCAGATCAGCCACAGGGCAAGTTGGGTCCACTGCCTTAGAACTTGCGGCGCGCCCTGGCTTTACTGTGAAGAAGTCATTGGTACAGAAGAACTCTCTGACGCCTTTATCGTGGCTTGTCTCGTCCTTGTCGACAGGAAAGAAAACATGGACCGAGTCTGGTCCGTGTTCAATTGTTGGTACCAAACTCAAAGCCCCCAAGGCGTCGACCTCGTGTCTCGTCACACTGAAGGTGGCAAAAAAGGGCAAATATTCCGCAATGTCAACTACAGTTCGCATCGCGGTGAAATAACTCAACGGTAGATCTTGTTGAATTGACAGAGAAGAAACGGATGCACAATGGCAACTATCACACTGACTGAAGAAACTTTTGAGGCCACGGTGCTTGGTGAGGGAATCACCATTATCGATTTTTGGGCTGAATGGTGCGGACCTTGCAAAATGTTTGGTCCAGTATTTGAAAAAGCTTCCGAGGGTCACCCGGGTATTACATTTGCAAAAGTTGACACCGAAGCAGAACAAGGATTAGCAGCCGCACTGCATATTCAATCGATTCCGACATTGATGTTGTTTCGTGACGGAATTTTGTTGTTCAACCAGGCCGGTGCACTTCCTGCGCACTCGTTAGAACAAATTCTTACCTCAGCTGCAGAACTAAACATGGATGAAGTTCGCGCTGAAATTGAGATGCTTGAAAAAGACAACAAAAATTAATTAAATTCCTCTGATGGAGACGTTCCGTCAGGAGCGTGTACGTCACCTTCGACGTACAAGTTCGATCTGGGCAATTTTCATTACGACATGTCTGTTGCTAGCTATTCCTGCACCTGAACATGTGCGCGCCACTGTCTCTGTTTCCTCTACTGACCCCACAGGTCGCATTGCCGCTGGTGACAAACACACATGTGCAATCGCAAGAAATGACAGCATCTGGTGCTGGGGCGACAACACATATAGCCAGCTTGG
>JBAXVL010000048.1:0-7052 GCA_037129095.1 Actinomycetota bacterium | reverse complement strand
AAGCTGCTGTGGGAGCCCTGATCGGGGCAGCCGTCGGAGACGCACTCGGAGCACCCTTCGAGTTCAAACCAGGGGGCACATATAAGAAGCGTTTCCCTCAAGCAGTTGTGGGCGGCACCGGAGAAATGATTGGTGGTGGGGCATTTGGTTGGGCTCCTGGTGAGTTCACCGATGATACGCAAATGGCCATGGCGTTAGCTGAGGCGATTCTTGCTGAAGGTGGCGAGTTCAATCCTGAACGAGTGTGGAATCACTTCGTTGCATGGACTAAACAAGCTTCTGATATTGGAAACACCACCAGTGCGTCATTACGCGGTTCTGATTACCGCACTGCTGCGAAACTGGCACACGAGCAGCTTGGCTA
Organism: Actinomycetota bacterium; assembly: GCA_037129095.1. Taxonomy (GTDB): domain Bacteria; phylum Actinomycetota; class Acidimicrobiia; order Acidimicrobiales; family Ilumatobacteraceae; genus UBA2093. The sequence continues at coordinate 6,688 of JBAXVL010000048.1, read as the reverse complement.
CTCCGACAGCAACGGTTCGTTGATGCGTATTGCACCAATTGGAATCGCTGGGGTTCGATGGGGTCAAGCAAAGACAATGCAGATTGCAAAAGAGCAGTCAGCACTGACACATCACGACATAGTGGCGTGCTGGTCATCTGCGGTTGCCGCAGAGCTGATTCGTCATTTGATTCTTGGTGGAACAATGGAGAGCGCGCGTGATTCGATTATCAGCAAGATTCAGCCTGCGTATAAGGCAATCTTCACCACAATCTTGTCGGATGATTGGAATCCAATGGAATGGTCTGAACTCAGCAATGGCAAAGCTGTGGTTTGTCTTGCTCAAGCATTGTGGGCAGTGCGTACGACCTCAAGTTTTGAAGACGCGATTGTTGCAGCGATTGACTTGGGTGACGATGCTGACACGGTTGCTGCTGTTACTGGTGCGATAGCGGGAGCGAAGTACGGTATTCAACAAATTCCGGCTCGTTGGGTGACATACGTACACGGCCATGTGCGCCAGCCAGACGGATCTGACGTGGTGTATCACCAACATGAGATCATCGCGATAGCGCATCGTTTGTTGGGATTGATATCACGTTCAATGACTCCACCAGAATCAATGATTCCTCCAACACAAGTTCATGATGCAGGCATTTACGCCAGCAACTTGTTAGGTGCTGAAACTGCGCATAGTGAGATGAGCATTATCTCGCTGTGTCGGATGGAAGATCGTTTGCATCATCATGCGCTACGCCGCGAGTTCTACATAATTGACGAATGGCAGGAAGGTCATAACCCGCACCTGCGTTCAGTTGCAGAAGATGCAGTGAACACAATCGAAGCCTTTCTGCGTGAAGGTCGAGAAGTAATTGTGCATTGTCATGGCGGTCGTAGCCGCACTGGGTTCATCTTGAAGGCGTGGTTTATGCGCCACTTCAATGTGGATCACTACGAGGCTGAACAGTGGCTAGAGGAACAATGGCCGCACTACACAACGTGGAACACCGACTTCTATGACTTCTTGAGTAATGAATGGAGCACAATATGACTTATCAAAAGTTTGATGAAATTGCAGCAACAAAGATTCTGTTTTATGTATACGCGTTACGCGACCCGCGTGACAAGAAGGTCTTTTATATAGGAAAAGGGCAAAAGAATAGATGGTTTGATCACATCGAAGAGTCTCACAAGAAGAAGGACGACCCGTCCCTAAAGCTTGGTCGAATACGTGAAATTGAAAATGCTGGCCTAAAGGTTGAAGCTTTTATAGTTCGAAGCGGAATTCCGACCGAGAAAGCCGCATATGACATTGAAGGGGCTGTTATTCACGCTTTTCGATTGCTAGAGCACGGAGGATCGACTGAATCTTTTGACCTCACCAATTTGGCCGAAGTACACCACCCAGAAAAGGGTCTGGTCTCAGTTGATGTCGCACAGTCTCTCTTCAATGCCCCCAAAGCCCCAAAGATCGACGTGCCGTGTGCGATGTTCCGTATTCCAAAGCTTTGGTTTCCTGAAATGTCCGATGAGGAACTTCAGGAAGCAACATCTGGTTGGTGGTCGTATCAGAACGTAAAAAATGGAATGAAAGTGGCCGAATACGCATTTGCAGTTAGCAAGGGAATCATTCGTGGGGTGTATGGCATCAACGAATCTATGTGGCGTGAGAGGCGAGAAGGCGATCGTGATTACAAGCCGAATTCTGACAAAAAAGAGCGGTGGGGTTTCCCCGACTGCAAACCAGCACCAGAGCTTTCTCACTATTTGAATACAAGCGTCAAGCACTTGTTCAAGAATGGTGATGCAAGTGCTGTCCGTTTTTTCAATTGTAAATAAAGTGCTCTAGCAGCGGCCGCGAAAGAGCTTGCCGGGTGACTCCCCGGTGAATTCTTTGCGAGAGACGATTTGTGTGCCGTTGGCGGGGAAGTCAAAAGCCATTGTTGGCAGTGCAAAGTCTGGGAATGCGAAGAACCAGCATCGAAAGATGAGCCGTTCTAGTAGCGGACATATTGACTACACCCCTTATATAAGGTGCGATCATGGGTTCAGAGATTCACATCAATTGCGACGGTTGCGACGTTGACCTAACCGAAATTGTCGGCTGTGGGTTTATCGGCCTTGAACATTTGGTCTGTGTCTGTGATGACTGCAAGGTATTTGTTAACAGGAAATACTTAGGCAAGTTTGATGGAGAAGTGCGGCCAAAGTTTCGTTGCGGAACCTGCAGGAAACTGTTACGTGTCATTGCTCCGGTTGATAATGAATATGGCGATGTTGATGGGCCGCTTGGTTCATGCCCTGTATGTAGCGGACATCTCATGTCCCGCAGCACGGGCCTGCTGTGGGATTAGCGATGAAAGATCTTGCAGGCTTCTCATTTGGAAAATTGCAGGCCTTGGGACTTCGTGCGGTCGAAGAGGACATCTGTTCTGATCGATTGTGATTCACGATCGCAGTTTTACTGGGAACTTCACGGTTTCGCTTTTGGCCTGCTTTCCAGAACCTGCAGTGACTTTGACAGAGCAAGACCCCTTCTTCAAGGCGTATAACCGCCTTGCTCGGACCATACAAAAACTCGCAGACTTAGGCAGCACTGTCATGACACGTGTTCCTGATTTTACCCCATAACAACAATTAGTTGAATTAAGAACAGCTGTTATGGAGACTGATTTCTTAACAATGAGGTAGCTAACCCAGTCATCAACTAATCCGGGTGCGGTTACAGATATCGCTGCGGCTAGCGGGAGAGTTGAAGGTGGTGCAACGTAGACAGTTGTCGGTGGGATGTAGACGGTTGTTGTTGGTGGTGGAAGTGTTGTTGTACTGGTTGTCGATGTAGTTGTAGTGATTGCCGGTGGAAGAACTGGGTACACAGTTCTTCCGCCAGTTAAATAGTCATAACCATACGAATTGGAAAGCCAAGCCTCAACAGAAAGGCTTGTCGGGGCACCAAGACAACGCCAGGGAATGAGAACGTCGTAGTAGGTGTAGTCGCTGCTGAGATACCAACTTGAGTAACAACCCGTACCTATGAGATTCCCACTTGTTCCTTGATAAATTTCCCTCGTAGATTTTGTATAAGCGGACATGGTTGCATTAGGTGCATATACCCATATATCTCTGACCGAGTCTTGATTGGTGTCGAAAAATAGCCCACCATTTCCGCCGTAGGTAAACATTGATAGAGACGTTCCGAAGTACGGCTTAATCAGTGCCACCATCGTGTCGGGATCAGCATCGGTTATTCCAAGTCCCACGGTGTCAATATCTGCGTAATAACTTGTGCCATAGTCGCTGTCGGTATCTGAAAAAACCTCCAACCAAATGACATTGGCTGCGTGGGCAACGGATTGAAAAATCCCTAGTGAGAGCAGCGAGAACGCAACAAAGACAACTCGAAATTTTTTCATCTTGCCGGCAATACTCTTGGATTTTTGTTTCTTCATACGCGATAACTATGCCATAGGGGTGTTGTGTCACCAATGTGAAAGTTGAATTTCATCAAAATCGAAAATCATTGGTGAGTTAGTTAATGCAATGCGCTGAAATGAATGGAAGTTTTTTTCTGCCGAGTTTCACAGTGCTACTGATTGGTGCCGTGAGGTTCGCCTTACTTCTGTCTAGCAATCATCAAAGTTTTAATTGACCAACCCAAAATGCGAATTTCTGAGTTCTAATCACAATGTCACTGTTAGGTTCAGGTTTATGAAGAAGTTTGTTCGATCCATACTTGGGGTAACGCTCTTGTTTACATTTCTCGCCACGCCAATTTCGGAAGTGTCGGCGGCACGCCTTGCAACAACCCCAACAATTACTTGGAAACTGAGTTCCATGAAACAGCTCACTACTTATGCAACATCTGCGATTGCATCTTCAAACTCAACTGGGGCAAAAGTCTGGGCCGTCTCAGGTGCGTGCACGTTGAAGAGCGGGAAGGTGACAACTAAGTCCTCTGGATCATGCACAGTGAAGTTGAATATCAAAGCAAATGGCAAATTTTCTAGCAAATCCACATCAAAGAAGTTTGTTATTGCAACATCTGCACCGTCAAGTGAGACAGTTAGTCAGAGCAATGCCCGAAAGAAAGGCGCGAGTTACTTAAAGTCCTCAGCTTTCTCGCGCACGGGTTTGATACAGCAATTAGAGTTCGAAGGTTTTGAGAATGCTGATGCTATTTATGGAACTGATGCACAGAAAGCTGACTGGAATGCTCAAGCAGCTCTCAAGGGTGCAAGTTATTTGAAGTCTTCTTCATTCTCACGATCAGGTCTGGTGGAACAACTAGTTTTTGAAGGATTCACGGCCACTGAAGCTGAATACGGCGTTGCAGGAAACGCAACTGACTGGAATGCTCAAGCCGCTAAGAAAGCTGCCTCATACATGAAGTCTTCAACGTTTTCGCGTAAGGAGCTAATAGATCAATTGCTATATGAGGGATTTACTCAATCACAGGCAGAATATGGCGTCGGCACGACAGGCCTGTGAGGTTCGTTAGCTAACGCCTACCGCGCAGCAACTTGCCAGGCAACTCACCGGTGAATTCATCGCGTGACACGATTTGTGTGCCGTTGACAAATGTTGCTTCGTAGCCCTTGGCGTGTTGCACGAGGCGGCGGCCGTTAGCGGGGAAGTCGTATGCCATTGAAGGCATGTCGAAGTTGAGAGATTCGAAATCAATCAAGTTCATGTCGGCGCGTAGACCAGGTGCAATAAGACCACGATCGGTGAGGCCATACATGGTTGCTGTTTGGTGTGTTTGGCGGTGAACCATGTGTTCGAGTTGCAAGCGAGGACCACGGGCGCGGTCGCGCACCCAATGGGTCAGTAGGAAGGTTGGCATGCCGCCATCGCAGATGGCACCGCAGTGTGCGCCGGCATCAGAGAGGCCGTTGCGGGTGTGTGGGTGTTGCAACAACTCATGTGTCATTGACAAGTCACCATAGGAATAGTTGAAGAACGGCATGTAGATCATGCCTGTGCCGTTGTTGGCAAGCAGTTGGTCGTACACCATGTCCATAGGAACAATGCGTTGCTTGGCAGCGAGGGCATCAATGGAATCAGTCTTTGGGTTTGGTTCGTAATTGATGTTGGCATCTGTAACGGGGAACATCTTCCAGAGACGTGAGAGAACGATATGTTCAAAGAAACCGTTGTCGCGAGGAACTTCATTGACGAACTTGTTGCGCAGTGTTGCGTCTTTGAGTGCTTTGACTTTTTGGTCGTGGGGCAAGTGTGCAATGTCTTGCCATGCAGGGTGGAAGGCAAGAGGGTGGAAGCTTCCCTCGAGACACATGAGAACACCAATGGAACGTCCGGCAACTTGGGCGACGATGTTGAGGCCGTCTTGTTGTGCTGCGTCTAGTTGGGTGAGAACTGTCTTCCACACGTCTGGTGCTGCGTCGTCTTGGTTTAAGTTCACGCTCACTGTGACGTTCGGGAAACTGCCGGCGAGTTCACGCATCCACGGCCATTCATCGACAGGGAGAATCTTGTGTTCAGGAGCGAACTGAAAGATGCCGCCTGTTTTAGCGAGACCTTGTGCAATGCCGAAGAGTTCGTTTTGTTCTGCGTGGGTGCCAGGGATGACATCGCCCGCTTTTGTTTTGTGAATAGGGGTGCGGCTGGTGGAAAAACCAAGAGCGCCGGCAGCCATTGCTTCAGCAACCATTTGAGACATAGAGGAGATGTCGGCATCGGATGCTTGTTCGTTAGAAGCTCCGCGTTCACCCATGACATAGGCGCGTAGGGGACTGTGGCCAATTTGTGTGCCGATGTCAATGACGCGTGGTTGAGTATCGAGAGTGTCTAAGTATTCAGGAAACGAACGCCAGCCCCATGTGAGACCTTCTGTCATTGCTGAACCAGGAATGTCTTCGACTGATTCCATTAACTCGATCAGCCATTCGTGTCGATCTTCGTGAGCAGGTGCAAACCCAACACCACAGTTACCCATGACAACAGTGGTGGCACCGTGCCAACTGCTTGGTGTGAGCCAGGGGTCCCATGTTGCTTGTGCGTCGTAGTGGGTGTGAATGTCTACCCAGCCAGGAGTAAGGAGAAGGCCATCAGCGTCGATGATGCGGTGTGCGTGAGCTGTTGGTGCTTTGCCTGCTGGCGAGACTTCGCGGATGATGCCATCTTCAAACATGACGTCAGCAGTTGTCTGTGGTGCGCCACTGCCGTCGACCAGCTGTGCGTTACGAATGACGGTTTTCTTGCCGGTCTGCTCGGTGAGGCTCATGAGGTCAGTGTAGTTGCGGTTCTTTGCGGGGCTTTGACCGCGGAATGCGAAATACCCCAGCGCTTACGCACCGGGGTATTTCAACATTTGGTTTCGTCAATCCGAAGACAAGTGTACGGGAAAAGCAAAAACCCCGCGGTTTACACCGCGGGGCTGTTACCCGGAATCGTCAACCCAAGAACTAAATCATAGGGCTGGCAATTTCTATTTTGATCTCGTCACTTCAAATCTCAGTGTATACGAAAAAACAGAGGCGGAACCTTGCGGTTCCGCCTCTGACTACTTGGCCTGTCCTGCGTCGTCAATGCAGTAGAGCTGTGCACAAGCACCGCCGTTTGTTTTGTGAGGAGCCGACGAGCGGAATTGAACCGCTACCTTTGAAGTGACAAGATCAATGTGCTGCCGTTACACCACATCGGCCTCAACAGTTATGTGTGAATCGGGTTTTCAGTTTTGGAAAGAGAA
>JBAXVL010000047.1:0-7767 GCA_037129095.1 Actinomycetota bacterium | reverse complement strand
ACTTTCGCCCACACGAGTGTCAGCACCGAAAGTTTTCCCGCCTTTGACAGACTTTGAAACGGCAACTTGACCATGAGCAGATGCGGCGACCTGAGCCAGGTGAGTGACCGCAATGACTTGGTGATCACTGCCGAGTTCGCGCAATGCAGTGGCGACGGCTACTGCAGCTTCGCCGCCAATCCCGGCATCAACTTCGTCAAAGACCATGGTTGCAGGGTCTCCGGTAAGCACAAGACGCAATGCCAGCATGACTCTGGCCAATTCACCGCCACTGGCCACCTTTGCTATCGGTTGAGGCGCAATGCCTGGGTTTGCCGCAAGCATGAACACAACAGACTCACCTGCCGGATCTGATTCGAGGTCTCCCACCGCCACCTGAACTGTTGCATTTGGCAGTGCTAACTGGCGCAATCTCTTCTGTACGGCTGTTGCCAACTTCGGAGCTGCCGCCCGGCGGGCATTGCCCACTTCCTTTTGACAGACCATCAAGTGACGCAAAGCTACTGCCTTTGCCTTTTCCAATTCAGTGACACGTTCGGAGTACCCAGTGAGTTCATCGAGCCTCTGGCGGGCCTCGGCACCAAACGCCATGACATCGGTTAAAGAATCTCCGTATTTACGCATCAGGTCACGAAGAGATTGCCTACGAACTCGAATTTCCTCCAGTCGGACAGGGTCATGTTCAGATCCTTCAGCTGCATCACGAACAGTGTCGGAAACATCCTTTGCCTCTGCTGCCAACGAACGAATACGTTCGGACAAAGTTGGCAACGAAGTCACCGGAGCTACGGCCGAGACTGCTTGACCGAGAAGATCAACCACTGCTCCGTCATCAGACAACAACGAAACGATTTTTTGCAGAGACTCCTGATGGCGAACGACGTCTGTCAACAGGTCTTCTTCTTGAGACAACTGAAAATCTTCATCAGGGCTTGTTATGCGACTTGATTCAATTTCATCACATTGGAACTGCAGCAGATCAATCTCACGAACTCGAGATTTCTCATCGCCGCCGAGGGCTGCCAAATTTGCGTCAATGTGAGTGACTGCTTCGCGAGCAGTCTGCAGTTCAGTCGTTCCGACATTTCCAAATTGATCAAGAGAATTACGTTGTGTCGACGGCGATAACAAACGCTGATGGGCATGCTGACCGTGAATATCGACCAGCTCATCGCCAATTTCAGCTAGTGACGCAACCGTTGCCATTCTGTCGTTGATATATGCCCGGCTACGGCCTTCACGGTGAAGAACGCGACACAAGATGGTCTCTACCTCACCAGAGGCAGTCTTCGTAATAAAACGTGCCTCGACACGAGCCTCTTCTGCTCCATCGCGAATAACAGACACATCAGCTCGCCGACCAACTACCAAATTAATGGCCTCCACCAGCATGGTTTTACCGGCACCTGTTTCGCCCGTGAATGCTGTAAAGCCGTTATCGAAAGAAACGCGAACATTTTCAATAATGCCCAAGTTTTCGATGGAAAGTTCAACAAGCATTATCGATCAGACAACCCGAATTTAGATTTCAATGTTTGATGAAATCTTTGTTCTTTAAATCTCACGAATCGAGCAACTTCCCGTGCGGCGCGCACTTCAACGACATCTCCTGGTCGAAGTGTGTGCACGAGTTCTCCGTCGGTGGCAACATTCACTGACCGATGCCCCAGTACTTCAATACGAACCAACTCTTGAGGGTCGAGAACCATGGAGCGATCAAACAACATGTGTGGCGAAACAGGCGTCATCAAAATTGCACGAAGCCGCGGAGACAAAATTGGCCCGCGAGCAGACATGGAATAAGCAGTTGACCCCGTAGGAGTTGCCAAGATCAAGCCATCTGCCGCATACGTGGTGAACGCAGCCTTATCGATATCAACGCCTAATCGAACAGTGTGACCCGCCTCGGATTTTTCAATGACCACTTCATTGAGTGCAAGATGATTCGTGAGACGTGCCCCATTTGACCACATTGATACTTCCAACAACATGCGATCGTCATAATGAAAATCAGTACCTTCAGTACCAGAATGCCAAATGTCTAAAGCCTCAATCACTTCATCATCTTCAACCACTGCGAGATATCCCAGCTGCCCAAGATTGACTCCGATGATCGGCACCTCGCGACCATTTAGTACATGAACCGAGCGAAGCATGGTGCCATCGCCTCCGATAGACACCAAAAGATCTGCATCGCCCACGTCACCACTGGTTGCTGCAGATGAGTGAATGGCCGCCACATCTGATTCATCGACAATGACATCGAGGTGGTGCGCCGTTGCCCATTCAATGACTCGGCGCGCAACGTCAAGCGCATCGGGGCGAAAACGATGGACGGCTAAACCGATGCGACTCATGACTCACAACTTACGTAACGGGTGGCACATTCCACGTACATTAAAAATTCGGTATTACCCTCAGCGCCCTTAATTGGTGATTCAATGACGCTAATCACAGTCCCACCAAGGCTCTCGACGGCCTCTCTGACCACATTGCAGGCCTCTTCATGGATGGTGGGATCCGTTATGACTCCCTTGCCGCGAGACACTTCGATACGACCCGCCTCAAACTGGGGCTTCACTAGCAGCACCATTTCGGGAGTCTCAAAGCTCTCTTCCTGTGACACAGAATCAAAAAAGGCGGGCAACACTTTTGTCAGAGAAATGAATGACAGATCAGCAACCAATAACGAGCAAGGGTACGGACAATCGTCTGCTACCAAGTCTCGAACATTGACTCCGTCTCGCCAATCCACCCGAGAGTCTGACTTCATATGTTCGTGAAGTTGATTACGACCAACATCGACTGCAAAAACTCGGCGTGCACCGCGTTGCAAAACACAGTCAGTAAAACCACCAGTGGAAACACCCGCGTCAAGCACTGACCTATTTTCTACGGAGATGCCAAAACTTTCAAGGGCGTGTTCTAGTTTTTCGCCACCTCGACTCACGAATCTTCGTTTGACAAGTACTTCAATCGGTTCTTCTGGCGCCACCATCCGCGACGTCTTTTCAGCAATCACTCCACCGACGGTGATGTTGCGTTCATCAATCATTCGTGCGGCGTGGGATCGACTCTCTGCTAATCCCCTTTTCACAAGGGCGGCATCAAGGCGCATACGCATGCTTTGAGCGTACTGCTCACCTCTTCACTCACTGAGCAAGGTTGCAACCACTGCAAATAAGTCAGCTACCAGAATGTCCGCGTCATCACCATCGGCCTCTGTCATCACTCCGCTAAGAACCATTGCAAATCGAGCCCCGAGGGTTCGAGCAAATCCTCCATCGGTATCCGATCTATCCCCGACCATGATCATTTCTTCAGGCTGCACATCGCCGCATAATTCACGAACAAGTTGCGCCATCGGACCATACGGTTTCCCCGTCACGGTCGGCGTTGCCCCTGATGCTTTTTCAATTGCGGCCAGAATCGCGCCACCACCAGGTATTGGCCCGTTTGGTGTTGGGTACGTCGGGTCATCATTCGACCCAATCAAAACTGCACCGCCGCGAATAGCAGTCAATGCATCTGTCAGCACTTGGTAATCAAATTCTCGGTGAAACCCAACGACAACAGCATCAAACGGACCGACAGCCATTGGCTCGCGATATGCCACAACCACGTCACGGGCAACACGAGACACTTCTTCAATCAACCCTCTTCCACCGCACACAAGAACTCGCCATCCGGGTTCGATAGCTGTGGCTGCAGACATCGCTGAGGTCACAATGTCACCTTCGGCCGGGATTCCAATTGAGCCCAAGGCTGCTACTTGCTCGTCATATGTTGAAAAAGAGTTATTGGTGACAAACACGACACGAATACCTGCCTCACGAAGAGACTCGATGGCTCTCACAGAACCGGGAATTGGTTGATGAGCTAGCCAGACCACCCCGTCAAGGTCACACAACACAACTTTTGGGGACACGGTTTTGCGCATAGTCACTAATCCTGCCACGCTTTACCCCATGCCTCGCTTTGAACCTTTTGCTGCTCTTCGATATTCCACCAAAGGCTCGACCGATATCACTGCCGTCACTTCGGCCCCCTACGACGTTTTTGATGAAGATCAGCGTGCCCACTACGCAGATCAAGACGCTCACAATATTGTCCTGCTTGACTACCCCATCGAAGCTGACGGCCCATCGCGATACCAACTTTCTGCTGACCGCCTCAATGAATGGCGCACAAGTGGACACATCGTGGCTGATGATTCGGCAACATTTTCTATCTATCGAATGACATTCACCGACGAAGCGGGCACACAGCGAACAACCGTCGGAGTAATTGGCGCTCTCGAAGTTGTCGATGAAGGAGCCGGTGGAGTCTTGCCGCATGAACGCACAACTCCAAAAGCAAAAACAGATCGACTTGACCTCACCATAGCCACACACGCCAATCTCAGTCCTGTGTGGGGGCTATCACTCACCGCTGGGCTCACCGCAGCGCTACATGAACCGGGCGAACTTGTGGCGCAATGTACGGATGAAGAAGGTGTCAGCCACGTTCTCGAACGGGTCTCTGATCCAGCACGCATCGCAACCATTTCACGTCTCGTGTCAGAAAATCCCGTCCTCATCGCAGACGGACACCATCGATACGCCATCAGTCGCACCTTTAGAGATCAAAGCCGTGTAGCAGGTAATCCTCCTGGCGCTGAGCTCACTATGACGTACGTTGCTGAATTGGTTCAGGAACAACTCAGTGTTGCTGCTATCCACCGCTTGTATGACATCGACAATGCAACATTGCTCTCGGTACTCGCCGCCCATTACAACATGGCAGATGCTGGCAAGGTTGGTCCTCACACAATCGGCGAGATGGACTCGCGCGGTTCCCTCTGCCTAGTTAGCCCTGACGGCAACGGCACATTCCTCACGCCACGGTCTGAGACTTTTGCAGGAGTGCGCGACATGGACAGCGCGCGTCTTGAACATGCCCTTCGCAACACGGATCATTCTGTTACATACCAGCACGGAGTTACTGAAGTAGTCGGCAAACTTGCAGCAGGCGTGGCGGCTTCTGCGATTCTGATCAGGCCAGTTTCTTTGACCGAAATTCGTCGCACTGCTGACACGGGCGAACTCATGCCGCCAAAATCAACATTCTTTACGCCAAAACTTCGCACCGGAATGGTGATGCGCGACCTTAACTAGTTAGCTAATGGACGCCGCATAAATTGACGCAATCGATGCGCCAATCGCAGTATTGAATTCTGTTTCAGACTGCTGTGCAGATAGACCTTCAGTCAACGCCCGAGAGAAACTCGCAATGACTCCCTTGTTGCGGCTGAGGCGCGCATTTGCATCGTCACGTGAATATCCACCTGACAACGCAACAACACGAAGAACGCTCGGATGAGCAACAAGTTCATCAAAAAATCCGTCAGTCTCAGGAAGGGTCAACTTGAGCATGACCGGCTGATCTGCTGGTTGTTTGTTCAGCTCAGAGAGAAGAGCAGCCTTCAGCAACACTTCGGCTTCGGCTTTCTGAGGGCTATTGATATCTACCTCAGGCTCAATAATCGGAATCAGGCCAGCACGCAATATTTGACGACCCACTTCGAATTGTTGAGCAACGACTGCTGTTATGCCATCAGCATTAGCCAGCTTGATCACTGAACGCATCTTGGTGCCAAAAACGCCCTTCTTCAGTGCACGAGCAAGCAAGGCATCAAGGTCTGGGTTTGGCTTCATGATCTGCACGCCCTGTGCTTCATCAGCCAAGCCTTTGTCAATTTTTAAAAACGGAATGACATGCTTTTTGTTCCATAGAAACTCAGCGCTACCCATGCCGCCGATTTCACGATCCATCGTCCCTTCAAACAAGATTGCGCCAAGTACGCGATCACCGTTGAACTCAGGACTTTCCACCATGCGACTACGCATTGCGTGAATGACATCGAACATCTCTGCCTCGTTGGAATATGCAGTTTCTTGCACCCCATACAACAACAACGCCTTTGGAGTGCTTCCACCGCTCTGATCCAGTGCGGCGATAAAACCTTTTCCGTTGCGCATTTGCGCGAGTTGCTCTTGATTCATTCGACAACACCTTTCATCGTGTCCCGACCGCAGTGAACGCGTATGCACATGGCACATTCGGGGGCGATGACAATAGTAGTCAGATTTCAAGTTCTGCTGAAAGATTCTCCAGTAGTCGCGAGACGGCCTTGCGTACGTTTGCTTTGCGGCGCATTGAAATCACTTGGTCGGCGAGCACTTCTGTTCTGCTGGTGACCCCAGCCCCAGAACGAAAAAAGCGACGTCGAACAATGCCCACCACGCATACATTGTCTCCCACATGAGTTGTGTCACATTCTCCGGCACATGCAATGGGAACTGAAATTCGGCCCTCTTCCACGCGAGTTGCAATATCGAAACTCGACACAATTTCACCGGTCTGAAGGGTGCGTTGAACCGGAGGCGATGTGACTTCGCCGACGAGTATGACCACATTGACACCATCGGTCTCAATGTCTGTTGTTGCAGTAACCATGTACTTCTCCTAGTTGTTACTAGGAATGTGTGCACTAGGCCCCGAGAGTGGAAAGTCTTTCAGCGACATCAACAAAACCGGGATCGATAGCAGCAATTCGCTCGAAGAACTGACGTGCCTTGATTACATTGCCTTCTTTGTCATACAGATCAGCAATCACGAACCACTGACGAAGGTGGTACTCAGATGGACGATTCATATCGCCCGATGCCTTTTCCATTAACGCAAGAGCTTCAGTGATTTGGCGACGGTCAGCCAAAGAGCCAGCCATAACAATACGACCTTCGGCCATTAGTTCTGGATGTGGTGATGCCTCTAAAAGCTCTTGCCAATACTTCTCCACCATTTGGTGTTCACCCAATGCACGATGACAATCGGCAATCACTGCATGGTTGAAAATCCAATCAGGATTCAGTTTCAATGATGCTTCAAATTCAACAAGCGCACGCTTCCATTGACCGGCGCGATACAGGCACAACCCGAGCATTTCGCGTACGGCAGCAACTTCTGAATATTCACGCGACATAGGATTAAGAATCTTGCGTGCATCGTCGTAACGATGTGCTTCAAATGCTTGCAATGCAGCGTCATACCGTTTTAGTGCACGTGGTGACGCCTTTGATCCAAGAGCTTTTTCGAATTGATCTACAACCGAATCGAGTGCACGAACTTCTTTACGACCACCCTTTTGCGGACGACCTGTTCCCTTTGAACGCGGACCAAAACTTGGAGCTTTTCGTGCAGGACGGACAGATCCTTCGTCTACCCAATCTTCGCGAGAACGCTCTGGGGGCAATGACATTTCGCCACTTGTGCGACGTTCGCCAATACGGCCTTTGACTTCATCAGAACGTTCTTGTGCTGCAGTACGCGGTGGACGAGAGTCACGATCAAACCTGCGAGGACGATCATCACGGTCACCACGCGGCGGACGCGAATCACGATCAAAACTGCGCGGTGGACGAGAGTCACGATCAAACCTGCGAGGACGATCATCACGATCACCACGCGGCGCGGAACGAGGAGCATCACGGTCAAACCTGCGAGGACGATCATCACGGTCACCACGAGGCGGACGCGAATCACGATCAAAACTGCGCGGTGGACGCGAATCACGATCTCCACGAGGCGGACGCGAATCACGATCAAACGAACGTGGTCTGTCTTCACGATCACCACGCGGCGCGGAGCGAGGAGCATCACGGTCAAACCTGCGAGGACGATCATCACGATCTCCACGCGGTGGACGCGAATCACGATCGAAGCGGC
>JBAXVL010000046.1:0-8227 GCA_037129095.1 Actinomycetota bacterium | reverse complement strand
GTGTTCGCCATCAAGGTTGCGTGCATATTTACGAATGAACGCTGCTTTCATCGGGCGAATATCGCGCAAGACATCAGAAATTGCTTCGATGTGCTTGCCCTGTTCAAGAACGCCAGCGCGTGATGCAGCAACATACGCATCATCGGGGAACACGTCCCATGCGCCCCACACGATGTCTTCAAGTTTTGCGAGAGGAACAAAGTCCTTCACGATGGGGTTGCGCTTTTCGGTGCGCTTGCCAAGACGGATGGTTCCCATTTGGGTCATTGACCCGATAGGTGATCCTTGGCCGCGCTTGGTGAGCTCGACGCCGGCAATGAGAGTGGAAGCCACTGCGCCAAGGCCAACGGTGAGAACACCAAGCTTTCCTTCGGCGGGGGCAATAGTGCGGGGTTCAGACATGTATTCAGGCTAGGCGACCTGAGCCACCTCACCTCGGTTACGGGGTCTAAATCGTTGCTCTATATGGAATAGGCGGCGTCATGTGGGGTTGGCAGCGATGAATGTGTTCACGATGGCCGCGAACTCTTCGCCTTTGTCTTCCTGCAAGAAGTGGCCGCCTCCAACAATGGTGGTGTGTGCTTGGCCCGTCGCGCCGGGAACCTCACGCTGAAAGTACTTATCGCTACCGCTGGTGATGGGGTCGCTATCGCTGAACGCGGTGAGGAATGGTTTTGTCCACGAGCGCAGAACGTCCCATGCAATTTTGTTTGCAATGTTCGATGGGTGGTCTTCGCCGTCGGGGTAGAGCGACGGAAAGATTCGCGCGGCGGCTTTATATGAGTCATCAGGAAATGGCGCGTCATATGCGGCAATCACTTCTGGTGACAATTTTGTTAGTGAACCATTTCTCACCATTTTCCCCACTTCGAACACGGGAACTTCTCGTGAAAACTTCTGCCAATCGCGAAATGCAGCAGTTGGTTCGCGGCCATATGTGGGTAATCCGGTGTTTGCGACACAGATGCGATCAAATCGGTCAACGTTTGCGGTGACGACACGCAGCCCAACAAGACCGCCCCAGTCTTGACCAATAAAAGTCATTCTACGAAAATCGTTCTTGTTCAACCACTCGTTCATCCACGCAACGTGACGCTCGTATGTGTACTCGCTTGTGTCTAATGGTTTGTCACTGCGGCCGAAACCAATGAGGTCTGGCGCAATAACGCGATGCCCTGCAGCAATGTGAGATGCCATCATCTTGCGATACAAAAATGACCAACTTGGTTCACCATGCATTAGCAGCACTGTTGTTTTTGCGTCTTTTGGTCCACCGTCATAATGCGCAACACGCAATATGTCTGATGTTCCGTCACCTGCAGATACATCCGTGTACACAGGTGCATATGGCCAGTCAGGAAGATTTATAAAGCGTTCATCAGGAGTGCGTGCAAATTTCATGGGGTTCCTACCTTGTTCGGTTCTGACAATATGCGGTGATGACCTACTATCTACGTAACACGCTCCATTCTTGGCAGCACGATAAAGGAGACACTGATGTCTGATCCATTTTCCACACCACCACCTCCACCGATGTCAAGCAATTCCGGATCGTTTGGCGCAGGTGTTGTGCCATGTGACAACGGTGTTCGTTTCGGAGCCCTATTGCTGGACGCATTGCTCTTTGTAGTGACGTGCGGAATTGGCTGGTTTGTTTGGAACATCGTGTTGTGGCAACAGTCCACATCGCCAGCAAAGAAAATGTTGAAACTAAAGATTGTTGATGTCAACACCGGAGCGCCAGCAACCATGACGCAAATGCTGTTGCGTGAAGTCTTGGGCAAAATGATTCTCAGCTCGGTTACAAGTGGACTCACAACATTGGTCAGTGCAGTTCTGATTCTGGTGGCACCAGGCCGACAGGGCGTGTGGGATTACATCTCTAAGACCACAGTGGTCCGTGAGGCCTAAGACCGCACTTCTGGCGAGTGTCGGCATCGTTCTTGCCAGCCCTGCAACTCGATGGGTTGCAGACCAGCTGAACCATCAGCCGAGTCTGTGCCCGCTGTTTCGTGTCACTGGGGTTCCCTGCCCCAGCTGTGGTGGCACCCGGGCGGGACTATTCCTGCTCTCGGGCGACCCTCTGGCGGCGGTCAAGGCCAATGCCGGGGTCACCATGTTCCTTTTGGTCATGGCGGCACTGACTGCGGGCGGGTTGATTCGGCCCGCTGAACTTTTGGGGGTTGCCAAGCCGTATGACTAGTGGCAGAATGTTTCCAATGACAACGGAGATTTATACCTCAGCACTCGTCGTAGTAGTTCTGTAGCGCGTCGGCAAATTGCCGAACGCGCTAAAAACCACCCATTCGGGTGGTTTTTTCATTTCTCAGCACAAGTTCACAACAATCGAAAACAAGTAGGAGACACACGATGTCGAATAAAGAGACACTCACAGGGGCCGAAGCACTCATTCGTTCTCTCGAGATGGAAAACGTGGAGATCATGTTTGGTCTGCCAGGCGGATGCATTCTGCCTGCATACGACCCATTGCTGAAGTCGAGCATCAGGCACATCCTTGTTCGTCATGAACAAGGTGCCGGCCACATGGCGCAGGGATACGCCCACGTCACGGGTCGTCCTGGCGTTGCCATGGTGACAAGTGGTCCTGCTGCAACAAACATGGTGACCCCTTTGTGCGACGCATTCATGGACTCAATTCCAATGGTCTGCATCACTGGTCAAGTTTCGACAACTGCAATCGGTACCGATGCATTCCAAGAATGCGACACGGTGGGAATTACTCGCAGTGTTACCAAACACAACGAACTCATCATGCACCCCGACGACATTCCCATGGCTGTTCGTCAGGCGTTTCACATCGCAACTACTGGTCGTCCTGGCCCCGTTCTACTCGACGTACCAAAAGACGTATTGCAAAACACCATGACATGGTCATGGCCAACTGATGAAGAAGTAGTTGCGTCGTTGCCTGGCTACAAGCCAACAACAAAGGGTCATCCAAAGATGATCAAGGAAGCTGCAAAGTTAATTCTTGCTGCTGAGAAACCACTTCTGTACATCGGTGGTGGAGTTCTGAAAGCTCGTGCAGCAGATGTTGTTCGTGAACTTGCAGAACTATTGCAAATTCCAGTTGTTACTACTTTGATGGCGCGTGGAGCGTTCCCAGATAATCATCCGTTGTGCCTTGGCATGCCGGGTATGCACGGAAATGCAACTGCAATTACTGCAATGCAAAAGAGTGACTTGCTTATCAACTTTGGTGCACGATTCGATGACCGTGTCACCGGAAAAGTTTCTACTTTTGCCCCCGATGCAAAAGTGATTCACGTTGATATTGACCCAGCAGAACAAGGCAAAGTACGTAAGCCAGATGTTCCCATCGTTGGTGACTGCCGCATTGTTGTTGAAGAAATTCTGAAGTCCGTTCAAGAATTGCTTGCAGAAGGAACAAAGCAGGTCAACATTGATCCGTGGCGCAGCAAAGTCAGCGGTTGGCGTGAAAAGTTTCCTGTTGCCTACGATCAGTCAGAACCTGGCGGTCGTTTGAAGCCACAGTTCTGCTTGGAAAAATTGCGTGATGCAGCACCCGAAGGAACAATCGTTGTCAGCGGGGTTGGCCAGCATCAAATGTGGACAAGCTTGTTCTGGAAATTCAACGAGCCATACACCTGGGTGAACTCAGGTGGTCTTGGCACGATGGGCTTTTCTGTTCCTGCAGCAATTGGTGCAAAAGCAGCACGCCCTGATCGCACAGTGTGGGCGATTGACGGCGATGGCTGTTTCCAAATGACTGCACAAGAATTAGTGACTGCATCAACTGAAGGTATTCATATCAAAGTTGCAATCTTGAACAACACATATCTTGGAATGGTTCGCCAGTGGCAAGAAATGTTCTACGGAGAGCGGTATTCAGAAGTAAATCTTGCTGGTTGTCCTGACTTTGTTAAGTGGGCAGAAGCAATGGGTTGCGTAGGAATTCGCGTTGATTCAGTTGAAGAAATTGATGGGGCTATTGAATTAGCAAACAGCATCAATGATCGTTCAGTTGTTATCGATTTCCGTGTTGAAGAATTTGAAAAAGTGTTCCCAATGGTTCCGGCCGGCGCAAGCAACGATGACGTTTTGTTACATCCATCCCAAGAATCACAAAGGGAGTTCCTTCGATGAGCGCTATTAACTCAAATAATCCATTCGGCGATTCACACCAACACCATGTGTTGTCAGTACTTGTCCAAAACCGTCCCGGCGTACTTGCGCGGGTGTCAGGCTTGTTCGCCCGCCGCGGGTACAACATCTATTCGTTAGCTGTTGCTCCGACAGACGACGCCGATTACAGCCGCATCACCATCGTGGTCGATATCTCAGCTACTCCGCTCGAGCAGATTGTGAAGCAGCTGTTCAAGCTGATCGATGTGGTCCGGATCACCGAACTTGACCCCCGAAAGTCGGTCGAGCGCGAGCTGATGCTGGCAACTGTCCGCATCGATGGGGAGCACCGGGGCCAGATTGTGGAGCTGGCAAATATCTTCGAGGCCAAGGTTTTGGCGGTCGGAAGCGACGCAATCAGCCTTTCTATGGACGGAACTCCCGAGAAACTCGACGATTTTGAGGAATTATTGAAGGGTTATGGCATCGTAGAGAGCCAAAGAACGGGGCGAGTAGCCCTGCCGAAATTGGAACGAGAGGCACGCAAGGGTGCCCTCAAAGGAAAGGCAAGCTGATGGCAGCAACGATGTATTACGAAAAAGACGTTGATCCGTCGATTATTCGCAACAAGAAAGTGGCCATTATCGGTTACGGCTCACAAGGTCACGCTCATGCGTTGAACTTGAAAGAGAGTGGTGTCCAGGTAGTGGTCGGATTGCGCGAGGGATCTGCATCTGCAGCTAAGGCACAAGCAGCTGGCCTCACGGTCAAGAGCATCGCCGAAGCGTCGAAGTGGGCAGACCTCATCATGTTGACCATGCCAGACACTGAGCAGAAGGCAACATACAACGCACACATCAAGCGTTATATGAAGCCAGGCAAGGCACTTGCTTTCGCACACGGTTTCAACATTCGCTTCAAGCGCATTCGCCCGCCAAAGGGTGTCGACATCATCATGATCGCCCCTAAGGGTCCGGGTCACTTGGTGCGTCGCACATTCACTGAAGGCGGAGGCGTACCTTGCCTCATCGCAGTAGAAGAGAATGCAACCGGAATGGCAAAAGAAATTGCGCTGTCCTATGCAGAAGCAATTGGTGGCGCACGCGCTGGCATCATCGAAACATCATTCGCCGAAGAGACCGAGACCGACTTGTTCGGTGAGCAGGCTGTTCTGTGCGGTGGTGTTGCAGCACTTGTTCAGGCAGGTTTCGAAACCCTCACTGAAGCTGGTTACCAGCCAGAGATGGCGTACTTCGAGTGCTTGCATGAAGTGAAGCTCATCGTTGACTTGATGTACGAAGAAGGAATCACCGGAATGCGTTACAGCATTTCTGATACTGCCGAATACGGCGACGTCACACGTGGTCCTCGCGTTATTACGCCAGCAACGAAGAAGGCAATGCAGAAGATTCTCAAGGAAATTCAGTCGGGCAAGTTTGCTCGCGAATGGATCAAAGAATCAGAAGAAGGCCGCGCCAACTTCAACGCATTGCGTGAAGCCGGAGCAAAGCACCCAATCGAAGCAGTGGGCAAGAGCCTGCGTGCAATGATGCCGTGGTTGTCAGCTGGCAAGCAGAAGGTTTCAGACATCTCAGGTGGCTGATTCTTCTAAGAATTGAAAAAGGGCTCGCTTCGGCGGGCCCTTTTTTATTTATACGGCAACAATCTCAATGATCCCGTCTAAGCCGGCAAAATCTTTGGGGTTACGCGTATACAGCGGCAGTTGATGCGCAAGTGCAGTTGCAGCGATCATTAAATCAAGCGCGCGTCCACCTCGAGCTTTGACACCCTTTGCATGTAGTAGCTCATAGACAATGGCGTACATGCGCGCAGATCGTGTGTCAAATGGCAACACGCTGAATTGTGCTTCTGCTGCCTGAATTCGTAGTTGCCGTTGAACACGCGTTGTCGCATCTTTTGCTGTGATGGGGCCAATAGAAAGCTCTGCCAGTGTGATCGCACTTATTGTTCCCTCCGTTGGCAATCGATCGATCTGTAGCGATGGCAAATCAATAATGACTGATGTGTCGAGAAGTCCGATCGGATTAATCATTGAAGAATCTCGGTGTTGGATCTTGGTCGATGAACTCATCTATGTCTCGACGGAACTCTTCAAATGAAAGTGGTGGCAATCCTTTGAAAGCTTCCAGCACATCTGTCATGCGAGCAAACTGCGGGCGTGACATTGGAGTCAACGAGCCAACTTGTTTGCCGTTGCGCGTGATGATGAAGGTCTCGCCGTCTTCAAGACGTCGCATGATGTCTGCATTGTTGTTGCGAAGGTCGCGTTGGGTGATTATGGTCGCCATGTGAGGAACCGTAGCATTAAGTGCTACACACGGTTTCTTTGATTTCAAACGAGTATTCATGCCTGGATGAGTACTGGGATCTGGCGTATTGGCAATTCCCGAGTTGGTTGGTCGGGAATTGGGGGCTAGCGTTCACCCCTATGACAAACGCAACATGGGGTTTTGAAACCCGCCAGATTCACGCCGGCCAAGAGCCAGATCCAACAACAGGCGCTCGCGCCGTTCCGATCTACCAAACAACCTCGTACCAATTCCGTGACACGCAACATGCGTCGAACTTGTTCGCACTTGCTGAAATCGGAAACATCTACACACGCCTCATGAACCCAACAACGGGTGTTCTTGAAGCTCGTTTGTCAGACCTTGAAGGCGGCACCGCCACTGCAGTTGGCTTGCCAGGTGCGCTCGTTGTGTCATCCGGACAAAGCGCTGCGACATTGGGAATTCTTACGTTGGCAGAAGCTGGCGCGCATATCGTTGCATCACCATCGCTCTACGGCGGCACATACAACTTGTTGCATTACACATTCCCGAAGATGGGAATTGAAGTCACCTTCGTTGACGACCCGGATGATCTTGCACAGTGGAAAGCTGCAATCCGCCCGAACACAAAGTTGTTCTACGGTGAAGTTCTTGCCAACCCAAAGAATGATGTGTTCGATATCGAAGGTGTTTCCAAAGTTGCACATGATCACGGCATCCCATTGATGCTCGACAACACAGTGCCAACTCCATACGGAATTCGTCCGCTTGAGTGGGGTGCAGACATTGTTGTTCACTCAGCAACAAAGTTCCTCGGTGGCCACGGCACATCAATTGCCGGAGCAATCATCGATGGTGGAAAGTTTGACTTCGCTGCAAGCGGTCGCTTCCCGAACTTCACCGAACCAGATCCGTCATACCACGGCCTTTCCTATTGGCCAGCACTTGGTGCAGGTTCATACATCATCAAGGCACGTGTACAAATGTTGCGCGACCTTGGTATGTCAGCAAGCCCATTCAATGCATGGACAATTTTGCAGGGTGTTGAAACATTGTCATTGCGTATGGATCGTCACTGGTCAAACGCTGACAAGGTTGCAGCTTTCTTGCAGAAGCAAAGTGGTGTCGAGAGCATCAACTATGCAGGTTTGTCAACATCTCCTTGGCATGAACGTGCAAAGAAGTACTTCGGTGGAAAGGGCTACGGCTCAGTTCTTGCATTTGAAATCAAGGGTGGCGTTGAAGCCGGTAAGAAGTTCGTTGAAGCTCTCAAGTTGCACAGCCACGTTGCCAATATTGGTGATGTGCGCAGCTTGGTGATTCACCCAGCATCAACAACGCACAGTCAGTTGACGCCAGAAGAGCAAGCATCAGCTGGTGTTACACCAGGCCTGATTCGTTTGTCAGTTGGTCTTGAGTCAATTGATGACATCGTGGCTGACCTTGCATTGGGTTTCGCAGCCATCAAATAACTAGTCGTCGTCGGATTGGCCGCGCAGGAACTCTTCAAGTTCTGCGGCTAAATCGTCGCCACTTGGAATATTGCGTTCCATGGTGTGGTCGTATCGCTGTTCAAGCATGGTGACGTATGCCGATGCTTCAGGGTCGCCTTCAACAGCGGCGTCATGCAGTTCTTGCCAACGCGAAATTTCGTCAACAAGGTTCTGATGATCTGTTGGAATGCCAAGAACGTGCTGCAGATGTTGCAGTAATGCAGCTGCACTTTTTGGGTGTTGTGCATGCATGAGGTAGTGCGGTACGCCAACACGAAGGCTGATGCTAGGAATCTTTGCATCATCAAGTGCGCTCAACATGACGCCAGCAACACC
>JBAXVL010000045.1:0-8294 GCA_037129095.1 Actinomycetota bacterium | reverse complement strand
GATGAACGACGTCTGAAAATTGCCACGACAATTCCTAGTCCTACCGTCACTTCTGCGGCGGCGACCACCATGACAAAGAACACTGTTGCCTGTCCCCCAATGTCACTGAGCGTGCGTGAGAACGTTACAAATGTGAGGTTGACAGCGTTGAGCATCAGTTCAAGACACATGAACATAATGAGTGCACTTCGGCGAGTTAAGAGACCATAGGCACCAATACCAAATAGCAGTGCAGCAAGAACTAGATACCAAGCGGCGGGAACGTTCATGACTCACTCTCATCACTCGTGCGCTCACGACGAGCCAGCAAGACTGCTCCAACTACTGCAATTATGAGCAGTGCCGCAGTTGCTTCAAAGGCAAAAATATACGTGGTGAATACGGCAGTTCCAAGCTGCTGAACGTTTCCAGATCCTGGAGCCAGCGCAACACCATTCGTAGACACCGACATTGCACCAGTCACCCAATGTGAGCGAGCCATTAACGCAATAAGTCCAGCCACAGTTATTACAACACCAGTACCAGCAAACGCACGCTGACCAACAAGTGGCTCAACGCGAACTGAATCACTCCGGTCAACACCTAGGAACATGATTACGAACAAGAACAGAACAACAATTGCTCCGGCGTACACAATGATCTGCACTGCAGCTAAGAAGTCAGCTGACTGCGCAATAAAAGCAACAGCAACCCCTAGCAACGTCATGATGAGACTCAGTGCGCTGTGCACTGGATTCTTCATTGCGATTACTCCAAAAGCACCAACGAGCACCAAAAGTGCCGCCGTTATAAATATAAGAATGCTCGGAATCGCGTAGGCAAGGGCCAACATTATTTTTTACCCTTAAAACGCGCAGGAATTTTTTCCTTTACCTGCGTCATCATGCCTTCAAGACCACGTCGATTAAGTGGGATGTCTTCTGGCTCTAAGTGACGGTAGAACGCATCACGAAGTTGCTTTGAGCCAGTTGCTTCGTCGTCACGTGTCTCTGACTGACCAGCTTCGGCGGCTTTGATCCCGGCGCCGGGGTCTGCAGTCCACTGAACAACACCTTCGAATGAAGCGTCACCAGCTGGTGAAGTTGCGCGCATCCAACCACCGGTCATTTCAGCTTCGCCTTCACGCCAGTCTTCCCATGGCAACTTCTGAGGGAAGCCTTGGTCATCCACAAGGAGCTCATTCTTTGTGTAAATCGCGTCAGCACGATTTGAGAACGAGAATTCAAACATCTTTGATTCAGTAATTGCCTGAGTTGGGCATGCTTCAACACAAAGGTCACAGTGGATGCAACGTAAGTAATTGATTTCGTAGATGTATCCGTAGCGTTCACCCGGGCTCACTGGGTGGTCCATTGGGTTATCTAGACCACGAACGTTGATGCAATTAACTGGGCAGACACCCGCGCACAGTTCACATCCAATACACTTTTCCATTCCGTCTTCGTAACGATTAAGTACGTGGCGTCCATGTTGACGAGGCTGCTTGGCACGCTTCTTCTGTGGATAGCTAGTTGTCACATTGGCTCGGCCAATGTGCTGCATTGTGAGTTTGAACCCACCAAAGAAATTCGTGAACTTACTCATTCGATGCCCCATCAGTGAAGTTGCGCAGAACAAATCCCGGAAGTGGTCGCTGCCCTACTGTCGGAAGAATTGCTTCCCCATCTTTGCCTCGTGACTGACCGAGTGCGAACGCTCTCTCAAGGCACGTGTACGAGAAGAGTACTAACGCAATCATTATGAAGCCCCAAGGCTTTGAGACAACAAATCCTGCGACAATGAGCATCCAGCCAAGACTGAGCGGAATGAGTCGCTTCCAACCGAGGTCCATAAGTTGGTCGTAGCGAAAACGAGGAAGTGCTGCACGGAACCAGATGTAGCTAAAGGCGAATGCGGTTGTCTTTAGGAGGAACCAGATGATTGGAAATACCCACTTGAAGTGAGGGATCGGTGGAATCCAACCTGCAGGACCACCAAAGAACAGCGTCACCATAATTGCTGACATGGTGATGGTGTTCATAAATTCAGCCAGGAAGAACAATGCGAATCGAAGTGATGAGTACTCGGTGTGGAATCCACCCACGAGCTCACTCTCGGCTTCAACAACGTCAAACGGTGGCCGGTTTAGTTCCGCGGTAATTGAAATAAGGAATACAACAAACGGAACAATGCCCAGACGAATCAGGTTCCAGTGCCAAATGCCGTTTGCCTGTGAGGTGACAATGCTGTGAGTTGTTAGTGACCCAGTCGCCAAAATAACAGTCACAATCGTCATACCAAGTGCCGCTTCGTAACTGATCATCTGTGCGCTTGCACGAACAGATGACAGCAGTGGGTACTTCGACCCCGAAGCCCATCCAGCGAGCATTACTCCGTAAACAGAAATTCCAGACATTGCGAGCATTAGAAGGATCCCCATAGGAGGATTCGCTATTTGCAACAAAACTTGGTGCCCACCAATGTTGAGAGTGCCACCAACGGGGACAATCGAGAACGTAATCAGTGCTGGGATGAGCACTAGATATGGTGCAAGTTTGAAAACAAAACGATCTGCTTCTGCTGGGATCAAATCTTCTATGAAGAACAGCTTGATTCCGTCAGCCAACGTCTGAAGTAGACCAAATGGCCCCCAACGCTGAGGACCAATTCGACTCTGCATGTCAGAAATTGCTTTGCGCTCGAACCAAATCATCAAAATAACTGACCCCATGAGAGCACCGAAGCCCACGAGCACTTTGATAATGACAATAAGGATTACGACACCGGTGACGCCGTGGCTAAAGAGTGGGTCAGTCGATGCAAGAAGCGAGTTCATCGAGTTTCCAGACGTACTTGATTGATGAGAGATGTCGCGTCAATGATTGAGCGGACTGAATTTTCATCGCTTAGCTTTTCAACACCGAAAGGAATTTCGACAACACCGCGCGGAACATCATTGTCGAGCTCCAGCAAAACGCTGATAGTTCCGTTGGCTCCAACAGCATTAACGCTTTCACCACTCGCAGCTCCAATACGCTCAAAGTCAACATGATTCAACTTGAATGTCATTGGTTCGACGAGTCCGTGTAGTGAGCTCGATCCCTGTACTGCAATTCCGTTGTCGTAAAGACGTCGTGACAAATTCACACGTAGTGCGTAGCCATCAACTGCTGGTGTTTCTATTTCGCGGCCAGCTTCAACTTGCGCCAATGTTGCAGCGTTTCCACGTGGACCCTTGGTGACTTCATTAGATGAGGTGGCACCAACTGGTGCACCAAGTCCTACAGACTTCACAGATCTAATACCAGGGAATGCCATTGGGTCCATGCTGTGGCGAAGAGAGACTTCAGAACTATCAACAACTACACCATCAGTTGTTGCACTCTGAAGTACTGAGAGAGCTGGGTAGCCAGTTGTTGATTCAATGATCTTTGAAGTTTCCTCAACAGACTCAAGGCCAATGCTCTGACCGTATTCCTCAGCGAGTTCAGACGCGATTGCAACGTCAGTCCAAGCAGACCCTGGAGGAACAATTTTCGGAGTGAGCGCGCTAACGCGACCCTCAATGTTTGTTACCGTGCCGAGTCGTTCGTAGGAAACACTTGCTGGCAGCACTACGTCTGCGTACGCAAGGCTTGCCCCACCATGACCGCTGACGATGACAACATCTGAATTTTCGAGTGCCCTGATGCCAAGAGTTGTGTCAGCAATATTTCCAAGAAGACATCCACCTAGCAATAGCGTCGCTTTTTGTTCGCCACTAGCCATTGCTTGTAGCTGAGCGACTGTGTCACGTCCAGCCCCTTGCGTATTTAGACGTCTTCCAGGAAGCAGTCCTGGGCTAAGTCCCATGTCGAGTGCACCATTAACGTTCGAACGACGCAGTGCAACGAGGAATTTCGCGTCAGGATAATTCTCTGCAAATGTTCGGATGGCAGCTTCAATAATTGAGGCGCTTTCGGCGACGTTTGGTCGTCCAACGACAAAGACAACGCCTTCACCAGTTTCACCAATGAGTTTTTGAGCGTTAGTAATTTCATCCTTGCTAAAGAGAACATCGAACGGAATGGTTCCAGTTACAAGCGCGTTAGCTGCGAGATGTGCTTCGCCTGGGCGAATGGTAATTGTTGAACGAGCAACATTTGTAAGTGATGTGTTGCGAGCAGCCAGTTCAACAATTGAGTTCTTGTCACGTACGGCACTCTCACGAAGGCGCAGGAACAGAATTGGTAACTCTTCGCGTAGATCACCCGTGAGTGTTACAACGGTGCATGCACGAGCGGCTTCATCAATGGTTGCCTTTGGAAGGGCCTGAAGAAGTTCAGCGTCAAGTCCATCGCCATACTGTGCGTCAATGTTCTCTGTGCGAAGAACTCCGCGAGCAAAACGCTCCCAAGCAAACGCGCCTTCATTAGTAAGTGCTGCGCCACCAATAACACCAAGTGTGTCGCCATCACCGTGCAGCACTTTTGCGGCAGCGCTAAGTGCTTCGGCCCAGCTAACAGCAACAAGCTCGCCATTACGTCGCACCATTGGCTCGGTAAGTCGTGTTGATGCCTTTAGAACATTGATTGAGTCTTCATTGCCATCAATTGAGTCAAGAGTGAAGCGACCCTTGTCGCAAAGCCATCCGTGGTTTACCGGGTCAGAGTCAACACCTAGAACGCGTGTAAGGCGGTTTCCAGAAGACTGCACGGCAACTCGACATCCAACCGCACACGTTGTACAAGTGCTTTCAACTTGCTCGAGGTCCCATGGACGAGCAGTGAAGCGGTATGACTTCGCAGTTAGTGCTCCCACTGGGCAAATTTGAACTGTGTTTCCAGAGAAGACTGAGTCGAATGGTTGCGTTGGCGAAGGAGCGACTTCAATAAGGTCACCGCGACCAGAGAACGAGATTTGTGCATCGCCAGCGACTTCTGAAGCAAACCTGGTGCAACGTGCGCACTGAATGCAGCGCTCACGGTCGAGAAGAACTAGTTCACCAATTTCAATCGGCTTAACAAAGTGTCGCTTTTCTTCAATAAAACGTGTCTCACCTGAACCGTGAGCGAGTGACTGGTCTTGCAGTGGGCATTCGCCACCCTTGTCACACACTGGGCAGTCGAGAGGGTGATTAGCCAACAAGAATTCCAAAACTCCATCTTGCGCTTTCTTTACTTTTTCTGAATCAGTCACAACGTTCATGCCGTCACTGACCTTTAGGTAGCAAGCGGGCTGCAATGTTGCACCACGTGGTCCATCAACTTCAACGAGACACATGCGACAAACACCAACTGGTTCCATGCGTGGGTGGTAGCAAAAGCGCGGGATGTAGTCCCCTGCTCGCTCGGCCGCTTCAATGAGCAGTTCGCCAGGCTTAGCTTCGAATGATCGACCGTTCACCGTGATTGAAACAGTGGTGCGCACTTCATCAGTCATGCGGACATCCTCCGTGTTCAATGTGGGCAATGAATTCATTTCGGAACATCGAGATTGCAGAATTAACTGAAGATGGAATTGAAGGTCCTAGTACGCAGATGGTTGTCTGCTGCGGTGGCCATGAAAGTCCCGGAGAAATGTTGTCACAGAGGTCAAGGAGAAGGTCGAGATCTTCGAGTCGACCGCCACCGTGTTCAATGCGGTACATCGCGCGCTCAATCCATCCAGATCCTTCACGACATGGTGTGCACTGACCACACGATTCACGAGAGAAGAACTTTGTAATACGCCAAGTCGCACGAACAACACATGAATCTTCGTCAAAGACAACAACTGAACCTGATCCCAGCATCGAACCCTTCTCAGCAACTTCATCTTGGCCAAGTGGAAGGTCAAGTAAATCTGGTCCAAACCAAGGCGCAGAAACTCCACCTGGAATAAATGCCTTGATCTTCTTATCGTCAATAATTCCGCCACCAAATTGTGGATCAAAAATTAGGTCTCGGAACGTGTTCTTCACCATTTCAACTTCGTACACGCCAGGGTTCTTGACTCGACCAGCGAGTGCGAATAGACGTGTGCCAGTTGAGCGGCCTTCACCGAGTGCCGCGAACGCTGCTCCACCGTTATTAATGATCCAAGGAAGGTTGGCCATTGTTTCAACGTTGTTCACAACGGTTGGCTCACCATAGAGACCAGTCACCGCAGGAAAGAACGGAGGCTTAATTCGTGGGAATCCACGCTTACCTTCAAGCGCTTCAATGAGTGCAGTCTCTTCACCACAGATGTACGCGCCAGCACCGGGGTGCACAACAATGTCTAGCGAGAAGTCGGAACCAAAAATTTTGCTACCAAGTGCACCATGTGAATACGCATCATTTACAGCTTGCTGCACACGCTCTAGGCCTAAAGCAAATTCACCGCGAAGGAAGATGAACGCTTGGCTCACCTGAAGCGCATACGCCGCAATGATGACACCTTCAATTAGCTGGTGAGGATCTCGCTCAACCAAGTAGTGATCTTTGAATGTTGCTGGTTCTGATTCGTCACCGTTTACAACAAGATAAGAAATAGGTGATCGACGAAGCATTGACCATTTACGGCCAGCTGGGAATCCTGCACCACCACGTCCAAGAAGTGAAGCGGCGTCTACTTCTGCTGCAACTTTTTCTGGGAACATCCCAAGTGCTTTCTTCAGTGCTACGTACCCGCCTGTTTCTAAAAAACGAGAAAGTGTGAACGAGTCGTCAAAGTCTTTACGAGAAGAGACAATCTTTGGTGCGCTAAAGGTAGCCATTACTTCTGCTCCTTCGCAGCTCGAGCTTCACGTGCAGTCTGCGCAGCAGCACGTTGTGCAGCGACTTCTTCACGAGGTGCTTGTAGTCCGTTACTTCTGCGAACTCTAATGAGAGTTCCGTGTGATGGAATTTCTGAGTCACGCTTTCCATCGCGAACTTCTTCAATCATTGCATCGAACGTTTCAGGTGTTGTTGTACGTACGTAGCGGTGATTTACTTGCACAACTGGTGCAATGTCACAGTCGGCCAAACATTCAGTTTCTTCCAGGGTGAAGAGACCATCTGAGGATGTTCCACCAACAGCGCAGCCGAGTTTCTTTGTTGCATGCTCCAAGAGTTCTTCTCCCCCAGCGAGCAAGCATGCAATATTGGTGCAAATTCCAACTACATATTTTCCAACAGGCTCAAGATGGAACATGTCATAGAACGCTGCAGTCCCTCGAACTTCGGCTTCCGATGTTCCAACGAGTTGTGCAACTTCAGCAATACCTTCTTCTGAGAGGTAACCATCTTGTTCTTGTGCCAAGTGAAGCAGCGGCAACATCGCCGAACGCTTTACTGGGTAGAGCGCAACTAAATCTTCTGCACGTTTGCGAAGGTCATTTTGGAAGTGGCTCATCGGTCCACCTCACCCATAACTGGGTCGACTGTAGAAATAACTGTAATTGTGTCAGACACTGATCCACCGCGCATAAGTAGGGGTACCGCTTGGAGATTCACAAAGCTCGGTGCACGAACGTGGATTCGGTACGGCTTAGGCCCGCCATCAGAAACGATGTAACAACCAAGTTCTCCACGAGGAGATTCAACTGCTGAATACACTTCCCCAGCAGGTACGTGGAAACCTTCAGTGAATAACTTGAAGTGGTGAATGAGCGCTTCCATTGACTCGTTGATTCGTGCGCGAGGTGGTGGCGTAACTTTTGGATCTTGACTGCGGTAGTCACCACTAGGCATCATTTCCAGGCACTGGCGAACAATGCGGATTGATTCACGAATTTCATTTAGTCGAATTGCGTAACGGTCAAAGTTGTCACCGTAGGTTCCGACAATGACGTCAAAGTCAACTTTGTCGTACGCGAGGTATGGCATGGTGCGACGTAGGTCCCAAGCAACACCAGTCGAGCGCAGAAGTGGTCCAGTTACGCCGAGAGCAAGAGCTTCTTCTGCAGTAATTGGAGCGACTCCAACCATGCGCTGGCGGAAAATTGGTTGACCAGTGAGAAGTGTGTCGTACTCAAATGTTCTGGCGTAAATCGTGTCACAAATTACTTGGACGTCGTCTTGCCATCCATCAGGAAGGTCCGCAGCAACACCACCAGGGCGAACGTAGTTGAGGTTCATTCGAAGTCCAGCAGTTTTTTCAAAGAACGCCAGAACTAATTCACGCTCACGAAGACCGTAAATCATCATGGATGTTGATCCAACATCCATTCCGTTTGTTGCCATCCACACCAAGTGTGAAGAAATACGGTTCAACTCACTCATCATCATTCGAATCCAAGTGGCGCGTTCTGGGACTTCAATACCGAGCAACTTCTCAACGGCCATTGAATACGAGAGTTCATTAATGACAGGACTTAAGTAGTCCATACG
>JBAXVL010000044.1:0-9136 GCA_037129095.1 Actinomycetota bacterium | reverse complement strand
CGTATGGCGCTACATTCTTCGATGTTTCGCAAGGGGCTGACCCGCTTCTCTGGCAGCACTTGTTCTGGATCTTTGGACATCCGGAGGTGTACGTGTTGATCTTGCCGGCATTCGGAATCATCTCCGAAGTGTTGCCGACGTTCTCACGCAAACCACTCTTTGGGTATCCATTTGTGGTGTTCTCCGGAGCATCGATCGGACTTGTTGGTTTCGGCGTGTGGGCTCACCATATGTTCGCATCAGGTCTTGGTCCAGTATCAGTCGCTGTTTTCTCAATGGCAACGATGGCAATTGCTATTCCAACTGGAGTAAAAATCTTCAACTGGATTCTCACAATGTGGGGCGGCAAAATCTGGTATTCAACGGCAATGAAATTCGCTATCGGATTAATCATTCTCTTTACTATCGGTGGTTTGTCCGGTGTTACTCACGCAGTTGCGCCTTCTGACACACAACAGACCGATACGTATTACATCGTTGCTCACTTCCATTACGTGTTGTTTGGTGGAATGGTGTTCGGACTGTTCTCAGGCTTCTACTACTGGTGGCCGAAAGTTTTTGGAAAGATGCTCAACGAAAAATTGGGTACCTGGAACTTCTGGTTCATGGTGATTGGTATGAACCTCACGTTCGGCCCCATGCATATTCTCGGATTGCAAGGTCAGCCTCGCCGTATGTATGTATGGACCAAAGCTCGTGCTGGCGAAGGTTTCTTCAACCTCGGATTTTGGAACATGGTGGCCTCAATCGGTTCGTTTATTTTGGCCATTGGCGTTCTGTTCTTCATCATCAACGTGATCAAAACCATTCGTAACCCAGAGCGCGCCCCGCTTGACCCATGGGATGCACGTACGTTGGAATGGATTACAACTAGCCCTCCTAAGGTGCACAACTTTGATCGCATCCCTGTTGTACATCACCTCGATGAGTTCTTCCACCGCAAGTACGTCGAAGATGAGACCACTCATACGATGAAGCAAGTGGCAACTGGCGAGGACCTTGTCCGTGCCGAGGAAGCTGCTGCTGACACAGACATTCATTTGCCCGGACCGTCGTATTGGCCGTTACTGCTTTCCATCAGTGTGGCGGTGCTTGGTTTGGGAATCATTTATGGAACCCCAATCATGGTTGTCGGTGCACTGTGCATCCTGTTCTCTTCATTCGGATGGGTTCTTGAACCGTCAGTACCTGAACCGATCGATTTTGATTCACCGTCAACTGACGGGCACACGAAGGAGATAGCTTCCCTTGGCTGATATCGCAACACACGACACCGATCACGCTGCTGATCACGGGCATCATTCCTCAACTGGCTTGTCAAACAACAAGCTTGCGATGTGGTTGTTCCTTGGTTCAGAATGCCTGCTCTTTGGCGGTCTTATTTCTACCTACATGCTGTATCGCGGTCGCGTTGTAAACGGTCCACACCCTTCACAGATCTACGACATCCCGTTCACGTCGGTGAGCAGCTTCGTGTTATTGATGTCATCGCTCACCATGGTGCTTGCAGTGTCATCTGCACAACGTAAAGACGATGCAAAAACTAATTTGTGGTTGCTCATTACAGCGCTGCTAGGCGCCACCTTTATTGGTGGTCAGGTGTACGAGTTCACAACGTTTTACCGTGAGGGCCTTGGCTTCACCACCAGCCTTTTTGGTTCAAGCTTTTATGCATTGACCGGTTTCCACGGTGTGCACGTTTCGCTCGGAATCATCATGTTGTTGTCCTTAATGGGCATCATCAAAAAAGGCAAAATCACGGGCAATAAGGCCGAGGTTGTGGAACTTATTGGTTTGTATTGGCACTTCGTTGACATCGTGTGGATCATCATCTTCACATTGGTGTACCTAATCCCATCCTGATTGAGAGCGCATCATGACAACAGTTACTGAAACACACGCAGACACTCACGAGCACGGCATGTCCGACGCTGGGTATATAAAAATCGCTCTCATCTTGGCAGCCATTACTGGCCTTGAAGTTTCCACTTATTACGTGAACTTTGGGCCGTTGTTCATGCCGGCATTGCTCACCATGATGGTGATCAAGTTCGTCATGGTTGTCTCGTACTTCATGCACCTCAAGTTTGATAGCAAGGTTTTTAGTTTCCTTTTCTACGTTGGCCTTGGGCTTGCGATATTCGTGTTCTGCACGGCTCTCGCCACCTTCAAGTTCTTCATCGCGTAATCAGCGAGGCGGGTCGGCAATGCTGATCTCAGGCATCGAACCTACGCTCAATACTGATGCGTGGCGATATCAGATGCACCCAGAAATATGGGTGCTTGTTATCGGTCTCATTACTGCCTTTGTGTATGCCATTCGTGTGGTTGGCCCCAAAGTGGTTCCCAATGGGGAAGTGATTTCACGGAAGCAAGTCGGAACTTTTTCCCTCATGATTTTTCTGTTGTGGATTTCCACCGACTGGCCGATGCATGACATTGCTGAGGAATACCTGTATTCCATGCATATGTTGCAGCACACCATTCTTGCCTACATTGTTCCTCCGCTCGCCTTGCTCGCTACTCCTGAATGGCTGTTTCGTTTGCTTGTCGGAGAAGGCCGTGCATATCGAGTGATTAGGTTTCTTACGCGACCTGTTATCGCAGCGGTTATTTACAACACGGTTGTAGTGGTGACCCATATTCCTGGTTTGGTTAATCGCAGCGCGGCAGGTGGGCCGCTGCATTACGGCTTGCATGTCATTTTGGTGACAAGCGCCCTGATGTTGTGGACGCCAATTTGCGGTCCTGCCAAGGAATGGCGCATGAGCTACGGCGCAATGATGGCATACCTCTTTTGCACGTCCTTAGTGCCATCGATTCCGGCTGGGTGGCTGACATTTGCAACAGGTCCCGTGTACAAGCACTACGACACACCAGTTCGGGTGTGGGGATTATCACTCTTGAGTGATCAACAACTTGCTGGCGGCATCATGAAGCTCGGTGGCTCCACGTATTTGTGGGGAATCATTATCACCATTTTCTTTACGCGATTTATGAAAGGCTTTTATAGCAGTCAGTCATACAGCGCCGAAGAATCTTCAGACGTATCTCAATGACAAAGGTTTAGCTCCAGCGGAAGCGTCGTGCTGCGATGGCTGGGGCAATGATTCCCCACGCGGCAAGCACTGCACACGGCACAACAAGACCAGCATGATCACCGTTGAGAGTTGACCGCAGTAAGTCGGCAAGTGCTGTTGATGGCAAACCGCGAACAGCGTTGCCCATGAAGTGCGGAAGCGAATCACGTGGAATCACCATTCCGCCCAATAGAAGCAGTACTAAGTACAAGCCATTCTGAGCGGCCAAGTTGATCTCAGCGCGTAACTGGCCAGCAAGGATGAGGCCAATTCCTGCAAATGCTGACGTACCAAACAACACCACAACAACAGCAAGCGGCCACGTAGATCCACCTGGTTGCCACCCGAGTGCGAGGCCCAGTGATAACAGAACGATTGCTTGAACTAATTCAACAATGAAAACAGACAAGATTTTTGCAATGACTAATTCATTGCGTGTTAACGGTGTTGCACCTAGTCGCTTGAGGACCAAGTAAGAACGTTCGAATCCGGTGGCAATACCAAGGCTGACCATTGATGACGACATGATTGCAATAGCAAGAATTCCGGGGGTCAAGAACTGAATGGGCGTAACGCCTGCGCTTGGCAGAACATCAACAGAACCAAAGAAGCCAAGAAGCAACACGGGGATTATCAAGGTGAGAAGTAGTTGCTCACCATTGCGTGCCAGCAGCATCAGTTCTGCGCGTAGTTGAATGCGGATGCGCCTCATTGTGCACCTCGGGTTAATCGCCGATACGTATCTTCCAAGGACTCTGTTCCCATGTCCACGCCAAGTAACGGGTGTGAGTTGTCAGCAAGCCACTGTGAGATACGCGTCATCAACTGTGGTGTTGGTTCTGACGCCACTTCGTACACACCGTCTCCGATAGCAACCACTGGGCTCTTGATAGACACTGCGAGTTCTGCAGGTACGAGCCCAGCCGAAGACGTGAAACGTAGATGTTTGCGCGACGTAAGTAACGATGTCAGTTCCCCACTTGCAATGACCTTGCCGGAGGTAAACAACACTGCATGGGTTGCTACCTTTTCTGCTTCGGCCATGTCATGCGATGCAAGGACAACAGTGGTACCACGTGCAGCTAAATCACGAATGATGTCAGCAATAATGTCACGACCATCAATGTCAACTCCCGATGTTGGTTCATCTAAGAAAATCACTTCGGGATCTGCAGCTAATGCCAATGCAAGCGACAGTCGTTGTTGCTCGCCACCTGACAGCTTGCGCCATGTGCCCGTTGAACGATTCGAGAGTCCGACGCGTTCAATCAGTTGGGTGGCATTGACACCTTTGTTATGCAGTGCACAAAAATGAGACACCACATCACGCACGCGGGCACTGGGGTAGACGCCTCCGCCTTGCAACATGACGCCCATGCGTTCAGTCAGCGCGCGGTGGTCTGAGATGGGGTGAAGCCCAAGAACCCGCACCGAGCCAGATGTGGCAGTGCGAAAGCCCTCACAGACTTCAATGGTGCTGGTCTTGCCGGCCCCATTTGGGCCAAGGATGACAGTAACGCTGCCGGTTGGAGCCTCGAACGAGACATTGTCGACAGCTACGAGGTCGCCATAGGAAACACTGAGATTCTCGACAACAACGGACACGTCTCCACTTTACGAACAAATGCCTCTCAGCACGAAAGGCGGGACAGGTAGCCTGAAATCCTGTGATTGATGTACGACTTCTGCGCACGAACCTTGATGGGGTGCGGTCTGCCTTGGCCCGCCGAGGAAAGCCAGATCTTCTTGTACAGGTCGATGAAGCCGTTTCCCTCGACACGCGCCTTCGTGAAATGAGCCTCGAGCGAGACACTCTGCGAGCCGAAGTGAACGACCTCTCAAAGCAGGTGGGTGCCCTGCGTCGTGACAAGAAGAACGATGAGGCAGAAGCTCTCATGGAACGCAGTCGCGCTGGCGGTGACCGTGAGCGAATTCTGCAGACCGAGATCGACGCTGTGCAAGATGCATTGCAGCAGATCATGTTGCGTATTCCGAACTTGCCACACCCTGATGCCCCAGATGGTGCCGGCGATCATGAGAATCCAATCGTAAAAGGCCCTATTAATCTGCCTGCCACTTTTGGTGATCATCAACGAGTTCCTCATTGGGAGACAGCAACTGCTCTTGGCATTCTTGATAATGAACGTGCTACGAAAATTGCTGGCGCAATGTTCACCATGCAGCGCGGACTTGGTGCAACGTTGGCCCGCGCTTTGTGTCAGTTTGCATTAGATCAAAATGCTGATGCGTTCGAAGAAATTCGTCCACCAAGTTTTGTTACCACCGCAACACTCACAGCTACTGGTCA
Organism: Actinomycetota bacterium; assembly: GCA_037129095.1. GTDB lineage: Bacteria > Actinomycetota > Acidimicrobiia > Acidimicrobiales > Ilumatobacteraceae > UBA2093. The sequence continues at coordinate 3,748 of JBAXVL010000044.1, read as the reverse complement.
CTTGCCGAAGTTTGCAGATGATGCGTACGCCATTGAGCGTGACGACTTGTGGGCCATTCCTACAGCTGAAGTTCCACTCACGTCGTTGCATGCGGGTGAAGTGTTAGATGAAGCAGAAATGCCAGTTCGCCTCATGGCGTATTCACCGTGTTATCGCCGTGAAGCAGGCAGTGCAGGGCGTGATACGCGTGGCATGTTGCGCGCACACGAATTCGACAAGGTAGAGATTCTTGCCATTGCTCGTCCGGAAGATGCGCCAGCATTGCTAACTGAATTAGTTGGTCGTGCAGAAGCACTAATGGCCGCATTGGAATTGCCATATCGCATTATTGAAATCTGCACTGGTGACATGGGTGGAAGTCATCACCGCAGTTTTGATATTGAGGTGTATGCACCTGGTTGTGATGCATGGCTAGAAGTCAGCAGTGTGTCGTGGTTCTCTGATTATCAAGCACGTCGTGCAGACATTCGTTTCAAGCGCACCGGTCAAAAAGGTACAGAGATTGCTAACACACTCAATGGTTCTGCACTTGCAGTGCCTCGCGTGTGGGCTGCTATTTGTGAAAACCATCGCCAACCAGATGGAAGCGTGCGTATCCCCAATGTGCTTTTGCCGTACATGCGTGGCGCCACACACATCACACCAAAGGCGTAATAATGGGTATCGCAGATCGGCGAATTCAATATGAGACAGCTGGTCTTGATATTGATGACCTTCATGCTGATCCCATCACTCAGTTAAACGTCTGGTATCACCAAGCAGATGAAGCTGGCGTTACTGAACCCAATGCAATGGTGCTATCAACGGTTGACGCAACAGGGAAGCCAGACTCTCGAGTCTTACTAGCCCGTGGCATTGATGCACACGGCATCACGTTTTTCTCTAATCGCACAAGCGCAAAAGGATTACAGATTGCTGGCGAATCACGAGCCGCGGGAACATTTGCGTGGTTGGACCTGCATAGACAAGTGCGCATCCAGGGAGTCATTTCTCAGGCGACTGATGCTGTGAGCGATGAGTATTTTGCGTCGCGACCACGAGCATCTCAATTGGGTGCATGGGCGTCACCGCAATCAACTGTGATCGGTAATCGTGAAGAACTTGATGACCTGATTGAAGAAGTCACCACGCGCTTTGAACACACTGAAGTGCCTCGCCCTCCGCATTGGGGTGGCTATGTCTTATCAATAGACCAGATTGAATTTTGGCAAGGAAGACCAAGTCGCCTACATGATCGTTTCCGTTACACACGCAATAGCGTGGTGTGGCGCGTTGAACGCCTCGCACCGTAACGCTTACTGTTTGCCCATCTCTGAACGCATTTCGATATCGCGGTCTGGACCCGGAACCTTGTCGAGCAGTTCTACTTCAATGCGGTGCAATTTTCCCGTGAAGGGAAATGGCGCTTCGTACGTAGTGCCGACTGGTGCGCCGTTATTACGACCAACATGCAAACCATTAAACGGCATCCAACCCCGAAGGATCCGAGGAATATCAACAGATGCAACCTCGACACCATCAACTGACAATGTTCCGTGCCCGGAAGCACGTTCTACTTTTGTGAGAGTCCATGTAATGACGTGGTCTCCTGGAGTCAGATTTTGCGTGCCGCGAACTTCATGTCGTTCAAGGGGGAAGTGATAGTGGAAGCATGGTTTTCCGTCTTGAACAAACATGACATACCCGCCCCAACGGTCACCTTCTGAAAGCAATACACCTTCGCAACCGTTTGCCGGAACCGTGATGTGTGCTGCGATTGTGTAACTGGTGTTCGTGAGGCGAGGCGCAGCATCAGATGGAACCCTCTCGAGACCGGGCCACAATACGAACTTCTTTCGTACAGGTCGACGCAAGCGTGAACCACTTCCATCGTCCACTGGTAGCACTTTGTACTTCGCGGCTTCTTCCCACCACAGAGCTTCAAGTTCTCGCAGTTTGTCGGGATTAGCTGCTGCAAGATCATTCGTTTCGGAGAAGTCCGTATTGAGGTCGTACAACTCCCACACGTCTTGGTCCATCGTGGTGCGTGGAAGATGTAATGTCACGGCCTTCCAACCGTCAGCAACAATGCCGCGGTGACCAAGCATTTCGAAGTGCTGCACTTTCTTCTTTGTCGGTGTTGCGGCGCCAGAAAATGTGTACGTCATTGGTGTTCCGTGTAGTGGCATTTGATCAACGCCATTCATGGCTTTTGGTAGGCCAACGCCAATAACCTCCAGAATTGTTGGCGATACGTCGCTTACATGATGAAATTGATGGCGCAATGTTCCGGCTTCTGCCTTGTCGAATCCGGCTGGCCAATGCATGACAAGGGGGTCGCGCACACCGCCGCCATGAGTGTTTTGTTTATAGAACTTGCACGGCGTGTTGCCGGCCATGGCCCAACCAAGTGGATAGTTGTTGAACCACTGAGTTTCACCAATCTCGTCAATCTTTTCGATGGATTGCTCAAGCGTCATCGGTGCGCGTTCAAAGTATCGGCCTTGGTGCATGGTGCCGAATTGGCTGCCTTCTTGTGAAGCGCCGTTATCGCTCATGACAATGAAGATTGTGTTCGTCAGTTGACCGATTGTCTCTAGCGTGTCGATGACTCGACCAATTTGTTGGTCAGTGTGGCTGAGTAGTGCGGCATAGGCAGCTTGAAAGCGAACGAAGAGACGCTTTTCATCGGCATTGAGTTCGGTCCATGCACGTACCCCAGGGTTACGCGGCGGCAACACCGTGTCTTGCGGAATAATCCCCATCGCCTTTTGACGAGCAATTCGTTCGTCGCGTGTGACGTCCCAGCCCTTTTCAAAAATGGGAACGTACTCATCAATCATTTCTTTCGGAACATGATGAGGTGAATGTCCGGCTCCGAAAGCCATATACAAAAAGAATGGTTTTTCAGGTGCCAAACTCTTCTGCGATGTGATCATCGACAATGCACGGTTGGTGATGTCTGTTGACAGGTGATAGTTCGGGTCATCCGGAGTAGCGACATGATGGTTGTCTTCCGTGAGAAATGGTTCCCATTGGTTCATTGCGCCATCCATAAAACCGTAATAACGATCAAAGCCGCGTTGTGTCGGCCACTGATCAAACGGACCCGATGGTCCGGTGTGATGCATCGGGGTGAGATGCCACTTTCCAACGCCAAATGAGTTGTATCCAACACCGCGCAGAATTTCTGGCATCAGTGCTGCATCTTTTGTGATCATTCCGCGGTACCCGGGGTACCCCATGTCGAAGTTGGCGAGCGTTCCCATACCTACCGCGTGGTGATTACGTCCTGTTAGCAATGATGCGCGTGTAGGCGAACACAACGATGTGGTGTGAAAGTTTGTGTAGCGCAATCCGCCTGCGGCAAGTCGATCAATATTTGGTGTAGCGATTTCTGATCCGTAACAACCAAAGTCTGAATAGCCCACATCGTCAAGAACGCAATAGACGATGTTGGGTGATCCTGGGGGAGCAACAATGTCTCCAGGCCACGACGGTGTCGATTCCGCCATTGTGCGTCCGATTTTTTGCTCAGCCATACGGCCCCCTTTAGCTCTAGACGAAACTTAGTGGAGCGAGGGGCGGCCTGATTCAGCCAGGCCAGGTGGCGGCACAGTCCACCAAGGCGTCAATCAGGCTCTCAGTGTGTGGCGTTAATCCTGGGCCTTCCCAGTCCCACCACAGAGGGCTAGAGCCACGAACTCGCGGTGGTAGTTCCAGTTGCACGCCTGCATGTTCCACCACGTTAACTGGATTGTCTTGATG
>JBAXVL010000043.1:0-10988 GCA_037129095.1 Actinomycetota bacterium | reverse complement strand
GCACCTTCTGGGTACCGAATAATCATGAAGTCATTTTCAGGCCACTGAATTTGTCGTTCACCGTCTTCGTCGATGACTTGCTCGGGGCGTTCTTGCGTGAAGTCAAAAAATGGGTCCGGGTCGATGTCGGAAACAACTGTTGCGTCGCGCTCTTTCAGCATCCAGTCGAGTGCTGATGTTGCTACGCCACCAATATCAAAGAGTCCACGCAGCGCAATGAGCATGACGGGGTTACGTAATGGCGCGAGATCATCCCAATATGTCTCTAGAACTTCGTCAACGTTGATGGGCATTGATGTTCAATCTACGAACGAAGATGGTCAACCACTACGTCGATGCAGGCAGTCAATGCGGCTACGTCAGATGGGTCAATGGCAGGGAACATGCCAACACGCAACTGGTTACGGCCCAATTTGCGGTAACTGTCAGTATCCACCACGCCATTTGCGCGCAAGATGGCATTGATGGAGTTGGCGTCAACGCCATCAATATCAATGGTGGCCACCACGTCAGATCGCTGTGCCGGGTTCGCAACAAATGGTGATGCGAAGTCGCGAGCCTCTGCCCATGAGTAGATGTTGCGTGCCGATTCGGCAGTGCGAGCAGCTGCCCAGGACAAACCACCGTTTGTATTCAGCCATTTCACTTGTTCATCCAACATGATGAGAGTCGCAAGTGCTGGTGTGTTGTAGGTCTGATTTGCAACAGAGTTATCAAGTGCAATTGACAAGTCAAGTGACGCAGGCATCCAACGCTTTGCTGCTTTGATTTCGCGAATACGTTCAATGGCTGCTGGTGAACAGGCGGCCAACCACAAGCCACCGTCAGATGCAAAGCACTTCTGTGGAGCAAAGTAATACACATCAACATTTGCTGGGTCCCACATGAGGCCGCCAGCTGCAGACGTTGCATCAACAACAACGAGGCCATCTTTCGATGGACGAACTGGAGTCATCGCAACACCTGTTGATGTTTCGTTGTGTGGGTATGCATACACATCGCACGTTGCATCACTGGCAGGCGCAGGGTGAGTACCGGTATCTGATGTAACAACGACTGGGTCAGCCAAATGCGGAGCAGCAGCAGAAGCTTCTGCGAACTTAGAGGAGAATTCACCGAATACGAGGTGATGGCTGCGTTCACGAATGAGACCAAACGTGGCGACGTCCCAGAACACTGTTGAGCCGCCGTTACCCATGACAATTTCCCAGCCAGCAGGAAGTGAGAACAATGAGGAGAGGCCGTCGCGCACAGAGCCGACGATGTTCTTCACAGGCGCCTGGCGGTGCGAGGTGCCCATGACCGAGGTCATGCGGGACATGACTGCCTGCAACTGTTCTGGGCGGACTTTGGATGGTCCACACCCAAATCGGCCGTCTAGAGGAAGAAGTTGCTGGGGAATTTTAAAATCGAGTTGGTTCTTATCGCTCACCGTGTAATCCTTTCACTTATGCCTGCTCCACAAGAATTGCGACGTGTATCCGCTCGTCTCGGCGCTATTGCCGAGTCCGCCACTTTGGCGGTTGACGCCAAGGCCAAGGCCCTGAAAGCCCAAGGCCTCAATGTCATCGGCTTCGGAGCCGGCGAGCCTGACTTTGCCACCCCCGACCACATTGTGGAAGCTGCTGTCAAGGCATGCCGCGAAGTGAAGTACCAGCGCTACACACCGGCTGCTGGTTTGCCAGAATTACGCGAAGCAGTCGCTGTAAAAACAATGCGCGACAGCGGCTTTGCATGCACAGCAGATCAAGTACTCATTACTAATGGCGGCAAGCACGCCGTGTTCACAGCGTTTGCTGCGCTCTGTGATCCGGGCGATGAAGTTATTTGCCCTGCACCGTTTTGGACCACGTACCCAGAAGCCATCACATTGGCCGGGGGAGTGCCTGTCATCATCGACACGGAAGAGAAGAATGGTTTCCGTGTCACTGTTGAGCAACTAGACAAAGCTCTTACACCACGCACAAAAGTGTTGCTGTTTGTCTCGCCTGACAACCCAAGTGGTTCGGTATACCCCGAAGCCGAGGTACGCGCAATTGGCGAATGGGCTGTGAAGAACAAAGTGTGGGTTGTTACTGACGAGATTTATGAACACCTCACTTACGGTGAACATAAATTCACTTCAATGCCAACGCTTGTTCCTGAACTAGCAAACCAGTGCGTCATCGTGAACGGTGTTGCAAAGACATATGCAATGACCGGTTGGCGTGTTGGCTGGATGATTGGTCCGAAAGATGTCATGAAGGCATCAACAAACTTCCAATCGCATGCCACTTCAAACGTTGCCAACGTGTCACAGGTTGCAGCGCTTGCTGCAGTCAGTGGTGATTTGTCTGCAGTACACATGATGCGCGAATCATTCGCACGTCGTGGTGCACTGATGCACAAAATGTTGTCTACCATTCCTGGTGTTACCTGCATGGAACCGCAAGGTGCCTTCTATTGCTTCCCCAACTTTTCAGGTTTGTTGAACCGTGACATCAAGGGAAAGACCGCAAAGACCACTATGGAGCTAGCAGACATGATTCTTACTGATGTCAATGTGGCAATCGTGCCAGGTGAAGCGTTCGGCGCTCCAGGCTTTGCGCGGTTCTCCTTCGCACTTGGTGATGCTGACCTTGTTGATGGCATTCAGCGCATTATTGACTACGTGGCGTAAACACCAGCACACGATTGTGTGCCCAGGTCTGTACCTCTGATACGGTGACTTTTAGTGCATCAGTGAAATGATGTGCAGTACTCAATCCAGCGAAGTCCGGCGAAACTCCGGCACTGTCCCGCAACGGTGATGCTGGTCGGAGAAATCCGATCCAGACAAGTCCGGTCGCCTGTTTGAGTATGCGAAACCGAACCTCGAAGGAAGGGCGGCCCGCGGAGAGTGCAGCGTCCGCTGTTTTCACTGTGACCCACTCTTCTTTCTCCAATTCCTGGAGGAAGAATTATGTCAATTATCAGAATGTCTCGCATGCGAGCACTTACCGCAGCACTCGCTGCAACTCTTGTTCTTGCGGCGTGTGGAAGTAGTGGCTCAACACCCGACACCACAGTCCCTGCAGTTACTCACCGCATTGTCAGCTTGTCGCCAACTGCAACAGAGATGCTGTATGCCATTGGCGCAGGCGGTCAAGTAGTCGCTGTTGATTCACTCAGTACATACCCCGCTGAAGTAGCAGACAAAGTAACAAAAATGTCAGCGTACGAACCAAGTGTTGAAGCAATCATCGGATACACGCCAGATGTCGTGTTGATTTCAAACGACATGAACAAAATTACCGAGCAATTGCAGTCAATTTCTAGCCAGAAAATCACAGTATGGACTGGTGCTGCAGCAGCAACGCTGGATGATGTCTACAAACAAATTACTGAGCTTGGCGCGTTGACTGGACATGAGAAAGATGCAGCGACACTGATCGAATCAATGAAGTCACGCATTACAAAGGCGACAGAAAACATCTCAGCCAATATGTCGGCACAGTCGTACTTCTATGAATTGGACAACACGTTGTATTCAGTAACCTCGAATACTTTTGTTGGTGCGCTTCTAAAGCCATTCGGTTTCACCAACGTTGCTGATGGGGTTGATGCTGGTAATGATTACCCACAACTCAATGCAGAAGCAATCGTAAAGGCGAACCCTTCAGTCATTTTTCTCGCTGACACTAAATGCTGTGCAACAAATGCAGCAGAAGTTGCAAAGCGTCCGGGCTGGACTGGCATCGATGCTGTAAAGAACGGCCATGTTGTGGAACTCGATGATGATGTTGCATCCCGCTGGGGACCTCGCGTTGTTGACCTGGTCGAGCAATTTGCTGCGGCAATGACAGCGGCAAGTAAGTAGTAACTACTGATGTCGACTTCAATGAATATGCGCGGCGCAAGCCGGTGGTGGATACCTGCTGCCGTCGTTGCGCTCGCATGCTCATTGCTGCTCGGTCTCATGATTGGGCCGGCGGGTCCGGCCTGGTGGCGTGTACCGCTTGAGCTACTGAATCGTTTACCGTTTGTCTCGGTACACAGTGGTTTAACACCGACTGATTGGTCCATCGTGTGGCAAATACGTGCGCCACGAGTGGTGCTCGCAGCAATCGTTGGTTCCACTTTGTCTATTGCAGGAGCTAGTTATCAAGGCGTATTTCGTAACCCATTAGTTGACCCGTATCTCTTAGGTGTTGCTGCAGGTGCCGGCCTTGGTGCCACCATCGTGATCACCATTAATCGGTCGGGCACAAGTAGCTGGATCATTGACCCTTTGCCGATGATTGCATTTGTTGGTGGTTTGATTGCTGTTCTTGTGACATATCTTGTCGGCACGACAGGGAAGGGCGAACGTAGCTCCACCAGCCTTGTACTTGCGGGTGTTGCGGTGACTTCGTTAGCAACGGCTGCTCAAACGTTTCTTTTACAGCGCAACTCTGACGTTGTGCGTCAGGTGTATTCCTGGATTCTTGGTCGACTATCGAGCGCTACATGGGGCGACGTTCGCTTAGTGCTGCCATATGTTCTGTTATCCACAATCGTGTTGTTGTTGCACCGCCGACTACTAGATGTGCTGCGTGTAGGCGACGAAGAAGCCACCGCATTGGGCGTCAATGTGTCGCGCGTGCGACTGGTTGTTGTGATTGCTGCAACTCTCGGTACAGCATCAGTGGTAGCTGTGAGTGGACTTATTGGTTTTGTGGGCATTATCGTTCCTCATGCTGTGCGACTAGTCGTTGGCACGTCATATCGACTCGTATTGCCGATCTCATTGTTGTTTGGCGCAGCGTTCTTGATACTTGCTGACATTCCTGGGCGAGTGTTGGATAATCCAGCTGAAACTCCAATCGGCGTTGTGACTGCATTTCTCGGGGCTCCCTTTTTCTTGCTTATCTTGCGTACACGAAAGAATGAACGATGACATCTATAGCGTTTGATCACGTCAGTGTTGAATATTCAAAGCGAACTGCGGTTGCTGCATTTACTGACACAGTGAAGCCAGGTGAATGGTTGTGCATTATCGGGCCGAATGGTGCTGGTAAGTCGTCCTTGTTGCGCGCTATTGCTGGTGTTGTGCCACATGCCGGAAAAATCTTGGTGGACGGGTCACCATTGACTGCACGTTCGTCACGGCGCCGCGCACAATTAATTGCATATGTGCCGCAATTGCCTGTGTTGCCGTCTGGAATGACAGGTGCAGAGTATGTGCTGCTTGGTCGTAACCCATTTGTTACTCATTTCGGTCGCGAATCAGAACTTGACCATTCGATGGTGGACGATGTCATTAATCGCCTTGACTTAGCTGACCTTGCAACGCGTGATGTCGACACGCTGTCTGGTGGAGAGCGTCAGCGCTTAGTGATAGCCCGAGCCATCGCACAAGAAGCGCCGATTTTGTTGCTCGATGAACCAACAGCGGCACTTGATATCGGACATCAACAACAAGCGTTGGAATTGGTGGAAAAGTTGCGCCGTGAACACGGCCTCACCGTTCTCTCAGCAATGCACGACCTCACGTTGGCTGGTATTTACTCAGATCGATTGATTTTGATGCACGCCGGTCATGTTGTGGCACAGGGACCAGCCCAAGATGTTCTTCGCCCTGAGACATTGGGTGAGTTTTATGGCGTTTCTGTGCGTGTGCACCGAGAAGATGACGGCACCATCATTGTTGTGCCGAACCGTACGACGTCGTACTGATTGAGGCCCAAACACGTGCCGTAGTACGGTCGTATCGTGCCTCGCCCGTTAGACCCACGCCTCCTTGATTCATGTGTTGAAGGCGTGGCGGCCACACATCAACGCCTGTTAGAAGTTGTTGATGCGATGACTCACGAGCAATTTGCCGCGCCGTCGTCATTGCCAGGGTGGAATAGAACAACTCTTGTTGGTCATCTCACTATGAACGCACGAAGCTTTGTGCATCTTCTTGTCTGTGCGGGCAGGGGAGAAGTGGGCGATCAGTATCCGGGTGGAGTCAGTGCTCGTAACGCTGGTATCGAAGAAGCGGCGACGTGGAGCCCCGAACAAGCAACGAAAGAATTGCGAAAAGCCGTGTACATGTTGGAAGGCGCATGGGCTGGTGCAACAAATGATATGTGGAACGGAACTGGAACGGTTGTTTCAGGGTCTGTAATAGCAATGCATGATGTTCCATTTCTTCGCTGGCGCGAGTGCGTCATTCATCTCACTGATCTCGACCTTGAGATTGGGTACGACCAATGGCCTGACTTGTATGTTCGACTCGAACTTGAACGTCAAAAGATGGCATGGGCTGCAAGTCACCCAATGGGGCTCACACAGATTCCGCAAGCTGCATTGAAATTGAATGAAAAGCATCGTCTTGCATGGTTGCTACAACGTGCAGATGTAGAAGGCCTGCCAAAGGGTCCCGGATTATGAAGCACCGCGCTGTGTTGCGCACAATTGGCGCTGCGTTCACAAGCATCGTGATAGCACTTGCATTTGTTCCAGGAATTGCGAGCGCTCATGCAATTCTGGATTCTTCCAGCCCAGCACCTTCTGCGTTGCTCGCTACATCGCCACAAGAAATTCGTTTGGAATTTGATGAGCAAGTGGAAGCAACATTAGGTGATATCCGTTTGTATGACTCAGGTCAACATGAAGTAACAATAGAAAAGACAGTTCGATCATCGTCGAATACATCGGTGGTTACAGCAGGGGTTCCCACGCTGAAGACTGGTGTCTACGTGGTGGTGTGGCGCGTCGTAAGCGCCGACGGGCATCCGGTCACTGGTGCATTTCCCTTTGAAATTGGGACGAAATCTTCGGGGACAACTGCGGCTCTTTTGCAAAAGATTCTGAACGGTACGAAAAAAACTTCTCCAGTAGGCAATGCCATGGCGACTTTCCGCCTTCTTGGCTTTCTTGCGGTTCTCGTATTGCTCGGCAGTGTTTCACTGTTGTGGCGGTCAGAATTATTAGCTAATCGACGCGCTCGTGCGTTACTGAAAAATTCATCGCTGGGGCTCGCCGTATCGTCGCTTGGTTTGTTGTTACTTCAGGGGCCTTTTACGACAGGGAAATCATGGGGTGCACTTTTTAATTCACACGTTCTTGGAAATGTTCTTCATACACGTCTCGGGATGGCACTGTTTCTTCGAGCAATCTGTGCACTGATGTGGGCGCGTCTGGCTGTAAGCGTTTCATCAACCCCTAAAAAAGGTTGGCGTATTGCCACGATAATCTCTGGCATTTCTACAGTGGCCACATTCGCATTCAGTGGCCACCAAAGTGCTGGAACCTTGCCCGGAGTGTTTATTCCATTGGACATGATTCATGTCGTAGCAATTTCAACATGGGTGGGCGCGCTTCTTGTATTGGTTGTTATGTCTCGAGACAACAATGTCGAAGACGAAGCACAAAGATTTTCTCAGATGGCTACCTGGTCAATGCCTCTAGTTGTGGTCTCTGGAGTTGTGCAGGGGATTCATTTGATCGGAAGTATCGGATCAATAGCCCAGTCATATTTTGGAAAATTATTAGTCGTCAAAACAATTCTGGTGGGGCTCATTATTTTGTTTGGTGCCGCAGCTCGCGTTCGCTTGCGTGCCAATGGTTTTTCATCAATTAGAACAATTATTCGACGTGAATCAGTGTTGGTTGTCCTGGTGTTAACCGTTACTTCTCTGATGGTTGCGCAATCACCACGATCAGAGACATCACGATCAGTGTCTTTCGACAAAGCATTCGTACAGAACAACATCCTTGCTGAATTGTCTGTGATTCCAGCTTCTGTTGGCCCAGCCGAAGTACACGTTGTCCTTACTCCACCAGGGGGTTCGTTATCTCCAGTAGTAGCGGTAACTGTGCAATTTGATTTACCGTCACGCAGCATCCCTCCTATTCCCGTGAAAATGATTGAAATTGGTCCGAATCACTGGACTGGTGTTGTGCAATTTCCGTATTCAGGTACGTGGAGTATGAAGGCTCGTGTCTCTCCAGCGGCTAATCAAACACTGTTGTTTGATACCCCTGTCGTAGTGCGGGGTTAGAGCGTTCGTACCACAATGTGGTGAGGCATGGCGGTTGGACCGTCAATGAATCCATCGCCGGCAGAAACAAAACCGAGTCGTTTGTAAAATCCCATTGCACTGTCACGTGCTCGTGCCCACGCAATTGTTGCCCCGCGTTCAATAGCTAGCGCAATACCAGCATCAATTAACAATGCACCAAGACCTTCGCCCTGTAGTTCGTCAGCGACGGCCATTCCCTTGAGTTGCATTGCGGCATCTCCGGGCTTTTCTGGACATTCCTTCATGAACCATGATGATGTCGCGATGGCAATGCCATCGTGAATGATTCCGAGGTGCACAACGTCTGGATACGAGTCTTCTGGATAATTGCAATCTGTTGCGGGCGTACCTTTACGCAATACTGCAACGCGTAATTGCATGATGTCTGTCAATGGCACTGATGTGACGACGTAAGTCATGGTTGCACTGTGGCAACTCGTACCGCATTGCCGTTATCTCGTGCGCTGCGGTACATGGCTTCCACAATTCGGTGCGCTTCCAATGCAATTGAGAAATCAGGGAAACCTGGAGTGCCATCAACTGCAGCTGTAATGAATGCTCCATCAGGGTTCGCACTACCAATTGCTAAAGGTGCAGTCTTTTCCAACAGTTCGGCACCTTCGAGTGATCCGGTTGTTCCGTCAGCGTTGCTCCACGTAACGGGACCAAACCAATCATCGCCGGCAATGACTATGGTGCGATGTTCGCAGAAGACTTCAACATTGCGCAAACTGGGGCGCGACAAGTTGTCGTGCCAAATAGTTGTCAATGTGCCGACAGCGCCGTTCTCAAAACCAATTGATGCCGCGACTACATCTTCGATTCCTTCAATGCCATGGCGATACGTGGAACGTGCACTGACAGATTCCACATCGCCAATGAGAAAGCGCAACATGTCAACATCGTGAATGCTGTGCTCGAGCAATGTGCCAGCTCCGGCTTTCGTAACATCGCCTCGCCATGTTGACTTGTAGTGCCCTTGCACTGGAATGAATTGGTCGTCGCGAAACACCACTGCCATTGGTGCGCCAGCAGCGGGATCTGAAATGAGTTCTTTGGCCCACAAATATGCAGGAGAGCGACGCAGGATTAAACCGCACTGGTGAGTTAAAGCACTCGCAGTTGCAGCATTGTGCATATCAGTAGCTTCACGTAGACCCACTGATAATGGTTTTTCACAGAAGAATGGTTTTCCTGCTGCAATGCACTTTTCAACAAGTGCTTGATGCTCACTTGTCCACGTGCAGATGTACACCATGTCACTAGAGGCGATGACTTCATCTGCAGATGCCATCACGGTGCTTCCCGATGCTTGAGCAAAGGTGGCGGCACGTTCAGCATCAATATCAAAACATCCGCCACGTGTCATTGGCACCCCGCTGATCTTCAACATCTTTGAATGAAACGTGGCTATATGGCCAGTTCCGACAAAGCCAACAATAGGAGGAGTTGTAGCGGGCATATCAATGAGATTAGTTGTTGTGACGGAGTCTTCTACACTGGAACAAAACGCAGTGCCGAGAGGAGATTGATGTGAAGAAACAACATCACCCTCGCCGGCATCATTTTGGTGGGCGTGGATATTTCCAACGTGTCGGGCCGGGGCTCATTACGGGTGCGGCAGATGATGATCCGTCAGGCATTGGCACGTATTCACAAGTCGGGGCTGCTTTCGGTTTCAAACTGTTGTGGACCACTGTTCTTGCATTGCCATTAGCCGCCGCTGTCCAAGAATCAACAGCGCGGTTGGGACTTTTTTCCGGCAAAGGTCTTGCGTCATTAATAAAACAAGAGTTCCCGAAGTGGGTTCTGTATGTAGCGCTCATGTTGGTGATTGGTGCGAACACATTCAACATTGGTGCGGACCTGGGGTCAATGGCCGCTGCGACCCACATGATTGTGCCAATTCCTCATGTCATTTTGGTCGTTGTGTTTGCCTTAGGGATGGCTGGTCTTGAGATAGCTGTTCCATATCGACAGTATTCAAAAGTGTTGCGATGGCTATGCGTATCACTGCTTGCATACATCATTGTGTTGTTCATCGTCAATGTGAGTTGGTTTGATGTTCTGAATCATCTACTTGTTCCACGTTTAGGTTTTAATCGTCCAGAACTTGCTGCGATGATTGCGCTCTTTGGCACAACAATTTCTCCGTATCTCTTCTTCTGGCAAACAAGTGAAGAAGTAGAAGAACGTCATGAACACCCAGGAGAAATCGGTGATGGCTTAGTTCATATGCGCGCAATGCGAGGCGACGTTGTGGCTGGCATGTCGTCTGGTGTTTTTGTGATGTTCGCCATCATGGTCACCTCGGCTGCAACCCTTGGGGCTCATGGCATCACTCAGATTGGTACTGCTGAACAAGCAGCCCAAGCTCTTGAGCCCTTGGCTGGGTCAATGGCAAAGTGGCTCTTCACCTTAGGAATCATGGGAACGGGGCTCTTGGCTGTTCCTGTCCTTGCTGGTTCAACCTCGTACGCATTAAGCGAAACTTTCGGTTGGCGCGAAGGGCTCAGCCTCAAGATGTCTCAAGCCAAAGCGTTCTATATGGTGATTTTTGCCTCAATGGTTGTTGGTTTGGCATTGAACTTCATTGGATTTAACCCAGTTCGTGCGCTCTATTGGTCAGCAGTTCTGAACGGGCTTGCTGCTCCGCCACTCATCATCATGATTCTGTTGTTGTCTCGTAAGCCTCATGTTCTTGGCGAACATGTCAGTGGACGAGTGTCAACGACTCTTGTTGCACTTGCAGCAATTTGCAGCACCGTGTTACCGGTGCTGTATCTCATCGCGAAGTAATTACGGAATCAGCAATACGCGACCGAACGCCTTACGGCTTTCGATATGGCGATGAGCGCCAGCTGCATCAGACAATGGGAACGTCGAATCAATAACAACTGTCAGTTCCTTCTTGGCGACGCGAGCAATAAGACTCTCGATCATTGGGTGTGTACGTGTTGGGTTCATTGCCATTTC
>JBAXVL010000042.1:0-11568 GCA_037129095.1 Actinomycetota bacterium | reverse complement strand
GCCGGTGGTGAGACCAAGGAACAGTGAGATGGCATTAGCGGCCACCATTCCGTAGAGAACGTTGACACGACGACGACGCACCACTTCGCGAGACGACATGAAAGCGGTTTCGGCAGCAAAATGCGTCCGAGGCAATTCGGCGGTGTGGTGAGTGCGACGGTGGCGAGGCTCGGCAGCAAGGGCGCCATCGAGAGCGACCAAGCGAGGTGCCTGTTGTGCAGGGCGAGCCATTGGCGCAGTCATGCGGGGAGCAGATGAGAGTGGTCGAGCCATCGCGCGCATTGGTGACTGAGTACCGGGAGCTTGCGAGCGCTGAAGCGTATGAAGCTGGCGACGAAAGTCAGAAACCGACGACACTGCACCGCCATCAAAGCGAGAGCGAAGCAACGGTGGCAACAACACTGCCATCCACATAGCACCGACGATTAAAAGAACGAGTTGACTCATGTACGAAAAAATTACCTTGAGAAGAGAACAGGGGCGTCCTAAGACACTTCTTGAAGCCTAGTGAGGTTTTCTTATCCATGCGACCTTTCGAGCTCCAACCACCCCAAAATCGGGCTGTTTTGGCTCAAAATTGGATGAAAATGACCATTTGGGACATTTTTCACACAGTGAAACTGGACTTTATTCCGACCGTTGGAAGGTGCCAGAGCGACCGCCCGACTTCTCCCACAGGGCCAGTTCGCCGATCACCATTGACTTGTCTGCGCTCTTACACATGTCATAGATGGTGAGAGCAGCAACGGAGCACGCGGTGAGTGCTTCCATCTCGACACCGGTCTGTCCTGAGGTCTCGACAATGGCTTCGATAGAAACGACGCCCTCGCCTACCGAAATATTGACGGTGACTGCGCTGAGCATCAGTGGGTGACACAGAGGTATCAGGTCACTTGTCTTTTTTGCAGCCTGAATGCCTGCGATGCGGGCAGTGGCAAGCACGTCGCCCTTCGGCAACGACGACGAGGTGATGGCAGCCGACGTGGCGCCAGACATGTGCACGTTGCACCGAGCAACTGCTCGGCGACTGGTGATGTCTTTGGCGCCCACGTTGACCATGTGCGCCTGGCCCGATTCATTGAGGTGACTAAAGGTCGGCTCGCTCATCTCGTCAGGTTATGCCCAAAAAGCAAAGTCCCGTACACATCGCTTTTCAAACAACCCCGAAAGGATTTATTATGACGATTAGCGAAACAGCCCGGCTGGAAATGTTTGGCGGATTACAAAAAAGCCTCGGAGAAGCAGTGGCAAACACTTTGATCGAACACTTACCGCCAGGTGGCTGGTTCGACGTTGCCCGCACGGGCGATTTTGATCGAATTGAAATCAGACTCGACAAGCTTGACAACCGAATCGACAAGCTCGAAGCAAGACTCGACGACCGGATCGACAAACTTGAAGCGAGGTTCGACAAACTTGAAGCAAGAATCGACAAGCTCGAAGCAAGACTCGACGACCGGATCGACACGCTCACTCAGAAAATTGAAACCAACACCAAATGGATGATTGGAATTTCCATCACCTATGGCATTGGCATACTTGGCGCACTTGTCACCTTTATGGTGGCGTCACTCAACTAGAGCAGAACTAGTGGCGGTGCCACGGCCAGCGCACGGGGCGCTTGGCTAAGAACGCAGCGACACCTTCGCGCACTTCGCCGCTCTTATCCATTTCGGTTTCCCAATGCAAAGTGGTCTTCGGCTTCACTTTGCCTTCGCGCACCACCTCGTCGATCATGGCTTTGCTTGCCACTTGCGTTAGCGATGAACGCTCAAGAAGAACAGCCACAAGTTCATCAACGCGTGCATCAAGTGCAGCAACGGTTAACAGTTCATCAATAAGACCAATACGCAAGGCACGAAGTGCATCAATTAGCTCGCCGGTGAACATGAGATGCTTTGCAGCTGACCCGCCTATGACGCGCACGGCACGCTCAAGCGCATTAGTGGGATACACAATTCCCAACTTGGCTGGCGTAATGCCAAACACTGCGTCGTCACTACTGAGGCGAATATCGCACGCTGTTGCAATGGAAACGCCGCCACCCACACAATTGCCGCGAATAACAGCAATAGTTGGGCCAGGGAAATTCGCCAATGCTTCTTCCGCTGCCCAGTTAATACGGGCATATTCGCCACCAGGGCCATTTGTGAGTTCCGTAATGTCAGCACCCGCACAGAAATGATCACCACTGCCGCGCACCACAAGAATTCGAACATCCGGATTAGCCGTTAACGCACTGACATGAGCGTCAATACTTGCCCACATACCCATGTTGATTGCATTGCGCTTGTCTGGCCTGTTCAAGGTCAACGTTGCGACAGGACCATCAATCTCGACAAGGACCCGAATGTTTGCTAATTCACCTGTGTGGTCATGCGACATGGGGTTACCCACCTATTTGGCTCATCGACCGATTCGGCCGAATGAAATTCACCTGATTGATTTGGTGCCCGGCCCATTTGGCTCCGACAGCAACTTGAATCAGTTCAGCAATCTCTTCATCTGTTCCACCATTGCGCAACAATGCACGAATGTCAGATTCATCAGTAGCAAAAAGGCACGTGCGGAATTGCCCGTCAGACGTCAGTCGTACGCGATCACAATCACCACAGAACGGGTGCGTAACACTAGGAATCACACCAACAGTTCCCTTGCCATCAAGAAAGCGCCAACGATCGGCTGGTGCAGCACCACGAGCAGGCATTAGTTCCAGTGGGAACTCTGCAGCGATAGTTGCCACAATCTCATCTTGACTAACAACCTTGTTACGTTCCCATTCATTGGTGGCATCAAGTGGCATGAACTCAATAAATCGCACTTCAACATTGTTGTCACGGCCATATCGAACAAGATCAAGAATCTCGTCGTCGTTGGCGCCACGTTCCACAACTGCGTTGACCTTCATTGGTGAAAACCCGGCTACTTGTGCCTCGGCTATTCCGGCCAGCACATTGTGTAATTCATCACGACGTGTCATGGCAAAAAAACGTTCTGGCTTCAAGCTGTCCATGCTGACATTGATGCGGTCTAGACCTGCATTGCGCAGTTCAAGTGCAATGTTGCGCAACGTTGCGCCATTGGTAGTGAGAGCGATGTCGGGCTTGGTGCCGTCAGGCAGACGCAATGCTGCAAGCTTTGCAATTAGTTGTGGCAAGTGGGCACGCACTGTTGGTTCTCCACCAGTAAGACGCAAACTGTCAACGCCAAACTTTTCCACACAAATGCGAGCAACGCGTTCAATTTCTTCATAGGTGAGAACTTCAGAACGGTCGAGCCATGTCATGCCTTCTGCTGGCATGCAATACGTACAGCGAAAATTGCAGCGGTCTGTGACAGAGATACGCAGGTCGCGCACCACACGCCCAAAGCTGTCCACAAGATCCATAGGGCAATCCTACGCAGTAATCAACTTGTGACTACTTGGCAGCCGTTGGCCCAGCATCAGCACCAAGGAACGTAACCATCACGTTGTCCCCTGCTGATAAGCCATTGCCATCTGGCACTGCCATGAGGGCATTTGCCACTGCAGTCGACGCCAACTGATGACTTCCCTGTTCGCTCTTGCGACTGACATGTACTCGACCATCAGCACCCCATGATGCGTGCACACGATCAAAGTGCACCTTGCCATCTGGTTGCCGTTTCACTGCATCATCTGTAATTGCCAATACATCCGGACGATGTGCAGCAGCGCCAAAACCCATCATGGTGCGAAGCGCTGGACGAGCGAGAAGTTCAAAACTCACTAACGACGACACGGGGTTTCCGGGCAAACCAAAAATAGGAATCTGCACACCCGCTGGGTTCTGTAACGTGCCAAATGCAAATGGCTTTGCGGGCTTCATAGCTACCTGCACCCAGTTCATATCTGCAATGCGTGACAACACTGCTTTCACAATGTCGTAGTCACCCATGCTGACGCCGCCACTTGTGACCAACGCATCGCACCCACCAGTGCTAACGGCAGCACGCAATGCTGCTTCCAATTCATCTTCGTTGTCGCGAATAATGCCAAGGTCAATTGCAGTTGCACCAGCTTCTTCAACAATGCGCATCAACATGGTGCGATTTGATTCACGAATTTGGCCGGCACCAAGTGGTGAACCATCGTCTACCAATTCATCACCAGTAGAAATGACGCCTACCTTCACACGCGGGTACACCACAACATGTGTTGCATTGATGCTTGCTAGCACGCCTTCAATCATCGGAGTCACCCGCATACCTGCGGTAACAACCGTGGCGCCCACTGCAACATCAGAACCTGATGCACGAATTGCAGCACCAGCAGGAACTGATTTCAGAATCTTCACGCTGTCTGTGCCAACACGTTCCGTGTCTTCCACCATCACAACGCAATCACAACCATCAGGAATTGGCGCGCCAGTCATAATGCGAATCGCTGTGCCTGCAGTGACTGCAATAGTTGGCGCTGCACCCGCAGCAATTTCGCCAATCACGCGTAATTCAACGGGCACATTTGCAACATCAACAGATCGCACGGCATAACCGTCAACCGCGGTGTTCGCAAACGGCGGCACCTGTTCTGTTGCCACAACATCGTCGGCAACAATGCAATCTGCAGCATCTGCACGCGCAACACGCACCGGCGCAGCAACTGCACAACGGGCCATCACCATGGCGCGAACGTCGTGCAGTGGAGTCATGGGCGAAACGGTACCTGTGAACGAAGCCACCCACCACTTTTCAGGCCATTCCTGCGATATACCTATTACATGTCGTTGTACAGAGCCCCGTCGTCTTCAGGGCATCAGGCTGAGTGGACCAAGTGGGATGGTTCTCCCGGAAGTTCTGTTGACTTGCGTTGGGAAAACGAAGGCTGGACTGCTGAAATCGGGCTTCTCTCAGACAAAGCAGTTGCTGTTGTGCGTATGTCAGCGCAGTGGGTGGTGCAACAAATGTTGTTGTTCCGCGATTTACCCGAACCCGACTTGTGGCTTGCAACAGATGGCCATGGTCAATGGGGCGAGATGAACGGCGAACACCGCACCGAACTTGATGGTTGTGTTGATATTGACTTTGCGGGCACGCCATTTACCAATTCCATCATCACGCATCGCTTGCCTTTGCAAGTTGGGCACACGGCTGATCTGCAAGTCATCACAATCAATGTCGACACATTGGGTGTTGTGAAAACTCCACAGCGATACACACGTCATGATGAACATGCGTGGGAGTACACGTCACTGATTACTGGTGAACAACATGCTGCAACAGTTGATGAATTCGGATTAGTTCTCGACGAGCACAATACGTTTCGCCGCAATCGCGAAAATTAGTCGCCCAGGCGTTGAGTGAGCCACGCGCGAAACCCTGGCTCTATGTCAGGTCGTGTCAGTGCAATATCAACAACAGCTGTCAACCAACCCATTGGTGTTCCGGTATCCCACCGTTGCGACCGATTTAACATGCCAGTTAATGGCGAACGTTGTGATTGTTCGCGCAATGCATCGGTGAGTTGCAGTTCCCCATTGGCATGAGGCTTCAGTGCATCAATGGCTTCAAATACGTCTGGAGTCAACACATACCGACCAATAATGATCAGGTTGCTTGGCGCATCAGCTTGAGCAGGCTTTTCCACCACATCAACAATGTCGTACGGGCCTTCATCGGGTGATGACGGCGATGGCGTAATCACACCGTATGCAGACACTTGGTCCATCGGTACACGCATCAGACCAACGGCACCAACACCTTTTTTCTCACACGAATCAACCAGTGCATTCAACAACGTTGCATCGCCCATAATTTCGTCGGGCAACAACACAGAGAATGGTTCATCACCAACAGCAGTGCGTGCACACCCCACTGCATGCCCAAGTCCGCGCGGTGCATCTTGGTACACCACACTCACGCGTACATCTGTGCCAATGCGTGCCAACCTGTTTGCAAGGTCTTCTCGCCCACTGGCACGCACCTTTTCAATCACGCTGGCCGACGGCGCAACATATGCCTCCACTGGGGTCTTTGAAACATGAGACACCAACACAATGTGTTCAGCCCCTGCCTCAATGGCTTCGTCCATCACCAGTTGCAGGGCAGGCACGTCCACAATGGGCAACAATTCTTTCGGCACCGCCTTTGTGACCGGATAGAAACGGGTCCCGAGGCCCGCAGCAGGAATAACAGCGGTACGCGATCTCATGGAATCCCACGCTAGCCAGATACCATTTGGCACTCGATGGACCTGAGTGCCAACCCCGGAGACCCCAATGCCCACATACGTATATAAATTCGTTGAAACAGGCGAAACAGTCGAGATTTTCCAAGATTTCTCCGAAGACTCGCTGACCGAGGCCAAGCACCCTGTCGACGGCACCATGCGTCCTGTCAAAAAAGTATTTCTTCCTGTCGGCATCACCTTCAAAGGTGGCGGCTTCTACAAAACAGACAGCGGCAAGTCCGGCAGCACTCCTGCACCTAGTTCTTCTGGCTCGTCTGGCGATTCGTCATCAAGCGCAGCTGCACCTGCACCGGCTGCACCGTCGACACCTTCCTCATCTGATTAAGTGACGCACACATAGGTTCCTAAAAGGGCCCCTATGAAACCACTGACAGTTTTTCTGCGAACAGCTCGCACGCAATTCACATCACTTCTCAATGCGCTCATTCGTGCGCTACAAATCCAGCGACGTGCACAATTATTTGCAGTTCTCATTGTGTCTGCAGTTATCGGCTTTTTTGTGGCGCGCACTGTGCACGCAACTCGTGCCACTCAACATCAATGGGCGTCTCACGTTTCAGTTGTGGTTGCTTCTCGCGACATTGCCGCAGGTGAAGAGCTTTCACATGCAAACACATCAATTCTTGATGTACCCCTGGCAATTCAACCACTCGATGCACTCACCACAATTCCCGAACATTCGCGAACGCGCATTGCATTGCCAGCGCGCACCGCATTGTCTACTTCACTAATTATTCGTGATAATGCACGAATTCAAATACCCCCTGGTTGGCGAGGGGTAGCCATGCCTACCGATCTTGTGGCCCCCACGGTTATTGCGGGTAATCATGTTGATGTAGTGAGCGCAGACACCATCATCGCTGCAGGTGCACTTGTCATAGAGGTATCGCCAAGCAACGGCATCACCATTGCTGTACCAGCAGAATATGCAGCCATTGTCGCCACGGCCTCGCGTGCGGGCGACGCTTCGTTGGTGCTCGCCACGTAAGCCATCGTCCAAGTCGTTCGGCCCAATTTTCCTGACTATTGTCTTGGCCTAACGACGACCGGGGGAATTGCCATGGCATACGGATCAGACGACAAAATCGAATCAACACCAGTGAAAGACTGGGTGAACGACTGGGACTGGCTTGATGACGGTTGGGGTGAAAACGCCATCGACATCTGGAACAGCGTGCGCGAACAATGCCCCGTTGGTTCCACCGAACGCTATGGCCGCGCATTCATGCCCGTCACTATGGAAGCAGTGCGTGACATTGCTAATAACACAGAAGACTTCTCTTCTATCTGGGTCAACGTCAGCCGTCCCGATGCACCACGTGCACCAGCACCACCAATTACATCTGATCCACCAGATCACCATGGTCACCGTCGTGTCATTCTTCCTGCGTTCAACCCCAAAGCTGTTGCCGAAATTGAACAAGACATGCGCGACTATTGCCGCAAGCTCATCAAAGACCTAGATGGCATGAATGCAGTTGATGCTGCCGTGCAATACACACAGCACATTCCTGTACACGGAATCTGCATTCTCACTGGCTTACCAGAAGAAGACGCAGACTTGTTCCGCGACTGGATCTACAAGAACTTCCAGTTAGCGCCAAAAGACAATGCGGTGCGTCTGCAAGTTCTCACAGAGATGACTCATTACATCGACGCCATCTTGAAAGATCGTCTTGTGAATCCGAAAGATGACCTTCTCACCACAATTGCAACTGCAGAAATTGATGGCAAAGAAGTCGACTGGGATATCAAGGTCGGTTATATCCGTCTGCAAATTATTGCGGGCATCGATACAACCTGGAGCGCAATCGGTTCGGGCCTCTGGCACTTCGCACAACACAACGACGAAGTGCAACGCCTTGTTGCAGTACCAAACGATGATCCGCTGTGGAACACCGCGAACGAAGAAGTGCTTCGTTACTACGCACCTGTCACTATGGCGCGCAAAGTAATCAACGATGTTGAAGTCGCTGGATGCCCAATGCGTGCTGGTGAGCAAACACTTGTTACCTTCCCTGCTGCAAACCACGACCCCGCCGCGTTCGAAGACGCACACATCTTCCAAATTGATCGCCAAGACAACCGCCACGTGGCGTTTGGTTTAGGTATTCACCGTTGTGCTGGTTCTAACCTTGCACGCTTAGAAATGTTGGTGGCATTTCAGGAATGGCTTCGTGCATTCCCCAATTACTCACTCGACAAGTCAAAGAAAACGACATGGGCTAATGGTCAAGTGCGTGGCCCACGCGAAATTCCGGTGTTGCTGAACCGTTAATACTCTTCCGTTACCGAGGGCACAATGCGTGCGCTCCACGGACGATGCATATCCCAGTGATGGCCTACTAAAACGCCCTCGCCAAGCTTTGTTAAAAACTCAGTTGGCCCATCAAAGTCAGGCATTTCTACAAAGGCACTGCCTAAGGCATGCGGCACATGGGCATCACTGCCAGCACCCAATGCCAAACCATGTGATTCACCAAACTCACGCGCCCGCTTGTTCAGCGACTGCAACGAAGTCTTTGAGTTATGCGCTTCAATGGCATCCACTAAGCCAAGGTCAGTGAGTTCAATTAATGATGTTTCGGTGAGATTACGACGCATCGGGTCAAACGGGTGTGGCACATACATCACGCCACCCTGTTTACGAATCTGAGTTGCAGTATCTACAGCATTGTCGCCAAATGAAATACGTTCTGTGAGAAACAGCCCAATAATTTCACCCGTATGCGTACGCACCTCTTCGCCCACAATCACGCGGCACACGCCGTCACCTTCCAGTGCACGTTGCAACCGCACTGCACCTTCAATGGCATTGTGATCCGTTACGCACAGCACGTCAATGCCGGCTTCCACTACTGATTCAATAATTTCGTCAAGTGTGGTGGTGGAGTCACCAGAATACATGGTGTGTGAATGCATATCCACACGCACATAACCATCTCGGCATGGCGTTACAAGGTGTGGATGGCGCTCTATTGCAGCCGCGGCCGCACTGCCCATGAGCAGTTACGCCCCGCTCATGGTGACATCTGCAATCACCATTGATACGCCAGCTGCACGCATGGGCAACCAGTCAACATCGTTTCCAATTGCCAACACATCAAGCAACATGCGTTGCAATGTAGAGGCAATAGTGAACTCACGAATTGGTTCGGCAGTTTTGCCGTTACGAATCATGACACCAGAAGCACCAGTAGAGAAGTCTCCGGAAATGGGGTTCACACCCGAATGCAAACCTTGCACGCTCTGAATCAGAACACCTTCTTCAATGTCTGCAATGAGTTCTGCTTGCGTCTTCGTGCCAGGTGTTAGCTGCAATGCCAAGCATCCGACTCCGCCACCAACGGCGTTGCCTGTGCTCTTCGTGCCAGCACGACGTGCTGAATACGACGAATGTACAAACATCTGCAACACACCATCTTTAATCAGCACATTGCGGCGAGCAGCCAAACCTTCGCTATCAATTTCAGATGCTGTGTATGCACGCGAATCAGTGGGGTCGTCAACCAACGTAATCAGCGGGCTTGCCACTGCTTCGCCGAGACGGTTTGCAAACAAGCTGCGACCCTTCACCACGCTCTCACCGTTCAAGGTGGATCCGATGATGCCAAGAAACTGCGCTGTGACCATTGGGTCAAGCACAACTGTTGTGCGCTTGCTTGGTGGCTTCACTGCGCCAAGCAAACCAGTTGCTTTGTTCGCTGCTTCAACACCAGCTTTTGCCAAATCAAACTCTGCAGGGTTCTTCCCTAAGGCGTACGCCCACCCTGTTTGTGTTTCACCTGCATCATCTGCCATCACGCTGACGCTGGCATAACAACTATTGGAACGCCCACTGCTACGAATACCCATAGTGGTAGCAAATGCTTCTTCTGTTGCACCATCTGAATAGTTCGAGTCGTCAATGCGCACCCGAGGGTCTGCGCCTACAGCTGCGCGCTCAAGCTCTTTTGCAATCTCAATCTTTTTTGCAGTGTCGAATGCGTCAAGAGTGTCGTCCCACAGTTCTTGTTCCACAATGGCAACACCATCTGGTTCAGCCAAGCCTGCCCATTCGTCAACACTGCCTAATGTGGCGTTCTCGCGTGCTTCGGCAAGTACTTCACGCCATGCAGCTTCATCAAGCGTTCCCGCATGCGATGAACCTGTACGGCCATCTTTGATAACCCGCACGCTGATGCCCTGGCTTTGTGCCGAAACGAAATGCTCAAGGTCGCCGTTGTATACGCGAATATCGGTCTCACGAGAACGTGCAACGTTTGCTTCAATCTGTTCGCCAGGTTCAGCCATTGCAACAATGGCATCGGCAATTGCTTGTAGATCATCAACGGTATGGCGGCTCATGCTGCGGTTCCACCAATGGTGAGTGACTTCACGCGCAATGTTGGCTGGCCATCACCTACAGGCACGCCTTGGCCATCTTTGCCGCACATTCCGGGGTTACCCATTGCAAAGTCGTTACCCAACATGTCAATGTCTGCCAACACTTGTGGTCCGTTACCAATGAGATTGCTTTCACGCAATGGTTCAGTGATTTGACCGTTTTCAATGAGATACGCCTCGGTCATGCCAAACACAAAGTCACCGCTTGCAGTATTGACTTGTCCGCCACCCAACTTGGCTACATACACGCCGTATTCAGTAGCGCGCACAATGTCATCTGGTTCATCGCTTCCGTTCAACACAAACGTGTTGGTCATGCGCACCATTGGCAAGTGTTCGTAACTTTGGCGGCGACCATTACCACTTGGTGCACGACCTTCTTTACCGGCGCGAATGTGATCCCACATGTAATCGGTGAGCACACCATCTTTAATCAGAACATTGCGCTGGCTTTCATGACCTTCGTCATCGATACCAATTGCGCCCCACTCACGGCTCATAGTTCCATCGTCAACAAGTGTGACAAGTGGCGACGCCACTTGGTCGCCTACGCGGTTTGCATACACACTTGCGCCACGTGCAACAAGGTCTGCTTCTAAACCATGACCACATGCTTCGTGAAACAACACTCCACCTGAACCACACTTGATAACAACTTGCAACGCACCACTTGGTGCAGGACGTGCACGCAATTTGGTGACTGCCTGACGAGCTGCACGCTCTGCCAATTCATTAATGTTTTCTTCTTCAAACAATTCAAATCCGATGGTGTGACCCAATGAGTCGTATCCGGTTTGCATACCGGCATCGCCATTTGCAACGGCGCTGACGCGGAAAATGGTGCGCACCTGTTCATCGGTGGCAAAAACTCCGTCAGAGTTCGCAATGAGAATACGGCGTGTTGCATCGGAATATCCGGCCGACACTTGCACGATGCTTGAATCAATTCCGCGTGCTGCATCATTGGCAATCAT
>JBAXVL010000041.1:0-11853 GCA_037129095.1 Actinomycetota bacterium | reverse complement strand
GTGCAACTGGTCCAACTGGTGCGTATGGCCCTACTGGTTACTTTGGTGCAACTGGTCCAACTGGTGCGTATGGCCCTACTGGTTACTTTGGTGCAACTGGCCCGACAGGGTCAATGGGTTACTTTGGACCAACTGGCCCTACTGGCCCAATTGCAGGGTAGTCATTGCCTCGATCAGACTCTGAAATGAGCGACTTTCCTTTTCTTGGGCTCGCAATGATTGTTCGAAATGAATCATTGGTGATTCAACGGTGCCTTGATTCCGTCAAAGATCACATTGCGTATTGGACAATTATCGACACCGGTTCAACCGATGGAACTCCGTACCTTATTCGTGAATCACTCGCGCACATTCCCGGAGTTCTGTATGACCGTCCATGGGTTAATTTTGGACATAACAGAACTGAACTGATGGAACTTGCGTATGGATCTGCGCGGCAGTTGTTGCTGATTGATGCCGACATGGTGATGGTGTTATCAGAGAGTGGTTTGTCTCGCGTCGACCCAGATGCCGATATCAATGAGGTTCTGGTTTTAGGTGATGTTGAATATCAGATGCCGTACATCGTAAGTGGTGAAAGAGCTTGGAAATTTCATGGGGCGACCCATGAATATCTAGATGCCGATTTTGAGAAAAGAACCAATCGCCTGACTGGTGTTTCTTTTCATCATTTTGGCGATGGCGGGTCAAGGTCGGACAAATTTACTCGTGATGAAAAACTGTTGCGTCAACAGATACAGATTGATCCAGACAATCCACGCTGGTATTTCTATCTCGCGCAGACCCGACAAAATCTCGGTGATAGTGAAGGTGCCATTGCCGCTTACCGACGCCGAATTGAAATGGGCGGTTGGGACGAGGAGGTGTTTTGGTCAATGCTGTGCATTGGTGAACTCCTTGAAGCGCGAGGAGATTGGCCGGAGGCAACTATTGCATTGTTGTCCGCATGGGAGTTTCGCCCAACTCGTGCAGAGTCTCTGATGGTGCTAGCCACAGGTTTCAGACAGCGAAATATGTATGCGACTTCACGCCTGTACGCAGAGTTGGGCAAAAGCGTTTCGCTTCCGGAGGATCAACTTTTTGTGCGTCGGTGGGTCTATGACTGGGGTCTTGATTTCGAACTCTCCGTTGCACAGTGGTGGTTGGGGGAAAATGGTGCGGCAATAGAGATGTGGAACCAATTGTTGCAGCGCAGCGATGTAGACAACGCGCACAGGACCGCAATCGAATCAAATTTGAACTTGCGTTAAAAGTTTTCTGGAGGCGCCAGAAGCTACTTACGCGAGTAGTTGATACTCGGGGTTGACAAACGTCAGAAGCCCTGTGGTGTGCGTTGCCACGCCTGTGATGACAATGCGGCGACCAAGAGCAATTCCGCCCATCGATCGTCGTCCAGTCCACGTGGCAATGGCGGTTCCTGAAGAATCCTTGACGCTGATAATTGTCGTGGGTAACTCGCTTGCAGGTCGGTTTTGCATGCGAACGATTTGACCCGTAATTGAAACAGTGGCACGCACTTGAGCGTCTGCAATCGGCGTTGTACCAGCAATCGTTGTATCAACGACCGGTTGCTTCTTGCGCCCGAACATGGTTTCTACTTCGGACCAATGAGCGCGCGGCTAATTTCAGATTCTGCGTCACCTGTGGCAAGCACTAGTACTTCGTCTCCAATGTTCAGAACAATGTCAGGAGTAGGAACGACTACGTGTCCGTCACGAATGACAGCAACAACAGCTGACTCACGTGGCAAACGCAAGTTCGCGATGGTGTTGCCTATTGCAGGCGAGCCTTCCGCAAGAGTGACTTCATTGAGGCCAGCTTTACCGTGTTCAAGCGAGAGCAACTTCACAAGTGAACCCACAGCGACGGCTTCTTCAACAAGCGCAGTGAGGAGGTGTGGCGTAGAAACTGAGACATCAACGCCCCACATGTCGTTAAACATCCATTCGTTGCTCGGGTAGTTCACTCGAGCAACAACGCGAGGGACTGCAAACTCTTGCTTGGCAAGAAGCGAGACAACAAGGTTGTCTTCATCGTCTCCCGTTACTGCTGCCACTACATCTGCATCGCTAGCTCCGGCCTTTGTCAGCGTGTCGATTTCACAACCGTCGCCAAGGATGCTTGTAACTCGTGGGTTCCCCGTGACAACACGTGAAATTGCTTTTGCATCGTTGTCCAAAATGAAAATGTCATGACCAAGTTTTGAAAGTTCTTCCGCCATGTAACGCCCAACGCTGCCTGCGCCCGCAATGATGATTTTCATTAGTGGTCTCCTTGTTTACCGGCAAGATGCCGATCGAATTCTTCGAGTTCAGCAGAGGTGCCTAGTACATGAACAACATCTGAGTCCTGAAGGACAGTAGAAGGTGTGGGTAGTTGAGCTGCGCCATTGCGATTAATCAGCACAATGTTCGCCCCAGTTGATTCAACGCTGTGACCAGCACGTGCAGCCGGAATACGGCGCTCAGCTAAGTGATAATGCGATGAAGGGTCTGTCCAGTCGACCGCGCCTTGCTGAGGAAGAATGGTGCGCAAGATGCGCTTGCTGGTCCACGCAACTGTTGCAACTGTGGCAATTCCGACGCGCTCGTAAATTGCAGCACGTCGAGGGTCATAAATTCGGGCAACTACGTGCTCGACCCCAAACATCTCACGAGCAACACGTGCAATGAGGATGTTTGAGTTGTCACCACTTGTGACGGCCATGACGGCGCTGTCTTTCGTGATTCCGGCTTCGATAAGAAGGTCACGGTCGAAACCGATACCAGTTAATGTGTGGCCTGCGTAATCGTCACCAAGGCGACGGAACGCTGACGCATTTCGGTCAATGATGACGACATCGTGACCTTCGGCGGTGAGTTGCCGCGCAAGGGAAGAGCCGACTCTTCCGCATCCAACAATAATCATGTGCATGGTGTTACTTCTCTTCTGTGGTGAGACCGGTCATGTGTATCGGAACCGATACAACTGCGGTGTGAGGGCGATGAAGAAGTTTGGCTTTGAGCGCAAAGGCGCTGCCGTTGTGAAGCCATTGAGTTCTCCATGATGTGACGAATTCTGGAATGACAACAGTGACAATGTCGTCTTGGTAGCGAGCATCGAGTTCATCAAGGAATTCGCTGACAGGGCGCGTGAGTTCGCGATATGGCGAGTACAAAATGTTGAGATCGATAGGAACAGCGAAGTTTGCCCATTGTTCTTCAATGCGCTGACGATCTTCATCATCAGTTGCCACGGTGACAGCCAGGAGTCGGTCAGGGTTTAGTGACTTTGCATATTGCAATCCGTGAAGGACGCCCTTGTTGATGCTGCCAACAAGAACAACCATGGTGTGGGTCTCGCGGCGTGGCCAGTATCCGGGCTCAACGTGCACTGCAGCATGTCCGCGGTCGTAATGGCGACCAACAGCTCTGAAAGAGGTGACAAGAATAGGAATAAGTAAGGCGGGGATCCAGGCGCCTTCTGTGAACTTTGAAACAACAACGATGACTGCAATGAGGCCCGTGGTGAAGGACCCAATTGCATTAATGGTGATACCAACCTGCCAATGCGGCTCTTTGAGCTTGAGGTGATGTTTCACCATGCCCGCCTGGCTGAGGGTGAAACCTGTGAACACGCCGAATGCATAGAGAGGTATCAACTTCGAAATATCACCTTTGAACGCAACAATAAGAAGGCTCGCAATTGCAGCGAGGAATAAGACACCATTCGAAAACACCAAGCGGGAACCGCGATTGAAGAACTGACGGGGAAGAAATCCGTCTTTAGCAATGATGGATGCAAGACGTGGGAAGTCTGCGTATGCAGTGTTGGCGGCCAAAATCAAAATCAGGAACGTTCCAATCATGGTCATCCAGAACATGACACCCTTACCGTGGTAGAGGTATTCAGCCATAAGGCCGAGTCCGTTTCCGTCGCGTTCTCCGCGGAATGGTTTTAAGTGAGCTGCAACAACAGACACTCCAAGGAAGCAGCTTCCCAAGATTCCGCCCATCCACAACAATGTGGTGGAAGCGTTTTTGGCCTCTGGCTTTTCGAATGCAGGAACTCCGTTGGAAACAGCCTCAACACCCGAGAGCGCAACGGCTCCAGAGGAGAAGGCACGCAACAGCATGAAAAGACTCAAGGACGCAGTGCCCTTACTGATGTCGATGGCTTCTTTACTGAGCATTGATTCAGGAATTGGTCCAATGTGTTGAACGAAGATGCGATACAAGCCGGTGACAATCAGGATGATCAGCATGATGATGTAGAAGTATGTTGGCCCAGCGAAAGCCGCTCCCGATTCTTTGACGCCACGAAGGTTCATGACAGTCATGATGAATACGCACGCTAAACACAGCGGCACGGTCCATGAGTGACTGAAATCAAAGGCAGTTCGCATCGCGAGGACTCCACCAGCAACACTGACAGCAACGGTGAGGATGTAGTCAACAAGCAAGGAAGATCCAGCAACCAGTGCGGGGGTCTTTCCAAGATTTTCTCGACTCACAATGTATGCACCACCACCTGATGGGTATGCATGAATTGTTTGGCTATATGACAGCACAACGATGACGAGAAGTACGCACACAACTATTGCGATGGGGATCAATGGCCCGAATGCTGCTTTACCTATTCCGGCTCCGATGAGGAGTACGACAAGAATTTCATCTGTCGCATAAGCGGTAGATGAAATTGCATCTGATGCAAAGACCGGAAGTGCAATCGCCTTACGAAGACGTTGGTGCTGTTCTTCGGCACTTGAGATGGGGTTACCGATGAGGAATTTTTTAATTTTTGACATATTTTCTGATTTCTCAGCATTGCTACTCTGTCATGGTTGGTATGCCAAATGCGAAATTCTGAGGTCAGCGGATTGTTGCGTTTGTGTTTCTTGCGGGTTCTGACCCATTTCCCCCTTCCAAATGAGGCTTTCAGCTGCCAAACCCTTACAATTGCAGGGTGGAATTTAAGAAAGATGACATCGTCATCTACCCCCAACATGGCGCCTGCAAAGTAAAAGGCAAAAAGAAGCATGACTTCTTCGGTACGGGGAAAAAAGAGGAGTACCTCATCCTTGAAACCATCATCAATGAGATGACCCTCCAGGTCCCAATGTCAAAGCTCGACGAGGTGGGCGTGCGTCCTCCAGTGAACGCAGAAGAACTTGATGACCTTGTACAAGTTTTGTCAAAGCCAGACCCTCGCGTACCAAGCAACTGGTCTCGTCGTTTCAAGAACCACCAAGAGAAGTTGAAGAGCGGCGACGTCTACCAAGTAGCAGAAGTTGTTCGTAACTTGGCAGCACGTAACCGCGATGCTTCATTGTCTGCAGCCGAGCGCACCATGTACGAGCGTGCGCGCGTGAACTTGATTTCAGAAATTGCACCGGCCTTGAAGGTCAGTAAAGAAGAAGCAGAAGAATTTCTCAATCAGGCGCTTGAAAAAGGCGTGCTGAAGGTGGCGAAAGTTGCCAAGAAGAAAGTTGAAGCAGTTGTCAAAGTAGTTGACGATGCTGACGACGATCTTGACGACGAAGACGACGAGTAAATCATGACCCGTGTGGGTTTTTGTGGTCTTGGTGTCATGGGTTTTCCCATGGCCGGGCATCTTTCTTCTGCAGGTCATTCTGTTTCTGTCTATAACCGCACTTCTGCCCGCGCAGATGCCTGGGTAGCTGAGTTTTCCGGAACGGCATTGCAAACTCCGCGCGAGGTTGCTGCTAGTTCCGACGTTGTGATGTTGTGTGTTGGCAATGATGAAGACGTGCGTGCCATTGTTCTTGGCCCTGATGGTGTTCTGGCCGGCGCACATGATGGATTGGTCGTCGTTGATCACACAACAACTAGTGCTGAACTAGCCCGTGAGATCTCTACAGCGTGTGCAGCAGTCGGTGTGGGTTTTGTTGATGCGCCTGTGTCTGGTGGTCAAGCAGGAGCGATTAACGGTGCTCTTACCGTAATGTGCGGCGCTGATTCTGAAGAAGTGTTTGCAGGCGTTGCTGTTGTTGCTACAGCGTATTCACGTTCGTGTATTCGTTTGGGCAATGCCGGTAGTGGACAGTTGGCAAAAATGGTGAATCAAATTTGTATTGCTGGTGTTGTGCAGGGCCTTGCTGAAGGTTTGGCGTTTGCAACAAAGGCAGGTCTTGATGCACATGCGGTTATTGATGTGATCTCGAAAGGCGCAGCACAAAGCTGGCAAATGGAAAACCGCGGTCACACCATGGTTGACGATTCCTTTGACTTTGGGTTCGCTGTTGAATGGATGATTAAGGACCTAGGTTTCTGTGTGGAAGAAGCCCAACGAAACGGTGCTGAATTGCCCGTTGCAGATTTGGTGCTTGGGTTCTATCGCGAACTGTATGCAGATGGTGCTGGTCGCTTAGACACCAGCAGCTTGATTCGTCGTTTGCCCTAGAGACTCTGAACAACCGACGCAAATACGTCGAGCACAGTGTCGACTTGTTGATCTGTGATCACCAATGGTGGACACACCGCAATGACGCCAGGAATTGAACGAGCGATAACACCCTTCTTGATCATGGCGTCACGAACAACTGTTGCATCCATGTCGTCGGGAAGTTTGCCAGCCCAAATAGCACCTGCACCGCGGTAACCGGTGAGCGTGCCATCTGCACTAAGAGCCTGGAGTCCCTTTTCAATGCGTGCACCAATGTGCTTGGCGCGTTCAACGAGTCCTTCGCGTTCCATGATGGCAATGTTGGCAAGTGCAGCTGCGCACACTGTGGCGTGCCCTGAATAGGTGTACCCGTGACGCAAGAAAAACGCTGGGTCTGTAGCGAGTGCATTATTGATTGCTTCACCAGTAATTACTCCACCAAGAGGTTGGTACCCACTTGTAACTCCTTTGGCAAACGTGATCATGTCGGGCGTGACCCCGTAATACGTAGCGCCAAACCATTCGCCGAGACGACCAAAGCCCGTGATGACCTCATCGAAAATAAGGTACGCACCGTTGTTGTCGCATAAGCGGCGAAGTCCGGAGAGGTATTCGGTACTCGATGGCCATACGCCGCCTGCACCTTGCAGTGGCTCAGCGATAATTGCTGCCACGTTGCCTTTGTTTTGTTCAAACGCAATGGACATTGCCTCAATGTCATCGGCATCAACTTGAATGACGCCTTCAAGAAGTGTTCCATAGCCGATTTTGTTCAGGGGGAGACCTTGTGCGCTGGTTCCGCCATAGTTCGTGCCGTGATAACCACGGTTGCGCGTGATGATGACACTGCGTTCAGGGTGGCCAGCTTGAATTTGTGCGGTGCGCGCAATCTTCATGGCTGTGTCGATTGCCTCTGATCCACTGCCACATAAAAAGACGCGGGAATTATTGATGGGAGAGAGCGACGAAACTTTGGATGCCACTGCTTCAGCGAGTGGATTCGTAAATGGGTCAAATGTTGAGTAGGTCTCAAGGGTGCTTACTTGTGCAGCAATTGCATCTGCCATCTCTGTGCGGCCATGACCAATTTGGCAATACCAAAGGCTGCCGATGGCGTCGATGTATTCATTGCCTTTGTCATCCCACAGCAATGCCATATCGCCGCGCACCATATTGATGAATGCGTCAGAGGATGGTTTTGCAAAGGAGTGAAGAAGATTGCTTGGCATGTCACTACTGTACGCCAGCAGTTGCTGGCGCGAGATTAGATTCGCTCGATGATGGTGGCTGTACCCATGCCGCCACCGGTGCACATGGTGATAAGGCCGGTTGTCTTGTTCTGGCGCTCAAGTTCATCGACCAAAGTGCCAATCAGCATTGCGCCTGTTGCGCCAATGGGGTGACCAAGTGCCATAGCGCCGCCGTTCACATTGACCTTGGCAGGGTCAACGCCAGTGTCTTTGAAGAACTTCAATACAACGGCTGCGAAAGCCTCATTGACTTCGAACAGGTCGATGTCGTCAAATGTCATGCCGGCTTTTTTCAGCACGAGCTTTGCGGCTGGTCCGGGCGCCGTGAGCATGATGACTGGTTCTGTACCTGCTACTGCACTCATGATGATGCGCGCACGTGGCTTAAGGCCGTGAGCTTTTGCGTAGTCAGGTGATGTCACAAGAACAGCTGCGCCACCATCGACAACACCAGAAGAGTTACCACCATGGTGAACGTGATTGATGCCTGAGATGTGCGGATATGCAAGGCGTGCGGTTTCATCAATGGTGAGACCTTCAGGATCTTTTTTGTATCCGCCCATGCCTTCAAAACTTGGTGTGAGCTTGCCAAGGTCGGCGAGGGTTGTGCCTGCGCGAGGATGTTCATCGACTGCAAGAGCAAGAGTTCCATCATCGTGATAGATCGGAATCAGTGAACGTTCGAATCGTCCTTCTGCAATTGCAACCTGTGCGCGGCGCTGGCTTTCAACCGCGAGTGCGTCACATTGTTCGCGAGTGAAGCCTTCAACAGTTGCAATAAGGTCAGCAGAAATTCCCTGAGGCACCATGTTGTACTGATCACGTAGGTGATTGTTGTTAGCGGTAAAACCATCAACATGCATTGGTGATGGACGAGACATTGATTCAATGCCGCCAGCAACCACAATGTCTTGCATGCCCGACAACACACCCATGGCTGCGAAGTTCACTGCTTGCTGACCAGAACCACAAAAACGATTCAAAGTGACGCCAGGAGCCTCAAGTGCCCAACCAGCATCAAGAGCTGACATGCGTGCAATGTCCATTGAATGGTCGCCACTGCCAGCGCCACAACCCATGATGACATCGTCAACTGCTGCAGTGTCAAAACCAACACGATCCTTCAGGCCATTGAGAACTTGAGCAAGGATGCGTTGCGGGTGCACGTTGTGAAGGGCGCCGGTGTCTTTGCCCTTTCCTCGTGGTGAGCGAACAGCGTCGATAATCCAGGCTTCACGTTCCATTGGGTCTCCCTTGGGTGCAGGGGCTGAGTTTCAGCCACCTGTGGTGTACGCACTAAACCTTATGGCACGGCAAGTTGTGTCGAACCATTGAGGAGGCGCTGTCATGGCTCAATATCAGACACTTGAAGTATCGGTAGAAGGTTCACTTGGCCACCTGCAAATGGCCCGCCCAGAGCGTCTGAATGCATTGTCGCGACAGGCGTTGCAGGATCTTGCATCTGCAGCTCGTTGGTTTGATGAACAGCGTGAGGTGAAGGTTGTCATTGTGTCTGGCCAGGGACGGTCGTTCTCTGCTGGGTTTGACCTTAATGATTTTTCAAACCCTGACCCTGAAAGGGGAGTGCGCGAAAGTGCAGACCTCGGCCGCATCATGGCTGAGACAGTGACCAACATGAACGCACTGACCATTGCAGCAATTCAAGGTCATTGCATTGGCGGCGGACTCATCGTGGCAATCAGTTGCGACTTACGAATAGCGGCAGAGTCAGCAGTGTTTCAAATTCCAGAAGTTGATCTAGGTATTCCTCTTGCATGGGGCGGCATTCCACGGTTGGTGCGAGAGATTGGACCAGCAGCAACAAAAGAATTAGTACTGACATGTCGACGGTTTTATCCGAAAGAAGCACAGTCATTGGGATTCTTGAATGCAGTTGTTCCTGACTCAGACTTAACCGCGCATGTTGATGACATGGCACTGTCGCTGGCTATGAAACCTGGCTATTCGTTGCGGACTACAAAGCAACAAGTCAATGCGGTAACTGAAGAGATGATTGGTACCGCCCGCAATGCCAATGATGCAGATTCGTTAGTAATTGCGTCATATGATGCTGAAAGTCGAGCAGCAAGTGCTGCATATTTGAAATCAAAGAACAAAGGGTAAAGACATGAGTACTACAAAGGTTTTCGTTCACGGCAATCCAGAAACTTCAGCAGTGTGGTCATTGCTTGTCGCTGAATTGAAGAAGCGCGGAGTTGACAACATCGTGCTGTTGACGCCTCCAGGTTTCGGCGCTCCGACTCCTGCAGGCTGGGGTGCCACCATGCGCGAGTATCGTGATTGGCTGATTGCAGAACTTGAAGCCATCGGTGGAGACATTGATCTCGTTGGTCATGACTGGGGAGCTGGCCATGTGTATGGAGTTCTCAGCGAGAAACCAGGCATTGTGCGGTCATGGGCGGCCGACTGTGCAGGCCTCTTGCACGCTGATTACCAGTGGCACGATATGGCGCAAGGATGGCAAGCACCTGAACTTGGTGAACAGATGGTTGCGGGCATGGTTGCAATGCCCGATGATCAGTTTGTTGATGCGTTTAGTGGTTTAGGTATGACACGCGAAATTGCAGCAGACGTGAAGTCACACATTGATGACGAGATGTCGCGTTGCATTCTGGCGTTGTATCGCGATGCGGCTCAGCCGGCGATGGTGGCAGTGGGTAAAGAGTTTGTTGCTGCTCAGCCGAAAAATGGATTAGTCATCATTGCTGAAGGCGATCATTTCGCAGGTTCTCTGGAAACCATGACTGCTGTTGCGAACAGTGTTGGTGCTGGCATTGCAGTGTTGCCGGAAGTGGGGCACTGGTGGATGTGTCAACGCCCAGACTTAGGTGCCGACATGCTGATGGCTCATTGGGCCAGCGTCTGATCAATCGCTAGGCCTTATACGCCGCAACAATTGGTGCAAGTTCTGTTGGTGTTGCGCCGTGCATGATGACGCCGTCACAGCCGAGGGCGAACTGATTGCGAATTGCGGCAACACATTGTTCTGGTGTTCCTGATGCTGACGGTGCAAGCCATTCTTCGGGAATCAGTGGCGCAACACGCTCAAGATCTTCTGTTGTTCCCTTTGCGTCAAGAGCACCAGGAAAAGTACGTACAAATTCATCAGCTCTGAAGCGCTTCAAGACTTCAGGGTCCCAGTTATTGGTGCGCACCATGAGGTCGCCATACGCCTGCAAGTACGTTGCCAATCTGCCGACAGTCTTCTTTAAGCGCAGCGCAGGGTCAATGTGATCGCCAATGGTTGCAAAACATGACCACACCTTCACGGAAGCAGGATCACGGCCTGCTTGTTCAGCAGAGCGCTTCACTGTTTGCACTGCGCGTTGTGTTGTTTCGTCTGTAAAGAAGGTATGCAAGATCACGTTGTCGTACGCACGGCCCGCCATTTCGAGTGTCTGTGGACCAAACACTGTGATGCTGAGCGGAATATCTAAATCGAATGCGGGATCAAGTCGAAGTATTGGGTACTCGCCCGTGATGTCTTCGTAATTCATCACTGTCTCGCCGTGCCATAACTGACGCATCACGTATGCGAACTTCTCCATTGAGTCGGTGGTGGCCAAGGGCATGCCGTACGCCTTGAACATGGCTTCAATTCCGCGTCCGATGCCAAGACTGAAACGCCCCTCTGACAAGAGGTGCAATGTGCTTGCCCATGATGCAGTCACTAGTGGGTGACGGGTTGTGTGGTTGGTGGCCGCAGTGATGATGTTGATGGAGTTGGTCACCGCAACGGCTGCACCGGTGAGAGCGCCAGCTTCCTTGATATTGAAGCGCTCAGAAATAAATGCGGTGCCAAGACCCATGGCTTCAGCGTCAGCTAATTCGCTCAGCATGTCGCGCGGCGATTTTGGAGCACCAGCAAGGGTGTAAAAACCAAGTTCAGGATGGGCGGGAAGCGAGGCCATGACTGTGACAGTACTTGTATGGCATGCCTCATGGCAGAATCGGGTTACTAATTCTCAGGGGGAATCATGAATCGCATCGAAATTGAAAAGAAACTGAATGAAGACCGGGCATGGTTGTTGGAGACGTACTCGCATCTCACCGAAGACCAGTTGTTCGGTGATCTCACACCCAGTGAGCACGACCCATCGAATTTCTGGTCTGCGCTCGACCATCTTGCTCACTTGGCTCTCATCGAGCGCAACTTTGCCGCCATGATTCGTCGTCATATCAGTGGTCATAAGAATCC
>JBAXVL010000040.1:0-11863 GCA_037129095.1 Actinomycetota bacterium | reverse complement strand
GTACCGTATTTACCCACTATTAATTGATGATCGTCTAGGATTGATAATGTGTCATTAGTATCTACATCCGTAGCACCTGCTAAAACATCAATTATTATATTTGTATCTTCATTTCCTGTTGCTGCTATCACATGTGCTTCTAGTGCATCATTTACCGAAACAACCTTCAAAACATCTATCACTTTCTCGCTATATTGATCTCCATCATTTATTTTAAAACTAACTCCTGAAAGAGCCTTAAATCCAACTGAGCCTGTCTGATATATTTTTACTATGTCTTTAACCTCTATCATTTATTTTTTCTGTTTAATTGCCCGGTCTTCCGCCGCCAAAGCCTCCGCCGCCAAAACCGCCGCCGCGTCGACCACCGAAGCCTCCGCCATACATGGTTCCCGCAGCAAAAGGTCCGAGCATGCCTGCGCCGTTTCGCTTCCCACGTACCGCAAGCGTGACGAACAGCAAGATAAGCCCGAAGAACAAAATGATGCCGAAAATAGATTGCTGTGGTGTTGTCTCAGTGACGGTATTGCTCGGAACAATCGGTTCAGAAACTATGTTCTCTCCGCGCCACACCTGCATCACTGCACGTGCACCATTGCGTACTGCACCATCAACATCGTTTGCGCGTAAACGCGGAAGCATGACCGAGTCAACAATTCCACCCGCAGTGACGTCTGTGAGTTCACCTTCAACTCCGCTACCCACTTCAATGCGCAAGGTGCGAT
Source organism: Actinomycetota bacterium (assembly GCA_037129095.1). Taxonomy (GTDB): domain Bacteria; phylum Actinomycetota; class Acidimicrobiia; order Acidimicrobiales; family Ilumatobacteraceae; genus UBA2093. The sequence goes on along the minus strand of JBAXVL010000040.1, from coordinate 11,138 downwards.
CGTTTAACGCAATCAAAATAAGAACACCGTTATCTTTTTGTTTATCTCCGATGCCCCACGTCCGCGCAAGATCAATGGAGTAGTTCTCAAGACTTGCGTTACCTGTGGAGTCAACTACAGCAACTGCAATTTGAGGACCACCGGATCGTTGAAACGAAATCAACTCACTATTAATTTGTGTTTTCACTTCTGCAGAGACTCGACCTGTTGAATCGACAACTGGCGCAGTGAATTCAGGAAATGAGGCAGTGGTTGACGAGCACCCAAGAAGGATGACACCAAACAGTGCCATAGCGAAGAACGATTTCTTAGCCACCTGGGTTGAGGTCCACGGTTGGGGCTACGTCTGCTCCTGCGGCTGCTACAAATAAGGTTCGCTTTTCAAAACCAAAAGAAGCAGCAATGATGGAGCGTGGGAAACGGCGAATTCCACGATTGAAATCAGTGACTGTCTCGTTATACGAACGACGAGCTTGAGCTACACGATTTTCCGTTCCTTCTAATTGCACTTGTAAATCACGAACGTTTTGCAAGCTGGCAACCTGTGGGTAGTTCTCAACGACAACAAGCAAGCGCGACAATGCACCTTCAAGTTGACCAGCAGCAGCAACGCGGTCATTGCCCGAGGCAGCACTTGCGTACTTTGTTCGAGCATCAGTGACTTTTCCAATGATTGCGCGTTCTTGTGTAAGCGCACCCTCAACCGACTTCACGAGATTCGGAATCAGGTCGAAACGACGCTGCAACTGCACATCAAGATCTGCAACCGATTGGTCAACCTTGAGTTCACGATCAACAAGACCGTTGTATGAACTGGTGAGAATCAGGATGATGAGAAGGATGATTCCAGAGACAATTGCGACTGGAGCGATCCATTTGTTTTTTGACATGTTGACCCCTAAAGATGTGTTCTGGTTAGTCCGTGGATAGTGAAGTGACGGCCAGGCGATCTGCGGCGCACGATCGTTCCCGCGTGGAGGCTGCTTCCGTCAGGACCTGACCTGGTTTACGGGCGATCGTCGCACAGGACCCGACCGCCACCTCACCACCCACGGGCGAACCCGAAGTCGTTGAGGGTTCCAGCGTACAAGGCAGTTAGCCTGACAACCCGTAGTTGTAGCGATACAACCGCCTGGAAGGGTGCGAGAGCGGCCGAATCGGCACGCTTGGAAAGCGTGTGAAGTGAAAGCTTCCGTGGGTTCGAATCCCACCCCTTCCGCCATGACAGATATGTCGAACATTCATCTCGAAGCCATGCAGGTTGCTCTTGTTGAAGCACGCCTCGCGTTCGCACATGGCGACGTACCGGTGGGTGCTGTTGTGCTCCATAACGGAGAAATCATTGCCCGTCGCCACAACGAACGAGAATTTGCCAACGACCCAACCGCTCACGCAGAAGTGCTGGCATTGCGCGATGCAAGCCAAAAACTTGGCAGTTGGCGTTTGGACGAATGCACACTTGTTGTCACGCTTGAACCATGTGTCATGTGTGCAGGTGCTGCGCAGTCATCTCGCATTGGTCGACTTGTCTATGGCGCTGCCAATTTCGAAGCTGGCGCAACAGCAAGTTTGTACAACGTGATGAGCGATCCACGCCTTGGTCACAACCCGCCTGTAGAACATGGCTTGCTTGGAGAAGAATCAGCAGCATTGCTGAAAGAGTTCTTCGCCTCTAAGCGTTCGTAAATTCCGTAGTACCGTTGGCTAATCGCTGAAAAGCATGCGTGGTCCGGGGGGAATACATGTCAACTACTGAGACACCAACACGCAGGGTTTTTAGTCCGTGGGCCACATTTACCGTGTGTGCTATCGCGAGTTACATCTCAACATTGGATATGTCCATTGTGAATGTCGCGTTCTTTGAAATTCATAAGAGTTTTCCGAAAGATCCATCATCAACGATCGCGTGGGTTGTAACTGCCTATTCGATTTTGTTCGGTTCATTGCTTGTCGTTTCCGGTCGACTTGCTGATCAAATTGGTCGCAAGCGATTTTTCATTACCGGCACCGGATTCTTCTTGGTCGGATCGTTGCTGTGCGCAATTGCGTCAACGATGGGACTACTGATTGCTGGTCGTGCGGTGCAAGGAGTTGGCGGAGCAATGATGGTGCCCGCATCTACTGGCTTGTTACTCGGTGTGTTCCCTGCCGAAAAGCGCGGACAAGTAATGGCGTGGGTTGGTTCTATTGGTGCACTTGGAGTTGCATCAGGTCCAACACTCGGCGCATTCTTTGTTTCAACATTCGGCTGGCGTTCAGCATTCTGGATCAACGTGCCCATTTGTTTCATCACGTTGTTGCTTGCATGGCGCGTGACATCTGAATCACAACGAATGAAAGGTTCGCGACCAGACATTTTGGCAGCAGTGGTGTTTACTATTGCGGTTGCATCGCTTGTGTGGGGAATCTCGCGTTCAGAAACTCTGGGATGGGCCGACTCATCAGTGCTCTCACTATTTGCAATCGCCTTGTCGTTTGGTCTCATCGTTGCGTGGAGATCTGTGCATCACAGTGATCCGTTGTTACCAGGTGAATTGTTCAAAGAACGCACCTTCACGCTGGCAAATATTTCTACCTTTCTGTACGGTGCAGCATTTAGTGGAAACATTTTGAACAACGTTTTGTTTCAACGCACAATCTGGCATTTCAGTGCAACAAAGGCTGGTTGGTTCTCGGTGTTGTCACCAATCACCGTTGCCGTGACTTCCATGATTGTTGGTCGCAAGATGGCAATGATTGGTTATAGGCGACTATTGATTGCTGGGCCAATGATTATGGCAAGCACCGTAATGGGATCTGTTTTGTTCTTACACACAAACCCAACACCATGGTTTCCATTCCTACCGTTGATGTTCTTTCTTGGTATTGGTCTTGGCGCAACGTTCCCCGCGTTGTCTGCGTGCACAGTCCTGCGTTTGCCACAGAATCGCTTCGCAGTCGGTGGTGCAATTAACAACACCTTCCGTCAAGTTGGCGCAGCTGTTGGTGTAGCTCTTGTAGTTACTGTGCAATCAAAAACGAAAGGAATTGAAGGATTCCGCAACGGATGGAAAGTAGCAATTTGTTTTGCAGTTGCTGCCGCCGCCGTTTCAATCTTCCAACCCAACAAAGCAAACCAGGTGGCGTAGTTTCCTTAGTGGGCATGGCCATTCACACCGATATCGTTGAGGCGCGGAAGGGTGCCAGAGCGGCCGAATGGGATGGTTTCGAAAACCATTGAGGGGTAACTCTCCGGGGGTTCAAATCCCCCTCCTTCCTCCAGTACGAAACAACTAACGATGAATCGTTAGCAAGCTTTTTCAGCGAAGGTGACTTTCGTTGTGATCAGGTAATTATCGACTGCGTTGACGACGCAATCATTTGAGCCATATCCAGTGTGGCGATCTTCGGTTACAACGATGAGTCGACCATCTTCAAGAGTCGATGCCATCTTGCGGGAACTCGCCAGCGGAGTTGCCGCATCGCCAGTTGTACCCACAACGATGATGGGGCCAGCACCTTTACCTGTGATTTCAATTCGACGATCTGGTTTCGCTGGCCAAAAGACACAGCTGTAACCGCCGGTGAAACTGATGCCAAGTCGAGGCGCGATTGCTAAGAATTTTGGAATGTATGAGTCCGTTTCAGCAACAGTTTTTGGGCCCGGATCATCGAGGCACATGATTGCGTTGAACGCTTCTAATTCGTTCCCGTACTTACCATCCGGTGTGCGTTGGTAGTACGAATCAAATAGTGAGAGCAAACCAGATCCGTCACCAGCTTGCGCCTTACTAAGCGCGGACTCAAGTTCTGGCCACAAGGTTGATGAATACATTGCTTGCGACACCGCTGTGTACGCAATTGTTTGATTCACCAATGCACGAGTTTTTGAAACAAGAAGTGGGTGAACGTCAAGTTTTTTGATCAATGTGTCAAAGGCGCCTTCTGCATTGCCATTGTTATAGAACGGACACTTTTTGTTAGCGGAACATTGTGCAAGAAACTTAGTGAACTCAGTTTCGAATCCCTTTGCTTGGTCAAGGCCGCCTTGCATGTAGTTCGATGTCGGATCTGTTGCACCATCGAGAACTGCTGCACGAACGGTGCTGGGGAACATGGTGGCCCACGTGGCGCCTAATTCACTGCCATATGAAAAACCAAAATAAGTGATTTTCTTTTCGCCGAGAGCTGCGCGAATCATGTCCATGTCGCGGGCCGTTGCGTTGGTGGAAATATACGGAAGAATCGCGCCACTCTTCTTTTCACATTCGTCGTTGAATGCCTTCGAAATGTCTACAAGAGCCTGATGTTGTGCATCTGTCTGAGGTGATGGGTCACTCGTGAAGTATGTGTCGTAATTGTCAACACAATCGACCGCGGGAGTTGATTCACCAGTTCCGCGAGGATCCCAACCAATAATGTCGAAGGTGTTAATCAGAGTGGTGCTGAAATAGGACTCAGGGTTTTTCGGAAGGTCTGTTCCGCCAAAGCCGGGTCCTCCAGGATTGACCAGCATGGACCCCACTCGTTTTGCCTGAATATTTGCTGGATGCTTCACCAATTTGAGTGAGAACGAACCCTTGGATGGGTTGTTGTAGTCATATGGCACTTGTAATCGAGCACATTGCAAGGGGTCAAGGGAATCACCGGAACAGGATTTCCACGCGAGAGTGCCACCGACCGCTGGTGCATAGAGAGTTGACGGCGGAATGGGTGAATCAGACGAGGTGGCAGACGAACTGGAACCCGACGAACAAGCAGTCGCAGTCACGATGAGGGCAACAACAGCAAGATAACGACGCATCACAGATATGAACACTAGGCGCAGGAACGCCCGTAGCCTCAATGGGGTGCGTATGGGTCCTCACATGATGTTGCCAGGAGATGGCGCTGCGGTGAAAGGTGCCAAGGTTCAACGAGCTTCCCTGCGCAGAGTGTGGATTTTTGCCACTCCCTATCGCACAGACATCATTGTTTTTCTTACCGCTATCTGCGTATCAGCATTATTGGCTCTTGCGCCACCGCTGCTGTTTCGGGCCATTCTTGACCGCGCTATTCCTCAGGCAAATCGCGGTCTCATCACGACACTTGCAATCATTCTGGTCTTTGCTGCAATTGCAGATGCTGGACTGGCCATTGTTCAGCGTTGGCTGAGCTCTCGTATTGGTGAAGGCCTTATCTATGACTTACGTGTTGCATTATTTGACAAAGTGGAACAGATGCCGATTGCATTTTTTACACGCACACAAACTGGTGCACTCACGAGCCGCTTAAATAATGATGTAGTTGGCGCACAAAACGCAGTCACCAATACCTTGGGAAGTGTTGTCTCCAACATTGTTGTATTAGCGACAACCTTGGCCGCAATGATTGCTCTTGAATGGCGCCTTACGCTGTTGTCGCTGATCGTCTTGCCGCTATTTATTGTTCCCGCAAAACGAGTTGGGCAAAAGTTGGGCTCTATCGCGCGTCAGCAAATGGATATCAACGCCGAAATGAATACACAGATGAACGAGCGATTCAATGTTGCTGGTGCAATGGTCGTGAAGTTATTCGGACGTCGTGAGCGTGAAGTTGCAATGTTCTCGGGCCGCGCTGCAGGAGTGCGAGATACGGGTATCAAAGCTGCTCTCTATAGTCGCGTTTTCTTTGTTGCACTTGGTCTTGTTGGTGCAATGGGTGCAGCTGCTATTTATGGCATTGGTGCGCACCTTGTGGTGTCCGGTGGAATCTCTGCTGGAACACTTGTTGCAATGGCAGCGTTTGTTCAACGTATTTACCAACCACTTACTGGGCTCACCAACGCGCGTATTGAAGTGATTACAGCGTTTGTTTCATTTGATCGAGTATTCGAAGTACTTGATGCACCCGTCGCAATTTTCGATCGCCCGGGTGCAATTGATCTTGTTGACCCTCGTGGCGAAGTTGAATTCGACAATGTGGTGTTTCGTTACCCACCAGCATCTGCTTCATCTGTTGCTTCGTTGGAAGCGCCAGGGACAGTAAGCAGCGACCCAGATGTAGATGTGTTGAAAGGTCTTTCGTTGAAGATTGCAAGCGGAGAAACAATTGCCATTGTGGGCTCTAGCGGTTCAGGAAAGAGCACGCTTGCAACACTTGTTCCGCGTTTGTATGACGTCACGCAAGGCGCGGTACGCGTAGATGGCGTCGATGTTCGTGACCTCACTGGTGATTCATTGCACGATGCCATCGGTGTTGTTACGCAAGACCCGCATCTCTTTCATGAATCGATCGGCGACAACCTTCGCTATGCCAAGCCTGATGCCACACAGGGCGAGATTGAGGCTGCCTGTGTGGCTGCACGCATTCACGACACCATTGCCGGCTTGCCAGATGGTTATGCCACTTTGGTGGGCGAGCGCGGCTACCGCTTATCTGGCGGAGAAAAACAACGCGTAGCCATTGCGCGAATGTTGTTGAAGAACCCAGCCATCATGATTCTTGATGAAGCAACAAGTCACCTAGACAATGAGAACGAAGCATTGGTGCAAGAAGCTCTTGAATCAGCATTGCATGGCCGAACTGCAATTGTGATTGCCCACCGACTATCTACTATTCGCGACGCCGACCGAATCGTGGTCCTTGATGACGGTCTCATTATGGAACAGGGAACGCACGATGAACTGATGGCGCTTGATGCCATGTATGCATCACAAGTTCGTGCCGGTGGTTCCTTCGGACTGTCTGCGCCTTCCGTAGAGTAGACACAATGGCAGCCGAGGTCGAATTCATCAATGGAGTTCCGTCGTTCAGTGTCGGACAATTCACTGAGGTTCTCAATCACGTTCTCAAGGCGTCCTTTGATGAAGGAGTCTGGGTGGAAGGTGAAATACAAGGATTGCGTAAGCCAAATCCTCACGCCTATTTCACATTGATTGAAAATATTGACGGCGCCAAGGCGCAATTGAATATCAACTTGTTCGCTGGCCCACTACGCAATGTGCAAGCAAAATTGCGCCAGCAAGGAATCGAACTCAAAGACGGATTGAAAGTTCGCCTGTTTGGTCGTGTGGAATATTACGGTCCGTTCGGAAAATTGAATCTCATTGCTACAGACGTTGATACTCAATTCTCTGCTGGTGATGTTGCCGCGAAACGTGAAGAACTACTTCGTCAACTCATGGAAAAGGGCATTGACAAACTCAACAAGCGAATTCCAGTGCCGTTAGTCCCCTTGCGTTTGGGGATTATTTCTTCAAGCCAAGCTGCGGGGTGGGCTGATGCTCAGCAGCACCTCACAGAGTCTGGTATCGGGTTTGCAATTACATTTTGTGATGTGCGTGTGCAAGGCGATGCAGCTGTGTCGCAAATAGTGGCAGCACTGAATTCACTCTCACGCCGTGACGACATAGATCTTGTGATGTTGATGCGTGGCGGCGGTTCAAAAGGCGACCTCGCGGCTTTTGATGACGAGCAGATAGCAATGGCGATTTCAAAGTGTTCACACCCGGTGTTCACAGGTATTGGTCACGAAATAGATACGAGCATCGCTGACATTGTGGCCCACACGGCTAACAAGACACCCACTGCATGTGCGCAATCTGTGATTGCCATTGTTGAAAGCTTTTTATCGGAACTGTCATATAGTGCCGGTTCGTTACGGTCTCTTACTCAAACAGCTGTAGAGCGTGCTCGCTCTCGCATTGCAGTGTCGGTAGAACGTCTTCGTACCCGGCCTCGTACAGCTCTTGAACGTCAAACACAAAAACTCATGATGCATGCTGCATCAGTTCGTTTACTCGACCCAGTGACCACCATGGCGCGCGGTTGGAGCATCACGCGTGATTCTTCGGGAAATGTTGTTCGATCAATTTCAGATATTAAAAAAGGTGACACCGTTGTCACTGCGCTTGCCGACGGCAGCGTCACCAGCACAGTAGAAGGAGTTGCCTAATGGCTGCTAAGAAAACAACACAGGCTGCACCAGCAGGGTATGCAGAAGCAATGACCGAGATTGAATCAATTTTGTCGCAGCTTGATTCCAACTCGATTGATGTTGATGTTTTGGCTACCAAGGTGGAACGCGCCTCGTTTCTTATTACGTGGTGCAACGAACGAATCACTGCAGCTCAACTCACCGTTGACACTCTTGTGGCAGATATTGAATTTGAAGAATCAGATTTTGATGAAGAAGACGAAGACGACGACGAATGAGTGAAGCCAGCGCAATCATTTCGCGCGTTAATGAAGTCCTTACAACCGCTGTCGATGATGAAAGACGTACGTGGACTCAGATCGACGAAGATCTAGAAACCGTTTTCGACGAGATCGAATCATTGGTTCTTGGTGGAGGCAAACGTTTACGGCCCCAATTCGCCCACTGGGGTTGGGTAGCAGCAGGTGGCGACCCAACAGATGTTCAACAATTCCGTTTTGGTGCAGCAATTGAGTTGTTGCACGTGTTCGCATTGTTTCACGATGACGTCATTGATGATGCAGAGACTCGTCGTGGGAACACCACGACTCATCGACGCATGTCAGACATGCATAGTGCTGAGCAGATGGCGGGGGAATCGCGCCGGTTCGGTGAGGGCGCAGCAATTCTTATTGGCGATATCACCTATGTGATCTCTGACAAGTTGATGGACGATGTTTCTGTGGCTGCGCGCTCTATATGGCACGACCTCCGTATGGAAATGAATATTGGCCAGTATCTCGACACCTTGGGTTCGGCACGTCGCGAGCGCCGCATTGAAATTGCTGAACGAATTTGCCGTTACAAGAGCGCCAAGTACACCATTGAACGCCCGCTGCACCTTGGTGCTGTTGCCGCGAATGGTGATGGCGGCTCTGCATTAATGCCCATGTTGTCGGCATATGGCTTACCGCTTGGTGACGCATTTCAAATGCGTGATGACATGTTGGGCGCATTCGGGGATTCGTCAATTACAGGAAAGTCTGTTGGGGGAGATTTTCTGGAAGGAAAACCAACTCCGATGTTGGCTCGAGCGTATGCGCTTGCATCAGCATCGCAATTAAAAATTCTCGACACCATCGGAACACCTGGAATGTCAAGTGAAGATGTATCAGCTGTTCAAGAAGTTGTTTCAGCAACAGGTGCAGTTGCCGAAATGGAATCACTGATCGTTTCATTGCGTGACGAAGCCGTTGCATCGTTAGATCAGAAATCGATTCACGGTGATGCATATGAAGCACTTGTTGGTCTTGCTGACGCTGTTACTCAGCGCGATATTTAAACCGCAGCGTAAATATCTAAAGCATCTTGCAGAGTGATGTCAATCATCACGCCGGGTTCTGCACGAATTGCCTCCACCCACGGCGGTGATACTTTGCATGTAACAGCGATTGGGTCTGCAATTCCTGAACCACTAACAGCAAGTCGTGCAAATGTTGTGGTGTACGTAGGTGGTCGTGCATCGCGCGACAACTCAATGAGTGCCCATGGGTCTGGAGTTGTTCCGGTGCGATTGCCACCCGATGTGATTTCAGTGTTTGACGTTGCGTGAATTGCGCCGCCAGCAAGTCCTGGCCCATCAAGCAACACGGCACCACGAACAAGTGTTGGTCGCGCACCAGCGATGAGAAACGCAATGTAGGCGCCAAGTCCTCTGCCAACAACGGTTGCTTCACCAATGTGGCGAAGGGCAATATCGGCGTCTGCCATAAGGATTTCTGAGGAATAACCACCACCTGCTGGAACAGATGAATCGCCGTGCCCAGTGAAATCAAGCGCCCACACTGGGCCAGCCCAAGTAACAGACAGTGTTGACATCATGGTCGCGCTTTCGCCAAGTCCGTGCAAGAACAACAGAGGGCGACCAGTTCCGGGACGAACTTCATGCAATGCCAATGTCACTTTGTTGTGTTGCAATAACACTGTGTTCATGACAAGAACTCCAACACCAATTTGCTCACTTGTTCTGGTTCTTCAATGTGAATGAAGTGGCCGATGCCTTCAAGAACTTCAAGTCGTCCACTAGAAGGAATCCATGGCAACACATCACGTGGACGAGCACCCCAACCCATTGGTTCATCAATGGTGCCAAGTAATCCGAGGAACGGCATATTGAGTGCTGCCATACGTAATGACGCCCACTCGGGACGCCACGGACCAAAGCCACCGAAGCGCATGGTGGGATCAAGTTTCCAACGCCAACCATCTGCATCTTGTTGTGCGCCGATTGTGACGAGGTATTCAAGCCACTCAATTGAAAGACGAGGGTTCATTTTTCCTCTGCGTTGTGCAAGGTCAACCAATGTTCCTGGTTTACGTTCTGAATCAGCAGCTTCGTGACGGAAATCAAGCCATGAACCAATTGAGTCTGCAAGTAGTCGTGACTGATCATGGTCCGGAACATCTGGCATACGACGCTTGCTCGGCATGCCATCAATATTCACCATTGCAGAAATTCGGTACGGGCATGAATCGGCAAGCTGCATCATCAGTGCACCACCCTTTGAATGTGCGATGACAGGTGCAGCTGAATTGGTGATGGCTGACATCACTGACAGCGCATCTCGAATATCTGCGTCCCATCCGTACAGGGCTGCATGTTGACTATCTCCATGGCCACGGTGGTCCCAGGCGATGACTCGGTAACCGGCAGCTGCGATGAGGGGGGCAAATACGTCGAACGTGCCTGCAAAGTCAGACCCACCATGCACCAGAAAGAGTGGTGGGTTTGATTCGGCACCCCACTCGTAGACCGCAAGATCAACACCGTCGGCGTTGTGGCGATATGAACGGGCTGGGCGTTCAGCGCCGGGGAAAGATCGAGTCTCAGGAATCATGAAACAAACAGATTAGAACAACGCCCCTCGATTTCTCTTATGGGGGCGTACTGCGCATCTGGCTGTGACAGACATAACATGGCATGAATGTTCCTTCGCACTCGCCTTCATATGTATTTGTTATGGAGCACATGCATCTTCGGACTGCTCGCGTTCTTTTCGTATTTACTCACTGATAGCGGCTCTTCTACATCTGCTTCAAAACCTGCTACGACAACTACAAGCACCAGTATCTCGCCAACGAACACTGCGCCGCCATTGCAGTACACAGTTCTTCCTGGTGAATCGCTGTATGCCATCGCCTTCAAACTAAAAATCAGTGCGCCTGCACTTGTGGCACTCAACAAAATAAAAAATCCTGATCGCGTTGACGCCGGAACTGTTCT